>FSRV01000002.1:3960810-4620946 GCA_900142905.1 Burkholderia sp. GAS332 | reverse complement strand
GTTCTGCGCATCGAGGACGTCGCGATTCCCCCGCCCGCTCAGGGGGAGATTCAAATTCGTGTGAAGGCGTTGGGTCTTAACCGCGCCGAGGCATTGCTGCGTGCGGGCACCTACATCGAAACGCCAGCGCTACCGTCGGGCCTTGGACTCGAAGCGGCGGGTATCGTCGAAACAGTGGGCGAAGGGGTGCAGGGTTTCGCGCCGGGCGACGCCGTCAGCATCGTGCCGCCGGTATCCATGGTCCGCTGGCCCGCCTATGGTGAAGTCGTCACCTTTCCTGCCGAGCTCGTCGTCAAGCATCCGCCGTCGCTCAGTTGGGACGCGGCCGCAGCCGTCTGGATGCCATATCTCACCGCTTATGGTGCGTTGATCGACATTGGCAAGCTGAGCCGGGGAGACTTCGTTGTCGTGACTGCCGCGTCGAGCAGTGTCGGTCTTGCTGCGATCCAGATTGCCAATAAGGTCGGCGCGATCCCCATTGCCGTCACGCGGACCTCCGCCAAGCGGCAGGCGTTGCTCGAATTGGGCGCGGCCCATGTCGTCGCTTCCGCGGAGGAAGATCTGGCGGCCCGGTTGAAGGCCATCGCGGGACCAAAGGGCGTGAGGGTCGTGTTGGACCCCATCGGTGGCCCGATATTCGAGCCGCTCACGGACGCGATGTCGCGCGGCGGCATCCTCATCGAGTACGGCGGCTTGAGCGCTGAGCCGACACCCTTCCCGCTGTTCACCGTGTTGAGCAAGGCACTGACGCTGCGCGGCTACCTGGTGCACGAGATCGTGAGCGATCCGGCACGGTTAGCCGCCGCCAAGGCTTTCATCCTCGACGGGCTGACGTCGGGTTCGTTGAAGCCCATCATTGCCCGAACATTTCCGTTCGACCAGATCGTCGACGCACATCGCTTTCTGGAGTCGAACGAACAGTTGGGGAAGATTGTCGTGACGGTTTGAATGCCGCGTGGGACAGCGCGCTCAGCCCGCTGCGACGACGTCGATACGCAACGCTTCCCCACCAGCCACAATCGCCAGCAAATGGTCGACGTTCGGGTGGGCACCCGGACGGTTGCGCGCGTCGGCCGTATGTTCGGCGAACACCGCGAGGCCGTGTTCGGCCGCCTTGACGTCCAGCGTGCCGAAGGTCTGCTGCAGATAGTGGTACACCGCCAGCGAGCCCTGCTTGCCCGGCTTGTTCTCGATGCTGGCCACCACAGCGCCCTGGCCGTCGACCAGATCGATACGTTCGATACCGTCAATGGCGGGCAGTTGGGCGAGGTTGTCCTTGAACACGTTGCTCGGTTGAATCACTGAAAACACTCCTTCTATTCGGAAAATTGCGGCGAGCCGTATCTTATCCGATAGGCTGTTTTGCATCGCGCCGAACGATGAGGCTGCATACATGTTCATCGCAGAAGGTTCGGTTTTTTCGAACCTTCACTCCCGAATTAACAGATTTATCCGTTCCATGATCTAACGCAGACTGAGGCCTTCACCACTGCGGACATCGTCCGCCCCAGGAGCCCGAACATGCGGACCTATCCGCGCAACAGTCCTCAAGCCGCCGCACGTATTGTCGCGCTGGCGCTCACGTCCGACGGTAACGTCAGCAACGCGGAAGAGCGCGCACTCGAAGGCCTCGATATCGCCTGCGAACTCGGCCTCGCACCGGCGCAATTCGCGCGGATCGTGCAGGCGCTGTGTGAGGATCAGTCGGTCGCGCACACGCCGTTCGCGCCACCGGTCGGCAACCTCGACGCGGCCCTGCTCGCCGCGTTGATCGCCGAGATCGACGAGCCCGCGTTGCGCCGCAAGGTGATTCGCCTGTGCATCGCCGTCACGATCGCGGACGACTATCTGGCGGAGGGCGAAATCGCCTTGCTCGCGGCCGTGTTCAACGCGTGGGGACCGAAGCCGGACCAGAGCGCGAGCCGCCACATCCCCTTGCCGGGCGCACCGCGCGCTCACGCACGGCCGGCGGCGACCACCTGAGAAGCGAGCGCATGATGTTGCCCGCGCCGCGAGCGGATCGCGTGAATCTCTTCGACCACGCCTTCCGCCCGGCCGAGCCAGCGCACGCCTCGCAGCAGCGCCACGTCCTCCGCACCCAGTTCCGCGAGCGGAAACACGCCGAGACCGCGCGCGGCGAACACCGCCATCAGCGCGCTGTCTTCGAATTCCCCGACGATCCGAGGCCGGATCCCCTGGGCTTCGAACCACCGGTCGAGGCGCGCGCGCAACGCGCCGTGCCCGGTGGGCAGGAGGACGGGCAGGTCGGCCAGGCACTGCGGGAAACCGGCACGAGCGGACTTGCTGATGATCTCCGCGGGGCCATACCAGTCGACGGGCGAACCGATGAGGCGCTGGCTCACGACGCGCAGGTCCGCGTTGTGCGGCGCCGGCTGGCACGCGAGGACGAGATCGAGCCGATGGAGCGCGAGCTCGGACAACAACTGCGCATGTTCACCCTCATGACACAGGAGCCTGAGCGACGGCGTATCGAGGACCGGCGCCAGCAGCGCGTGCGCGGCGAGCTTTGAAATGCCGTCCGAAAGACCCACCGCAAGCCGCGCAACGCGTTCACTGCCCGCCTCGCGCATCTCGTCGAGCAGCGCCTCGCCGAGCTGAAAAATCTGTTCCGCGCGATTGAATGCCGTCTCGCCGGCTTCAGTCATCGTGACGCCGCGCCCGGCCGGCTTCAGCAACTGACGCCCAATCGATTTCTCCAGTTCGCGCACCTGCGCGCTGATCGTCTGAACCGCCATGTCGAGGCGCTCGGCCGCGCGCGCGAAGCCGCCCTCCTTCACAACGATCCAGAAATAGTAGAGATGCCGATAGTTGAGCATGTGGGCAACACTTCGAAAAAAACGATATGTCGCTCAGATTATCACTGATTTATTCGAACCATGAAGACGGCGATGATAACGCCATACCGACGTTACCCATCTTTATTCGCTTACGGAACCCATGGACGCTCTACTCGTACTCATTGCCGACCCCGCTGCATGGGCTGCGCTTCTCACGCTGGTCGTGATGGAAATCGTGCTCGGCATCGACAACCTGATCTTCATCTCGATCGTCAGCAACAAGCTGCCGGAAGCCCAGCGCGCTCGCGTGCAGCGCATGGGCATCATGCTCGCGCTCGTGCTGCGGCTCGCCCTGCTCGGCACCGTCGCGTGGATCGCGCAACTGACCGCGCCCGCTGTGACGCTCCTTGGCCACGCGTTTTCGTGGCGTGACCTGATCCTGCTCGGTGGTGGCCTGTTCCTCGTCTGGAAGGCGACCAGTGAAATTCACCACCACGTGGTCCATTCGGAAGAAGTGCGCGACAAGGCGAACACGACCGTGCAGTTGACCGCAATGGCCGCGATTGGACAGATTCTGGTGCTCGATATCGTGTTTTCGGTCGACAGCATCATCACCGCGGTCGGGATGACCGAGCACATGCCGATCATGTTCGTTGCAGTGATTGCTGCGGTCACGGTGATGCTGTTTGCCGCCCACCCGCTGTCGCGCTTCATCGATCGCAACCCGACCATTGTCATGCTGGCGCTCGGCTTCCTGCTCGTGATCGGTATGACGCTCATCGCGGAAGGCTTCGGATCGCATGTGCCGAAGGGTTACATCTACACGGCCATGGCGTTCTCCGCGTTTGTCGAGGCACTGAACATGCTCGTGCGCCGGGCGAAATCGAAGCGGACGGTTGGCGCGAGCCACTAAGCGCCGGTGTGACGGCCGCGCATAAAAGCGCGGTTCGACAGGCTTGAACGAAGTCACGCCGGATAGTTTTTCCGGGATCGGGCGGCTCGCCATGTTGAGCGTTCGATGTCCTTTTACCCTTGAGGAGCAACGCAATGAAATGCCCCGTTTGCACGACCACTGACCTGCTGATGACCGAGCGCCGCTCGGTCGAGATCGACTACTGCCCGGCCTGCCGGGGCGTCTGGCTCGATCGCGGCGAACTCGACAAGCTGATTGCGCAGGATACCGGGAGCGACAACGCGGCGGTTCACGCTAGCGCACGCACGAGCCGGAACGACTACCCGGATGGGGACCGGCATCGCGATCATGCGTACGACAACAACCGCACGCATGACAATCACCGAAGCTACGACAATCACCGAACGGATCATCGGGGATACAAGAAGAAGCGCTCGCTGTTCGACATGTTCGATTTCGACTAAACGTCTCCGCGAGTACAGGAACCAGGTAGCTGGTATCAAATCAAGGGCGCGCGCTGTTATCAGCCGCGCCCTTTCGCTTTTTCCCGCTGGCATGGCCTCATGCATCGCCGAACCCTTCATACAAATAACAAAGCGTCGTGTGTCATCGACAGAGCGACCTGGCGCGTTAATGCAGTAGTAAAGCAGCAGTAATCAGCATTAACGGTTTGAGCGCGGCCTACCTGCGCTGAATCTCCTCGCGCACGCCGCCTTGATGCTTCCCCAAATTGTTTTCCCTGCCCGTCTATCGTTCAGATGCCAATTTCACTCGTTTCGATTAAAAAAACCGGCGCGCTTGCTGCGCTGACTTATTGCGCGCTCACCATGGCGATGCCGGCGCAGGCCGCCGACAACGTGATCGTGCTCGACTCCGGCGAAGCCCAACTGACGCTGATCGATCCCGCTACGCACAAGGTCATCGGCACGGAGCCAACCGGTAAGGAACCGCATCACCTGATGATTACGCCCGACGGTCACTCGCTCATCGTGGCGGATTCGATCTCGAACAACCTGATGTTTCTCGATCCGCACACGGGCAAGGTGCAACGGACGGTCGAAGATATTGAAGACCCCTATCAGCTCGGTTTCTCGCCCGATCACAAATGGTTCGTGACGGCAGGCCTACGACTGGATCGCGTCGACGTGTACCACTACGACGGCCAGAACATGACGCTCGCCAAACGTGTCCCGCTCTCGAAGACACCGAGCCACATGACGTTCTCGTCCGATAGCAAGATCGTGTTCGTCACGCTGCAAGACACGGGCGAAGTGGCCGCGATCGATCTGGCGACGCAGACGGTGCTCTGGAAGCTGCATGTCGGCAATACCCCCGCCGGCCTCTGGATGACGCCGGGCGACCGCTATCTGTTGATCGGTATGACGGGCGAAAACGACGTCGCCGTGGTCGACTGGCACAAACAGCAAGTCGTGAAGAAAATCGAAACGGGACGCGGCGCGCACAACTTCCGCAATCTCGACGACGGCCAGCACGTGGCGCTCACGAACCGCGTGGAAAGCACGATCAGCATTCTCGACTACAACACGCTGACGAAGACCGCCGACATTACCGGACTCATGCCCGGCCCTGACGACATGGAACTGTCCGCGGATCGCCGCTATCTGTGGGTCACATTCCGTTTTTCACGGCACGTCGGCATCATTGATCTGACGACGCATAAACTTATCGACACGATCGCGGTCGGACGCTCACCGCACGGTTTGTATTTTGCCAACCGGGCACCCGTGTATGCGCCCAATCCGGACTGAACAGGCCTTCGTTTTATGACAGAACTCGCAATTTCAAGAGGCTTTCGATGATCCACGAAATCCTCGCCCAACTCGACAATGGCATCTCGACGCTGCAGACCCTCCTGTACGTCGACATCGTGCAGCCGTTTTTCTATCGCTTCGGCCTGATGGGATACGACGAGGACACCTACGACGCACTCTATTGGGTCATCGTCGGCGTGCTGGAAATCCTGATCACGTATATCGCCTTGCGGCCGCTGGAAGCGCTGCGGCCCATCGAGGCGTGGTCCGATCGCAAGGCGCTGCGAGCCGACGTGATCTACACGTGGATCGCCAAGCTCGGCATCATCAATATCGCGTTCTTCTTCATGCTGCAGCCGCTGTTCGATCACTGGCAGAGCCTGATGGCGATCCACAACGTGCCCAACATCGATATCGACGGACTGTGGCCGGGCGTTACCGATCAGCCGGTTGTGTCGTTCCTCATCTATCTGATCGTGCTCGATTTCTTCGGCTACTGGTATCACCGCTGGCAGCACCGCTTCGGGGTGTGGTGGGAACTGCACGCGGTGCACCATAGCCAGCAGCAGATGTCGTTGTGGGCCGACGACCGCAATCACTTTCTCGACGACATCATTCAGGCGGCGTTCTTCGCCGCGATTTCGCTGTTTATCGGCGTGCAGCCGACGCAGTTCGTCGTGCTGGTAGCCGTCGGCAACTTCATGCAAAGCGTGCAGCACGTGAACGCAAGGTTGCCGTATGGATGGTTGCTCGAACGCGTGATCGTGAGCCCGATTTTTCATCGGCGTCATCACGCAGTCGGCTACGGCCATGAAGGCACGCGCTACGGCTGTAACTTCGGCGTGCTGTTTCCGTGGTGGGACATGATGTTCAGGACCGTGTCGTGGGACCGTACCGTCGAGCCGACCGGCATTCGTGACCAGTTGCCCCCGCCGCACGGCGCGGGGCGTTCCTATGGCAACGGGTTGATCGCCCAGCAATGGCGCGCGTTCGGTCGTATCGCCATGCGTCTGCGGGGACAACGCAATTACGGCGGCGTGACAGACTGATTGTCATTGGCATGGAGCGGGCGCGGCGCTCACCGCCGCCCGCTCATCGGGTCGCGGATCGCGACTGAAACCCCGGCTGCTACCGCGACAGCCATCCAGCGAACACGCGCGATTAGCGGTGGCGGGCGCCTCATCCAAGCCCCACCGCTCGCGCCATCAGCAACACCCCGGCGCCGACGATACCCGCCCCGACGACGCGCGCCATGCGCTCGCCACGCGGGGCAAGACGTTCGACGGTGATAGCCGCCGTCACAGCAGCCATCACACGCAAATCCATGACCCCGGCAACGAGCAGGATCATCGTCAGCCCAGCGCAGCAGTAGCTGCAATGGAGGCCGAGGCACAGGCCGTGTCGCCACGCCGTGGCGGCGTTCGCGGACAACATAAGGCAACGCCCGGGTGTGTTGCGGCAGCAAGCAAGGCGACGTGCCTTCCACGCAGTGAACTGCAACGCCCCGGCGATCAACACAATCACACCGACCGCAAGCGGAACCGCACGCGCCAGCACGGGCAGTTCCATCTCGAGCGCCGCCAGCGCAACGCCCAGTGGAAAGACGGCCATGCCGAACGCGGTCCACACGAAGAAGTACCCCGCGCCCACCAGCACCGTCAGCCAGCCCAGGCACGTCTCGCCTGTCCCGCCGACGGCCTCGCGGTAGCGCCACAGCATGGGGACGAGAGAGGGCAGCATCATCGCGACCATCATCACGACCCACATGCCGAGGAACGACGCCGCGACGCCAGGCCACGTCTGTCCGCACATCCGCATCCATGCCATCGACATCGTCCAGCCGCCGGGCATCGGCATCTCGCCCATCGCCGACATGGACGCGCCGCCGACGATCGTCACCGCCGTGCTGACAGTGAAGAGCAGTGCCGAGACGCCGAAGAAAGCCCGCTGGGAAACCCGCGCGTCGATCAAGCGTCCTGACATTTCCCGGCTCCCGGTTGCGCTAACGTGCCCCATGACCTGACTCAGCGCGCCTCGTACTCGTCGTGACGCTTCCACCAGACGCCCGTCTCGTTGCGCCCCTTCGGCGCGCGATCCAGCCACTGATACATGCCCCAGATGCCGTCCACGCCGCGCGCATAGGTGGAATAGGTGTGATAGACGGCGCCGTCTTCGAGGACGAACGTGCTCAAGCCCGGCCGGTCGCGCGTGTACGTCGCCGGGTCGGTTCCGCACGTGGCCGCGAACTGGACGACGGGTTCCGGGACCTGTGCCTCGTCCATCGCGTGGCCGCCGTGTTCGTAGTTGTATTCAATGCTGCCTTCACGCTGTTGCGCCTCGGTAAACGCGATGTTGAAGTCAAAGTTGAAGTCACTTCCGTACGAGGAAGCCCAAGGGAACCTCCACCCCATCCGGCGCTGGTACGCCTTCAGCTTCTCGAGCGGCGCCCGCGACACCGCCATCAGCGTGACGTCGTGATTCGCCAGGTGAACCGCCACGCCGTCGATCCCATCCGCGATCGACGAGCATGACGGGCACCCCGCCTTGTAGTCGGGCCCGAACATGAAGTGGTACACCATCAACTGCGAGCGCCCCTGGAAGAGGTCTGCCAGCGAGGCACTGCCCGCATCGGTTTCGAATCGGTACGTCTTGTCGATGCGCACCCAGGGCAGTGCCTGCCGCTGCTGCACCAGCGCGTCGCTCTGCCGCGTGAGCGCCTTCTCGGCCTTGAGCAGCTCGAGCCGTGCGTCTAGCCACGCTTCACGTGTCCCGGTCGTATGTGTCGTAGTCATGATTCGCTCCTTGCGAGTCCTTCGTCGTTCGTTCCGTTATCGATGCGACGAATGGGTTGGTGGTCGTGCTAGATTAGTCACCGGCACCCGAACGGTGGGAGTGACAAGTGTGGCGGGATTCGAATCGACCATGGACTCGCTAGTGGCGGCCGCAGCGCGAGCGCTCGCGGCGGGGGACCCGTTCGGCGCGCTGAACCGGGTCGCCTTGCGCGACGACGCGCCTGCGCTCGCCCTGCGGGGTATCGCGATGGCGCAGCTCGGCGATCTCGTGCGGGCGAAAGCGCTTGTGCGAAGTGCGGCGCGCGCCTTCGGGCCGAAACAGCCGGTGGCCCGCGCGAGGTGCATCGTCGCCGAGGCCGAAATCGCGCTCGCCTCGCGCGATCTGGGCTGGCCCGCGAAAGCGCTCGACGCCGCGCGGGCAACGCTCGAAGCCCACGGCGACCGGCTTAACGCCGCGCATGCGCGGTATCTTGAAGTCCGGCGCCTCCTCCTGATCGGGCGCCTCGACGAGGCCGAGCGTTTGCTTGCCCAACTCGATCCCGCGCCCTTCCCACCCGCGCAGAGAGCAGCCCACGAACTGGTCGTCGCGGGGATCGCGATGCGCCGCCTCCAGACGAAAACCGCGCACGCTGCGCTCGCGCGGGCTGAGCGCGCCGCGCGCCTCGCAGGTATCCCGTCGCTGATGGCGGAGGTCGAAAGCGCACGCCTTCTCCTGAGCACACCCGCGGCGCGTCTGATTGCGCACGGCGAGGAGCGGCCCCTCCTGCTCGAGGAGGTCGAGGCGTTACTGGCGTCGAAAGCGCTCGTTGTCGACGCGTGTCGTTATGTCGTACGTGAAGCAAACGTCGTGGTCCCGCTCGTGAGGCGTCCGGTATTGTTCGCGCTTGCCCGCGCCTTGGCCGAAGCGTGGCCTGAAGACGTGTCGAGGGACGCACTCATCGCGCGGGCATTTCGGACGAAGCACGCCGATGAATCGCATCGCGCGCGGCTGCGAGTCGAGGTCGGGCGGCTTCGCGCGCTGCTTGGGCCGCTGGCCGGCGTGAGCGCGACGAAGCCAGGCTTCAAGCTGGTGCCGCACGGTGCGCGCGAGGTCGTCGTGCTCGCGCGGCCGGTCGAAGAGCCGCATGCGATGGTGCTAGCCTTCCTCGCCGACGGTGAGTCGTGGTCGAGCTCGGCGCTCGCGATCGCGCTGGACGCCAGCCAGCGCACCATGCAGCGGGCACTCGACTCGCTGGCAGCAGCCGGCAAGGTGCAGTCGTTCGGACGCGGGCGGGCGCGACGCTGGATGACGCCGCCCATGCCTGGATTCACGACGACTTTGTTACTCCCCGCGCCCCTACCTGAGTGATTAGGATGGAAACATGAAGAAATCAGCCGCCAACATCGTGCGTGAATATGGGCCCTTTCCGGGCGTCGAGCATGTGGCCGGGGTCACGTATGACGGCCAGCGGGTCTGGATCGCTGCCGGCGACAAGCTGAACGCCTTCGATCCGGCGAGCGGAGAAACGCTGCGCTCGATCGATGTCGCCGCGCGGGCAGGAACGGCCTTCGACGGCCGGCATCTGTTTCAGATCGCCGACGATCGCATCCAGAAGATCGATCCGGATACCGGCCGTGTGCTCGCCACGATCCCGTCGCCCGGCGGGGGCGGTAACTCAGGGCTCGCGTGGGCGGAAGGGACACTCTGGGTGGGACGGCATCGCGACCGGAAAATCGTTCAGGTCGATCCCGAAACCGGGGCGATTCTTCGCACGATCGACTCCAACCGCTTCGTCACCGGGGTCACCTGGAACGACGGGGAACTCTGGCACGGCACCTGGGAAAACGACGCGAGCGAGTTGCGGCGAATCGATCCTCAAACGGGAGAAGTTCTGGAAAGCCTCGAGATGCCGCCTGGCGTATTCGTGTCGGGGCTTGAATCCGATGGGGGCGATCAGTTTTTCTGCGGCGGCGGAGGCAGCGGGAAGGTGCGAACCGTACGCCGACCCGCGCGAGACGCCGAGCTTCCCGTCGAGTCTGCGAGCAAGTAAGCGAAGCGGATCATCACGACGAAACAGAAATCGGGGATCTCCAGGCGATCAACCTGCTGAATCCCGCGCCGCTTGCCGCCCGCTTGCCCAGTCGCGCACCGCTTGCGCGAACAATCGAAGTGCGGTCGGCGGATGGCGGTTCGCGGGGTAATAGAGGCACAGGCCCGGAAAGGTCGGACTCCATTCAGGCAGCACATGGACCAGCCGGCCCGCCGCCAGATGCTCCACCACGTGATCTTCCGGAACCCAGGCAATGCCGATACCGGCCAGGGCGGCCTCGATCATCAGATTGAGATTGCCGAGCGTCATCGGCCCAGCCACATCAACATTGGCGCTCTTGCCTCGATGTTCGAGATCCCACCGGTAAAGCGCACCGCTATCGAAGCGGAAGCGGATGCAGCGGTGCTGCATCAGGTCGTGTGGCGCTTTCGGCGGCACGTGATGCGCAAGATAGTCCGGCGATGCCACCGCGGCGAAACGCATGTCGGCCCCGAACCGGACGGCGATCATATCGCGCGGCACGTCGTTATAGACGCGGATGCCCGCGTCGAAACCATCGGCCACGATATCCACAAGCCGCGTGTCCACGACGAACTCGACATGGATGTCGGGATACGCTGCCAGGAAGCCGGGCAGAACATGGCGGATCAGGGGTCTGACTGACGCCTCCGACGCACTGATCCGGATCGAGCCCGACGGCCGGTCATGCTCCGACGCGACCTGATTCACCGCCTCCTCCAGATCCGCGATGGCGGGCCGCACCCTCCGCAGGAGCTGCTCACCCGCCTCGGTGAGCGCGACGGATCGCGTCGTGCGGTTAAGTAACCTCACGGCCAGCCGAGCCTCCAGACCCCGCATTGAATGACTCAGCGCCGACGGCGACACGCCGAGCATACGCGCCGCCGCGCGAAAGCTTCGCTGGTCGGCAATGGCAACGAAGGCGGTTAATTCGGACAGACCAGCGCGAGCCATAGATGAATTTCCCTCAATACCCTGTGCAATTCTAGCCAGATTGTTGAGCCATTCACAACAGCATAAGATCGTTGGCATCAATCGATGACATCAATCGACAACCGACGAAAGGAGCAGGAACATGCAACATCGCAAACTGGGAAGCAGCGGTCTCGAGGTCTCGGCGATCGGCCTCGGCTGCATGGGTTTGAGCTATGGCTATGGCCCCGCGACTGAAAAATCCGCAGGCATCAAGCTGATCCTGGCCGCTTTCGAACAGGGCGTGACGTTCTTCGATACCGCCGAAGCCTACGGGCCGTTTTTTAACGAGGAACTCGTCGGCGAGGCGCTAGCGCCGGTTCGCGATCAGGTGGTGATCGCCACCAAGTTCGGTTTCAAGGAGGGCGACGTGAGCCAGGGCCTGGACAGCCGGCCCGAGCGCATTCGTGCCGTCGTCGAGGCCGCGCTGAAGCGCCTGAATACCGATCGCATCGATCTGCTCTACCAACATCGCGTCGACCCGAACGTGCCGATTGAAGACGTCGCCGGCGCCGTCAAGGAGTTGATCCAACAGGGCAAGGTCAAGCACTTCGGTCTCTCCGAAGCAGGCGAGAAGTCGATTCGTCGAGCCCATGCCGTGCAGCCCGTGACAGCTCTGCAAAGCGAGTATTCGATGTGGTGGCGTGAGCCGGAAGACACGGTGCTCCCGACCCTGGAGGAACTGGGCATCGGCTTCGTGCCGTTCAGCCCGCTCGGCAAGGGTTTCCTCACCGGCGCCATCGACGCGAACACCGCGTTCGACAAAACCGATTTCCGCAATATCGTGCCACGCTTCTCGGAAGAAAACCGGAAGGCCAATGCCAGCCTCATCGAGGTGCTGGGCCGGATCGCCGACGGCAAAGGCGTGACCCGCGCACAGATCGCCCTCGCCTGGTTGCTGGCGCAGAAGCCGTGGATCGTGCCGATTCCCGGCACCACCAAGCTGCATCGACTGACAGAGAACATCGGCGCGGCCACCGTCGAACTGTCGGCCGACGATCTGTCCGCCATCGAAGCCGCCCTGCGCGCGATCAAGGTGGTCGGCGACCGGTATCCGGCCCACCTGCAGCAGCGCGTGGACCGCTAATGGGCCCGGCGTGCCTGCACGCCGCCTGACAGACGATCTGGCGCAACGCCCGGATCGACACCGCAAACGAAAACAACAAACAGCGAACGTTGTCGATCCAGGGCTTGCATAAATTGAGCGGCCCCGTTCCGGCCTGACTGGCCGCCAGGGTATGCACGGTATCCGTGCCAGGCGCGCGATGCTACGCTTGATCTTGCTTCGCGCACGACACTAATTAAACGCAGACTTCAGCCACACTGCGGACCACTCGTCTAGCCGCCACGGTGACGATGACGAATGTCTTTGGCACTCCATAAAGTCGATAGCGCGCTGAATCAGCGATGCCGGCGCAGCACATTCACCGCGCACGTCGCTCAGGCACGGCGTGGCGGTGGCAAGCAGCCGGCTATCCGTTCAGGAGACTTCCATGAAGACAGCGGCTTCCACGCCTCTCCCGCCGGACCAGACGAAGAAGCAGGCCTTCTGGCCCCAAGGATGGTGGCGGATCATGGAAATCCGCATCGGCATCATTCCGCTGCCGATCTACGTGGTGGCCGGCGCGCTCATCGCCGTTCTGGTCTACATCGACAAGCTGCCGAACGAGATCTCGCTCGTGATCGTGATGTTTGCGTTCTTCGGCTTCACACTGGCCGAGATCGGTAAGCGCATTCCGATCATCCGCTCGATCGGCGCCGCCGCCATCTTCGCGACCTTTATTCCGTCCGCGCTGGTGTATTACAAGTTGCTGCCTCCGCAGATCGTGAAGGTCACCATCGAGTTCACCAAGACCACCAATTTTCTTTACCTGTTTATTGCTTCCATTATTGTGGGCAGCATCCTGAGCATGGACCGGCAGGTCCTGATCAAGGGCTTCATTAAGATCTTCGTGCCGCTCGGTGTCGGCACGATCGTGGCCGGCGCGGTCGGCACAGCCGTCGGGACGGCGCTGGGCCTGGGCGCCTATCACACGTTCTTTTTTATCGTCGTACCAATCATGGCGGGTGGCGTCGGCGAAGGGGCCATTCCGCTGACCGTCGGATACGCGGGGATCCTGCATCAGGACCCGGGTGTCCTGTTTGCGACCGTTCTGCCTCCGGTCATGCTCGGCAGCCTGGCGGCGATCATTTTCGCCGGCACCTTGAACTTCGTCGGCAAGCGATACCCCCGTTTCACCGGCGAAGGGCGCTTGCAGCCAGGCGAGCACGGCGAGATGGACCCTGCCCAGCAAGAAATCTCCGGACATATGGATGTGACCCATATCGCCGCGGCGGGCATCACCGCGTTGACGCTCTACGTTGTCGGGATCTTGTGCCAGCGACTGTTCGGCCTGCCGGCGCCGGTCGCGATGCTGTTTATCGCGGTGATCCTGAAACTGACGCACGCAGTGTCTCCGCAGTTGCAGGAAGGCGCTTACGTTGTGTACAAGTTTTTCTCCACGGCCGTCACCTACCCGCTGCTGTTCGCCATTGGCGTGTCGCTGACGCCATGGGACAAGCTGATGGCCTCCTTCACCCTGCCGACCCTCATCACCATCGTGTCGACCGTCGCCACCCTGATGGCGATCGGTGCTTTGGTGGGGTACTGGCTGAAGATGTATCCGATTGACACGGCCATCGTGAACGCCTGCCACAGCGGCCAGGGCGGCACCGGCGACGTCGCCATCCTGACGGCCGCCAATCGCATGACGCTAATGCCGTTCGCCCAGATCGCGACCCGGATCGGCGGGGCGATTACTGTGACGACCGTGCTGATTGTCCTGTCGCGAGTTGTCTAGCTAGCACCTCTCCACCGCGAGGTCACCATGCAAGTCACCGGTATGCTGTACGGAGCCAAAATGCTCCAGTTCGTCGACTTCCCGACCACTGAAGTGCTCGGTCCCGACGCCAGCGAAGAAGAAATCAGCGCCATGATCGAAAAGCATGGTCTGATATTCATCAAGCCGGTGTTCAAGGGCGGCGTTGGCAAAAAGGGCAAGTCCGGGCTGATCGGCAAGGCTGCTGACCTGAAGACCGCGCTGAAGGAAAAGGAGCGCCTGTACTTCGTCGAGCACCGCATCGGCAACACGGTGGCCAAGGCCAACGGCGTCACCTTCGAGGCCGGCGTGCCGGCCGAGCATGAGGTCTACTTTTCGATCACCGACTCGACGCATTTCCGTGCGCCGACGATGACGCTGACCCACCACGGCGGCGTCGACATCGAGGAGCTCGACAGGACCCAGGTGGCGCAGGTGCCATTCGATCCGCTCACTGGCCTGAAAGCCTTCGTCGTCGCCAATGCGCTGTCCGCGCTCGGGGCGCCCAAGCAGATCATTTCGCCGCTGGTGCAGCACCTGCCCAAGCTGTGGGAGCTGTACCACGACTATGGCATGACGACGCTGGAGTTGAATCCGATCCGCATGCGGGAGGATAAGAAGGGCCGCATGACACCCGTGGCCTGCGACTTCAAATGCGGCTTCGATCGCGACGATCCGCGCTGGCGGCGTCTGAACCTGCCGGCGAGCCTGTTCGCGGTCGACTACTCCGACTTCGAGCAGGAAATCAATCAGCTTCGCACCTACCAGGGCCAGAGCGACGTCTACGTGATCAACGCCGCGGGGACCATCCTCGCGCCGACCTTCGGCGGCGGCGCCAATTCGCTCGTCACGCAGATGCTGGGCGACGACGCCATCATCTCCTCCGACTTCGGCGGCAACCCGCCTTACGAGAAGATGAAGGAGGTGGCACGCATCTGCTTCAAGCACTGGATCAAACAGACCAATGTGCTGTTCATCATTGGCGGCAAGTCGAATAACACGGACATCTTCGAGACCTTCCGCGCAATGGCCGATGCGCTGCGCGAGCACTTCAGCCGGCATGGCGCGACGCCGCTGTACGTGGTCATCGGCCGTGGCGGCCCGAACCTGGTCCGCGGCATGGGCGCGATGCGCGACACCCTCGATGCGCTCGGCCTGCCGTACCGGTTTTTCGGCTTCGACTCCGATATGAGCGAGGTTGTGCTGTATGCCCAAAAGGTCGATGCGTGGATGAAAGCGGGCGGCCGCGAGCAGGTGGCCGCCAAGCTCGGCATCGCGTCAAACCAGGCCGCCTGAAGGTTGCCCGCGCATAAGGCATAAGGAGCATGTCATGTACAAACACGGCGTAGGCGATTTCAAGTATTTCGTCGGCATCAGTTCGCTCGCCCAGGTGGCCACACGTGAAGACCGGGTCTGTGTGCTCAACATCCTGGGCGGCGAGTCGAGCGACGTGACACCGGTAGGCCATGTCTATTCAGGCGGCAACGTCGTGTTCGGCACCGCGCCGGGCAAGCGCGGCCAGGTGCTCGAGACGTCCTTGGGCAACGTGCCGGTCTACAACAACGTGCTGGAAGGCATCAACGACGGCCATCGCTTCAACTGCGGCGTGATCTACCTGCCGCCCGCGGCGGCGCGTGATGGCGTGGCCGAACTGATCCGCGTGAATCCGGATCTGAAGAAGATCTTCATCGTCACCGAGAAGCTGGCCGTGCATGACTCGCGCGAGATCCGCGCGATGGGTCAATCCAACGGCATCGACATCTTCGGCGGCAACAGCCTGGGCGTGGCCGATGCCTGGAACCAGGTTCGGATCGGCGGCGCATTGGGCGGCGACCATCCGGAGGAAGCCTTGCGCCGCGGCTCGATTGCGATCTTCTCCAACTCGGGCAACTTCACCACCACCATCGCAACCTATCTGCGCATGGCCGGCTGGGGTACCACCACCTCGATTTCCTGCGGCAAGGATGTCTATATCCACTTCGCGGCGCCTGAATTCGCCTTTGCGCTCTCCAACGATGCACGCAGCAAGGCGGCCGTGCTCTATGTCGAACCCGGTGGCTACTACGAGCTCGACGCCACCTTCACCAAGCCGGTGGTGGCGTGCGTGGTCGGGCGCTGGAAATCCAAGCTGACCCGCGCGGTCGGACATGCCGGCGCCATGGCCGGGGGTGCCGACGACGCGCTTAGCAAGGAACGCTGGTTCATGGAGAAATTCGGCGTGGACGGCATCTTCACGCCCGAGCATCCCGTGTTCTCCGCCAAGGGCGCACTCGTGACCAACATCGCCCACATTCCGGCCGCACTGACTGCGGTGATGGGCGAGAACGCCTGCCGCCCGGACTTCGCGTCAGAGGGCAATCTTGCACTCAAGCCGTGGTTCGGCGCGAGCCACGGTCTGACCTTACCGCCCGAGATCGACCTGCCGGTCGTCGAGGCGAGCGCGCCGTATAACGAACAGATCACGGCGCTGAACCGGCAGATCGGCGCGGTGCCGCCGCGCCAGACGCTAAAGGACGCCTCGGGCGCCTCGCAAATGGATGCCAGGACGCAAGTCACCAGCCTGTACGGCGTATCGATGCTCGACGCTGCGCAGTACCCGCTGGAAGCCAACGTCAGCCTCGCGCTATTGCACGAGCCCGGTGGCGAGAACGACCGGCGCCTGATCAATGTCGCCATCGGCGCCGGCCTCAACCTGTACGGTCATCCGGCGCTGGCCGCAGCACAGGCGGCGCGCGAGGCTGGCAATGCGCCCAACACGGTGCTGGCCGCGGCCGCGAGCATCCTCGGGCCGCGCGCCCAGGGCGAGGCGCGCCAGGCCACGCGGGCGCTGATCGACGCCTTCATGGCGGCCGGCATGAGCGACGCGCTGGACGAAAGCTTCGATCTGAGCCGGATCAAGGTGGATGACCCTGCCCTGTTCGTCCGCGCCGATCCCGACGTCCGCGCCGAAGCGATGCTCGAGGGCCTGCGCGCCAGAGGCGCAAAGTCGGTCTTCGTGCGTTACCTCGAAACACTACCGGGCCATCCCACTGCGGATGCCGTGCTTGCCGCGATCAGCGCTACCCTGGCGTGGGGGCCGCTGCTGCGCAAACGCGTCTCGCGTCTGACTGCTGAGAGCCTGCCGTGGTGGCTGCGCCTGTTCGGCGCCTTGATCGGCGCGTCGGTGAACGCCGACCAACATCAGCCAGACAGCTTCTGCGGTATCGCGATGAGCGAGATCATGCAGAACCGGCCGATCAGCGAAGTCGCGTTCGTCGCGCTGCTTGGCTTCGCACCCCAGCCGGCCGATCTGTTCGCTTTCCAGGTGCTGGTGGGGTTGCTGCTGTCTAACGGGCCGGGCACGATCTCGGCCCAGGGCGCCAAGGGCGCGGTCTCGGCCGATGGACCCGAGGACCCCGAGCGAGTGCAACTCAACAAAGGCCTTGTCGGCTTCCTGACCCACACCGGCTACACCCACGGTGGCAACGGCTACGAAGGTATCGCCTTCCTGATCGAGCAGTTCAAGGACACAGGCCTGGTCGATCCGGGCGATCCCAACCATGGTATCGACCTGAAGGCGCTGGCCTTGAAGTATGTCGAGGCGTATGCCCGTTACAAGTCGAACAAGAAGAACACTGGGAGCCTCGACATCCAGAAGATTCCGGGCGTCAATCACCCGGTCTTCAAGGACAAGCCGATCAATCACGATCCGCGCGAGGTCTTCATTCGCGAGCTGATGGCCGGGCGCAATGAGTACAACGTCTTCCACGAGTTCTATCGCACGCTGGTGCAAACCTTGTTCGATGCAGGCGTGTCGCGCAACGTCTACTGCGTCAACGTGGACGCGGTCATTGCCGCGCTGCTGTTGCGGATGCTGTGGCAGCCGTATCGCAGCGGCGGATATACCGGCTCGGCGCTCGAGACGGCCGCGTTTACGATCTTCCTGTATCCCCGCATGCTCGGCTGCGCGGCTGAGGTTGACGACCACATGAACCGCGGCCGCAACATGGACACACGCACGCCGGCGTCGCAGTGCCAGTTTGTCGCCTGATTGAGCATGGCTGATCAATCGAGCGGCGCGCGCCGCATCTAAACACCAGCCAGCGCCGGCAGCGCGATCTCGTACGACACCTGCTCGCGCCGGCTGATCGTCTTTGGCTGATGGACCGCGTCGCTCAGAGACGGTGCGCTTTCGACGCGCATCGCTAGGCACGCTGGATAGCGAGCGTTTTTCTTCTCGAGAATGGCGCGGCTCAGAAACCCGACGCTATACGCATTCAGCAAGTGCGCGTGGTGCGCTTCGATGTACGCGGCAATCTGCGCTTCCTCACCGTCGATCATGGCGAGTGACGCCAGCGTGCGTGCATCCCAACGGAAGCGCAGGCCGAGTTCATCGAAAGCGCTGTTATAGGCGCACAGTTGCGCCTCGACTTCCGCATCAAGCACGCTCTCGCGAGCGTCGAACTGGGATGGATTCATGGTCGTCTCCTTCAGGCAAGTTGGCATGAGCAAGAATAGAAGCGCGCATCAATAAACAACAGTTAAAGTTTTTTCGAAAAACGATAGTGTTTTGTTTATGCATCCGTTTTCCTCAGCTACGACAGCGACGACCTCTGCGTGCGATCGTTACGCTCAATGCCCCTCCGGCCGGCCGCGCAGCAGCCGCGCGTCGATATAGGTAATCTCCGCAATCCACGAATTCGTGGGTCAAAAAATGCCTCGAACGCAAACGCACCGGGAGGCTGGCGCGTGTTCTTGCGGTGCACCCCATCCCCGCGCAGTGGGCGCAGCGTCGTGTTTCTCCTCACCCGATAGTCGGCAAAGGCAACCTATCTATTAGGGATGCCTAATGCAAACCATAAAATGTTTTAACTTTTCCTTATCGCTGTTCTCGCGCAGCATCCCCTCAGACACGCGCCACGCGAAACACCTTTTACCCGGTTGTTGTGCGCTCAACCGGTAAAGCGTTTCGTTAGTGCAATTCCCTCTGGCCGACCACTGGCGTTTTATCGCTCGCAGACAAACGGGCGATGAAGCGATTCGATCACGTATGTCCAACGCGCCGCTCGAGCGCGACGGAAACTACAGGAGACGAAAGACATGGAACCTTCCAAGGTATCCGGGAGCGGTACGGCGTTCAGGCATCACCGCTGGGTGCAACTGGCAATCGGCATCGTGTGCATGGGGCTCGTCGCGAATCTGCAATATGCGTGGACGCTGTTCGTCGTACCCATGGACAACGCCCACCATTGGGGTCACGCGGCAATCCAGACCGCGTTCACGGTCTTCATCGTCACCGAAACCTGGCTCGTGCCGGTCGAAGGCTGGCTCGTCGACAAGTTCGGGCCACGCCCGGTTGTGATCGGCGGTTCGCTGTGCGCGGCGCTCGGCTGGATCATCGACGCGCACGCGAGCAGTCTCGCCGAGCTATACGTCGCCGCCGTGATCGCCGGTATCGGCGCGGGTTGCGTGTATGGCACCTGCGTCGGCACGGCACTCAAATGGTTTCCGGACAAGCGCGGGCTCGCGGCCGGTTTGACCGCGGCAGGTTTCGGCGCCGGCGCCGCCCTCACCGTGATTCCGATCGCCAACATGATCCAGCGCTCGGGCTACCAGCACACGTTCATGTTCTTCGGCATTTTTCAGGGCGTCTGCATTTTGCTCCTCGCCACCATGCTGATACGGCCGAAGCCGCCCAAAACCGCAGTCGCGGCCAAGCGCGTGGTCGCCAGCAAGATCGACTACACGCCTGGCGAGATGATCCGTTCGCCGCTCTTCTGGGTCTTGTATCTGATGTTCGTGTTCGTCGCCGCCGGCGGGATCATTGCGACCGCGCAGCTTGGGCCGATTGCGAAGGAATATGGCTTTGCCAAACTGCCGGTCAATCTGCTGGGCATCACGCTGCCACTGCTCACCATGACGCTGTCGATCGACAACCTGTGCAACGGTTTCACGCGCCCGCTGTGCGGTTTTCTGTCGGACCGCATCGGCCGCGAAAACACCATGTTCATGATCTTTCTCGGCGAAGGCGTCGCGCTGCTGGGGCTCATGCAGTTCGGCCACAACCCTTACGCATTCATGTTCTTCGCCGCCGCCGTGTTCCTGTGCTGGGGCGAGATCTTCTCGATCTTCCCGGCGACCTGCGCGGACACATTCGGCAGCAAATACGCCGCGGCCAATGCGGGGACGCTTTATACCGCGAAAGGCACCGCGTCGATGCTGGTGCCGATCGCCTCGGTGCTGTCGGCGAACGGCGGGTGGAGCACCGTGTTCATCTCGGCTGCGGTGATCTCGATCGCGGCAGCCGTGTCCGCGAAGTTCATCCTCGCACCGATGAGAAAGCGCTGGATCGAGAACTCAGGCGCGCCCGCCGGCGCGGTCATCGCTGAAGCGCGGCTGCAGCCGTCGTCCGGCGGCTCGCCTGAATGAACAACAACGTGAGCTCGCCACTCACGACGAATCCATAACGTCCCGCGACCAAGGAGCAGCATCATGGCAGAAGCCGACCGGCAAACAGTAGAAGAGACTTCGACACAACAAGCGGCCGAGACGACCGACGGATTCCATCTCGTCATCGACGCGCTGAAACTGAACGACATCACCACGATCTTTGGACTGGTCGGGATTCCGATCACCGACCTCGCGCGGCTTGCACAAGCTGAAGGGATGCGTTTCATCGGTTTTCGTCATGAACAGCACGCGGGCAATGCAGCGGCCATTAGCGGTTTCATGACGCAAAAGCCGGGTATCTGCCTGACGGTGTCGGCGCCGGGTTTTCTGAACGGCCTGACTGCGCTCGCCAATGCGACCACCAACTGCTTCCCGATGATCCTGATCAGCGGCTCGAGCGAGCGCGAAATCGTCGATCTGCAGCAGGGCGATTACGAAGAGATGGATCAGTTGAATGCGGCCAAGCCGTACGCGAAGGCCGCGTACCGCGTGCTGCATGCGGAAGACATCGGCATCGGCGTGGCGCGTGCGATCCGTGCCGCGGTGTCGGGCCGCCCAGGTGGCGTGTATCTCGACTTGCCGGCCAAGCTGCTCGCGCAAACGCTGGATGCCGTGAAGGCCCAACAGTCGCTGGTCAAAGTGGTCGACGCCGCGCCGCGTCAGTTGCCGGCGCCGGAATCGGTCAAGCGTGCGATCGATGTGCTGAAGAGCGCGAAGCGTCCGCTGATCCTGCTCGGCAAAGGCGCGGCTTACGCGCAGGTTGACGCGGAGATTCGCGCGTTCGTCGAACAAAGTGGCATGCCGTATCTGCCGATGTCGATGGCCAAGGGTCTGTTGCCCGATACGCACGACCAATCGGCGTCGGCGGCACGCTCGTTCGTGCTGCAGGAAGCCGACGTTGTCGTGCTGATCGGCGCGCGTCTGAACTGGCTGCTCTCGCATGGCAAGGGCAAAACATGGGGCGCGGCGCCGAAGCAGTTCGTCCAGGTCGATATTTCTCCGACCGAAATCGACAGCAACGTCGCGATTGCCGCGCCGGTGATCGGCGATATCGGCTCGTGCGTAGCGGCACTTCGCGCAGGTCTCGATGCGAGCTTCGCGAAGCCGAGCGCGGAATGGACTGGCGCGATCGCCGAGCGCAAGAACAAGAATCTCGCCAAGATGGCCGCCACGCTCGACAAGAACCCGTCGCCGATGAATTTCCACAGCGCGTTGCGTGCAATTCGTGATGTGCTGAAGACGCGTCCGGACATCAACGTCGTCAACGAAGGCGCGAACACGCTCGACTACGCGCGCAGCATCATCGATATGGTTGAGCCGCGCAAACGCTTCGATTCCGGCACGTGGGGAATCATGGGCATCGGCATGGGCTTTGCGATCGGCGCAGCGGTGACGAGCGGCAAACCGGTTGTCGCGATCGAAGGTGACAGCGCGTTCGGATTCAGCGGCATGGAACTCGAAACCATCTGCCGTTACGACTTGCCTGTGTGCACGATTGTATTCAACAACAACGGCGTGTATCGCGGCACCGACGTGAACCCGACAGGCGGCAAGGACGTCGCGCCGACCGTGTTCGTGAAGGGTGCGCGCTACGACAAGATGATCGAAGCCTTCGGCGGTGTCGGCCACCATGCGACCACACCGGAAGAACTGACGAAGGCACTGCTCGAAGCGATTGCATCGGGTAAGCCGACCTTGATCAATGCCGTCATCGATGAAGCGGCCGGCACCGAAAGCGGCCGCCTGACCAATCTGAATCCGCAAAGCGCGGCGATGAAAAAGTAATCCAGCGTAACCACGGAGATAGCAAAGTGACCAAACCTCTCGAAGGCATCAAGATCATCGACTTCACCCACGTTCAGGCCGGCCCCGCGTGCACGCAGTTGCTCGCCTGGTTCGGCGCCGACGTGATCAAGGTTGAACGACCCGGTTCGGGCGACGTCACGCGCAACCAGTTGCGCGACATTCCCGACGCCGACGCGCTCTACTTCACGATGCTCAACAGCAACAAGAAGTCGCTCACGTTGGACACGAAAAAGCCCGAAGGCAAGGAAGTACTCGAAAAGCTGATTCGTGAATCTGACGTCCTAGTCGAAAATTTTGGCCCAGGCGCGTTGGACCGGATGGGCTTTTCATGGGAACGTCTGAACGAACTCAATCCGAAGATGATCGTCGCTTCGGTGAAGGGCTTCAGCGACGGCCATCACTACGATGACCTGAAGGTCTACGAGAACGTCGCGCAATGCGCTGGCGGTGCAGCGTCCACCACGGGCTTCTGGGACGGTCCGCCGACCATCAGCGCCGCGGCGCTCGGCGACAGCAACACCGGCATGCATCTGGCGATCGGCATTTTGACTGCACTACTGGGTCGCGACAAAACCGGCAAAGGTCAGAAGGTCGCCGTGTCGATGCAGGACAGCGTGCTGAACCTGTGCCGCGTGAAGCTGCGGGACCAGCAGCGCCTGGAGCGCGTGGGCTATCTTGAGGAATATCCGCAATACCCGCACGGCGAATTCAGCGACGTGGTGCCGCGCGGCGGCAATGCGGGCGGCGGTGGTCAGCCGGGTTGGGTGCTCAAGTGCAAAGGCTGGGAAACCGATCCGAACGCGTATATCTACTTCACGATCCAGGGCCACGCGTGGGAGCCGATCTGCAAGGCACTCGGCAAACCCGAGTGGATCAACGATCCCGCCTACAAGACCGCTGAAGCACGTCAACCGCATATCTTCGAGATCTTCGGCACCATCGAAGCCTGGCTCGCCGACAAGACCAAATTCGAAGCGGTCGACATCTTGCGTCAGTTCGACATTCCCTGCGCGCCGGTGCTGACGATGAAGGAACTGGCCAACGATCCGTCGTTGCGCGCGAGCGGCACGATTGTCGAAGTGCCGCACAAGAAACGCGGCTCGTATCTGACGGTGGGCAGCCCGATCAAGTTCTCGGATATGAAGCCGGAAGTCACCGCATCGCCGCTGCTCGGCGAACACACGGACGAAGTGCTGACGAGCCTTGGCTACAGCAAGCAGGACATCTTCAATCTGCGCGAAGTCAAAGCGGTTTAATCGAGTGACGGTGTGACGCCGCAGGCCCGTTTGCTGGATTGGGCCTGCGGATACTGCGTTTCTCGTGGGCGCCGTTTTCAACGCCGTATCCAGCGCAGTTTCCTCGTTAGGGATCTGCGCTTTTACATTCGGGGAGCACCATGCAAAGCGCTATCGACTTCCAGCAACTCGTCAACGCAATCGGCGACGCGATCGTCATCTCCGATGCCAGCGGCAGCATCACCTTGTGGAACCCCGCGGCCGAACGTATGTTTGGCTTTACGCAAAGCGAAGCACTGGGGAAGTCGTTAGACCTGATCATTCCAGAACGTTTGCGTGGCCGCCATTGGGACGGCTATCAGAAGACCATGGCAACGGGCGAAACCCGTTATGGCAACGACGTGCTGCGTGTCCCCGCCGTGCATAAGGACGGGCGGTCACTGTCGATTGCATTTACGGTCGCGCTGCTACATTCGCCGCAAGACGAGCTCACCGGCATCGTCGCCGTGATTCGCGACGAAACCAGCCGTTTCCAGGAGGATCGCTTGTTGCGCAAGCGTCTTGCCGAACTGGAAGCGTCCGCGAACGCGTGAGCAGCCACGCAGGAGATACGCGATCTTATCGTCGCCGCAGACGCTCGTTCCCGACGGTCAACCTGGAAAACGCAGTCGAGACTATGAGCGAACCCCGAGATCAAGCGCGGCTTTGCGGACGGCCACGGCAATCTCGTCGCTAATGGCGGGATCTTTGACGGCCCGCGCAAGAGTAACCCCGCCCACCAGAAGCGCGAGCAGCGCGGTCGCTTCCTCGCGCCCGGCCTTCGGCCTGCCGTCGAGGCCGGCGGCCACGGCTTCGATAATCGAGCGCAACTCCGTCTCATAGGCTTGGCGGGTTTCGTCATCGGCGCGCGCCACTTCGCCCGACAGGCTCTGCAGTGCGCAACTGTCGGCCAGATCACAGGTACGCCGGTCGCCCAGGTAGAAGTCGATGAACCACGCGCGCCAGTTGCCCCCCATTTGCTCGCGTGTCTGCCCGATGCCGCGTCGCAGGTCTTCCAGACCCACGACTACCGCCTCGCGGAAGGCAGCCGCTTTCGACTTGAAATGCGCATAGAACGCCCCCGACGTCACGTCGGCGTCCTTTGCCAGACCGTCGATCCCCGAGCCACCGAACCCACGGCTACGAAATCCCCGGCCCGCGCTCGTGAGAATTCTCGCCTTGCTTTCTTCCTTCTTACCCGCCCGATGTGCCATGCACGCCTCTCCAGATAACGATCGCTATTTAGTGCTTGACGACATCACGATCGTTATGAAACTATCGCGACATCACGATCGTTATATCGTGACCGTGATGACAGCGCAAGAACTCTGATTCGACCAACCGTTAGATCAAGGAGTTAATTCAATGCCTATTTCAGTCCACGTCACACAAGGCCTGCTCACCCCGCACGGCGAGCGCGAAGTGCTACCGCTCGTCGCAAACGCGCTGCTGCGCGCACACGGCCTGAGCGGCAACAGGTTCATGACCCCGAACGTCATCGGCCATCTGATCCGGAGCCCTGAGTCGGAGAGCTATGTCGGTGGCAAGCCCCAGTCGCTAGCTGTTGTCGAAGTGAAGGTGCCTGCGACCACCTTCCCGAATACCGACGTCAAACAGACGTTCGTCAGCGAAGTCACTGACATCATCGACCGGCTCAGCGCGGGTTCGCATCCGCGGGAGCGTACGTTTGTCAATGTGACGTACGCGGTAGACGGTGCATGGGGTATCGGTGGCAGAGCGTATTCCAACGCTGAATTAGGCGAGGCCATTCAACGCGGCGCCAGTTGACACGCCGGCAAAGAACCACGAGAGACACCCGGAGCGGAGCGATGATGCAGCAATCAAACTACCTGTTCTTCACAACAACGTGCGAGCAAGCCCTCGATTTCTACACCGCGTGCGGTTTGGGGAAAGTGGTGGAAGTCCTGCGCTACGGCGCGCTCGGCACGCCGCTGGAGAATGAGGCGATGCGAGGCAAAATCATGCACGCCCGATTCGAAGGACCGGGTGTTCTCTTTTACGCGTCAGACAACGACGACGCCGAACCGATGCGCGGCTCGGCGCACATCCTGATGACGGATAGCCGTGACCAGACAGACGCGCTATTCAAGCGGCTAGGTCAAGGCGCAACGGTCACCACCCCGCTTGCTGTTCAGCCTTGGGGTGGCTACTTTGGCAAGCTAACTGATCGGTTTGGAGTCCAATGGATGTTCAATTGCGCTAACTGAGCTTGCGAGCCAGGTCAACGAAGGCTTTGAGGTAGTCAATTTCAGTGTCTGTCTCGCGCGCGCCCAGGAAAATCTGCTTGGCGATGCCCTTTCGCCCCAGGCGCACCGGCACGACGTTCATCTTGCCCGCATACTCTTCCACCAGCCAGCGAGGCAGCGCCGCGACGCCCCGGCCGCTTGCCACCATCTGCAGCATGATGTCGGTGGTCTCGATCACCTTGTGGCGCCGTGGCGTGACACCCGCCGGCATCAAAAACTGGTTGTAGATGTCGAGCCTGTCGGTCTCCACCGGATACGTGACCAACACCTCCTGCGTCAACTGGTCCGGCTTCACATAGTCAACCGTGGCCAGCGGGTGCTCGCGGTTCACCACCAGTACCTGCTCGTAGTCGAACACCGGTTCGAAGCGCAAGCCCGGCTTATAGAGCGGATCGGGCGTCACCAGCAGGTCGATCTCATAGCCGAACAACGCGCCGATTCCGCCAAACTGGAATTTCTGCTTGACGTCGACATCCACGTCCGGCCAGCGCGCAAGATAGGGGGAGACCACTTTGAGCAACCACTGGTAGCAGGGATGGCATTCCATACCGATGCGCAGCGCGCCGCGTTCACCCTGCGCGTACTGGCCAAGGCGTTCTTCGGCGAGCGCCAGTTGCGGCAGCACGCGATTGGCAACGGCAAGCAGATATTGACCGGCCTGGGTCAAGCGCAGGCTGCGCCCCTCGCGTAACCAGACGTCGGCACCCAGTTGCTGCTCCAGTTTCTTCATGGAATGGCTCAGTGCGGATTGCGTCACGCACAGAATGTCCGCCGCAGCGGTAAGGGAGCCGTGCTTGTCCACCGCCTGGACGATGGCCAGATGAATTCTCTCAAGCATGATCGTACATGAGCAAAACTAATGGTTCGTTGAATTAACACCATTTTACTTCATAAATCGCCTTCGATACGATCCACGGATCCGCAACCTGACCGAATCAAGGCGACACGATGGCAACGACACACAATCTGGGCTTCCCCCGCATCGGCGCGAAGCGCGAACTGAAATTCGCACTTGAGTCCTACTGGAAAGGCGAGTCCTCGCTCGGCGAACTGAAAGCGTTGGGCGCCCAGTTGCGCCAGCGTCACTGGACACACCAGGCTGATCTGGGTCTGGCTGCCGTGGGCGATTTCGCCTTCTACGACCAGGTGCTGGACATGAGCTTCACCCTGGGTAACTTGCCGGAACGCGTGCAGGGCTTCCACGGCGATACGCTCGACAACTATTTCCGCGTCGCCCGCGGCCGAACGGCTAAGGGTGCCGAGGACCATAGCGCATGCTGCGGCGGCGTCGCAGCCGGCGAGATGACCAAGTGGTTCGACACCAACTATCACTACATCGTCCCCGAATTCAGCGCGAGCACCGAGTTCAAACTCGACCCGTCGCGCCTGCTGGAACAACTGGCTGAGGCTAAGGCACAAGGCGTCAAGGCCAAGCCGGTGGTCGTCGGCCCCGTGACCTACCTGGCGCTGGGCAAGGCCAAGGACGACGGCGACAAGCTGGCTCTGCTGCCGCGCCTGCTGCCGGTCTACGCTGAACTGCTGGCCACGCTGGCAGCGCAAGGCGTTGAATGGGTGCAGATCGACGAGCCGATCCTCGTTACCGAACTGTCCGCTGAATGGCAGCAAGCGACCGTCACCGCGTACGACGCGCTGGCGAACAGCAAGGTCAAGCTGCTGCTGGCGACGTACTTCGGCCGGCTGCTCGACAACCTGTCGCTGGCTTGCAAGCTGCCGGTGCAAGGCCTGCATCTGGATGCGATCAATGCCCGCGCTGACGTCGCTGCGGTGATTGCGCAATTGCCGCAGGACCGCGTGCTGTCACTCGGCGTGATCAACGGCCGCAACATCTGGAAGACGGACCTCAACGGCGTGCTGGACTGGCTCGAGCCGGTCGCGAAGCAACTGGGCGAGCGCCTCTGGATCGCACCGTCGTGCTCGCTACTGCATGTGCCGGTGGACTTGGAAAGCGAACAGAAGCTGGATGCGGAAGTCCGCTCGTGGCTCGCCTTCGCACTGCAAAAGCTGGGCGAACTGAAGGTGCTGGCGAGCGCTTTGAACCAAGGCCGCGACGCCGTCAAGTCAGAGCTGGCCGCTAACGGTGCCGCTATTGCCGCACGCCGCGCTTCGCCGCGTGTGAACAACCCGGCGGTCAAGGCTGCCCTCGCGAAGATCAGCCCGGCCCTGAGTCAACGCAAGAACGCCTACCCGGCGCGCGCCGACAAGCAGGCTGCACTGTTGAAGCTGCCGGCGTACCCGACCACGACCATCGGCTCGTTCCCGCAGACCGGCGAGATCCGCCATGCGCGCAGCCAGTTCAAGAGCGGTGCGTTGGACGAAGCCGGCTACAAGACCGCGATGCAGGCCGAGATCGAACGCAGCGTGCGCGAGCAGGAAGCGCTGGGGCTGGACGTGCTGGTGCACGGTGAAGCCGAGCGTAACGACATGGTGGAATACTTCGGCGAACAGCTCGATGGCTACGCCTTCAGCCAGTTCGGCTGGGTGCAGTCGTATGGCTCGCGTTGCGTGAAGCCGCCTATCCTGTTCGGCGACATCAGCCGCCCGAAGGCAATGACCGTCGAATGGATCAAGTACGCCCAATCGCTCACCAACAAGCCGATGAAGGGCATGTTGACCGGCCCGGTGACGATTCTGAACTGGTCCTTCGTGCGCGACGACCAACCGCGTTCGGTGTCGTGCTATCAGCTGGCACTGGCGATCCGCGAAGAAGTCCTAGACCTCGAGAAGGCCGGCGTGCGCGTCATTCAGATCGACGAAGCCGCCTTGCGCGAAGGTCTGCCGCTGCGCAAGGCGCAATGGCAGGAATACCTGGACTGGGCGGTGACGTCGTTCCGTATCACCGCCAATGGCGTGGATGACGAAACGCAGATCCACACGCATATGTGCTATTCGGAGTTCAACGACATCATCGCGTCGATCGCCGACATGGACGCCGACGTGATCACCATCGAGACCTCGCGCTCGGATATGGAGTTGCTGGACGCGTTCGACAACTTCAACTATCCGAACGAGATCGGCCCGGGTGTGTACGACATTCACTCGCCGAACATCCCGACCGAAGCGCACATCGTTCAGTTGATGAAGAAGGCGGCTGAACGCATTCCGGCGCAACGCCTGTGGGTGAACCCGGACTGTGGCTTGAAGACGCGTCAGTGGGAAGAAGTCATTCCGGCACTGACCAACATGGTGGCGGCTGCCAAGACGCTGCGCGCCTCTGCCTAAGGCGCACGCGCCGTCGCGAAGGGGCCCTCCGCCCGTACGCCCCCCATGCCGTGCGGCTTGCCCAGCGCACGGCTACGCGTCACGCGCCGCCACGCTTTCGCAGCAGATAGGTATCCATAATCCAGCCATGGGTGCTACGAGCCTCGGCCCTGACGCGTTCGATGTCATCCATGACGTCTCGCAACTTGCCTGAAATGAGAATTTCGTCGGGGGTTCCCACGTACGCCCCCCAGTAGATGTCCAGATCTTCATCCGCGAGGTGCCGGTAGGCATTCTGCGAGTCCAGCATCACGACGACGCTGTCGACATTACTCGGAAACCCTTCGGCAATCCCCCGGCCATTCGTGATCTCGATCGAGCGGCCGATGAGATTCAAAGGCACTCGGTGCCGGGCCGCCAGCGCCTGGACACTGCTGATGCCCGGAATGACCTCGTAGTCGAATTCATGTTGTCCGCCTTCCGCGATGGCATCGAGGATACGTATCGTGCTGTCGTAAAGCGACGGGTCGCCCCATACGAGGAACGCGCCGCACTCGCCGTCGCTCAGTTCCTCTGAAATGAGCCGTTCAAACACGCGCTGCTTGTCGCGGTTCAGGTCTTCGACAGCAGTCAGATAATCGGCGACGTCGCGCCTGCGTTCAGGACTCGTGGCCTCGACGATCCGATAGCCATCATCCTTGACATAGCGCTCGATGATGTCCTTGCGAAGCGCAATCAGCTTCTCCTTCGCAACCCCCTTGTCCATCACGAAGAACACATCGGCCTCGTTGAGCGCATTGATCGCCTGAACGGTGAGGTACTCCGGGTTTCCCGCGCCGATCCCGATGATCAGAATTTTTTTCATCCTGCCTACTCCTGGTTACTTGATGCCAGTGTTCAATCGCTATCGGACAGCAGTTCGATGCCGTCCAGTTGCGCCGCGCAAATGTCGCGGACGATCCGGACAAAATCGTCGAAATAGGGGCGACCCGCAATGCCTTTCGGCGCTATTGCATAGAGTTCGCTCCACAGCCCGCCCGTGCCGACCCGTTTGGCGACCACATAGTCATGGTCGACATAGTTCTTGACGCCCCAGTTCGGCAGCGCGGCGATGCCTCGGCGGCTCGCCACGAGTTGCATGATGGCAATCGTCAACTCCGCCGTGCGGCGCTCGAGCTTGATGCCGGACGGCTCCAGCACCTCGCGAATCAGGTCGATGCGGGCCTCCGGCACCGGATAGGTGATCAGCGTCTCACCGCGCAAATCCTCCGGCGCAACACGCCGCTTGTTCCGCAGACGATGCTCATTGGCCATCACCACCTGAATCTCAAAGCGGAACAGCGGCGCGATATGCAGATTGCGCCGGGCGGACGGCTTTGAGCCGATGACCACGTCCGCCTTGCCATCGTTCAACAGCCTCATCGGGTCGGCATGAAAGCCAGCGACCAGATCGACTTCCACCTCCGGCCAACGGCGGCGAAACTCATCCATGACCGGCATGAGCCAGTCAAAACAGGTATGGCACTCGAGCACGATCCGAAGCTCGCCCCGTACATCGCCCTTAAGCCGGACCAGATCTCGCTCAGCGGCAGCGACCGCCGCAATCGATTCACGCGCCAGCGCCAATAGCCGCTCGCCCGCCGCCGTGAAACGCAGGCCCTGGCGGGTCCGCTCGAACAGGGACACCTCGTAATGGGCCTCCATATCGCGGATCTGGTGCGAAAGCGCGGACTGGCTCAGATTGACCCGCTCAGCGGCGGCGACCAGCTTGCCGGAATCGGCGATGGCAACGAGCGAACGAAGATGGCGCAGTTCAAGCATGGCGGGACCGGCGCAGAGAAATGGGCTGAAAGGCCGGGTGAAAAACGGGGTGAACGGCTTTGATATGAATGTGGCTCATACGGTAATGAAAACATGTCGCTTGTTGAATCATAGCGTGACTCTCACACTGCGGGCTATTCAAGCAAGGATTGTCCATGGCCCGCACTCACATCTCTGGTTTTCCGCGCATCGGCGCGCAACGCGAACTGAAGTTCGCACAGGAATCGTTCTGGCGCGGAGAGTCCGACGATGCCTATCTCAAGGGCATCGCGAAAGAACTGCGCATCCGGCACTGGGAATTGCAACGTGCGGCGAAGCTGGATTTCGTCGCCGTCGGCGACTTCGCTTACTACGATCAGATGCTCAACCTGAGCGCGCTGCTTGGCTCGCTGCCGGAGCGGTTCGGATTCGAGCCGGCGCGGCTTTCGCTGACGCAGTACTACGAGCTCGCGCGGGGCAACAAAGCCGAGCCGGCCATGGAAATGACCAAGTGGTTCGACACCAACTACCACTACCTGGTGCCGGAACTGGGACCCGATACGAGCTTCAATGGCGGCGTCGACTGGTTCTTTGACGAAATCGACGAGGCCCTCGCGTTGGATCTGCCGGTCAAGCCGGTGTTGATCGGGCCGATCACCTATTTGTGGCTGTCCAAGAGTCCTGTTCCCGGCTTCGACCGTCTGTCGCTGTTGCCGAAGCTGGTGATCCGCTATATGCGCATTCTCGACACACTCAAACAACGCGGCATCGAATGGGTTCAACTCGACGAGCCGGCCTTGTGCCTCGACCTCAACGGGGAATGGCTCGAGGCATTCTCGGCAGCGTACGACGTGTTGGGCGTCTCGGGCGTCAAGGTTTTGCTGGGGACCTATTTCGACACGGCGGCCGATCACGCGCCGCGGGTATCGAAACTTCCCGTACACGGTGTCCACATCGATCTGATCAGGGCCCCGCAACAACTCGACGCATGGCGAACCGCGCTGCCCGCCGACAAGGTGCTATCGGCGGGTGTGATCGACGGCCGCAACATCTGGCGCGCGGATCTGAGCGACATTGTCGGCTCGCTTGATACGCTGCACGCGGAACGCGGTGAGCGCCTCTGGATCGCACCGTCATGCTCGCTCCTTCACGTGCCCGTCACGCTAGCCTCCGAAACGAGACTCGGCGCCGAGCTTAAGTCATGGCTCGCCTTTGCGACCGAGAAACTCGATGAGCTCAGCACGATCGCGCTCGCGCTCCGCGACCCGGTTGCCGCTGAGCCGGCGCTCGCTGCGGCGGATGCCGCACTCGACGCGCGGCGTGCCTCAGGCGCCGTCATCAACGTCCTCGTTCAAAGAAAAGTGGCGAGCATCACCGATGCGATGGCGAGCCGCAAGAGCCCCTTCACGGTCCGCAGCCGTGTGCAGCGGCACTCACTGAAACTCCCGCTGTTACCGACCACGACGATCGGCTCGTTTCCGCAAACACCCGCCATCCGGCAAGCTCGCGCGGCGTACAAGCGGGGCGAGATGCGAGCGCTCGATTACCTCGAACGGATGCGCGCCGAAACGGCAAGCGTGATTCGCAAGCAGGAGGAACTCGGACTCGATGTGCTCGTGCATGGTGAAGTGGAGCGCAACGACATGGTCGAATTCTTTGCCGATAAGCTCTGGGGCTTCGCGTTCACGGAAAACGGCTGGGTCCAGAACTACGGCTCACAGTGCGTCAAACCGCCGATCATCTACGGTGACGTCTATCGGCCTGAACCCATGATGGTGGACGCCGCCTGCCACGCGCAGTCTCTGACGGAACGCCTGGTGAAAGGGGTGTTGACTGGACCGGTGACGATGCTCGAATGGTCATTTGTTCGCGATGACCAGCCCCGCTCGACCACGGCGCTGCAGTTGGCGCTCGTGATTCGCGACGAGGTGATCGACCTTGAAAAAGCCGGCATCCGGATCATCCAGGTTGACGAACCTGCCTTCCGCGAAGGCTTGCCATTACGCCAGGAAGACTGGCCGGCGTATCTGGAATGGGCGACGCGCGCGTTCAGGATTGCTGCGGGCGGTGTGTCCGACGCGACGCAGATTCATACGCATATGTGCTATTCCGAGTTCAACGACATTCTGCCGGCGATCGCCGATCTGGACGCGGACGTCATCACGATCGAAACCTCGCGCTCTTCGATGGAACTGCTCGACGGTTTTGTCGAGTTCGCCTATCCGAACGGTATCGGACCGGGCGTGTATGACACCCATTCGCCGCGCGTACCGAGCGCCGATGCGATGCAGCAGTTGCTTGAACGTGCCTGCGAAGTGGTGCCGGCTGAACGGCTTTGGGTCAATCCAGACTGCGGCTTGAAGACACGCGGCTGGCCCGAGACAGAAGCCGCGCTGAGCAATATGGTTCAGGCCGCGAAGACGTTGCGTCGGAAGCTTACTGACAACTGCACCGTCTAGGCAACCGCCGCGCGGGCGTTCCAACGCTTCGCCACTACCGTAGGCCGACATCAGGTGATCCGCTGGTCGCCTTGATGCGCGCCATGCATCGCCTTGTCGGCAACGCTCTCAAGGAACGGCGGGGTTACAACGACCCGTCACCATCTGTAACGTTTCATGCAATTGCTCTCCCGTGATTCGACAAGGGTTTTCGAAAATCCTATAGATATCCTATAGATTTTTTCTCGATTTCGTCCGACAGTCAGCGCGCAAGATCTCATGCACTCTACACGGACGGAGGCGAGCGAATGGCGGATGTAGTCAGCAAGGGACAAGCCCGAGGCGCAGCGGCGCGATGGATCACCGGACATCAGCATTATCACCTGGAAGTCAGGCAGGCACCGTCGACCGATGGCCTGTCAATCATCTCGGTTGAAGCGGTTGAACGGCTGGGCGAACCCTACAGGATCGCGCTGGAGCTGACAGCCAACGTCGACCTGAATCGTGCCGACTATCTGGGCCGCGACGCGATATTCACCATCGATCCGCCGCCCGACGGCGGCGAAGCCCGGATCTTCAACGGCTGCATCACTCAGGTGACCCGTACGCGCAGGACGCGTGACTTCTGCGCATACCGGATCGTGGTTGAGGCGCATATTGCCCGCCTGCGCCTCACGCGCGCCACGCGCATCTACCAGAATAAGTCGGTGCCCGACATCATCGCGGCTATCCTGCGTCGTCACGACTTCAGCACGCACCAGTTCAGTTTCAAGCTGCGGCGCGCGTTTCCCAAGCTCGCATTCCGTATGCAATTCCAGATGTCGGACTGGGACTATATTGACCTGCTGATGCGTCAGACAGGCCTTTTCTGCTTTATCCGCCTAGGCAAGATCGGCGACGAGGTGCATTTCGCTGATGATGTGGATGGCTATACATACCGGCCTGACGTGATCATCCCCTATCGCGAGACCTCGGGCCTTGAGTCGGGTCACGAAGCCGTGATCGCGTTGCAGACGCATAGCGAGACCATTCCCGAATCGGTGCGCGTGGCGGACTACAACCCGGACAATGCATGGGAACGTTTCGAGGCTGAGGCCAATGTCGCGCGTGACGACAAAACCACCTGGGGGCAGACGTACGTATTTGGTACGCACCACCTGAATGCCCAGGAAGCTGCATGGGAAGCACGCCTGCGACACGAGGCTGCGGTGGCGTGGCAGATCGTCTACGACGGCAGGAGCACCGTCCATGACCTGTGTCCTGGCCTCGTGCTGAAGATGGACGAACCGCTACCGGACGCGCCGCACGGCCAGGTCATCATTGAAGTCGTGCATCAAGCCGCGCGCAACCAATCCTATATCAACTCGTTCCGTTCGATCCCTTCCGGGCGTCCGTTCCGCCTGAAGCTCGAGGAAGACAACTGGCCAAAAATCGCCGGGACGCTTTCGGCACGCGTCACGTCACCGAACAACGACGCAGAGGCGCACCTGACGCTAGCTGGTCACTACTCAGTGCGATTCGATTTCGACTATGACGAATGGCCGGAAGGCGGCGAGTCAGTGCCGCTGCGGCTCGCGAAACCATTTGCCGGCGCGAACCAGACGGGCTTTCACTTTCCGCTGCTGAAGGATACCGAAGTCAGCGTGGCATTCATGAACGGAAACCCAAATTGTCCGTTCATAGCGTTCGTGCAACACCATAGCCAGGCCGTCGATCTCGTGACGGGCCAGACCGGCTGGAACACCCGCAACATGATCCGTACGCGGCGCAACAAGCTGCGCCTGGAAGACAAGCAGGGCAAGGAAGGCATCAAGCTGTCGACCGACTACGGCGACAAGACCCAGCTCAACATGGGTCACCTGGTCGATTCGCAACGGCAGCGGCGTGGCGAGGGATTCGAACTGCGCACGGGCCAATGGGGCGTGCTGCGCGCGGGCAAGGGTCTGTTCTTCAGCGCCGACGCGCAGCCCGCGGCCAACGGCCAGGCGCTCGACATGAGCGTCGCGCTGGCACAGTTGCAGGCCGCGCAAGCGCGCATGCAGAGCCTCTCTGAAGCGGTCAGCAAGGCTCAGGCGGTGGTCGCTGCGTGCGAAGCACAAAAGACGCTGCTCGAAACACAACTCAAGGACTTGCAGCAGGCCGTGCTGCTCGCCTCCGCGCCGCACGGTGTGGCGGTCACCAGCGGCGAACACCTGCAACTCTCGGCAGGTGGGCACTTCTTCACGACAACGGGCGGCAATGCCGATGCGGCTATCGGCGGCAACTATACGGTGGCGGCGGGTAATGCAGTGTCGCTGTTCGCGAACACGCGGGGCATGAAAATTTATGCCGCGGCGGGCAAGGTGGATGTGCAGGCGCAGGGGGATGCGCTGTCATTGTCGGCCCTGAAGGGCGTCACGATCGCGAGCGCTGGCGATTCAATCACGCTGAACGCGGACAAGTCTCTCACGCTGATGTGTGGTGGCGCCTATATCAAGCTGTCCGGCGGCCAGGTGGAGATTGGCAGCGCGGGCGATATCACGCTGAAAGGTCCACTGCGTATCGGGCCGTCCGGCACGCTACGCGAGGCGCTGCCGCTGATGCCCGCACAGGAGGCGACCGGCATGCAGTTGTGGCATGCGTACCCGAACGGCCAGCCGGTGCCGAACGCGAAATACAAGGTGACGTTTCCCGACGGCAGCTGGCGCAACGGCACGCTGGATGCCAACGGTCGCGGCACGCTGTCCAATGCGCCACGCGGCGGCGGCACGGTCGAATACTTCGAGGAAGCGCACGACCTGGAGGATCAGGCGCGCAGGTGGTTGGACCCCAAGGGTACGCCGCAGGTCGCTGGCTCCGGCAGCGCTGCTGGCAGTGTCCTGCCGAGCCTGGCGATGGCTGAAGTTGCGTCTGTCAGCACCATTGCCTCCACGGTTGCCAGCGTGGCCGGCCAGGCCGCTACAGGTGGCATTGCCGCGCTCGAAAAGGCTGTGGTGGGCGCGCTCACCAGTCAGGCGATGTCTGCGACCAGCCGTGCCGCGCCAGCCGCCTCTGGCGTTCCTGCGCTCGCGCAGGGCCTGCTGAAGCCACCCGCCATCAGCTGACGGCTAACGGCTAACGGCTAACGGAGCGTTGCCCCCTATTCACCGGATCACCCGCCAGAACATGTCCAGCGCGAATACCCCGAACTCACCGAACACACTTGTCCGCCAGATTCCGCAGGAAATCAGGAACAACGCAGTGGCCCGGCGCGTCATTACCAGCCCCTTTCCGGCACCTGCCACGACACCCAATCTCGTGCAGGCCGGCGTTGACTCAGTGTCGAACCACAGTCACGGAATTTTTGTCCAGTGCCTGTATATGCTGCCCGTGGTCGGCAATGTCATGTCGCTGTACGACGTGGGCACCGACATTTACCGCATATGCAGCGTGACGGGAGCGGCAAAGAACCTGTTCAACTGGGGCATTCTCGCGGTCGATGCAATCGGAGTCGTGCCTGCTGCGGGCAATGCGAGCCGTCCGGCGCGCGCGGTGGTCAAGGAGGTGCTGCTCGCGTTTGCGAAGGGCGCTGCTGTCGGCGTGCTGGTTGACCTGTTCTGGGCGACCGCTGGCGGAGACGTGATCGAATTCATGTCGACGCTCGATGAAAAGCTGAAGGGGTTTAAAGAGGACATCGTGAAAGGCGTACGCGATGCATCGCGCACCGTGCGCCGCTTTGTGCAGAACCCGGTTTCAGCTGCCGAACAGATGGGCGCCGTAAAGAAGAACACCGGGTTCCTGTCCTGGGTGCCAACGGGCGAGGAAATCGCCCTACACGGTATTGACGAACTGCTGAAAGTATCGGGCAAGCGCGACGCAATCCTAGCGTGGCTTGACGAGTTCGACCGCGATACCGGGCCGATGCTCGACAAGGCCTTCGGCGATGCCGCCACAGCGGGCACGCTGATATTCATGGCCGTGCAGATCGTGGAAGAAATCAGGGCGCGGCGTGCTCACAAGCCATCGCACGTCGCACAGGCTGCACCGGGCACGATGAAAGAGCCTCACACGAAACCCGGCGAACATCGCGACACGACGCAGCTAGGCGCAAAACCCAGCGACCTGCCAGCGAAGACAGGATGTGGCTGCCCGAGTACGACCAGCGCCAAGCCCGTGAACTACGCGATGGGCGACGAGAACCTGGAACAGACCGATTTCGCGCTCGATGGAGTGGTGCCTATTGTCTGGACGCGCCGTTACCGCTCAAGCCTCGCGGCCTACGACGAGAGCCCGCTGGGCGCTCGCTGGAGCAGCCCGTATCACCTATCGCTGGAAATGAAGGGAGGCGCGCTCGTATTCTTCGATACCGATAACCGTGCCGTGCCGCTGCCGCCCGTCGAAGTGGGCGAATCCGTTGAAGTACCGACCGAGCAACTGAGCGTCAGCCGCCTCGACGCGTGGAGCGTGCAGCTCGCATATCTGGACGGCTCGCGCGAGGACTATGAACGGCACAGCACTTCGACGCGGGAACGCTTCCGCCTGACGGCGCGCACCGGACGCGACGGGCTGGGGCTAACCTTCAGCTATAACGACAAGGGCGAACTGGTCACGGTCAGCGACCGTGCGGAAAACACGATCCGTCTTGACTACACGGGCGGGCGGATCGCCGCGATCCATCGCGTCAGCTCCGGGAGCCGTCGCACGGAAACGCTCGCGTCGTACAGGTACAGCCCCGAAGGCGACCTGATCGAACATCAGGACATACTGGGCCACAAACGCCAGTTTGCGTACCAGCATCATCTGCTGGTGCGCTACACCGATTTCAATGGACGCGCCGCGAATCTCGAATGGGACTGGCCGGGCAAGCGGTCGGGCCTGCTTCCCCCGGCTGACGCGAAATGCGTGCGCACCTGGGTGGGCAACGATGAGCGCGAAGTTTGCGAGGATACACGCTTCGAGTATCACCGCGAACACTGGTACACGAAAGTCACAGACGCCGCCGGCAATGCCACGTTCCACCGCTACGACGCCCATAACCGCATCGTGCTGGTCGAGCATGGCGACGGCACCAGTGAGCGTTTCGACTGGGATGAAAACAATAACCTCATTGGCACCCGCGATGCGCTGGGGCAGATGCAGCGCTTCGAATACGACGCGAACGGGCGCGCGATCGCGATCACTGACGCGCTCGGCAATACGACGCGCACGGAATACAGTACGCAAGGGTTGCCGGTCACGGTCACGGCAGCTACCGGCGATGTCACGCGGACCTCGTATGACACGCTCGGGCGGCCCGCGACGGTGACGGATGCGGTAGGACGGACGACGCAATACGTCTGGAACAGTGCGGGCCGCTTACTGTCGCTCACGGATCCGAAAGGCGGCGTGAAGCGCTTCCAGTATGACAACACGGGTCGACTTACGGAAGCCGTCGACTGTTCCGGGTATGCCACTGCCTACGGCTACGACGAGCGCGGCCATCTGGCGCGGCGCACCGATGCCGAAGGCAATATCACGGCGTACAGGCACGACGCGCGCGGCCAGCTCGTGCAGGTCACGCACGCAGACGGCGTCGAGGAACAGTTCACCTGGGACGACGAAGGCAACCTGAAGTCCTACCGCGACGGCGCTGGGCAACTTACCGAATACAGCTTCAACATGCGCCGCCAACCGACATGGCGCAAGGACGCGGCAGGCCGGTACATTTCCTATTTCTATGATTCGCAATGGCGTCTCGAACGGTTGCGCAACGAAGGCGACGAGGACACGGAATTCCGTTACAACGTGCTCGGTCAGTTGATCGAACAGAAGGATTTCGACGGCTGCACGACCAGTTACTCCTACGATGAGGCTGGACGACTTAGCGGTTCTCGCGAGGGGGACGTGGAAACCGAATTCGTGCGCGACGCGCTTGGGCGGCTCACGAAACGCCACATACGCGCACCTGGAACAGGAACCCATAGCGAACGTTTCTACTACGACGCACGCGGGCGGCTCGTGACCGCGCAGACCGAATCCAGCCGGGTACAACTGCACTACGACGACGCGGGCAACCTGATCGCTGAAGAACAGCACCAGAATCCCGCCACGGAAGCCGAATACGTGACAGTCACGCGTCACGAATACGACGCGCTGGGCAACCGCACAAGAACCATCCTGCCAAATACATGCACCATCGACTGGCTCCGTTACGGCTCGGGGCATGTGCATGGGCTACTGGTCGACGGCCAGCCTCTGATCGACTTCGAGCGGGACAGGCTGCACCGCGAAACCGGGCGCACGCATACGGCATTCAGCCAACGGCGCGAATACGATCCTGCCGGGCGGCTGGCGCGGTTCGTGGTGAGGCCCGCGAGCGCGGCAAGCCCGCACGAGCGGATCGCGGAACGCCGTTTGCAGTATGGCGCAGCGGGACACCTGACGCGCATCGAGGACCGCACGCGCGGCGTGACCAACTACACCTATGATCCGGTGGGGCGGCTGCTGAAGGCCGTCACCCCGGACCTGACGGAAATCTTCGCGTTTGACCCCGCAGGCAATCCGGTGGACCCGGAGAAGATGACACCGCCGCCGGTCGTGGAGACGCCGCAGGAAAAGGCGGAACGGTTTGCACGCAATGCGGCGGAAGATGCCGCCTGGCTACGCGCGCATCCAGACGAGAAATACCCGCCGCTGCGCCACAACAAGCGTGGTTCCGAGGACGCGACGAAGCTATACGAGTGGAGGCGGTCACTACCAAAGTGCATCGGTAACGTACTCGCCGAACTGAACCGTGTCCGTTATGACTACGACGAGCGCGGCAACCTGATACGGCGGATTGAACTCGACGGGCGGACGTGGCTGTACTGCTACGACGCCGCCAACCGGCTTAAGGAAGCTAGCCGTTACACGAAAACGCCGGACGCAAATGAACTGGACCGCACAGAACCTCTTGCGAATGGCGGTGTTCGTTACCTTAACGGCACCGTACGCGCGGAACGGGTGGTGCGCTTCCGCTATGACGTGTTCGGGCGGCGCACATTGAAGGAAGTCGAACAAGCCGGTGGCGGAATCGATCGCACGATATTCACGTGGGACGGCGACGTGCTGCTGATGGAGGAACGTTTCCACGAGCCGCCGCGACGAGCAGGCGACTTCCGTCCGTACCGCTATCGCTCCTCCCATCTGGTGCGCGATGACCCGAACGACCCGCATTCGTTGCCCGTCGCGCAGCGCATGCACACGCTGTATGAGGAGCATCAATGGCAGGCCGCATCGATCTATCTGCATGAGCCGGGTTCGTTCGTGCCGCTCGCGCGACTTGACGAAACGATGGTTGAACCCGCGCATTTGGCAACCGGGACCGATGGGCGTTTCGTGCAGATGCCGGCGACGACGCGCCATGCCACGCTGTTCTACCAGAATGATCATTTGGGCACACCGCAGGAACTGGTGGACGAATCGGGCACAGTCGTGTGGCTCGCGCGGTACAAGGCGTGGGGTGGCTGGAAAAACACCTGGAAGGAGAAACCGGACCCGGCAGAGGCCGCTAACGCGCTGCGTTTTCAGGGGCAGTATCATGATGAAGCGACGGGGCTGCACTATAACCGGCATCGGTACTATGATCCCAACACGGGGCGGTTCATATCGAAAGACCCCATTGGCCTTGCCGGTGGCATCAACCCATACGCTTACGCCGACAACCCCACGGGCTGGATTGATCCTCTGGGTCTGTCGGCGGCCTCAGACTTGCCTCGCGTGAAAGGCCAGAGTGTCTCGGGCGTTGGATCAGTATTGGATGATGCCGGTTTTTCTAAAACGAAAGACAACGGTGCGAACCAGACATGGAAGCATGCGGACGGTTCTGAAGTCAGGGTTCACAAATACGGGAACAAGTGCCCATGCCCGTACAAATCTGGCAATAACGCGCACGTTCACAAAGAAGATCCTGTTGGGAATCAGCTTAACGATCGTGGTGCAGTGTCGCTGGATCCGAATGAAACGCATATTGGCATTCGAAATCCTGCCGATTTACCAGCTGTTCGAGGAAGGCCACACGGATCATGAGCTACGAATATAGACTAGTGTTTGTTGATACATCTTCAGCGCAACAGGTCATGGATGTATTGAAGGCAAGTGCTGCCTGTGTCAAGGCGCAAGGACGTGAAGTCTGCTTGAAGGATCGGGATCTTAAAGCCTTGTCGGATTACGATATCCGGTTGACGAAAGAAGATGAAAAGTCGCTATGGCTGGAGGTTAATTTTAGATCGCCCGATCTATATCGTTTGCTACAAGAGGCGCTGGATGGCCGATCTGTCCGATGTTTCGAGGATGGCGACCAAGATGACGAAGTAACACTCGAAGAGGCGTTACGTATCAAGGGCATCGACTAGTGGAAGGGCCGCGAATGCGGCCCTTTGTTCATTCTGTCATCCGAGGTCTGGCCTGATGATCAACTGGGCGTAACGGTAATCGATGCCGAAGCTGACGCGCTCACCTGGTTTGAAGCCGGCGGTGGCAAGCCGGTGGTCGGCGATTTGCATCCATGGGAAATGCGGCTGCCCGTGCGAGGGGATCCTCGGCAAAGTAAAAAGTTTATCTATAAGTCCACGCTCAGAACGGCCCTTCTCGTTCACAGTATCGCGCCAAAAACTTGATCCTGAATCATAGGAGTTTTCCATGTCTTCAATTGCCTGCGTGGGCGACAGCACGACACACGGCGGTTTCATCATCACCGGCTCCGACACCATGGACGTCCTCGGGCGCCAGGTTGCCCGCGTCGGCGATCTGGTATCGTGCCCGACACATGGTGCCAATCCGATCATCGAAGGGTCGGACATGATTATGGACAACGGCAGGCGCGTCGCGATGTACGGGCACAGCGCGGCCTGCGGTTGTAAGCTGATTGCGCTAGGCGATCACGTCACCATCAGCGACCATTGATTCGCACAGGACGCGGTCGTGAACGCCTGTACGAACGATCGGACCTTTACGCGTCGCGCGAAACCTTCATAGGGTTCAGGCCGCGAAAACGTTGCGCCACAAGCTCACTGAAAGCATTCAGTATTGCCCTATCAATGCCTTAGGTGACAGAAACAACAAACCAGTAACAATAATGATGAGCAGCGCACCGTAAGCGCCGTGGTGGTTGACGGCAGCCACTACGCATCGGTACGCTTCGCGCTGATGGTTCCCGTCACCGGGATCAAAAGGGAACGCAGTACGAGCAGCGATGCTCCGAGTCTGCGGCTGCCCCCGCAACTGTAAGCGGCGAGTCCGTGCCACTCATGACCACTGGAACACCGGGAAGGTCGGCACGTGACGTTGACCCGCGAGCCAGGAGACCTGCCATCAAACCGAGGTCTGCGCAGCCACACCGGGGCGGGGTGTCCCGATGTGCAAGCACCGCCTATGCGGTCGCTCGTTGCAACGACAGCCCAAACCTCAGGATCTGTCATGTCCACTGCTGTTCAAACCGGTTCCCCGCAGGGAACCTTGCGCCGACGCGTCATCGCCATTTATAGCGTTCTCGCCGTCTTCAATATTGGCGCCTGGATCTGGGCGTTCATCGCTTTTCACGGCCATCCTCTGTTGCTCGGCACCGGCTTGCTGGCCTATGGCTTCGGTCTGCGCCACGCGGTCGACGCCGACCATATCGCCGCGATCGACAACGTCACGCGCAAACTGATGCAGGACGGTCAACGTCCTGTCACGATCGGCTTTTTCTTCGCGATCGGCCACTCCGCGGTCGTTTTGCTGGTCGCCGCCGCCGTGGCCGCGACGGCCGCCGCGCTGGAGGGCCGCTTCGAGGCATGGAAAGACCTGGGCGGGATTGTGTCGACCAGCGTCTCCGCCCTCTTCCTGTTCCTCATCGCCGCGATGAACATCATCATCCTGCGGGGCGTATGGCGCGCCTTCAATAAGGTACGGCGCGGTGAGCCTTACGACAATGAAGACCTCGACCTGCTGTTGAACAACCGCGGATTGCTCGCGCGGCTGTTCCGCCCGATGTTCCGTCTCGTGTCGAATCCGATCTGGATGCTGCCGCTCGGTTTCCTGTTCGGCCTCGGATTCGATACCGCCACGGAAGTCAGCCTGCTCGGCATCTCCGCCAGCCAGGCCGCGCAGGGGCTGTCTATCTGGATCGTGCTGGTGTTCCCGGTGCTGTTCGCGGCGGGCATGTCGCTGGTCGATACGACCGATGGCGTGCTCATGCTGGGCGCCTATGACTGGGCCTTCGTGCGCCCCATCCGCAAGCTCTACTACAACCTGACGATCACGCTGGTATCGGTGGTCGTGGCCGTGCTGATCGGCGGCATTGAAGCGCTAGGGCTGCTCGCTGACCAGCTCAGCCTCAAAGGGGTGTTCTGGGACGCCATCGGCACGCTCAACGATAACTTCAACAACCTCGGCTTCATCATTATTGGCGTGTTCATCGTCGCCTGGCTGGCCTCGTTCGTCATCTATCGCATGAAGCGTTATGACGAGCTGGAAACCTGGTCCGCCAAACGTTAAGCCTTGTGGCCGCCGCCAGGCGGCCCTCTATTTACAAGCATCGACAAGAACGAACACCCCATCATGAAGCTTCGTCAATTCATCATCACCTCTGCCCTGACCGTCTCGGCGTGGCAGGGTGCGCAGGCCGCGGACGACACGTCGTTGCCGCCGCCACAGCAGGCGCCGGCCGAATCCACGCTGCCGAATATTCTCGTCACCGGCGACACGCAACACCTGCCGCAATCGTTCGACCAACGTTTCGCCACGACGCAGGTTCTGACGCGCGCCGATCTCGATCGACTGTCGCCCGCCGACCCGAGTATCACGCAGGCCCTTGCCACGCTGCCCGGCGTCACCGTTTCACAAACCGGCGGTCCAGGCTCGGCCGCCTCGGTCAGTATCCGGGGTTCATCAGCCAGTCAAGTCGCCGTGTTTATCGACGGTATCCGGGTCGGTTCCGCGACCACCGGCATAGCCGAGTGGGCGGATCTGCCGACCTCGGCGTTCGACCGCGTCGAGGTCATCTCGGGGCCGGCGGCGGCGTCGTTCGGTGCAGATGCGATGGGCGGCGTCGTGCAGTTGTTCACCAACCATGCAGCCAATCAGCCGAACAAGACTACGGTCTCTGTAGACGGCGGCTCGAACAAGACCTTCGATACGCAAATCCGCACGTCGGGCAGTATCCCGTCCACCGGTCCGCTCTCGGCACTGTCGGGACTGACCTACTCGCTCGGTCTGCACGACTACAACACCGCGGGGATCGACGCGACCCAGCCGTATGGCTATGGCCACGAGGACGGCCGCAATCCGTACCATGCTGAGGATGTGGATGCCCGCCTCGGCTATGCGCACGACAACTGGTCGCTCTCCACGTTCGCCCTGTACCACCGGTCCGATCTGTCTTACGACAATGCCGGTGGCAACGACCGCCAAGCCGATTATCAGCTGACGACAGGCGTCGCGTTTCATCTGGACATTACGCCGTCCACGCAGTTTGACCAATCGGTGGGCTACGCCACGGACCGCCAGTTCATCTACTCGAACGATCCGACCATTCCGACCGATGAGTTCAACTCCACGCGCTTCAGCACGTCAACCTCGCTGACGCATCAGGAACGCGGGCTGACGCTGTTCAATCTGCCGCTGTCCGGAGAGACGAAGCTCGCCTACGACTTTAGCCGTCAGTTGGCGTTCCTGCCGGTCGATATCCCTCAAGGCTTGCCGGCGCGCAACGATTCGTCTGTCTCGCTCCATCAGTCAGCCACGCTCGGCGCACTGACGGTGTTCCTTGCGGGCCGCCATGAGATTGTTCAGGGCCAGACGGTCAATACCGGCAATGTGGCCGTGGCCTATGCGATCACGCCGGTTTATACGGCGCGGCTCTCGTATGGCAATGCATTCCGCCTGCCGACCTTCAACGATCTGTACTACCCGGGCTACGCGAACCCGAACCTGTTGCCCGAGCGCAGCGACACGATCGAGGCCGCGCTGGATGCCTCGACGTCTTTCGGCACCTTCACGGCTGCCGTTTATGACACCCGCGTCCATGACCTCATCTCTTATAACTCCGCGACCTTTCTGCCCGTGAACATTGGGCGGGCGCACATCCAGGGTATCGATCTCTCGTACAAGGGCACAATCGGCAAATCGACGCCGGTCAGTCTGGCAATCGGCATTCTGAATCCGCAGGACGTCACCGACCAGACGTGGCTTAACCGCCGCCCGCGCCAGACGGTCAGCCTGAGCGTCGATCACACGTGGGACGAGTTCCACCTGCACGCGCTCAGCACCGGGGTCTCGCTGCTTTACGGCGGATCGACCTTCGACGACCAGGCCAACACGATCTATCTGCCGTCGTATACAACGGTGGCGCTGCGTGCCGCCTACAAGGTCAATTCGCATCTCACCGTATCCGCCAATCTATCGAACCTGTTTAACCGGCAGTACGCCACAGCATACGGTTACAACACGCTGGGCCGTACGGCATTCGGCAAGCTGGCTTATACGTTCTAGGAAACACATGCCCCTCCCGGACGCTCACGCTGCCGGGAGGGCGCCATTTCCGGTCATCTGGAATCTGGACGGTTGAGCGATCGCAGCTCACGCGCGTTCCGCCACGCGCAGCATCTGGTCGAGAACCAGCGTGAGAAAGCGCACGCTCGCGGCGTTGCCCTGTTCGATGGCAACCGACAGAGAGCCGATGACCCACAGGGCCGCGTAGAAGCCCGTCGCGCGCCTGCGCTCGCCCTGCGGCGCCCAACAGCGCAGGAGCGCCTCGGCATAGGGGCGGCCGCGCTCCCCCATCATCGTATCGATGTGCCCGAGCGTCGTGCCCAGCACAAGCAGCGGATCGCCGTAGCACACCGTATCGAAATCGATCAGACCGCTCAATTCTCCGCCGTCGACCAGCACGTTCTTGATGGTCAGGTCGTGGAGAAAGCAGACCGGGTGCAGCGTGTCGAAGTAGTCCTCGAGCGAGGCACGCACGAGGCCAAGGCGCGCGCGAAAGCGTTCGAGCATCGTGGCATCCGTGCGCGCAAGCGTCGCGACGTGACACGCAGCCGGCACAGGTTCGTCAAAGATTTCAGTCCAGCGCCCTCGAGGCGCGCGAGCGCCGACCGCAGTCCAGCCGAAACCGCCCTGCGCGGGGGCGGGCAGCCGTTGCGCCACCCTGCACTGGAATGCGACCACGGCTTCGGCAATCCGTTCGGCCTGCCTGGCATCCAGCGAGTCGAAGGCATAGAAGAGATCGCGGCCGGGAAGCCAGTCGAGCACAACGAAATCGCCGCCCGCTGGCATGGCGCCTTGCGCGAGCACTGTCTGCACCGGCAGGCCAAAGCCGCGCAGCATGGCGAGATTCGAAGGTGTGTGCAAAAACGTTTGCGCTTTGGGGCTGACGCGCACCGCCAGCGAACGACCGCCCGCCATGTACGCGCGGTAAACCGCATTGCCGCTATGGGCGAGCGCCTGGCGTTCGAGCCGCAGCGGCCGCTCGCCCATCACGTCCGCCATGCGTTGCGCGATCGCCGCATCGTCGTTGCCGCCCTGCTCGCCCATCTCCCACCCGCCATGCCTTGTCAGCGGCGTATTACAGCAGCGGGGGTTGCACGCGGCAATTGAACGATTGTTGGGCAATATTTCCGGCGTAACCGGGAATGCGGCGGTGACAGGCTTGCACCGTCACCGCTGTCATGGAAGTAACCCCTGGAAATATTTCGGAAGGAGATGAGGCCGTACTGACTACCTCTGATGGTCACGACATCGCACCGTGGCTAGTGGCACCCGCGGATGTTGCTCGGCCGTCAAGCCGGCGAAGCCTGCAATGCCGAACAGCAATCCAACTGTAGAGCATGGTGGGCGTTGCCGGTTGACTCAGCCTCGTTTGATTCTCAATTTCCGCGGCCCACCCCTTGAGGTCAGGGCGACGCTGCGCCCAGGGTGCAGCGTGCTCAAGTTGCGCGGCGAGCTGCAGAAGCGTCGTCTCGTCGCCGTAACGCCCGACAAAGTGTGCGCCGATCGGCAGTCCCGCCGCGTTCCAGTGAAGCGGCAGATTGATCGCGGGCTGTCCCGTCACGTTCTGCATCGCGGTGTACTGCACGTAATCGATCAGCGGTGCGAATGATTTTTGAGGATCACGCTCGTCCAGATCGAACGTGCCGATCCGCACCGGCGGCGAACCCAAAGTCGAAGTCAGCCAGACGTCGTAATCCTTGTGGAATGCCGCGGCGTTGCGCGCCGCGACCTGCATGGCGCCCTTGGCAAGTAGATATTCGCTGGCCGTGATACGTTTGCCCGCTTCGTAAAGCCCCCACGTCAGCCCTTCGAATTTGTCGTCGGACGGCGTCTGTCCAGTGAGGTGCGCAATGTGATCGATGCCCGCGGCCATCCGCGTGGGCATACCCTCAGCGGTAGCAAAGATGTCCTTGAGGAAGAACGGGACGCCCGAGAACATACCTTTGGGCAAATCGCCCTGTGCGGTGGCACGTGCCCGGTCGTAGTCCCGGAACACCACGCAGTTGAGCTTGGGGTTGAGTTTTTCCGCACGTCCGATCGCTTCCTCGACCAGCTCGGCGGGTTTGACGTCTTTATTACGCACCAATTCAGCAAGGCCCAGCCCGTCGTAATCGGCATATTCCGTGATCGCCATCGTGCTTCTCCGTGTTTGCTAAAACTCGAGTTCAACGTCATGTCGTATGCAATCGGGACTTCAATGACCCGGATCTCGCCAGCAACGCCTTTTAGCGCGAACGATCTCCATGGTTCCAAGCATCGTGCGGAATCGCCCGTCGACATGGACGCCCTCGAACCCTGCTTGCGCCATCATTCCGGGCAGCTTGCCGCGGACGTTGTCCTGGGTCGTGCCAAATCCATCGACCAGTTGGATGACGAGAAAGGCCGCACGCATCAGCGGATCCTGCGCGGCGCCCCAGTCGGCGACATGCAGGTGTCCGGCCGGCTTCAGGACCCGCAGAATTTCAGCCAGCGTGCGCTGCTTGGAACTGGGGTTCAGGTGGTGGAAGAAGAGGCTCGACAGCACGCTGTCGAAATGGTTGTCCGGAAACGGTAGCTGGAACGACATCCCGTGCGAGAACCTGATTGAAACCCCACGTTCCGCCGCCTTGCGCCGGGCACGCTCCAGAATCGCCGGGTCGCCGTCCAGTCCGTGCATCTCCAGCCCCGGTTCGCGCTGCGCTACCATGCACGCTAGCGTCCCGGTGCCGCAACCGATGTCGAGCACGCGCTGCCCGGGTTCCAGCGCGACGCCATCGAGCAGGGCCGACTTGAACGTCTGCTCGCGTGAGGTCAAGGCAACGACGGGGTCGTATAGCGCGCTCAGGGAAGAAAAACGCAGCGCGTGGATGTAGCCGGTGTTGGCAGGCATGAATGCACCTCAAGTCACGCAGGTTAGGGATCGAGACACCAGCATGCGCGCGGCAATGCTCTCCGGACTTGAATAAACTGGCTGATATGTCTTCGACTCCGTTTCATCTCTATGTTTGGCCGCAGCGTCTACTGATGCTGGCGCCCGCTTACGCGTCGGCCCAGCATCGGCACCATCTTGCGCAAATAGCGTTTGGCCTGGACGGGCCGGTTGTCTATGAGTCTCCGCAAACCGGCCTGCACCGCGCCGATCTGATCCTCGTCCCGCCGGATACCCCGCATGCCCATCCGGCGTTCGGGACCTCGGCGGTGCTCTATCTGGAGCCCGAAAGTAATGAGTGGGCACGCTTTCCCGGCCGCGACAGCGCTGGCCTGGCCGCCTTGCCATTCAACCCGCAGCTACGTGCCGTCGCTCGCCGCGCGGCAGCCGGGGACGCCGTTGCGGCACAGTCATTGGTGGACAATCTGATCGGACAGGCTGCGAACAGCAGCGCAAGCGCTGACGCGCTGGTCTCGCAGGTTTGCGCGCTCGTGCGTCAGCGTCTCGACGGACCGATCACGTTGGCGGCGCTGGCGGCAGCCGTGCACCGCTCTCCCAGCCGGCTGGCGCACCGCTTCCGCGAAGCGACCGGCGTGCCCTTGCGGCGCTATGTTTTATGGTGCCGTCTGCGCACGGCGGCGGAGGCGGCCATGCGTGGATCGAGCTTGACTGAAGCAGCTCATGTGGCCGGATTCGCTGACTCCGCCCATCTGTCGCGAACTTTTCGTTCGACGTTCGGTATTGCCCCGTCATTCATGTTCGAACGTAGCCGTCTCAGTGTTACGTTCTGCGAAACGACAGTGAACCCCTAGCCCCTAACCTGGAACCTCGCGATGCAAGCCCATCCTTTGCGCCTCTTTCCTGGCGACGATCTGCGTGCCGCCCTCGAAGACGTACTGCGTCAGGTCAAGTTGCAGGCGGCCTTCGTGATCCAGGGCATCGGGAGCCTCAGCGTTGCCCAATTGCGATTTGCCGGCGACGAGGATCCGACTGAGCTGCGCGACGATCTGGAAATCCTGACGCTCGCCGGGTCCCTATCACCTGATGGCGCGCATCTGCACATGTCGGTTGCCGACCCACGCGGTCGCGTGTTCGGTGGTCATGTGGCTCGCGGTTGCACGGTCCGCACAACCGCGGAGATATTGCTGGCGCTTCTTCCCGAACATCGCTTCTCCCGGGAGCACGACTCAAGTTCAGGTTTCATGGAGCTGGTGATACGAAATGAACCACCCACGGAGTAGGTTCGACGTATAGGCGCGGGCAGCGTTGACACACGCATTCTTATCGCGAACCCATTGCCTGCCAGTCCGAAGCCTTGAATGTCCGCAGGAAGTCGAGGAGCGCCGCTGTGACCGCTTCCGGTGCCTCCTGCTGAATCCAATGGCCGATGCCGGGGAGCAGTGTGCTGGAGACAAGGCCCGCCAAGTTCTCCGAATGGGCTGCATAGGCGTCGCGCCGCCAATTCAACACAGGGTCCCGCTCGCCCGCGAGAAACATCGCCGGTTGGGTGATGCGTGTGCCGGCAAAGGCGCCGAGCAACGCCCAGTTCCGGTCAAGATTGCGATACCAGTCGAGCGGCGCACGAAAGCCACGGGAGAAAGCCGCTGTTTGCAGCCTCAGGTCCTCCGGCGTCAACCAATCCGGCAGGCCGGAGGGCGCCGGGAAGGTCGCAAGAAATCCGCTCTCGGCGACCATACCGTTCCAGAGCGGATCGGGCGCGGCGCCAGAGAGCCCCCAGTACATGCGGCGAAGGCTTTCCGCCGGATCAGCGTCAAGTTCTGCCTCGGCGCGACCGCGCGGTTCGAACCAGACCCAGTAGAAGCGCTCCCGCCCCCGGCGGCGCAGAGTCGCGAGCGGTGCAGCGGCGGTGCGAGGGATGAACGGAACCGAAAGTCCAGCGACGCCGATAAACCGGTCAGGCCGCAACATCGCTGCCGCCCAGGCGACGAGCGCGCCCCAATCATGACCCACGATCACGGCTTTCTGATGCCCCAGCGTATCGAGCAACCCGACCATGTCGCCCACCAGATGCAGAATCGTAAAATCTTCGATCGATTCCGGCGCGCTGCTGCCGCCATAGCCCCGCATATCAGGCGCGATCACACGATATCCCGCTTCGGCGAGCGCCGGCACCTGATGGCGCCAGGAATGCCGCGATTCAGGGAATCCGTGGCAAAGCAGGACCGGCATACCGCTGCCGGCAATGTCGGCGCGTAGCTCGATCCCGTTGGTGGCAAAGTCTCCGGTCTCGATGCGCATCACGCGGCCCCCGCGATCAGGGTTTGCATGTTTTGGGCTGCGGATGGAACGAGATAATCAGCGGAAAAGTCACTCACGTTTAGCTCCTGTATTCTTTTTTACAAGCGGCTATCGGATAGTCAATCGGGCAATACGGAGCCACCTTTGTCGGCGCAGCGTAGCATTCTCGCATGCGTGGATAGGTGGCTGAAAAACCTGATCGGCCCCATCGGGCCTTACCCCGGGAACGCCTCGGCACACGCCTGCCGGACCTGTTCGATAACCGTAGCCCACTGCGCGCCCAGAGGTTGGCGGAACAGGCGAATCGTATCCGGATACCAAGGGGAGTCCGTGCGTTCGTGCATCCAGCGCCAGTCGAGCGCCTCTCCGGGCAGCATGACCCAGCACTGCGTACCGACGGAGGCGGCGAGATGCGCAATTGCTGTATCCACGCAGATGACAAGATCGAGCTGCGCGATGATGGCGGCGCTGTCGGCCATGTCCGTTACATCGGAGCCGAGATGCAGCAGCGGCTGGTTGGCGGGCGGCGATTGAGCTTCGTCCTCGCCCGCCCCCTTTTGCAGACTCACGAAGCTCAGTCCGGGCACGCGCCAGAGTGGCGCCAGCATCGCGAGGGATTGCAGCGACCGGTTCGCATCGTTCTGGTGTAGGACATTACCTTTCCACACGAGTCCGATCTTGCGACCCGCAGGAAGCGTTGCAAGGCGCACGCGCCAGGCTTCGAGGAGAGATGGATCCAGCGTCAGCCGGACGGGCAACGGAATGGTGTCGCTCGTCGTGCACTGATACAGCGGCGCGCTCAATGGGCTCATCCAGTAGTCGTAATTCGCCGCTGCAGCCCATCCCGGCTCATGCGCCAGCACCACGTCGACGCCCTCGACCGAGGCGAACAGCCGGTGCAGCGCTGGAGCGCAGGCAAAGGCGATCTGGGCCGCGCCTTGCGCCTTGAGCAACTGAAAGTAGCGGGCAAAATGAATCGCATCGCCGAGCCCGCCCTCCTGCCAGACCAGCAGCTGTTTTCCTGCCAGTGTTTCGCCTTGCCAGCGGGGACGGCCTAGGAGCTTCTGCGTCTTATGCTGCATGGATCTAGGATCCGCGTGACGCGCCTCATAGAGCCGCCATCCTTCTTCGAAGCGCCCCATGCTAAGCAGCAGTATCGCCAGAGCGTACTTCGCCATGTGATAGTCGCCGCGAATGGCGAGTGCCTGCCGGTAGGCAGCCTCGGCTTCCGGCAGGCGTCCGAGTTCCTTCAGTATGTTGCCGAGGTTGCTGTAACCCATGACGAAGTCAGGGCGTAACGCGATCGCCCGCTGATATGCCTCAGCAGCTTCATGCCAACGGCCGAGCGGTCTGAGCACGGTACCGAGGTTGTAATGAAATTCGAGGCGGTCGGGGCGAATCAGCGCCGCTTGCTGATACGCCGCCTCTGCTTCGGAGAGGCGCCCCTGGTCCTGGAGTAAAGAGCCAAGCTGGTTGTGAATGTCAGCGAGATCCGGGCTCACTTCCAGCAGTTGCCGAAACAGCGCTTCCATGTCGGACAGGCGGTTGAGTCCTTTCAGCAAGGTGGCGAGGTTCGTGTACGCGTCGACGAACCGAGGGTTCGCTTCGATCGAACGGCGCCAATAAGACTCGGCATCGGCGAGCCGGCCCAAGCCAAGCGAGCTGACCGCCGCGAGCTGCAACGCCTCGGCTAGCATGTTGGCCTCTAACGGCGGCTGCAACTCGAACAGCGGCGTCACCTTCTCCAGCGCGTCGGTGAACCGGGCCGTTGGGTCCGGCTGCGCGACCGGCTCGTCGCGGTCAATATTGGAGGACTCGCCGGTGGATGATGGACGCATAGTGGATCAGAGCGATTGGAACGCGCGTTTCATGCAGACGATGGACGATTGCCGCCCATACGAAAGCGAAGTATGAGCAACAAACAGGTCAGAAAAGGCACCGCCTATATCACGTGCTGGGTAACGAAATAAGAGTCGGTGCCAGCATAGCAGGGCAGGCGCTGGATAAGCGTCCGGAGGCAGTCCGTTACGCCCACTGCTAGAATAGATGCCCTTTTCCTGGGAGACGCACATGTCCTGGTTCATCTATGAAGTGCCCGAATACAACGAAGACGGGGCGCGCATCGAACCCTTCAGCGACCTGCGTAGCCGCGTCCTGAAAGTCAGTGGGCCGGCAATGGCCGACGAACTCGAGAGCGTCCGCGCGAACGCCGCCACCACGGCGGATACCTCCGCGCACCCGCTGCGCAGCGTGGACAATCCTCACGTATTCCCGATCCCCTATGCCGACTCGATGATCCTGGTCGGATTCATTTTCGAACTGAAACGGGAGTCCCGGCGTCTGGTGGTGTCGCCCGTGGAAATGCCCTGGCTGAAAGACGCGTAAAGCCTCGTCCCGCCCCGTCTGCCGCGCTCCCCGCCCGGTGCGCAGGCGTTGCGGACGATCTTCGTCGCGAGGGCTATACTGGGCCCACCACCGGCACGAGGACCGAAAAAGGCAGCACTGCCTTTTTCGAAGAACGAACAGGGCTGTGGATCAGAAAGAGGAGTATGTGCGATGGTCAATCAGGTGATTTTCAGCGGCGCGCCGTCGCAGGCCTGCAACCTTCCGGCGCTCCTGAAGGGCGGCGTTGTCATGGTCATGATTGGCGCTATCCATGTCTGCGCGTTGAACGCTTTCCCGCTTCAGTGGCCCGTGCTGCTGGCACAAGCCTGCGCGGTCCTGATCGGTGTCGCTTTGCCGTTCGTCAAAACCGCGTTCACCCGAATCGTCATCGACACCACGCGCATTACCTGGACGCAAGGTATTCTGAATCGCCGTGCATCGAGTCTCGATCTCTCCCGGATTCAACACATCACCGCGATCCATCCTTGGTGGCTGCATCTATTCGGCACCGGCACGATCATCCTGACGACCAACGACCCCGCGCATCCCGTGCGGCGTTTGCCAGGCATCCGGAACGCGGACCAGCTCTGCAAGCGGCTTGGCGAGGCGGTCGCGATGCAACGCGAACGGCTTATTCCCGCCAGCACGAGTGAGGCATGCTACCGCGCGGCGTGAAGTCGTCCTTCGGCGCTCAGGCGCCAGGCTGTGCCGCGTTTTTGCGCAACCTGCTTGCGCTAGTAGCGATCCACGCCGCTCGAAAACCGCACCCCAGGATTAGCACTCGGTGCAGTTTTCCCACCGCTCTTCTATAAATCATGTAGGGGAGGACCGTGCATTGTCGTACCGGCGCTATCGATGCATTCATGTATCGATCGGCCCGCTAAGCGCGCGCCTGGCCCTGGCACTCTGACCGCCAAGGAGGTGCACTGTGTTGCACCCAACTCTTGCACGCACCTGGTTCCCCGCTGCCCTGATCGCAGCCTTTCTCTCTGGCTACCCGTACCTGCAGCCGACGGCGAATGCCGAAGCCGTGCCTCCGCCCCCAGTGAAGGCGAAGCGGGTTTCACCCGTCAACGCTGCAGCGTCGGTCGACTTCCCGACCATCGTGGAGCGATACGGGCCCGCCGTCGTGAATATCAGCGCGACTGCCCCTGCGCAGCAAGCGTCGCTACCCGCCCCCGCGACAATGGATGCTGACGATCCCCTTCTCGCCCTCGTCAAGCATGTGGTGCCGCAATCACCGGCGTCTCAAGGCAGTTCGGCACGCGTCATCACGGGGATGGGCTCCGGCTTTATCGTGAGTCCCGACGGCCTCATTCTGACCACCGCTCATGTGGTGGATCAAGCCGACGAAGTGACGGTCAGGCTGACCGATCGACGCGAGTTCAAGGCAAAGGTCGTGGCGGTCGACGTCCAGAGCGACGTCGCGATCATTCAGGTCGATGCCACGAAGCTCCCGACCGTCAAACTGGGCGACTCGTCGCGCGTGCGCGTCGGTGAACCGATCCTGGCGATCGGCTCGCCCGACAGCTTCGCGAATACCGTTGCAGCCGGCATTGTCAGCGCCACGACTCGCACACTCCAGGACGGCAGCAGTTTTCCCTTTTTCCAAACCGATCTCGCCGCCAACCCGGACAATTCGGGCGGCCCGCTGTTCAATCGTGCCGGCGAGGTGGTCGGCATCGACGTGCAGACTTACTCCGACTCAAGCGGATCCCCAAATCTGGCCTTTGCCATCCCGATCAACCTGGCGGCCAAGGTGCGCTCACAGGTGCAAGCCACGCAAGCGACCTCTCCAGGCGGCCTTGGCGTGGACGTACAGGACGTCGGCCCGGGTCTCGCCGCAGCCTTTGGCCTGCCACGGCCGGCAGGCGCGCTGGTCAATTCCGTCCAGCCCGGCACTTCGGCTGCCGCGAGCGGCCTCAAGCCTGGCGATGTGATCATCCGGATCGGCGACAAGCCGATCGATCGCTCGGCCGAACTCGCCGACGATGCGGCTGCTTTGCCGCCGGGGACGAAAACGACACTCAGGCTGATCCGCAATCACCGGCCGATGACCATGGCGGTCATGGTCGGCGCGTCCGCGGAAAGCCCCAAAGCTCGCCCCGTCGAAAGCAGCACAGGGGATCGTCTGGGCTTGAGCATGCATCCGCTGAATGAGGACGAGCGGCGTGCGAGCGATTTAGCCGTGGGTCTGATGGTGGACGGCGTGGATGGACCGGCGGCAAGCGCCGGCATTCAGCCCGGCGATATCGTCCTGTCGCTCAATGACACGCTGGTCGAAACGTCGGCGGACGTGAGCGCGCTGGAAGCAAAGGCAGGCAAACAGGTCGCCGTGCTGATCCAGCGCAACCACGCACGCAGTTTTGTTTCGGTGGAGCTTAGATGACTAGCGCCAAAATCGCCTCGGCAAAAACGTCGACTAAACGGAAGGCGTAGCGGGTCACTGGCTTGCCAACCCGCGGACGCCATCCAGCAACTTGTCGATCTCCGACTCCGTCGTCAGATAGCTGACCGACGCGCGCGCGATCTGGTTAAGTCCTCTGGACTCCATATCAAGCGGCGTGTAGGCGACACCGTTACTGCCGATCACGACACCCTGATCCGCCAGCTTGCGCTGTACCGAACCCGCCTCCAGACCCGCGATGTTGAACGCCACCAGCCCGGACTGCTCCCGGCCCTGATCCAGCACCGTCACGCCGGGGATCCCGGCGAGTTGCACACGCAACGCGTGTGCAATGCTGTCGATCCGCGCGCGAATATTCTCAACGCCAATCTCCAATGCCTCTTCCAACGCATTAGCCAGTCCGCAATGCAATGCCAGCGATGATTCCGCCGGCTCGAAGCGCACCGCGTCGTCCCGCAAGACGGGTTCGCCGTCGGCACCCGGCGGCGCAGATCGCATATCGACGAATGCGGGCGTCAACCGGGATAGAAAATCCTCTCGCACATACAGCAGGCCGGTGCCTCGCGGACCACGCAGCGCCTTGCGGCACACACCGGTCAGGACATCGCAGCCCACCTCGACGACATCGACTGGAAGTTGCCCAACCGCCTGCGCGGCATCGACGAAGTAGGGAATGCCGTGGCGGCGTGCGACCTGCCCGATCGCCGCGGCCGGATTGATCAGTCCGCCGTTCGCCGGCATCCACGTCAGCGCGATCAGGCGCACACGGTCGTCAAGCATGGCCTCCAGCGCCTGCGGATCCACCGCACCGCTGGCATCGGACGGAATGACTTCGATGGTCGCCCCTGCACGCTGCGCCGACAGGCGCATGGCAGCCAGATTCCCGCCCCATTCGTGACGCCCGACCAGGATCCGCTCGCCGGGCGCCCAGGGTCCCAACGCGGCGAATGCGGCGCCCCAACCGGCTGAGTTGCCGGTGGTCAAAGCGATCTCGGCCGGCCGGGCATTCAGCAACCGCGCGGCAAGCGAGCGCGCCCGCTCAGTCTGCTCACGTCCGGTCACGGCGGCTTCCATCGGCCCCGTCGTGGCTTCGAGCCAAAGGTAAGCATGGATCGCCTCCAGCGTGGCGGAGGACGCCAGCGAGGCGCCCGCGTGATTGAAATGGGTGGTACGTTGAGCACCCGGTGTGAGCGCGCGCAACGCGTCCACGGCAGCAGGCGAGAGAGGAGATGGCATAGTTGTTCCAATGACGCGCGTTGGGTTCACGCTTGTGTAAGGGAAATAATGGCTTCCACTTCAACGGCCACGCCGGCGGGCAGCGACGCGACGCCGACGGCACTGCGCGCATGGCGGCCGGCATCGCCCAATACCTGAACGATCAGGTCGGACGCGCCGTTGGCAACGACGCTGTGACGATTGAAGTCCGGCGTACTGGCCACGAACACACCGAGACGAACGACACGCGCCACACGGTCCAGCCGGTCCCCTGTGGCGGCGACAATCTGCGACAGAATACCCAGCGCCGCGAGGCGCGCTACCTCGATGCCTTCCTCCTCCGTGAGCGTGTCGCCTAGCCGGCCGAGGTAGGCCGGCTGCCCGCCCTTGCGTGATATCTGGCCGGATATAAAGAGAAGATTGCCTTCCTGCACAAACGGCACGTAGTTGGCGGCCGGGGCTGCGGCGGATTCAAGCGTCAGGCCGAGCTCGGCGACACGTGCGGAGATTGAAGAGGTCATGTCATGTGCGTCCGATCGTAAGAGATACCTGATCCTATTGGCTCGACCCTCGTGTGACCAATCAATTTTTGCACCCCATGCATGAGCGAAACTAATGCGTGCCGTCTAATGTGTCTTGCCCGGCTGTCTGCATGAGCCACGCGCGGAAGGCAGACGCTGGATCGCCCAACGCCCCCTTGGGTGTCACGAGCCACCAACCGATGCGCGGGTCGTCGAGCACCGCATCGGGCAGCGCCTCTACCAGTGCTTTGCTCGCCAGTTGCTGGGCAATCAGCCGATGGCGGCCCATGGCGATGCCCTGTCCGGCGAGGGCCGCTTCCACGACGATATTGTAGTCATGCAACTGCACGCGCTGCGCCTGGGTCAGGTCCAGCCCGAAACGATGCGCCCAGACCTCCCACTCGAACGAATGCGTCGAATACGAAGCCAGAAATGGGAAGCGCAGCAGGTCCTGGGGCTTGCGCGGACGGCGCTTTCCGTCGAGGAGAGACGGGACGCAAACCAGCGACAGACGTTCCGACATGAGTTGCTGCGAACGCACGCCCGGCCAGCCGCCGCGGCCGTAACGGATCGCCACGTCGACCTCGCCGCCGGACACGTCGGCGAGCGCGATCTCGGGTCGCAGTTGCAGATCGATGCCGGGATGGGTGGCCGAAAAAGCATGCAATCGTGGCGCCAGCCAGCGCGTCGCAAACGAAGCCAATACCCCCACCGTCAACGTGGCCCGTTCGTCGGCCTGGACGCGAATCTCGCGGGTGCCGATCCGCAGAAGCTCGAATGCGGCGTGCACCTTGTCGTAGTACGCCCGTCCCTCCGGCGTGAGCTCGATGGCGCGCGTGCGCCGCTCGAACAACGCAACGCCCAGGTCGGCTTCGAGCTTCTGGATCTGGTGACTGACGGCGCTTTGTGTCACGAAGAGTTCTTGAGCCGCAAGGCTGAAACTCAGACGCCTCGCGGCGGCTTCAAAAGCGCGTAACGACAGAAGCGGCGGTAATGGGCGGGTAGGATGCATCGGGCATGGGCGATAGGCGCGAAGAGTTTGCCATGCTACGCCACTTGGTATGGCAGCGCGCCAACCGGAAACGGACTAGCGCGAAAGCCCATGAATGCACGAACGAGCGGGACGAGCGCTGCACGCGCTACCGCAAGCCAGCCGTAATCTCGACCTTCGAGACCATCGCCAAGAGCCGAGGCGCGATATCGTCGATCAACCGGCGTCCCTGCGCCGATTGTGCCGGCACCGCGCAATTGAACACCAGCGTCTCTGCGTCGACCGGTGCGCACAACGGCACACCGACGCCGTAGGCGTTCTTCTGTGCATCGCCATAGGAGAAGCACGCGCCGGTTTGCTGGTAGTCGTGAAGCGCCTGCTGCACCTGCGCCCCGTACTGTTGCCACTGGTCGGGCACGGCGATGCGTAGCCGGTTCAGTGCCACCTCCCGTTCCTGCGGCGCCACCGCCGCGAGCCACGCCCGTCCCATTGCCATGCGCAGAATCGGACGCACCGCACCGACGTCGGGCCGCGCACGAATGCGCTTGTCGCCCGGACAACATTCGATGTAGACCATATTCGACTGGTCGCGCATGCCAAGCGATACGGACCCGCGCACTTGAAGCGCCAGCTCACGCATGAACGGCCGCGCGATCTGCCGAATGCGCATGCCGGCTAGCAGCGGATAGCCCATCGACAGCACACCGCCGCCGAGCCGGTAGTTGCGCGCCACTTCGTCATGGCGCAGGTAGCCGAGTTCAGTCAACGTGTAGGCAAGCCGGGAGACGGTGGCCTTCGACAAACCCGTACGCGCCACAAAATCCTTATTGCCCAGTGCAACTTCGCCGGGCTGGAAACAGCGCAGGATTTCCAGACCGCGCGCGAGCGTGAAGGCGAATTGACGATCGTCGTCGGGAAACGAGTCCACGGATACCCGCTCAACAAGCAGTGAACCAGGCGAGGCTCGCGCGTCGTCGCCGCCCACCGGCAGCGACGCAAGCTGCCGTTCGAGTGTGTCCACCATCGCCACGAGGCGCGGCGCGATCACGTCGACGAGTGTCCGGTCGGTCAGTTGCAAGCGCGGCACGCCACAATTGAAAACGAAGGTTTCCGAATTGATCGGTTCGCGTATCGGCACGGCAACCGCATGGATTTCACGCTCGATCTCGCCTTCGCTAAGGGCAAAGCCGCGCTCTGCAAATGTGCGCAGAGCGGCTGCGAGGTCAGTGTGATACGCGTCCCATTGCACAGGATCGCAAACGCGGACCTGCTCGAGCACGGCAGCACGTTGCGCAGGTTCGGCGCGGCCCAGCCAGGCCCGGCCCATCGCGGAAGCGAGAATGGGCAGCGATGCACCGGTATCCGGACGAAACGTCGGCAATTCATGACCGCGCGCAGTCTCGACATACACGATCTGCGTGCGGTCACGAATCCCAAGCGACACCGACCCGCGCGCCACGTCGGCAAGCTCCCTCATCAACGGCCGCGCCAGTTCACGGATACGCAGGCCTTGCAGAAGCGGGTAGCCCACCGACACGACCGCCGAGCCCAGCCGATACTTGCGTACGGTGTTGTCATAGCGCAGAAAGCCGAGCATGGAGAGCGTGTACGTCAGCCGCGACACCGTCGCTTTCGACAGGCCAGTGCGCTCGGCGAAGTCTTTGTTGCTGAGAATCGGGTCGCCCACCTTGAAACAGTTCAACAAGGCGAGGCCATGCGCGAGCGTTGTGGCGAACTGGGGATTGCGGAGTGGATTCGGAACCATCGTTTCGTGCGGGAAAAAGCGCTTGGCGCGTGCTTGGCTCCAATTGAAACACATCCGCTATCCCGCTTCCATGCGTGTTTAACATAGCGAAACCCTAGTACCGGCATCCTGTCAGATTGTTAGGCTCGACCCACCCCTACAGTTCTACGCGGAGTGGTATCCATGCCTTTGTCATCCCGTCAGCAGGCGGCGCTCGGCCCGCTGTTCAATCCCCAATCGATTGCCGTGGTCGGCGCCTCGTCGAACCCGGCCAAGATAGGTGGCCTGCCGGTCGACTATCTGCTGAACCAGCGTTATCCCGGCGCGATTTACCCGGTCAACCCGAAGCAGGAACGCATTCAGGGTCTGCAGGCTTATCCGACCCTCCGCGACATCGGTGCACCGATCGACATGGCCATCTGCGCGGTACCCGCCTCGGGTGTCATGTCCGCTGTCGAAGACGCGGCGGCGGCCAGTGTGCGTTCGATGGTGATGTTTTCATCCGGTTTCGCTGAGACCGGCGCAGAAGGTGTACGCGCGCAGAACGATCTACGCGCGCTCGTCAAGGAAAGTGGGATCCGCTTACTCGGACCGAACTGCCTCGGCTTCGTCAACAATCATCAAGGCGTGTACGCCACGTTCACCCCTGCGCTGAAAATCGCCGCACCGCTGCGCGGCAACATCGGGCTGATTAGTCAAAGCGGCGCGTTCGGGATCTTCGCTTTGATGCTGGCGCAGCGCCGCGGTCTCGGCATCAGCCATTTCGTATCGACGGGCAATGAAGCGGACATCGAGCTCGCCGACGCGCTCGCGTGGCAAGCGCTCGACCCCGCGACTTCCGTGATCCTGTGCTATCTCGAAGGCGCACGCGACGGCGAGAAACTGTGCGCCGCGCTCGAACTGGCGCGCGCCCAGCGCAAACCCGTCGTCATGTGCAAGGTGGGCCGCACCGCGCAGGGGGCTGCCGCCGCGGCATCGCACACCGCGTCGCTGGCCGGTTGCGACGACATCTACGACGCCGTGCTGCGCCAATACGGTGTGTATCGCGCGCAAGACATTCACGAGCTATTCGACATCGGCTACGCGTGTTCGGTCGCGCCGTTACCGGCTTCCGATGCGCTCGGCATCGTGTCGATCTCCGGGGGCGCCGGTGTATTGATGGTCGACGAAGCCGACCGGCTTGGGCTCTCGGTGCCCCCGCTGGCTGAAGCAGGACGGCAGGCGATTCTCAAGCGCGTGCCGTTCGCGTCCGCAGTCAATCCGGTCGACATCACCGGCCAGATACTCAACGATCCCGCGCTGCTAGGCGACGCCATCGACACGATGCTGGAGCATGGTCAATATGGCGCGATGGTGTCGTTCCAGGCGGTCAACGGTATTTCGCCGGAGCACAGACCGCTCGTCACCGAGTTGTGGGCGCGCGTGCGCGCCGCCCATCCGGCGTTGACCATCGCCGTTGTCTCCCTGTTCGACGAGCAGAACCGCGATTTTCTCGAGGCGCAGCGCTGTCTGACCTTCGAGGAACCCGCCGCCGCCGTGCGGGCGATCGCCGCGCTGCACGCGTTTAGCCGGCATTTCGAGCGGCAACCGGCGCCGATTGCGCTCCCTGAACCGGTCGCTATCGACCGTCCGCGTTTCGACGAAGCCGACGCACTCCGCTTGCTGGCCGACGCGGGCATCCCGGTCGTCACGAGCCGGGTGGCAAAAAGCGCGGACGAGGCGGCCAGCGAAGCCGCCGCACTCGGCTTTCCGGTGGTGCTGAAAGTGCTGTCCACCGACATCGCGCACAAATCGGATGTGGGCGGCGTTGCGCTGCGGCTTGCCGATTCGCAGGCGGTGCGGGCCGCTTTCGTGCGTATCACGGAGAGCGCCGCGCGCGCCGTGCCTGACGCGCAGATCGAAGGCGTGCTCGTTGCACCGATGATCCAGGGCGGCGTCGAATGCATTCTCGGCGTGACGCGCGATCCGGTGTTCGGCCCGGTCGTCATGTTCGGACTAGGCGGCATTCTCGTCGAAGTCCTCAAGGACGTGACGTTCAGGCAAGCCCCCTTCGATGTTGCGGAAGCGCACCGGATGATTCGCGAGATTCGCGCGTGGCCGGTGCTGACTGGCGTGCGTGGCCAGGCGCCCGTCGACGTCGACACGCTAGCGCAGACTCTCGCCACGCTGTCGCGCTTCGCCGCGGCCAACGCCGGCAGCATCGAGTCGATCGATATCAATCCGTTCATCGCGCGGCCCAAAGGCGAGTCTTCGTGCGCGGTCGATGCGCTCGTGGTCAGCAGGGCTGGCGCGACACGCCAGCCACTGCCTACGCCTCACTCAGGAAGCCGATAACCGGCCACCGCCTTGACTCGCGGTTCTGGTACCGCGCGTTCGCCACGCTCAGATCCGGGGAGAAGACATGTTCCACATAAGCACTCGATGGCGCGCATGGATCGTCGTCGCCATGATGTTCCTGTTCATGTTGATCAATTTCGCCGACAAGGCCGTCATCGGTCTCGCGGCGGTGCCGATGATGCACGATCTCGGACTGACGCCGCAGCAACTGGGCCTCGTCGGCAGCAGCTTCTTTCTGCTGTTCTCGACGTCCGGTGTGCTGTTCGGCTTTGCCGCCAACCGCATCAAGACGAAATGGCTGCTGGCGGTGCTTGCTCTCACGTGGGCACTCGTGCAGTTTCCGCTCGTCGGCACGGTGTCGTTTCCCTTGCTGATCCTCTGCCGGATTCTGCTCGGCGCGGGAGAGGGGCCGGCCTACCCGCTCGCCATTCACGCGACCTATAAATGGTTCGATAACAGCAAGCGCAGCGTACCCAGCGCGATCGTGCTGCAAGGCGCCAACGCCGGGATGCTGCTGGCCGGCCCGTGCCTGACCTTTCTGATCATCCACTACGACTGGCATCGGGCGTTCCTCGTGCTCGGCGTCGCCGGCTGTCTGTGGACGGTGCTGTGGCTGTTGCTAGGCGCCGAAGGGACGGTCGACGAGACTGCTGAGGCGGCGGCCTCCAAGACGGCTCAGCCCGCGTCTCGACACGTCCCCTACCGGCGGCTTATCCTCGATCCGACGCTGGCGGGTTGCATCCTGCTGACCTTCGTCGGCTATTCCGTGCTGTCGGTCGGATTCACCTGGTTTCCGGCCTACCTGCGGCTCGCGCTCGGCTATCCCGCAGCCGACGCAGGCTGGCTGTTCTCGCTGATCGTCGGCGCAGGTATTCCCGTCACGCTCGCCGTGTCTTTCCTGTCCCAGTGGCTGGCAGGCAAGGGCGTGAGTTCGCGGCTATCGCGCGGCGTTATGACGAGCGTGCCGGTCGCCCTGGCAGGTCTCGCGCTATTCGGCACCACGCTTCCGATCGATACGGGCATCAAGGTGCTGTGCCTGAGCGCGACGAGTGTGCTGAGCCAGCTGATCTTTTTCTTCGCCCCGTTAATCATCGGCGAAGTCACGCCCACCGGGCAGCGCGCCGCCTCGCTCGCCATCAATGCTTCGCTGGGTACGCTGGCGGGTCTCATCGCGCCGGCGCTGATGGGGCACTTCGTGGGCGACACGCAGGGAATCGCCGAAGGCTTCCGGCATGGTTTCACGGTGCTAGGCTGCATTCTGCTTCCATGCGGCTTACTCGGCATCTGGCTACTGAATCCCGAACGCTCGGTGCGCCGTTTGCAGCACTACCACGCACGCGCCGATCACGGTCGCGATGATCTTGCTGCACCGTCATCCGGACACGAAGAAGTGGCTTAACGGTATCAAGGCGCCGCTCGACAGCGCAGCCTGCCCGCCAGCGGACAGGCTGCGCTTCAGATCATCGCTGCGCCACCTCGCCGACCCGCTCGACCGGCGGAATCGTATAGTCCTTCGACAGGATCGCCTCGCGCGGATGGTACAGCCGCAAGATGAGATAGAACCGGCCCGCAGGTGCCGGCAACCAGTTCGAGAGACCCTGCTGCGGCTGACTGTGCTGGATCAGGATCTCGAGCGAGCCGTCCGGGCCATAGCGCAGATCACGCGTGCGATCGCCGATCGCGTAGCGACGGATCGGGTTGTCGACGAAACAGAAATCGCTGCCGTAGAGCGATACGGACCAGAAGGCATCCACCGGGGGCAGTCCTCCAGCAGGAAAGCGCAAGACGTAGCCATGCTCGCCGTTGAGTGGTTCGCCGTGCTCGTCGAAGTCGCACAGCGCATAGAGCGCCTCCTCGCTCGCGAGCGCGCCGAGGCCTTTCATTGCGGTACAGGCGCGCGCCAGATAGTCCGTGCCCAATCGCCCCCCCGCATAATTGATCGACCACGAGCGCGCGCGACGGCTACGGGTATGGCCTTCGACAATCTCGACACCGGCCGCGACCGCCCTTCTCAAGGCCGCCACCTGCGCGTCGCCGAGCGCATCGGCGTCGAACCTTCGATGTGGTGCGATGCCGATGCGGGAGAACTGCGCGACGAGTCCCGTATCCACCGCGGGCGGCGGATCGTCGGCCATCGCTCTCGCCAGGTTCGCGAAGAACGCCTCGCCTGACTCAGCCCAGGACTCGTAGGCCGCGACTGCGTGCGGCAAGCGGCCCGGCGCCGTCGCGCGCAAGGTGAAGCCTGCCTGGAAGCTACGCGCTGCCTCCATGTCTTCGACACCGTCGATCAGCACACGGCCCAGCACCCACACGAGATTCGTCGGGCAGCGGATTTCGATCGAACCGGGCGGCAGCGAGCCAGACCAGCCTGGCCCGACGATGGCGAAGGTCGCCGCCGACGGACCCACCACGCGCGGGCCGAGGTTATGAAAGTTATCGCTGTACGCGTCGATGAATTCCATCACGAAGTAACGCCCGGTCGGCGCCGGCGTCGTCAATATGACGGGGCCGTCAGCAAGATTCAGCCAGGCCATCGAGTAAAGCAGGTCATTGGCCGGCGTGACGACATCACGGTCCTCGTGTGTCCACGGCCGCTGGCTATGCGAGAACTGGTTGATCGGCGCGCGGCCGTTGTTCTGCGGCTCGTCGACGGCGGTCATGAGCGCGCAGGTGCGCACGATCTCGACGAGCGGATAGCCGTATATGAAGGCCTGAACGCCTGCGACATAAGCCCATTCCTGCTGTGCATTGCCAATGGTCATGCGAGAAACTCCGTGAGGATCTGCTTGCAGGCGCGGGAGCGCACAGGAGGCGGAATACCGCATTCCTTTGCAAGCCTTAGGAGCGCAAAGTATAGGCAGCGGAGGCCTCGCAAGTGTTTAACATAGCGAAACCCTAGTTCCGTTATCTGGCCGTCCCGGTAGGCTTGATCCGACTCCTTCCCGTCTATAGCCGGAGCGGCATCCATGTCTTGTACTTCAAGCGACAACATCAGCGCACTCACCCGTAACGCAGTGCTCTACACCCTGCCTCTATTCGAAATGACGCGCATGCGCGCAGCGATGTGCCCGCGTCGCGACGACAGCGGCCAATTTGCCGGCGACAGTCCGGATTCGACGCTCGGCTGGATCAATCAACTGGTGCGCGGACGCCAGTTGCTGAGCCCGCGGAACCGCGAAGTGGTGACGCCCAATAACGACACGCTGTACCTCAGCGCATGGCTGGACCTAGGCGACGAACCGCTTGTGCTGGAGGTGCCCGACACGGCGGACCGCTACTACGTGCTCGGTCTGCTGGACTTCTACACCAACCCGTTCGAATCGATTGGCACGCGCACGACCGGGAACGGCGCACGGCGTTTTCTGTTGCATCACGGCAAGGTCGCGCTACCCACAGATGACGATCTCACGCCGATCGCCTGCCCCACGCGAGATGTCTGGATGATCGGCCGCATCCTGGTCGACGGAACAGACGATCTAACCGCCGTGCATGCCCTGCAGGATCGCTTCGTGTTGAAGACGCTCGGGGGTCAACCGGCGCAGCGGCGTTTCGACGTCGGCGTAACGCGACGTACGGCAGTGGGTGATCCGCGGCTTTATGCGGCGGCGGTCAACGCGGCCCTCGTGCGTAATCCTCCGCCTGCCGCGGAATGCGCGCTCGTCGCTCAGTTCGCTGCCGTCGGTATCGGTGCGGACATCGACGCGTCCACGCTCGAGGCGCCGACGCTCACCCATCTCGGCAGTGCGCTGGGCCAGGTGATTGAGGAACTGGGCGTGCCCCAACCCTCGGCGCTGGGTGGTGGATGGTTCCTGCCGGTGGCCGTCCGCGCGTCGTTCGGCGACGACTACCTGACGCGCGCGCACGTCAGCCGGAACTATATCGGTGCGCTCGGTATCGAGGAAGCCATGTACGTCTCCGCCGACTGCGACAGCGAAGGACAGCCGCTCGACGGGCACTATGCGTACGAGCTCACGTTCCCGCCTGATGGTCTGCCACAGGCGCAGGCCTTCTGGTCGATCACGATGTACGACAAAGCCTCGTGCATGCTGGTGGATAACGTGATCGACCGATACTCGATCGGCGATCGCTCGCCGCAATTGCGCTACGACGAGCACGGCCTGACGTTGCGTCTATCGGCAGCGCCGCCGGCCGACGCCGCAACGCAATCCAACTGGCTGCCTGCGCCGGATGGCCTGTTTTACATCATCCTTCGCATCTACATACCGGGCGTGGCTCATCTCGAGCAACGTTTTCACTATCCGCCGATTCGCCGCGTGCAACTCCAGGAAGCCGGCACGCGCACCGATCAGAGCAGCATGGCGAGTTGAGCGCGAGTACGGCTGTTGCGTTTCGGATCTGATGGAGAGGTGATCGCAACAGCCGTCATGTCGTTAGGTCAATTAACGGGCTGCGGCGCCGGGAAAGTCCAGGCGCCGCTGAGAATTTCGGCACGCGGACGGTACAGTCGCACGGTGTAATTCCAGCCGGCGACAACGGGCAAGCAATTAGCCACCTGCGCATCGCAACCACCGAACTGCACGGTAATTGAACCGTCGGCACCCTTCTTCGCGGTAAGGTCGTTGATCGAATACGCGTTGGACGGGTTCTTCTCAAAGTACCCTTGTGCGTTGTACACGCTCACTGACCAGAACGCATCCACGGGGACATCCTTGACCGTGAGCCGGTAGACGGTCTTGCCGTCGTTCTTCGCCGGCGTGAAGTTGAGGTAGGTGGCGTCCTTGTCCGGATTGCCGCCCCAGGCCGCCGCGGCGCCGACCAGGCGTCGTACCGGGTTGACCTCTTCTTTGGTACCGAACGCGCCCTTGAAATCCGGAATCGTGGAACCGAGAACCAGCAGCGCATCGCGAACCTTCTTCTGACTCACTGGATCCCAGTTAGGCATGTCGAGCTTGCCCGGCGCCTTCTGGCTGACAGTGATCGCGTCCTGCAGGCTGTGGACCTGCTTGATGTCCTCCGGGCTATTCGGGTCGACCAGCGTTCGTATCGCGACGACGACGTAACGTGTCCCGACATTCTCTCGCGTCAGGGTATGCGTACCCGCGCCGTAGAATACGTTCGGCGTGTAGTGATCCTCGTTGATGACCTGCATCGCCATGAAACGCTTGCCCGCATCAGGCATCTTGATCGTCACCGGCCCGGCGTCGAGATCGAAGACACCCGATGAATAGAGCGTGTCGCGATTGAGGCGGATGACGGTCTGATGATCGATCGAGGCGGGCTCCCGGCGATGGAGCAGCTTCCCCAGCCCGCCTTGCTTGGCCAACGCAACGACGTACATGTCTGATTCCGCGCGAACAAAATTGTCGACGGTCACGGGAACCGTCGCGCCCGCTGACGGCGCCGCGGCAGTTTGCGCTTGAGCGGTGCCAACAGCTGCGAGAACAAGGCCGGTAACGCAGGTGGTGATCAGTGAAGTTTTCATGAATAGTCTTTTTCTTGGTTGGAATCGCGCCGCTAAGGTCCCACTGGCGCCGAAGTACGGTCTGAAGCGGCACACCGGGCTGCGCGCGCAGACAAAAACAATTCGTTTCGCATATCGTCCAGGCTCGATTCGGGTGTCGACCTCGTAGCCTTCGCGCCTGCTTCAGGCAAACAACCGCGCTTATAGCCGTCGAACGCTGTCCCGAATGCAAAAACCGCCCAAGTATCGACTGGATCAGGCGAGTCGTAAAGGCTGAAGCCCGTTGCCGCACAGGTCGCGTGACGCCGCGCAAACCCAACGCACGCCGCCAAAACAAAAAATCAACATTCAGCGACGGATTCCGGCGGGTTGCTCCGTTAAAGAAGTCGGAGCACACCATTCGCGGGGCAATCGCATCCTGACGGCATTGAAAGCTTGCACGACAAAATCGGCAAACCTGATGTCGCAGCCACCGCGATTGCCAACCCGTTTTCTGGCCTAAGCGTTCGATTTCCCTACTATGACAACTCAGATACTGGTCGTTGACGACGATATCGATCTACTTGGGTCGCTGGCCGACTTCCTCGGACGGGAGGGTATGGCGGTCTCCGTTCTGCATGAGGTGAGGTCGCTCGGAGACCATATCAAACGGGATCCGCCCGATCTGATTGTCCTCGACCCGATCATGCAAGGCCTGAATGGCCTTGCAGCGCTGAGCACCCTACGCGCGGCGGGCAACACGGTCCCGGTGATTCTGACCTCAGGCGCCGACGACATGGACCGGATCGTGGGACTCGAAATGGGCGCGGACGACTGTATCGGCAAACCCTTCAATCCTCGCGAACTCCTTGCGCGCATGCGGGCCGTATTGCGGCGACAAACCCAGTCTGCATCGAGCGCCGCGCGCAAAGAACATGAAGTCGCCGTATTCGGCCCGTTCACGCTCGACCTTCAGCTGCGCACACTCAACATGGAGAACAGCCGGCTCACGCTATCGGCGGGAGAATTCGCGCTGCTTAAGGTTTTCGTCAATCACCCCATGCGCACGCTGACCCGGGAGCACCTGCTTGAGTTGCTGCACGGCCCGGAGGACGACCACACCGGCCGAGGGATCGATGTCCAGGTGTGGCGGTTGCGCAGAATCCTCGAGACCAACCCCTCCTCGCCGAGGTTCATCCAGACCGTCCGCAGTCATGGTTATGTATTCGTGCCGGATGGCGCGCGACATGCCACGCAGCATTGATTGTTCACTCATCGCGACGATCGCCAGCTTAAGCACGGATGTGGACAAGGCGTTCAAGGCGCTGCATTATCCATGCTGTCTGTCAGACACCCCCGCAGCGCGGCAAGACCAACGCTTCACGCGACGAACTTCGCGGCGCCGCCTGCAACTATTGACCACGCTGCGACCTCGACGCCATCTCCACGACGACTGCGCGCGGCAAAGACCTGGCGAGCAGCGCCGAACGAGAGAGGCAAACAATGCCCAGGCACAACCCCGCGCTTCATCGCAACGAAAAAGTCCCGATGACACCGGGTCGCCGGCGGCTTCTCATCGCCGGCGTGATACTGCTGACGGCCGTACTAGGTTGGGGGATCGCGGTCATTCTCGAACCCGCCTTCCGGCACACGATCGTCATCACAACCGGAGCAGACAACGGGATCTATCGCGGCTTTGCAGATCGCTATGCTCCCATCCTGAAACGCGATGGCATTAAGCTTGATATCCGCAGCTCATCGGGTTCGAACGAAAACTATCAGCGCTTGACAGATCCGCAAAGCGAATACGAGGTGGGCTTCATCCAGTCCGGCACCACCAGCCCGAAAGACACCGACCACCTGAAGACCATTGCCGCCGTCTCCTATGAACCGATCTGGGTGTTCTACCGTGGCGAGTCCACCATCAACCGGCTGGCACAACTGCGTGGCAAGCGGATTTCAATCGGTGTTCCTGGCAGCGGCCTGCTGAACGTCGCCCAAGTCCTGCTCGGATACAGCGGCATCACACGGGACAATACGACGCTGCTCGAAATGGACGCGAACCAGGCCTACCAGGGTCTCGAAAATGGTCAAGTGGATGCGGCTTTCTTTATCGGCCGGCCCGATGCGGCCATGCAGACAACGCTGCTGAACAGCGATCTCAAACTGATGAGTTTTGCGCAGGCCGATGCGCTGGTCCAGAAATTCCCGTCGCTATCCAAGGTGATTTTTCCGCGCGCCGCGACCAGCATCGTCAACGATCTGCCGCAAACCGACGTCACGCTGCTCGCCGCTACCGCTTTGCTCGTCGCCAAAGACACGCTGCACCCCGCGCTGGTCTACCTGTTGCTGGACGCGGCCAAAACCGTCCACGGCGGCGAAGATTACTTCACGCCGCTTGGCGTGTTTCCCAATCTGAACACTGAGGAATTTCCTGTTTCCGAAGAGAGCGAGCGCTACTTCAAAACGGGGCGCCCCTTCCTGCAGCGCTACCTGCCATTCTGGCTGGCCAGCTTTATCGAAAGACGTCTGCTGATCCTGCTCCCCTTCATGGCTTTACTGCTGGGACTGCTGCAGGCGTTACCGCGTATGGCCGAGGCGCGGATAAAGAAACGCCTGGTTGTCTGGTATCGCGAGATCAAAGCGCTGGAAGATGAAATATGGAAAAACCGCCAACCCACTCCGAGCCAGATTGCACAATGGCAGGACGAGATCGAGCACATCGATGCGCATGCCAATCAGATCCGGATGCCGCAGCGTTACATCCACGACGTTTACGCACTTAAACAGGCGATTGGCGTAGTCCGGGACCGAATTGCCCGTGTGGCAGGGGAGCGATAGCCGCACAAACGGGATCACAACCCGCTGCGCAAGCAGATTCCCGGCACGCATAAGATCACGCGTACTATCCCGACTAGCCGTTTCACCGGTCATACTCAACGCCTACAACCACCATGCCCTGCCACTCGCTCGGTCACTCGAGGTGATACCCATGCTCAGGACGATTTCGCAAGCAAGCTTCGCAACCCTCGCCTTATCCATGCTCGCCGCGTGTGTCACGCCACCCGCAAGTCCGCCGAGTGCATCCATCGACCCACCCGAAGCCGAACGCGTGATGACACTCGCTGCGTCCGGCGTACAGAATTACTCGTGCGAATTCGACGCACAGCATCGTCTCGGATGGGTGTTCAAGAGTCCACTCGCGACGCTCTACGACGCGAGCGGCCACGCCGCGGTCCGGCATGGCGCGGGGCCGTCATGGGAAGCGGAGGATGGCAGCCGGATCATAGGCCACGTGATTGCCCAGCAGCCCAGCGAAACACGGGCGAGCATCCCACAGTTGTTGCTCGAAACGCATAGCACGTCCGGTAGCGGCGCACTGTCAGCGGTGCGGTATGTCCAGCGCGTGCATACCGTCGGCGGGTTAGCGCCGACGGCACCGTGTTCGACGGAACATGAAACGGGAAGCTCACCCTATCTCGCGGACTACGTGTTCTACCGATAGCCACTCACGCTTCACGTTGCGCGCTTACTTCACGCCGGACTGGTCCGGCGGCGGGAGTGCCGGATCGAGTTTCGCGGACTCTCTGACAAGCTGCTCCGTCATCGCAGCCGCAACCGGGTTCGAGCCGGAATGGTCCGCGTTGTTACGGCCGGGTTGGTCCGGCGGCGGCAGCGGCAGTGCCGACGCCGACGGCGGCGGCAGCGCCGGATCGAGTTTGGCGGACTCTTTGACCAATTCATCCGTCATTGCGGACGCAACCGGATTCAAACCACGGCGCTGCAGGCTGTCATGCCTGCTTTCGGTTCGCGACGGTGGGTTCGTCCTCGGCTCTGCGTAAGCACGGACGGCGACCGGTTCGCGTGGTCGCGTGTCCGGTCGCGGCGCTTGCGCGGCGACTTGAACTGGCGAGTCGGATTGCGCCGCCACGATCCCGCTCGTAGACTGCCCGGCACCCGTCGCTGTGTTGCCGGAGAGAGCGGTCGCGCCGATCACACTTCCCGCGGCCACATGGGTGTCACCCAATTGGGGGGAAGTCGCAGCCCATTGCGCCGAGCTATTTGTCGTGACGTCGGTGTCGACCGTCGAGCGATGGCTCTTCTGTGACAGTAAAAAGACGCCGAACACCAACTCGACGATCAGCACTCCGACTATCAATGATGTGCGTACATTCCTCATATTAACTAACGATTCGTTCAATCGATGCGATTGGATGAATGACGGCCGTCTGTTCGAACAGCACGTCGAACGGCAGGTTCGCAGTGTGAGCCTGCGATGAGCTGATGTGGGGATGACTGCGCAACCCGCACACGTTGATGGTTCAGTGGCAATGGTCCGGTGATTCACTCCACCGAACGGCACTGAACACCCTTGCTATGCTAATGCGAAAAAAAAATCTGTGCTGAACGGTCGCGCGGTCCGAGCGAGATAGTCAGAAAGCCGCGGGCATTCTCTGCGCCCGCGGCCACCGTGGACTACAGCGCGATGGGATGGAACATCCGGTTGGAGAGAGGCAATTTTCTCGTCCGGAGTCGTCAGATATTTGTCGGCAACGAACTATTTCCTTCGCGATCGAGGTGGCCGCGATTCATCCGACAATCCGCGCGCGGCGCGACGCGGTTTCCCTTGTTACTTGGGTCAATATGACCCCAACACCAGATTGGTCGGCGCACCGCGGACGAAGTTGTCGATGTTGTCCATTAACTGATTGGCAAGACACTGTTGCGCCTCGGCCGACGCCCATGCGATATGCGGCGTGAGAATGACGTTCGGCCGGCCGGCCGCACGCATCAGCGGATTGTCCTCAGGGGGTGGTTCGCTCGCGGTCACATCGAAACCTGCACCACTGATCAAACCCTCGTCGAGCGCCTGCACCAACGCGCTTTCGTCGACCAGTCCGCCGCGCGCCGTGTTGATGATCAAAGGCTTGCGCTTCATCGCGCGGAACTCCGGCATCGCAAGCATGTTGCGCGTGTGCGGTGTGAGCGGACTGTGCACGGTGATGATGTCGCTGGTCGCGAGCACCTCGTCCCACGGCGTGTAAAGCGGGCCGAGCCCCGTCTTCCCCTTGTGAGCGGCGAACATCGGCAGCATGCCGAAGGCTTTGCCGATTTCCGCGACGCGCTGCCCAAGCACCCCTTCGCCGATGATGCCGAGTCGCGCGCCGGCCAGATCGTGAATCGCATGCGTGAAGAAGCAGAATTGCCCTGACTTCTGCCACTCGCCGGCGAGCACATCGTCGCGGTAAGCGATCAGATTGCGCCGCAGCGCGAGGATCAGTGCAAAGGTGTGCTCCGGCACCGTGTTGATCGCATAGCCGCGAATATTGCTCACCGCGATGCCGAGTTCCTGGCAGGCGGCCTTATCGACGCAATCGGTGCCGGTGGCGGCAACCGCGACGAGTTTCAGATCCGGCAGTTGCGCGAGGATTTCTTTCGTCAGCGGCACCTTGTTGGTGATCGCGATCGATGCGCCGGCCAGCCGCTTCAGCAATTGATCCGGCGTCGTGTGATCGTGTTCGATCAGTTGATGTTCGAAGCGCGGCTCGCGCAACACGATCTGCGGCGCAAGCGTCGCGCGGTCGAGAAAAACGATTCTTTGCATGGTCATGCCCTCGATGGTTTACAAGTGCCGCTTCGCTTCGGCGACGACGTGCTGCGCCGTGATGCCGAAGTGCTCATACAACGTCTCCGCAGAGGCGGAAGCACCGAAGCCGGTCATCCCGACAAAACCGCCGCGTTCGCCGAGATAGCGGTCCCAACCGAAACGCAATGCGGCCTCGATGCCGATGCGCACGGTGCCTGAACCCAACACCGCAGCGCGATAGTCCGCGTCCTGTTCGTCGAAGATTTCCCAGCACGGCATCGACACCACCGCAGTCGCAATGCCTTCGTCCTGCAACTGGCTACGCGCCTGCAGCGCCAGCGCGACTTCAGAGCCGGTTGCGAGCAACGTCACCGCACGCGGCCCGCCCTCCGCCTCAGCCAGCACGTACGCGCCGCGCTGAGACAACGGCTCGGCGCTGTACTCGCGACGCACCAGCGGCAGCGCCTGGCGCGCGAACACCAAGGTGCTCGGGCCACTGCGGTGCTCAAGCGCGAGCGCCCAGCACTCGGCGGCTTCAACGGCGTCGGCGGGACGCAGCACGCGCATGTTCGGCATGGCGCGCAATGATGCAAGGATCTCGACGGGTTGATGCGTCGGCCCGTTCTTGCCGACGCCGATCGAGTCGTGGCTGAACACGAAATGCACCGGCAAGCCCATCAGCGCGGCCATACGCATCGCCGGACGCTGGTAGTCGGAGAACGCCAGATAGGTGACGCTGGTCGCGACGATGCCGCCGTGTGCAGCCATGCCGTTGGCCATCGCGCCCATCAGATGTTCCCGCACGCCGCAATGGACGTAGGCGCCGCTGTGGTCATCCGCAGTGAAGGCGCGCAACTGGCGCTTGTGGCCCGTAGGCGCTTCGAGATCGGCACAACCAACCATGCGCTCAGGCAGCAGCGTCGCGAACAGATCACTGATCTCGCCCGACACGGTGATGCCCGCTTGCGGCTCGTCACGCTCGACTGCACGATTGCGGTAATCGTCCAGTACGTCGCGCCAGCCGTCCGGCAAGCCGCCCGCCTGGACCCGCTCGAACTCGGCGCACTGCGTGTCCGGCAAAGCGGCGAGGCGCGCGTGCCACGCGTTGTATTCCTCGCTACTCCGCCGGCCCGCTTCGCGCCATGCGTTCAGGACGTCGGTGGGCACGTCGAACGGCGCATGCGGCCAGCCGAGCTGTTCGCGTGCCGCCTCGGCATCCGACTGAAACAGCTTGCCGCTATGCCCGCCGCGCTGCCCTTGCAATCGCGCAATGCCGCGGCCGATCACCGTCTTGCAGGCAAGCATTGACGGCCTCGGGTCGGCGCGCGCAATCGTCAACGCTGCGGATACGGCTTCGAGATCGTGACCATCGACTTCAATCACCTGCCAGCCGCCCACGCGAAATCGCGCGCAGACGTCTTCGCTGATCGAGAGCGAGGTGCTGCCGTCGTCGGTGATCTGATTGTCGTCCCAGCAGAGAATCAGTTTGCCGAGCCGCAGGTGCCCCGCCAGCGAAATCATTTCCTGACCGATACCCTCTTGCAGACAGCCGTCGCCGACGAACGCATACGTGTAGTGATCGACGAGATCGCTACCGAATTTCGCCGCGAGATACGCTTCGGCGATGGCCATGCCGAAGGCGTTGGCGATCCCCTGCCCGAGCGGACCTGTGGTCGCCTCGATGCCGTGCGCCGGCTCGTACTCGGGATGCCCCGCACAATGCGAGCCGAGTTCGCGGAAGGTCTTGAGCTGGTCCAGCCCGATCGCCGCATAACCGGTCAGATACAGCAGCGAATACAGCAGCAGCGAACCGTGGCCGTTGGACAAGACGAAGCGGTCGCGGTCGGGCCACGCCGGATCGGCGGGATTGAATTTCAGGTGCCGGGTGAACAGCGCGGTCGCAATTTCGGCCATGCCGAGAGGCACCCCTTGGTGGCCCTCGCCCGCTTGCAGAATGGCATCGATGGAGAGGAAGCGGATCGCGTCGGCCAGCGGTAGTTGGGGCGCTTTCGCATGGGACTGCGTTGGCTTGGCCACGGCTGACAGCGATGGCGATGCGGTCAGCGCGACAATCGGTGCAGCAGGCTGAGCTTCAGTGGTGGACATGGCAAAAGGCTCCTCTACGCAGCCCCGGTAGACGCGGCTGCGGCAATCAAAACGAATCGAATCGGACTGGGCGACAGAACTTCATACGAGGCCGCATAGCGCAGCCTCGTACGTCGGCGGATCAATGCAGGAAGCCGGTCGAAATCCAGGGCACCGCGGCGACGATGATCAACCCGACCATCAACGCAGCGATGTAGCCGAGAATCGGCTTCATGCCTTCGTCAGGATGAATGCGACTCACCGCGCAAGCCGAGTAATAGCCCACACCAAAGGGCGGTGCGAACAGGCCCACACCCATCGACAGGATCACCACCATCGCGTAGTGCACATCGTGAATGCCCATCTGTCGCGCGATCGGGAACATCAGCGGGCCGAACAGCACAATCGCCGGAATGCCTTCGAGCACGCTGCCGAGAATCACGAACACGCAGATGGAGGCAGCCATGAACATCGCCGCGCCGCCAGGCAAACCGCCGAGCGTCTCCGCAAGCTCTCCTGAGAAGCCCGATTGAGTCAGCGCCCACGCCATGCTCGTCGCCGCACCGATGATCAGCAGAATCGCGCCGGACAAAGTCGCGGTATCGATCAGCATCGGCTTGAGCCGCTTCCACTCGAACCGGCGATAGATCAGCAAGCCCGCCAGCACCGCATACGCAATGCCGATGGTCGAGACTTCGGTCGCCGTGGCAATCCCTTCGACCACCGCCGCGCGAATCACGAATGGCAACGCGAGCGCCGGCACTGCGATCACCAGCTTGCGCAGAATCTCGCCACGGGTCGCGCGTTTGACGCCTGACAGGTCTTCGCGCCGGTAACGCCACTGCACCACCGCGCACAGCGTGATGGCAAGCACGATGCCCGGCAGCATGCCGCCGGTGAAGAGCGCGGAGATCGACACACCGGTCACCGAGCCGAGCGTAATCAGCACGAGGCTCGGCGGAATCGTCTCGGTCTGCGCACCGGTCGCGGCCAGCAGCGCGACCAGATCGCCCGGCTTCGCACCGCGCGCTTTCATCTCGGGAAACAGCACGGGCGCGACCGCTGCCATGTCCGCGGCTTTCGAGCCCGAGATGCCCGACACCAGATACATCGCACCGACCAGCACATACGACAGCCCACCGCGCACGTGACCCAGCAGGCTCGCGAGGAACGCGATCATCGCCGCGGCCATGCCGGTCATCTCGATCAACTGGCCCAGAAACACGAAGAGCGGCACCGAGAGCAAGATCAGATGCGACATGCCCTCGTCCATGCGGCCGACCACCACCGGCATCGGCGTATTCGTGGTCAGCGCAAGGTAGCCGAAGGTGGCGAGTCCGAACGAGAAGGCAATCGGCACGCCGCTCAGCACACCGAGCGCCACCAGACCGACAAAGAAGATCAACAGGTTGATATTGCCGAGATCGCGCAGCAGCGGTCCGAGCGCAACGAAGATGCCGACCAGCGCGCCGACCGTTGCAATCCCGGCGAGCGTCAGGCGCCAGTTGCTCATGCGGGCAAGCCGCACCACGGCGACCAGCAGCATCAGCGCCGACCCGATCGGCAATGCCGCCGCGCGCCACGAGTTCGACAGTTCGAGCGCCGGTGTGGTGATGAACGATTCGTCCTGCGCGAAGCTGATCGCCGGACCGATCACCATCGCGAGGAACGCAATCGGCGCGGCGATCGCGACCACGTCGAGAAAGGCGCGTACGCCTGGCGGCGCCATGCCGACTAACGCCGTCATCCGCATATGCTCGCCGCGCCGCAAGGCGATCACGGCGCCGAGCATGGCGAGCCACAGGAACAGCATGGAGGCGAGTTCATCGGACCAGACGAGCGGCGCGTGCAGCACATAGCGGCTCGTGACACCGGCCAGCAGCACGACGATTTCCGCGAGCACCAGCAAGGCGGCGGGAATCTCCACCAGATGGCCGAGGGCGGCGTCGAGCGCACAGGCGAACCGATGCTGCCGGTCGTGCGAATAAGAGATCGAGATCATCGCATTACCCCAGTTTCCCGACGGACTTCTCCAGCAACCCCCACGCCTCGTCGCCATATTTGGCTTTCCAGTCGTGATAGAAGCTCGTCTTGGCCAGCGCGCCACGGAAAGCGTCGCGGTCGACATCGATAAAGGTAATGCCCTTCTTTTTCAGGTCGTCGCGCAACGAGAGGCTGAGCTTGGCAATATCCGCGCGTTGCAGCATCGCGGCGTTCTCGAATTCACGCGTGACGATCGCGCGGATGTCCGCCGGCAGGCGCTCCCACGCGGCGCGATTGCCGAGAATCCAGTAGCCGTCCCAGACGTGCGACGTGAGGCTGATGTACTTCTGCACTTCATAGAGCTTGGCCGTCGCGATGATCGGCAGCGGGTTCTCCTGACCTTCCACCACGCCGGTTTGCAACGCCGAATACAGCTCGTTGAAATTAATCGGCGAAGGGCCGGCGTCGAGCGCTTTGAACAGTGAGGTCAGCATCGGCGCTTGCGGTACGCGGATCTTGAAGCCTTTCAGATCGGCCGGCGCACGCAACGCCTTGGTGGACGAACTGATCTGCCGGAAGCCGTTGTCCCACACCTTGCTCACCGAGACGATGCCCGACTTGCCGATCTGCGCGCGGATGTAGTTGCCGAGATCGCCGTCCATCGCTTTCCAGACCGCGTCGTAGTCCTTGAATGCGAAGCCGGTATTGACGATGCCCGCGGCGGGCGTCAGCGTCGCCAGAATCGACGAGGCCTGGTTGAAGAACTCGACGCCGCCATTGCGCACCTGCGAGAGCAGATCGGTATCGGAGCCTAGTTGATTCTGCGGAAAGAGCTTGATGTCGAGGCGGCCCTTGGTCGCTTCGCGAATGTGATTGATCGCCTCCTGAGCGCGGATGTTGACCGGATGCGTCGGGTCCTGGCCGGTCGCCAGCTTGTACGAAAACTCGGGCGCCGCCATCGCGCTGCGCGAGATGCTCCATAACGGCGCGGCGGCGGACATGGCCGCACCGGCCTTCAGAAAGGTGCGGCGGCTGATGCCCTGCGGGGCGTTGGAACGGGTTGTCATGGTGTCTTCCTCCAATCCTGGATCGCGCGTCGTTATGGTTTTTCGAATCTGTTCCGCGGCGGCTGCACGTGTCGCTCGCCGCGGTCGTCTGTTCTCTACTACCGAATCTCCATCGCCGCCGCCGGCCTCCCGCCAGACGGCCCGTCCTGTAGGACCGGCGTCAGCCGTGAATCAGCATCCCGCCGTTCACATCGATCACCGCGCCAGTGATATACGACGACAGGTTCGACGCAAGGAACAGGAAGGCGCCGGCCACATCGTCGGGTACGCCCAGGCGGTTGAGCGGAATGCCGGCGAGAATTTCACCGCGCTTGTCGTCACTGATCTTGCCCGCGTTGATGTCGGTCTGGATCAGGCCCGGCGTCACGCAGTTCACGCGGATGCCGTCGTTGCCGAGTTCACGCGCCATCGCTTTGGCAAGGCCCAGCACGCCGGCCTTCGCCGCCGAGTAATGCGGGCCGCCGAGAATGCCGCCGCCGCGCTGCGCCGACACCGACGACATACAGCCGATCGAGCCGCTCTTCTGCTTCTTCATCTGCGGGACGACCGCTTGCGACAGATACAGCACACCGCGCAGGTTGACGTCGAGGATACGGTCCCAGCTTTCCGGATCGATCTCGAGCAGCTTGGCGGCCTGGGTAATGCCGGCGTTGTTGATCAGGATATCGATCGAACCCAAATCGGCGACGGTGCGTTCGACTGCAGCCTGGCAGGCGCCACGGTCGGTCACATTGCACACATAACCGCGATGCTCGGGCCCGATCGACGCAGCGGCTTCGACGGCGGCGGCTTCGTCGAGATCGAAGATGGCGATGCGGGCGCCGTGCGCCGCGAACATGCGGGCGGTCGCCATGCCGATGCCGCGCGGCGACGCGCCGCCGGAAATGACGGCGACCTTGCCGTCGAGTAGACGTGACTCTGACATGATGCGGATCTCCTGAATATGAAGCTTATGGTTTGCTACGGTGTTGGCTATCGGTGACTACGTGTGTGGCGCTTAGCGGGGCTTACCGGTGCTGATCGACGCTGATGAACCTTTACCGCAGCCAGCCTTTGATCGTGTCGCACATCGCCTCGGTGGAAATACCGTAGCGGTCGTGCAGGGTTGGCAGCGCGCCCGCATCGAGAAACGCGTCGGGCAGGCCAATCTGGCGGAACGGCGGCGTGACACCATGGGTCAGCAGCACGGTGGCCACGGCCTCACCTAGTCCGCCGATCACCGTATGGTTCTCCGCCACCACCACAAGGCGGCCTGAGCGGCGCGCTTCGCGCAGCAGCGTGACGGTGTCGAGCGGCTTGATGGTCGGTACGTGCAGCACGCCCACATCGATGCGATCGGCGGCCAGCGCCTTGGCCGTTTCCAGTGCGCGCATCGTCATGATCCCGGACGACACGATCAGCACCTCGGCGCCGTCGCGCAGCAACTTCGCTTTGCCCAGTTCGAACTGGTAGTCGTATTCGTCGAGCACGACCGGCACGTTGCCGCGCAACAGCCGCGCATACACGGGTCCGCGATGGTCGGCGATCGCCAGCACCATCTGTTCGATTTCGATGGCGTCGCACGGGTCGATCACCGTGAGGTTCGGCATCGCGCGGAACAGGGCGAGGTCTTCCGCCGCCTGGTGACTCGGGCCGTAGCCCGTCGTGAGGCCCGGCAAGGCGCAGACGATCTTGACGTCGAGGTTGTCCTCGGCAATCGCCTGATGGATGAAGTCATAAGCACGGCGTGCGGCGAACACGGCGTACGTGGTGACGAACGGCTGCGCGCCTTCATGCGCCATACCGGCGGCGGCGCCCATCAGCAGTTGTTCGGCCATGCCCATCTGGTAGTAGCGCTCGGGGTATGCCTTCGCGAACAGATGCAGGTCAGTGTATTTGCCGAGGTCGGCGGTCATGCCGACCACTTCGGGGCGGTTGCGCGCCAGTTCGACCAGTGCGTGGCCGAACGGGGCGGAACGCGTGATCTGCCCTTCTCCGGCAATCGAGGCGATCATCGCCGAGGTCTTTAAACGCGGTATCGGTACGGCGGCGCTCATACGGTTCTCCCGGCTTCCAGCGCCTGCAGCGCGAGTTGCCACTCGTGCGCATCGACGCGAATAAAGTGGTTTTTCTCGCGCGCTTCGAGGAACGGCACGCCACACCCCATCCGCGTATCGCAGACGATGATCCGTGGTTGCGCTTCCGGATGTGCACGGGCCGCATCGAACGCGGCGACGACGGCGGCGAGATCGTTGCCGTCCACGCGCTGCACGAACCAGCCGAACGCCAGCAGCTTGTCGACCAGCGGCTCGAATGCCATCACGCTCGACGACGGGCCGTCGGCCTGCTGGTTGTTGACGTCGACCATCGCGATCAGGTTGTCGAGCTTCCAGTGGGCGGCCGACATCAGACCTTCCCAGACCGCACCCTCATCGAGTTCGCCGTCGGAGAACAGTGTGTAGACGCGGGCGTCCGAGCCTTTGCGCTTCAGACCCAGGCAGCGGCCGACCGCAATGGTCAGCCCCTGGCCCAGCGAGCCGCCGGACATCTCCATGCCGGGCGTATAGCTCGCCATGCCGGACATCGGCAGACGGCTGTCGTCGCTGCCGTAGGTTTCCAGTTCTTCGTCGGCGATGATGCCGGCCTCGATCAGCGCGGCATACAGGGCGATCGCGTAGTGGCCGTTCGAGAGCAGGAAGCGGTCGCGGCCTTCCCATTCGGGGTCGTCGGCGCGATAGCGCATGGCGCGGAAGTAGGCAACGGCCAGCACGTCGGCGATGTCGAGCGCCTGGCCGATATAACCCTGCCCTTGCACTTCGCCCATGCGTAGCGCGTTACGGCGGATCTGGTAGGCGTGCTCCGCAAGTGTGGCGTACGGCGCGGTTTCGCTGGTGGTCACTGTTTGTCTCCTGATGTGTCGCTTTGCAGGGGCCGCTGTGGTGCCGATCCCAGTGACTCAAGCGTAATCTCGTGCTCACACGCGCTCAAACGAATTAAGATGGGCAATGGATGAATCCAATTCACCTTGATGCTGCCATGCACAATCGCGTCACCTTCAAGTCGATACAGGCATTCGAGGCCGCCGCGCGGCTCTCGTCGTTTGCGCTCGCAGCAGACGAACTGTTTGTCACGCCCTCGGCCATCAGCCATCAAATCAAGCTGCTGGAAGAGCAATTGAGCATTCGTCTGTTCCATCGGCTGCACCGCACGGTGATCCTGACGGACTCAGGGCGGCAATACGCTGAGGAAATCACCGCGGCGTTCGCGCGGATCGATTCCGCCACCCGCGAGATCGGGCGCGCCGCCAAGAGCGACATCCTCACGATCCATTGCACGCCCAGCTTTGCGACTCAGTGGCTGATGCCGCGCATCGCGCGTTTCAGCGCGGCGCATCCGGATATCGACGTGCGCTTGAATGCGTCGTCAGAGGCGGCCAATCTGATTTCGGAAGCGGTGGATATCGACATCCGCTACGGTCCAAGAAAGCTGCAACCGGCCGGCACGATGGTGCTCGAATTGCCACCTGAGACGATCGTGCCGCTATGCTCGCCCGCGCTCATGGTGGGCGAGCATCCCCTGCAAAACGTCGCGGATTTGCAGCACCATTCGCTGATTCATAGCGAGGGGTGCCTCGTGAACTGGCGTGACTGGATGCGCTTGCATCGCAAAACACGGCTCGACATCGAACGCGGTCCGCGCTTCGATCGCTCGTTCATGGCGATCAGCGCGGCGGTCGACGGGTTGGGTGTCTGCCTTGAAAGCCTGCTTCTGGCACAGCGCGAACTGGAAACGGGCCGGCTGGTCGCACCGTTCGGCTTTGAAGGACTCCCTGTGCGCGGCTATACGCTCAACCTGCTGAAATCGCGCGCTGAATTGCCGAAGCTGCATAGCTTCCAGGATTGGCTATTTGCGGAACTTGAGAAGTGATGCTTGCTGCTAAGGTTTGCCTTTGAGGGTAAACGGAGCCAGTAGTGACTGTACGTCGACCTGCTGCCCCTGGAGCAGAAGCAGTCTTGCGTGAAGCACCGTGTTCTCGAGAACAAGCTTGGCGGTACTCAGCAAATACAGCGCGTGGATATCGGAGACCGACATGTTGCCGGCTTCGACCAGGTGATGACGCTCGACAAGCGAACTCATGACAAGGCGCCTGAGTTCCTGCTCTCCAAAGGGAAGGTCCGCATAGTCGATCGGGTCGTCGGCTTCCACTTCCCGCAGCAGTTCCACCAGCGTTTCCGTGCTCACGTCCATGTGCAGGCTCCACGTTGTCGTTTAAGACCAGCATAGCCAAACAGAGTCACCAGCACTGACAGCCTACCGCTTCTGCCTGAGTGCGTCCAGCGTGGGCCGTCGACCCAGTGTGAACGATAGGATCGTGGCGCTGAGTGCATCACATCGACTCCCGGCAACGCCGCGACGTTCGAACGCAAGCGCAGCAGTAGAATGCTCCAGTCCAGATACGGAGGGTCACCTTATGGCAACGATAACGAGTATCGACATTGAACAACTGCGCCCCCTTCAGGCAACGGTGGGCATGCTGGAAGTCGATGCAAAACGAAAACGCCTGTTGGCCATGGACGCAAAGTCTTTGAAAGACTTCCTGAAAGCCGCGCCGATTCCAACCGTCATTGGCAAGCGCGACAGGCACTACGTCATCGACCACCACCACCTCGCGCGTGCGCTGTGGGATGGTGGCATCAAAAAGGCCTACGCCACGGTCGTGGACGACCTGTCGCAGTTGCCGGACGAGAAGTTCTGGGACACGGTGATTGCAAAACGCTGGGTGCATCCCTACGATGAACGCGGCATCCTGCGCGCCATTTCCTCGATTCCCGATGAGGTCTCCGCCCTCACCAACGACCCGTACCGCAGCATTTCAGCGTTCGTGCGAGACGCAGGGGGCTATCTGAAGACGCCCGAACCCTTCGCCGAATTTCAGTGGGCGGACTTTTTTCGCACACGCATTCCGATGTGGACGAGCGATTCGCAGTTCAAGGCCGCCGTCGAGCAAGCGGTCCACCTTGCAGGCAGCCCCGACGCCCGGACTCTGCCGGGCTTCAAGACACGACGCGCGAAATAGCGCGGAGATTACCCCCGCCGCGTCTTCTTCAACTCAATCGTTTCGAACAACTCATAGTTCGGCGTCGGGGTCTGGTCAGCCCCCGGCGCGTGATAGTAGTTCATAGTAATCGTGGTTTCGCCACCCGGCTGTCCCGGATCGTGATCGAACACCGCGATGCCGTAGCCCGTGCCGGTATCCCGTTGCGCCGACCAGATTGCATCTTCAACGGCATCCGCGCTGGCACGCACAAACGTACCCGCGGTCGTCCCGGCAACCGGACGATTAGGCCGCGTGAAAATACGCGCCTGCGGCAAGCCGGTACCGGCATCCACCCCATACACATCGAGCGGCGCACTGGTCCCGCCGCCGCCGAGAATCAGGTGAATGGTGCCGTGCCGGGTGTCGAACGTCGACGCACCCGACGACACCGCCGACATCACCGGCCGCGGCTGCAACGTATCGACCACCCGTCCCGTGGCGATATCGGTGCCTTTGTTGTGATTGCAACCACGCACGGGATAGCTGCGCTCGTAGTCATGGTCATGCCCGCACAACACCAGATCGACGCCGTAGCGGTCGAACAGCGGCAGCCAGGCTTCGCGGATGCCCTTGTCGGAACCGTTGCCGGTTTTGGATGAACTCAGCGCGTCCTGATGCATCTGCACGATGATCCAGTCGACTTCGTGGTCTTCCGCCGCCCGGCGCAACGTGTTCTCGAGCCAGCGGGTCTGCTCGCCCTCGCTATAGCCGCGCACGTAGAGCGAGGTGCCGGGCTGAATCGGCGGATTGCCGGTACTCGCCACCGGCACCAGGGGACTCGGGCCCGCGACGAATGCAGCCGCATCCTGATAGACCACGTCATCCGCATCGAGCGAAATGAAGAGCACCGAGCTCACGCGGAAGCTGTACCAGCGGCCCTGAAAGCGCGTGTGATTCTCCGGCAGCGTGTAGCGCGACAGATACGAGGCGAGGCCTTGTTCGCCGTTGTGGAATTCGAGCTCGTGATTGCCCGGACACGGCATCCATGGCCGGTTCGACGCCGAGGTCTGGCAGTTGTTGCCGAAATCGCGCCACACGTCCGGCTGGTGGGTCGGGTTCAGATTGGCGTAGCAGAGGTCGCCATTCAGCAAGTGGAACAGCGGCTGGAATCGTTCGACGGCCTGAACCGCGAAACGGCTCTGCGGTGAAGACAGGACCCAGCCGGTATTCGGCGTCGCGAGATCGCCGTAGCTCGTCCAGCGGAATGGCGCACGGCCGCGGGGCGCGGTGCGGAAGCTCGCGGTAAAGGGCTGACCGGCATTGCTGTCGTTGTCGGCGCTCACCGCGTACTCGTAACTCGTATCGGCCTTCAGGCCGCGCAGCCGCGCGTGATAGGTGAACACGACCTCGCCGTTGATGCCATCTGTATAAGTGCTTTGGACACCGTGCACGGTCGCGCTCGCCTCGCCCGCACTGCTGATGCGCACTTGTGGGTTGACCGCCTGCGCCGGCGACGCCCACGACACGGTGACCTCGCTCGTCGGATCGTTGCCCCAGGTCAGGTGGATCTGCTCCGGCGTGCCGTCGGGCGCGCTGTTCGCGGCCCGCGCCGCCGACGCGAGTGTGCCCGCGGCCGTCGCGAGGCTGGATGCGCCGGCAAACTTCAAAAACCCACGGCGCGAGACGATGGTCGCGCCCTGCTCGTTCAGCAGATCCTTAGCAATTTTCTTGTTCGACATGTCGGGTGTTTTTATATGAGGGTGGAAGGTCACCCACGCGGACGGCGGGCGCACGGTCCTATGTGGGCCGTGAGTGCCGTGCCGAACTAGGGCGCGACAGAAGTGATGGGGCATCCTAGTCGTGAAGCAATGACAGCGAGATGAAACGGCCGGAGTGGGAGACGCCGCACAGCCGCTTTCGGGACCGGCCGCGCCGCGTCGGTGTGGCCTCGCTGCCGCACATCGCACCGCCCGACCGCCTTGATCGCTCAAACGATGGATGACGTTAAAACCGCCCAAGTAGCCGGGCAAAAACCGGACTGGCGACCACAATCGCGGCATCGCGAGCGGCTTGTCGGGTGCGCTGAAATCCCACTTTCGGCCGTCCCAGTCATTAAGGGGCTGCATCCCCACCCCCGCCGACGTGTAAACTGCTGACTTTTTTGACTCTGGTGGTATGGTGCAAGCCCCACAGCGCACAGCTTTCAGTGGCCCGGCGCTTATTCGCTTACTTGCGCGCCTGACGGACGTCGATGTGCCCGAATCCGGCCAATCGCTGTCGGACCGGCTAAGCCAATGGCTCGGCTGGACCGACGCGATCGCGTTGTCCTCCGCGTTGAACGGCAATCCACCCGCCGTCGCCGCCGGCGCGCGAGCCTTCGGCGAAGCTGAAGAGAGCGAGTGCGCCCGCGTGCGCACGTCGTTGGCGAATGCCATCGTCGGCGATAGCGTGTTTGCCGCCGCGAGGCGTCGCGGACCCGCGTCGCACGTGCTTCCCCAAGGCGCCCCCGTGGATGCGCCGGTCGATTACGCGGTGTTTCGTCAGCGCTACCTCTCCATCCAGCAGTCGATGGAGACGGGCATCGGCACCCTGCGCGGCCGCCTGCGGGCCATGTTGGCCGCCAGAACGCCCGCCATGGCCCGGCTCGCGGTGGTGGACGCGGTCATGGAGCGAGCGCTCAGCGAGCGCGAGCGGAGTCTGCTGGCCGCCGTGCCCGGGTTGCTCGCAGGGCACTTCGAGCGTTTGCGCCACGCGGAGCAGCAGACACTGGCCGACGCCGAAGCCTCGGAGGACGCCGCAACGGCTGCGCCGGCCACGCCTGGCGCATGGCTGAACACGTTCCGCAAGGATATGCAGAGCGTGTTGCTTGCCGAACTGGATGTTCGTTTACAACCGGTCGAAGGGTTGCTCGCAGCCCTTCGTACCCGCTAACTGGGACACTATGTCCAGATATCTCAATCTCGTTGTTTTTCTGGTAGGTCTGGCCGCGGTGTGCTGGATCGGTGCCGGCTATGTCGGCTCGAACACACTGGCGTTGGCGGTCACGATGTTGATTGGCATCAGCTACGTGGCGGGTGCGCTCGAACTTCGACGCTACAGCCAGGCCACTTCGACGCTGGCCCGTGCGGTCGCGGGCCTGTCCGGGCCGCCGCCTGGCCTCGGCACCTGGCTCGACCCGTTGCATCCCAGCCTGCGCAATGCGGTGCGCCTGCGCGTCGAGGGTGAGCGTGTGGCCTTGCCGGGCCCCGCGCTGACGCCGTATCTGGTCGGCTTGCTCGTGTTGCTGGGCATGCTCGGCACGCTCCTCGGCATGGTGGCGACCCTGCGCGGCACTGGCATGGCGCTGGAAAGCGCGACGGACCTGCAGGCTATCCGCGATTCACTCGCCGCACCGGTCAAGGGGCTGGGCTTCGCGTTCGGCACGTCGATTGCGGGCGTGGCCACCTCGGCGATGCTCGGGCTGCTTTCCGCGTTGTGCCGGCGCGAGCGGATCGATGCCGCGCAGACACTCGACGTGAAAATCGCGACGACCTTGCGCATCTACTCGCAGACCCATCAGCGCGAGGAAAGCTTCAAGCTCCTGCAACGGCAGGCCGAAGTGATGCCTACCCTGGTCGATCGTCTACAGACGATGATGGCGACCATCGAGCAACAGAGCCTCGCCTTGAACGAGCGGCAGATCGCCAGCCAGGACGCCTTCCACGGCAAGGCCGAGGCCGCCTACACGCGCCTCGCTTCGTCCGTGGAGCAGTCGTTGAAGGAGAGCGTCGCTGAAAGCACCCGCGCCGCCAGCGCGGCGCTGCAGCCGGTCATGGCGGCCACGATGGCAGGTCTCGCGCGCGAGACGGCCTCGCTGCACGACACCGTCACGCAAGCCGTGCAGCGGCAACTGGATGGGCTCTCGAGCGGATTCGAAGCGGCCACCACCACCGTCGCGGGCATCTGGAACAAAGCACTGGAAGGACACCAGCGATCGAGCGAGGCGGTCACTCAGCACCTGAGCACGTCGCTGGATCGCTTCACCGAGACCTTCGAGCAACGCTCGGCCGGTCTGCTGGAAGGCGTCTCAGCGCGCCTGGACGCAACGGCTGACGGCGTGTCGGCAGCATGGAACGAGGCACTGTCGCGGCAAGAGCAGGTCGGCGAGAAGCTGGCGGGCCACAATCAGCAAGCGTTGGCGGTAGCAGCAGCGACCTTCGAACAGCACTCGGCGTCGTTGCTACGCACCGTGGGGCAGTCGCATACGGACTTGCAGGCGGACTTGGCCTCGCGAGACGAGCAACGGCTGGCGGTCTGGACCGAGACGCTCGGTTCCATGGCCACCAAGTTGAGCCAGGAGTGGGACCAGGCGGGCACACGCACCGCGAGCCGGCAGCAGGAAATCTGCGACGTGCTCGCGCAGACCGCCCGCGACATCTCGGCCCAGACACAAGCCCATGCGAGCAACACGGTCGCCGAGATCGACCGGCTCGTCCAGGCGGCCGCGGAAGCGCCCAAGGCTGCAGCGGACCTGCAGGTGGAATTCGCTGCGCGGGACCAGCAACGATTGGCGGCCTGGACCGAGACGCTCGGTTCCATGGCCGCTACGTTGAGCAAAGAGTGGGAGCAGGCGGGCACGCGCACCGCGAGCCGGCAGCAGGAACTCTGCGCCATGCTGGAACAAACCGCCCGCGACATCTCGGCCCAGACACAGGCACATGCGAGCAATACGGTCGCCGAAATCGACCGACTCGTCCAGGCGGCGGCGGAAGCGCCCAAGGCCGCAGCGGACCTGCAGGCGGAACTGGCCGCGCGGGATCAGCAACGGCTGGCGGCCTGGACCGAGACACTCGGCTCCATGGCCAGCAAGTTGAGCGAGGAGTGGGAGCAAGCGGGCACACGCACCGCGAGCCGTCAACAGGAGATTTGCGACACGCTGGCGCAAACCGCGCGCGACATCTCAGCCCAGACACAAGCGCACGCGAGCAGCACGATCGCCGAGATCGGCCAACTCGTGCAAGCCGCGTCGGAAGCCCCCAAGGCCGCGGCGGAAGTCGTCGCCGAACTGCGTCAGAAGCTCTCCGACAGCATGGTTCGCGACACCGCGATGCTGGAGGAACGCAGCCGCCTGCTGGCCACGCTGGAAACCCTGCTCGATGCCGTGAACCATGCCTCCACCGAGCAACGCTCGGCCGTCGACGCGCTGGTCGCCACGTCAGCGGATCTGCTGGATCGTGTCGGCACCCGTTTCACCGATAAGGTCGAGCTTGAGACCGGGAAGCTGGGCGCGGTGGCTGCGCAGGTCACCGGCAGCGCCGTCGAAGTGGCGAGCCTGGGTGAAGCATTCGGCGCGGCGGTTCAGTCGTTCGGCGAGTCGAACACCACACTGGTCGCGCACCTGCAACGTATCGAAGCCGCGCTGGACAAGTCCCTTGCGCGCAGCGACGAACAGTTGGCCTATTACGTCGCCCAGGCAAGAGAAGTCATCGACCTGAGCATGATGTCGCAGAAGCAGATTGTCGAAGACCTGCAACAGCTCGCGGGCAAGCGGTCGGTCGCCGGAGCTGAAGCGGCATGAGCGAGGAAATCGACGGCGGCGTGGAGACCGCGGCGCCCATATGGCCCGTCTTCGGCGATCTGATGTCGGTGCTGCTGGGCGCCTTCGTACTGATCCTGGTGAGCGTCATCGGCGTGCAACTGGAACTCTCGACCCGGCTGGAACAGGAGGTCAAGCAGCGTCAGATGGAAACCCAGCGCCGCAAGACGCTGGAGCAGGCGCTAGCGGGACCGCTGGCGGCGGGCCGGGTGACGCTGGTCAACGGGCGCATCGGCATCAACGGCAACGTGTTGTTCGCGCTGAACTCCGATCAATTGCAGCCCGAAGGCCGCGACGTTCTGAAAAGCCTGGCGGGGCCGCTGTCCGCTTACCTGCGGGCCAATGACCAGATCCTGATGGTGAGCGGCTTTACCGACGACCGGCAGGTGCGGGAGGCTAACCGGCGCTTTGCCGATAACTGGGAGCTGTCGGCCCAGCGCGCGTTGACGGTGACCCGTGCGTTGATCGATGAAGGGGTTCCCTCCTCGTCCGTATTTGCGGCCGCGTTCGGCTCCCAGCAGCCCGTCAGCTCGAATGCCGACGACCAGGGTCGGGCTAAGAACCGGCGCGTGGAAATAGCGCCGGTCCCGAGGCCTTCGACTGCAACGGTGAAACCCCGTGAGTAGTGTGACTGGCGCGAGCAGTGGCGCTGGCGATGTGCCAGGCGGCGCCCGGGCAACGCTCGACGCGTGGCGCGAGCGCGGCGCCGATCGGTTCGATCCCATCCGCTTTCATTTCATCGAGGCGCTGGATCGGCGGGCAGCCGGCCACAGCGGCGAGGCGCGGCGTCTTCTGGACGACAGGCTGTCCAAACTGATCGAGGCCTATGCGGACGATCTGGAGCGCGCCGCATCCAAGGCTGTCGGCTCTGGCTCTGGCTCTGGCACCGCGGCATCATCCAGCGAACCCGCTCGCGGAGAGCTAGCCGGACTGATCGACTACATCGCCAGCCATGCGCCCGCGGACGGAAGCAGCCCCGCAGCCGGCAACCCCGCGCCCCGGCGCCCCTCATATCCGGAACTGGAGGCGCTCGAATATTTCAGGGAAACCTGGTCCAAGGTCCGGTCCGAGAAGCAGTTGCGGCAGTCGCTGAAGAAAGCGCCGGGTAATGCCGGTCCGCTCAACTCGAGCAGCCTCGTGCATCGGTCGCTCTCGCTGATGCGCGAGCTGTCGCCGGGCTATCTCCAGCAGTTCCTGTCGTACGTCGACGCTTTGTCGTGGATGGAGCAGATGAACGGCGGCGGCGCCTTGCCGGCTAAGGATGCGCCGCGCACCGCGACCGCCAGGAAGAGTGCTCGGGGCAAAGCACGTTAGCGCCGTGAGCGCGGATCGGTCGCGCGCGACGACGGCAGGATAAGAGCGCAACGCGTCACTTGGTCCGTTGGTCGCTTCGGCCGTCAGCCGTCAGCCGTCAGCCGTCAGCGGGCTGACGATGGGCCAGCGATGCCGGCGGCAGCTACGCAGCCATGCGCCAATCTCTGATCCTGCGGTTTAACGGCTCGGCAAAAAGTCGGGCGATCCCGGCACTCAACGCGGCCGACAGCACGAAAAACTCCACCAATAGCAGCAGTTTAAAATCGCCAGTCACAACGCGCGGCGGCCACAGTGTTCGCATCGCGCCAAGCACAATGAGATGGAACAGGTAAAGCTCATAGCTGAGACGCCCGAACCACTCAAAGCCCAGCAGGACCCGGACGCCTCCAATGGCAGGCGTGGCCGGTCGACTGTAAGCGCCCAGCAGCAACACAGCGGTTCCCAAAGCCATCCCCGTCACACCGAGGACGTTGGTTTCCGCAATAGGCCCAGCCAGGTACAGGAACGCCATAGCCGCCACCACAACGCATTGCACGAGCTTTGCCGCGCGACCGCGCAGCGCGATCCGTTTCGTGAGCAAGGCCGTGCAGCAGCCGATAGCGATGCCGTCGAACGAAGCAAAATAAGCGTAGAGAAAGCCGCCTTCGTCACCCTGGTGGGTCAAGCGATAAACCGGGCCGATCACGATGATTACGGCCCAGAAGACAAGCAGGCGCGACTCGCGCCGCACGGCGAGACAGAGGATCGGGAAGAACAGGTAGAACACCTCCTCCACCGACAAAGACCACAGCACACCCAATGGGTAGTTGACCCACCCATACGTGCCGACGAGCACATTCATCCAGAAGGTCAGCGACGCCAGATTGACGAGCGAGAAAGAAACCGGTGTGCCGCCCGGCGTGTGATTCTGGAAGATGGCGACGCCCGCCAGCGCGAGCAGATTGACCGTGCCGAGCAGCAACAGCAGGCACGGGACGATGCGCGCGATCCGCAATCGATAGAATGCCCGCGCATTGACGCCGCTGAGGCCGGACCACCGTCGATCGGCGTTCGACGTAATCAGATAGCCCGAGATGACGAAGAACATCGTCACCCCATAGTTACCGTTTCGCGCGACAGCGCGCACCGCTTCCCATCCGAATACGGTCGCCAGGAATGTGTCGTTCAGACGGTACGCGATGTTGAAGTGATGAAACAGGACAAGAAGAATCGAGATGCCCCGGATCACGTCAATCCGCGAGTTACGCTGGCTCACCATCATCATGTCCGATCCGAAGCCCACTTCACGAATGCAGCACCGACCTCCCGCAACACGGCCTCCCGAGCGGGCATGGCAAGCGCCGGCGCATCGTAATAGGCTGCGATGAGAAGCGGAGCGCGTCCCGGTGGGCGAACAATCGCGTAGTTGTTGGTTTCTTCTTCCACGCTGGTTCCGGGTCTGTCACCCGCGATCCAATCCGGCGGTAACGCCGCGCGGAGCCGGTTCAAACCGGGTGTGCACGCAATCATCCAGTTTTCCAGTTGCGCACGCGATTGGGGACTGAGAACGTTCCCCAAGAGAATTTGGCTCGCCGACTTCGTGATCGATCGAGGCGTCGTGGTATCGAGCACACCGCTATATTTGTTCGACTCGGGTTCGTATCGATCGGAGCGAGTCACCGTATCGCCGAGACTGCGAACGAATTGAGTCAAACCGGCGGGACCACCGGCACCTCTCATCAACAACACGGCCGCCGTGTTGTCGCTCACTTCGACGATGGCCTGGCACAACGCGCCGACCGACATCGCGCCTTGTGCGACATGCGCCTTCGTCACAGGCGACGTAAAGACGAGGTCCTTCTCGGTGTAGCGCACAAGACGGGCAGGATCCTCCTTACCGGCATCCACGCGGGATAGCACCTGAGCGGCGAGCAGTCCTTTAAAGGTGCTGCACATCAGAAAGCGCTCGTCAGCGCGATGAGCCAAGGTTCGGCCCGAACCGGTATCGATAGCGAACACGCCAAGGCGTCCGCCATTGCGGCGCTCGATGTCGGCCAATGGGGATGCATTTGCGGCCAGTGCGGGTGTACCGCCAAGACTAAAGAGCATGGGCAACCCAAGGGCCAAGCGCCGGCGCGTTGCAGAAATGGTCACAGAATCGTCCTCAATTTCAGATGTTCACATGTCGCGGTGATGAAGCTGCAGAGCCGCGCGAATTGTTGCGGGCTCCAATGCCGGCTCACCATAACAAAACGGGCCAACCCCGCTAAGGGTTGGCCCGTTCTGGACTGGTTCGCTAACAGCGCGAAATCACGTCTGAGGATTCGTATCGTCGGTGGCTTGAGTATTGTCGGCGTCGTCCTGCTTCTCGCCGTCTTTCTTCTCGACCAACCCCTCCAATGCACCGGCCCCTTCAAAGCCCGCCACTGCTGCCACACCCTTCGTTAGCAGACCTGCGTCCGGATCGACTTTTTCTGCCGCCTCAACGGCAGCTACTGCGCCAGCGATCTTGCCTACTTCATCCAAGAGTCCCATTTCGCCCTCCGCGAGAAAAAGTGAACTGCCATCCTCTCACGAACTCGGCGCGTTGTCGCCAAATGTAAAATTGATTTACCAGTTAGCACGGACGCCGAAATGAATTTGAAAGAAACGTCGAATCCGCACGCTTAAATCGCCTTCGTCACCGGCGCAGTGGCCGCCGGATCGGTCATGCTGGTTTGCCCCGTTTCCACATGACCCGCAATGCGCCTTAACCAGCTCGCATTACCCGCGACAGTCAATTGAAAGTCATACCACTGACTGCTGCACGACAGGTCCCAATGCGCCTCGACGCTCTTGCCCGCCGGCACCGTCACCGTGAGCGGCGCCTGACCATACGCGACGTCGGCCGCGGTGACCGTGAGCGGCGTGCTCCCCGCGTTGGACAGCGTGACGTAGACGTTGCCGTTGGCCACGTCGTAACAGGTCACGACATCCGGCCTGGCGGCGGCATCCGCCGTGGACGAACCCGCGAAGCGCCGGAAATAACCGTTCGGGCCGTAGACGTTCACCATGTAATTGCCGTTCGCGTCGAATGCCCACGTATCGGTCAATTGCTTGCCGGCCTCGACGGTGTAGCGGCGCGGCATCGCGGTCGGGTCACCGGTGTACACCCAGAAATGCGCGCCCTGCGTGCCGGTGTTCGCGAACGTCAGCGCATAGCCTTGCGACTGCACCTGCCCGTTCACATGCAACTCGTACGGCAACGCACGCGCGGGCCGCGTGCCGAGCTCCTGCGCCGTCACCAGTTGCTGCGCGGTACTGGCCGGCGCGGCCTGCGCCGTGGACCGCGCGCATTGCATATCGGCCTGCGCAACGTAGGTTTGCGTACTCGGCAGCGACGGCACGGTGGCGTCCGACTTCGAAAAGTCGAGCGCTGAAGTCAGATCGCCGCAGATCGCACGGCGCCATGGCGAGATATTGGTTTCCATCACGCCGAAACGCTTCTCGATGAATTGCAGCACCGACGTGTGATCGAACACCTGCGAGCAGACGAAGCCGCCCTTCGACCACGGCGACACCACGGTCATCGGCACACGCGGGCCGAGGCCGTACGGCAGATTGTCGGCGGTATAGGTACCGGCTTGCGTCGCGGTCACCACGTTATGCCGCTCGAGCGAGATGTCCACGGTACTCATGCCCGAGCCCGGCACCGTGGGCGCTTGCGGCGGCACCACGTGGTCGAAGAAACCGTCGTTCTCGTCATACATGATGAACAGGACCGTCTTGCTCCACACATCGGGATTCGACGTCAGCGCATCGAGAATCGTCGAGATGTAATTGGCGCCGTAGAGCGGCGTGAACTTCGGATGCTCCGAATACGCAGCAGGCGGCAGCAACCACGACACTTGCGGCAATGCATTGGCCTGTACGTCAGTCTTCAACTGCGTCAGCGTGCGTGTACTCATACCCCGGTTCTGCAGCGACGAACCAGCCGGTGCATTCACGAAGTTCTGGAACGAGGCCAGCATGTTCGTGCCGTAGTTGCCGCTGAAATTGTCGAAGCCGGTGCCCTGCTGGTAGATCTGCCACGAGATGCCGGCCGTCTCGAGCCGCTCGGGATACGTGGTCCAGTTGAAGGGCTGCAGCTTGATGGTGTCGAACTGGTTGTCGATGTAATCGGTGTTGTCGAGTAGCGGGCCACCACCGGTGGCAAGCGGGTCAACCATGCCCGTCATCAGATACATGCGGTTCGGGTGCGTGTTGCCCGGGATCGAACAGAAGTAGTTGTCGCATACGGTGAAGGCATCCGCGAGCGCGTAATGGAACGGAATGTCCTCACGCATGTGATAGCCCATCGTCATATTGCTCTTCTGCACGGCCCACTTGTCCGCGCGGCCGCTGTCGATCGCACCGTGCGTGGTGGCCCACGTGTGCGGCAGACCGCCGATACATTGCGCGTTGACGCTCGGATTGGTCGTGTCGTAGCGGAACGGCGCGATCACCTTTGTCTGATCCTCCTGACGCGGTTGGAACCACACCGGCTGGCCGTTCGGCAGCGTCACGGGAAAGCGGTCGTTATAACCGCGCACGCCGCTCAGGTGACCGAGATAGTGGTCGAACGAGCGGTTCTCCTGCATGAAGACAACAATGTGCTGCACGTCCTGAATCGTCCCCGTCACGGAAGTCGGCTCGATTGCCAGCGCTTTGCGAATCGATTCGGGAAACAGGGTGGTGGCGGCTGTCGCGCCCGCCAGTCCGGCGGACAGCTTCAGAAAATCTCGACGCGTTTTGGTGACCATGCGATGGACCTAGTTTGAATTCCGAGCTCAGGAAGCGGGCGGGACGAAACCCGGCGGGCAACTCATGCGCGCATTGGCGACAGTGGCGTTGCCGCATGCTGCCTTGACCGCTGCAGCGGGCACCGGCGAAGGCGACGACAGACCGTCGCCGCACGCGCCAAGCAGCGCTGTCACTGCAATCGCGCCGACGAGCGCAAAAAGCCGGAATGCCGAAGTCGGCATGAGTGTCTCCGTGGAAATGAATGACGGACGCGATCGCGCGTCGGCGACCACCGCGCTTAAGCGCAAGCGGTGCCGAGACGATAATTACCGTTTATTACATGCGAGTGTCGTGGAGAAAAACAGGCGGACTACGGATAAGGGTTAGGGCTTGGGCGGCTGCGGATTATTCGACGGATTGGTATCGAACCTGGCGACGTTTTTAATGCCATCGTCACTGACGAGTGCCTGCAATTCAGCTTCCATCACGTCGGCGATTTCCTTGCCGTATATCTCGTCGCCATTCACATAGACCGTGAACGACTGCAAGTACTTTGCTTTCTTCTCCGGGTTCTCGATTGTCTGCCGGGTCCACTGATAAAGCGGATAGTTTTCCGTTCCCTGCTTTTCCGCTTCGTTCACGTAGTCCGCGAAAGCGTCGAACTGACACTTCAAGGTCGCGTTGTGCCGGCGTAGCAGATCATGAAGCGCGGCATGCGAAACACCCTGCGGGTCTGCGCGCAGATCGCCGGCGAGTGTGGGCGAGACGGTGATCCTTAGCTGGAATTGCCATGTGAGTTCCATGTCGACCTCGGTATCGCATCGTGATGCGTGCGCTAGTGGAGATAAGTCGGCGCTATTGGCCGCCATCAAATGGCCGACCATAGACCGGTTAATTCTGAATCAACTCGCCAATGCTTGTCGCACCATATAATTACGATTAGCTTTCAATGCAAAAGTTGATCAACGACATTGCTCGCGTTAGTTGACAACGCATCGTCTTCAAGCTGCTTTCAGGCAAGCAGCGCATCAGCACAATGCTCTCAGTCCAGCAGGCTTGACATCCCCTTTCCACCTATCGTGCAGTAGAGCAGGACCCCTGCTTCGATGGCATGACTCCTGCTCTGTAGTCCATACGGTCAAGAGCTCCATTTGCTCTGCCTTACTCCCCCTATCGACTCGAGAGCAGGCGCATGACATCACAAAACCAGCTTGAAACATTGCCACTTTCATACGGCACCGACTATGACCAGTTGGCCACCAGGTTCAGGCCGATCTTCAACCGGATCGCAGAAGGCGCGCTCGAACGCGAACGCACTCGTGCACTGCCGTACGAGCAGGTCGTCTGGTTGAAGGAAGCCGGGTTCGGCGCTATCAGAGTGCCGCGCGAATACGGCGGTGCCGGCGCGTCACTTCCGCAACTCGTGCAGCTCCTGATCGAACTGGCCGAGGCCGACTCGAGCTTGCCGCAAGCGTTGCGCGGCCACTTCGCGTTCGTCGAAGACAGGATCAATGCGCTGCCCGGCGCTGCACGGGAAAAATGGCTGCAACGCTTCGTGGCGGGCGAAATCGTCGGCAATGCATGGACCGAAGTCGGCGCGGTGAAGATAGGCGATGTGATCACGCGTGTCTCGCGCAGCGACAACCAGTGGGTCGTCAACGGAACGAAGTACTACAGCACGGGCAGTATCTTCGCCGACTGGATCGACGTCTACGCACAGCGCGACGACAACGGCGCCGACGTCATCGCGGCGGTGAGCACGCGCCAGTCAGGCGTCAAACAAAGCGACGACTGGGATGGTTTCGGTCAACGCACCACGGGAAGTGGGACGTCTGTATTCGAAAACGCCGTGGTCGACGAAGAGAACATTATCGACTTCTCCACGCGCTTCAAATACCAGACGGCGTTCTATCAACTCGTATTGATTGCCGTGATCGCGGGGACGGGACGCGCCGCATTGCGTGACATCTCGCATGAAGTACGCAAACGTACCCGCGTCTACAGCCACGGCAACGCGCCTCGCGTTAGCGAAGACGCCCAGGTGCAGCAGGTGGTGGGGCAAATAGCGGCTCGCGTGTACGCTGCAGAAGCGGCCGCCGTGCGTGCCGCGGAGCCATCACAAAGAGCGTACGAAACGCGCTTCGGCACGGACCGCGATGCCGAACAGGCCGCGAACGTGGCGGCAGAAATTGAATCGGCAAAGGCACAGGTCGCCGTCGCCGGTTTGATTCTGCAGGCGACCACCGACCTGTTCAATGCGCTCGGCGCTTCGGGCATTAGCGAAAACAAACTATTGGACCGTCACTGGCGAAATGCGCGCACCGCTGCGTCACACAACCCGCTGATCTACAAGGAGCGGATCGTGGGCGACTGGGAAATCAACGGCACTCAACCACCCTTTGTCTGGCAGATCGGCAACAGTAGATCGGCCGAATAATCCGCTCGCGCGGCGGTATGTTGCATCGAGTGGACCGGTCTCGCAGCCGGTCCACACTTACACCTAACCGCATGCGGAGGGATATAGCGCGTCCAGCATTACCGGGTCGAGCCTACTTCTGCGCGGAAATCTGCTTGGCCCGGATCAACCGCGCCCGCAACACATTACGGCTAATACCCAGCAGCCTCGCCGCCTGAATCTGATTCCGGTAGCAGAAGTCGAACGCCACGCGCATCACCGTATCTTCGATCTGCTCGAACAGGTTGCCTTCCGCATGATCGAAAAGATGACGCAGCGCCCCCTCCAGACCTTCCAACGGTGTAGATGGAACAGGTTCAGTCGCCGCACGCCGCGCGGCGTGCATCCCGAACGACGACATCTGCAGATCGCCCTCGCCTAGTGAATCGCTGCGGCACACCAGCAACGCGTAGTGGATGACGTTCTCAAGTTCACGGATGTTGCCGGGCCAACTATGTTCCAGCAGCTTTCGCTCCGCGCGCGGCTCGATGACGACAGGGCCGTAGCCCAGCCGGTTCCGGTACTCTTCAATGAAGTAGCGAGCCAGCGGCAGGATATCGCCGGGCCGATCGCGCAGCGTCGGCACAGCCAGATGCACGACGTTCAGGCGATAAAACAGGTCCTCGCGGAAATGGCCTGCCGCCACCGCATCCTGCAAATGCACATTGGTGGCCGCCAGAACGCGTACATCAATCGGAATGCTCCTGCGCGAGCCGAGCCGCACGATCTCCCGTTCCTGCAGCACGCGCAGCAGCTTGACCTGCATTGACAGCGGCAGATCGCCAATCTCGTCGAGAAACAGCGTGCCGCCATTGGCTGCTTCGAACCAGCCGGGTTTGGCGCAGAACGCGCCGGTGAACGCGCCTTTCTCGTGGCCGAACAACTCGCTCTCCACCAGTGACTCGGAGAACGCCCCGCAATTGACCGCCACAAACGGGCCGTTCTTGCGAGCACTCAGGTTGTGTACATGGCGTGCGACCAGCTCTTTACCCGTCCCTGTCTCGCCGATCACGAGCACGTTCGCGTCGCTCGGCGCCACCATGCGAATACGTTCGAGCAAGGCCAGCGATTGCGGGTCGGAGAAGACCTGTGCAGTGGCGCGAATGGAGGTGGTTAGCGTGCGCTTGTCGGGCATCGTCAACACAGGCAGCGCTTCCGTTTGCGCGATGACGGACCGTTCCGGTAACACGTGATTGAGTGAATAGTTCATGAGTAGAAGCTCGGCGTCGGATATCGTTGCGTCAGAGCCCATTCGCCGATTTCTCGAAGCTTATAGGCAAGCGGATCGTGAAGCGTATGGGTGCGCAGATTTCGCCAGTGACGGTCCAGCCTCAGTGCGCCATGCGTCGCGCGCGCGCCCGCCACATCGAACATGCGGGTACAGATGGTGAGCCCGATTTCCGTGGCGGCAACTTTGGCCGTGGCGACCGCCAACGCCACCTCGCCGCGCTCAGCGTCGGTCAGCGCATCCGCTCGGGTCCACGCCGCATCGAAACGATCTGCCGCGCGGTCGGTCAACAGCCTCGCTGCCTCGAGGCCCGCCCAGAACTCGCCATACTGACCGAGGATATAGGGGTCCGCCGCGGTGGTTTGCACGCCGGACGTGTGCCACGGACGCGCCTCATGAAGCGTGTAATGACGGGCGTCGTTGAACGCGCTTTCGCCGATGCTGAGATAGACATTCGTCAGGATCAACTGCGCGAGCAAGGGGCGCAGACAGGCAAAAGGCGTCGACAACGGCCCGGGCTCAGTCAGAATCTCGTGGTTCTCCACCCGCACCTTTTCCAGCGTCACCGTGCCGCTGTCCGTTTGCCGCTGGCCGATGTTATTCCAATCCTCCGCAACGGAGATGCCCGTACGCCCGGTTGGTATTGCCGCGACCAGCAGCGTTCCGGTGCCGGCGTCCCGCGCGGAAGCAATCAGCATTTCGGAATCGAGTGCCCCGGAACAAAAGCTCTTCTGCCCGCTGAACTCCCGCCAGTCCGCATACGAATGACTCACGGCCCGCTCATCAAGCGGATTGAGCGCATTGCCCCAGAACCATTGGCGGCGGGCAGTCTGTTCGAACCAGGCGCGCCACTGCACCGGTGACCCGAACAGACGCACGGTCGCCAGCATCAGATGGTGGAAGCCGAATACGTGTCCGAGCGAGCTGTCGGCCCGGCCGAGCGTACGCACCACATCCAACGTTTGCCGCCAGGTGGCCCCGAGGCCGCCGTGCGTCTCAGGGATACTCATCGCAAGAAGACCGCTGGCGCGCAATGCGTCCCGCTCCGCTTTCGGCGTTCCGCCCCGCGCGTCGCGTTCGGCAGCAGTTACCGCAAAGGTAGTGGCGAGCCGCTGCGCGATCTGCAAAGGCGTTTCAGTTACCGAGACTGTCTCCGCAGCCGGTAGCACGGCAGCCGGCGTGTCCGGCAGTACGTAGGTCGAATTCATATGGACAAAAGGACACTCACTCCGCTGCGTGCGGACGTGGACCGTCATCTGACGGCTGAGGGAGGTTGAACTGCGTCGATCAGCACTGCTTCCTGAGAAACGTATTCTGACCATGTACCGTGACTTTCGATGCAATTTGTTGTGGTAACCAAAGTCGAATTGCTGCTTACGCAGCAGCATCGCTAGAAATTCTGCCTCTGCGTCAGCACTACCCTCACTCTCCGCCTCCCACGCAGCAGACCTGTCGGAATACTGAAAGCCCGCACACCTATCGCCGGAACGCAACACTGCTTCTCCAGCAGCAGCGTTGAGGCCATCTTGCTTCGTCAGCTTCATACGTCAGTCTGCAATGGTTCTATGCCACCGCGATATGCGCGTGAGGAACAACCGCAAACGGTTATGCCATTTGACTTGGCGCGCGATCGACGTTGGACGGCACATTCGCGCCAAGGCCGTCTTGTCCGCGCGAAACCGGATGGCACGGTATTCGCTAAATAAGCTGCACTCCAGATTAATTCGCTTTCGCCTGAAAGGATCGTTCGAATGAGCAACAAATTGAAAGTGGTCGCCGTCTCCGGTGGATTGCAACGGCCGTCGCGCACCCTCGTCGTGGTCGAACGCCTGCTTGCCGTGCTCGGCGACTCGCTGCCGATTGACACGCATCTCGTCGAGTTGGGGCAGATTGCCACACGCCTCGCAGGTGCGGTTCATCGCGCGCAGGTCCCTGTTGACTTGGAGGCGCACATCAAGGCTATTGAATCGGCCGACCTGCTGATCGTTGGCAGCCCGGTTTATCGCGCGTCGTATACGGGACTCTTCAAGCACCTGTTCGATCTCGTGCATCACGAGGCGCTGGTCGACGTGCCAGTTCTACTCGCCGCAACGGGCGGCAGCGATCGTCACGCGCTTGTCATCGATCATCAACTGCGCCCGCTATTCAGCTTCTTTCAGGCTCGCACCCTGCCCATCGGCGTGTACGCGTCGGAAGCAGACTTCAGCGGCTATGCGATCTCCAACCCGGCGCTGGACGAGCGCATTGCCCTCGCGGTGACACGCGCGCTTCCCTGGCTGCATGCCGGCCGACTCCCTGCTTCTTTCCCGCAAGCCGCAACGCTGGTTGCCTAGACCTCTTCATCCAATCATCAGGAACATCATGAGCCAGAACCCCTCTCACGACGACGCCGTCAAGTTCGCCTACTGGGTGCCCAACGTCAGCGGCGGCTTGGTCGTCAGTACAATCGAACAGCGCACGGACTGGAGTCTCGAGTACAACCAGAAGCTCGCCCAAACCGCGGAGAAAGCGGGCTTCGAATACGCGCTGAGCCAGATCCGCTTCACCGCCGGATACGGTGCGGAATATCAGCACGAATCGGTGTCGTTCAGTCAGGCCCTGTTGCACGCGACCACCAAACTCAAGGTGCTGGCCGCGATTCTGCCTGGCCCATGGCACCCCGCTGTGGTTGCCAAACAACTGGCCACGATCGACCATATTTCGAATGGCCGCATTGCGATCAACGTTGTGAGTGGCTGGTTCAAAGGTGAATTCACCGCGATCGGCGAGCCTTGGCTCGAACACGACGAGCGCTATCGCCGCTCGAACGAATTCATTCAGGCGCTCAAGGGCATCTGGACGCAGGACAACTTCACCTTCAAGGGCGACTTCTACCGCTTTAACGATTACACGCTGAGTCCCAAGCCGGTGCAAAAGCCGCATCCGGAGATCTTCCAGGGCGGCAGTTCACGCGCCGCGCGCGACAACGCCGCAAGCATCTCAGACTGGTACTTCACCAACGGCAATACGCCGGAGAACCTGAAAGCCCAAATCGACGATATTCAGGCCAAGGCAGCCAAAAACAATCACAAGGTACGCATCGGCGTGAATGCCTTCGTGATCGCCCGTGATACCGAAGAAGAGGCCAAAGCGGTGCTCGCCGACATCATCAAGCATGCGCACGTCGAAGCCGTGCATGCCTTCGGCGACGCCGTCAAACAGGCCGGCAAGGCTTCGCCGGAAGGTGAAGGCAACTGGGCCAAATCGAGCTTCGAAGACCTCGTGCAATACAACGACGGCTTCCGCACCAATCTCATCGGTACACCGCAGCAGATCGCCGAGCGCATCGTCGAACTGAAATCGGTTGGCGTGGATCTTGTCCTGACCGGCTTTCTCCATTTCATCGAAGAGGTGGAGTATTTCGGCAAGCGGGTCCTGCCGTTGGTGCGCGAACTCGAACTCAAGCAGCAGGCTAAGGCCGCCTAGTCATGACAAACGCACAGCCGTCGACGCTACCGGACTGGCTGCGCCATCAGGCGCAGCACCGGCCACACGCTATCGCATTGCGGCACAAGCGGCTGGGCGCATGGCATGCGCTGTCGTGGCAAGACGTCGCCGCGGCGGTCGAGCAACTGGCCGCGGGTCTCGCACAGCGCGGCTTCGTGGCAGGCGACGCGCTGTTGCTCGTCAGTCATCCGCGCGAGGAGGCGCTGCTCCTGTCGCTGGCGGCGCAGTGGAACGGTGGTGTCGCGATACCGCTCGACCCGCAACTCGCCGGTGACGCGTTGCACTCGGTGCTCACGCATCTCGCTCCGCGCTTCGCATTTGCCGAAGACGACAGTCAGGTGGATCGCCTGCTGACGCATGAAGGATTACACGTCATTGACGCCAACCCGCGCAATCTGACACCGCATCCGCATCCCACCGTAACCGACTATCGCACGCTGGCAGTCCAGATTGAAGGCGGTTTTGCATTCGCGGCCCGCCCCCTCGATGATGCATTCGCGTTCGTGCGCCACGATGCCGATGGGCAATTCGTCGAACAGCGCTTACCGCATGCGACGCTGGTACGTGAAGCACAGCAACTCGTCACTACCGAGAATCTGAGCGCGGACGACGAAGCATTTGCCGCACGCGCATTCGCCGCCGCCTCCCAGGCGCGTTACCTCATTACGCCCTGGGTACTGAGCGGCTTTCGCCTGAATTTCCCGGAGTCGCTCGCGACCCGCGACAACGATCGACGCGAACTCGCGCCGACGCTCGTAGCGGGCACGCGCGAAACCTACGCCCGGGTAGCACAGCTCGTCGACGACCGTTTGCCCGGCGTGCGCTCATGGCGACGCCGCTTGATCAACCGTGCACAGCGCAGACAGGGCGGCCCACTTGTCCGTGCGTTGACCTGGTGGTTCATCACCCGTCCTTTACGCGAAGTGATCGGTTTTTCGCGCACCCATGCTGCGCTCGTCATCGGGCCGCCGCTCGACGAAGGAACCGCTGCGCTATTCGAAGCATTGCGTGTCGATGTACGAGCGTGGCCCGATACGGGCGACTGGCGACGCGTAGAACACCCACGTCAGACCGTGGCACTGCAACGCTATGTGGCGGACGGCGCGTCGGAACAACCGGCTTATTGATGCATGACAGAACGCTCAATGACCTCCTCCTCAAACGCTTTGCTCTCGCTCGACCATATCTCGCTGTCGTTCAAAGGCGTGAAAGCGATCACCGATATCAGCTTCGCTGTGCGCTCGGGTGAAATCTGCGCGCTGATTGGCCCGAACGGCGCGGGCAAAAGCTCGCTGCTCAACGTGATCAACGGCGTCTATCAACCGCAGCAAGGCAGCGTGCATTTCGACGGCCACGCCTATCGGCGCATGAATCCGTATCAGGCGGCGCATGGCGGCATTGCCCGCACGTTTCAGAACATCGCCCTGTTTCGCCGGATGAGCGTGCTGGACAACGTGCTCACCGGTCGCAATCTGCATCGGCGCAGCACATGGTTCGAACAGACGTTGGACATCGGCCGCGCGCGCAGCGACGAAGCAGTGCAACGCCGCTATGCGGAGGTCGTGATCGAAGCACTGGACTTGCAGCGCTATCGGCATACCGCCGTCGGCATCTTGCCGTACGGCGTTCAGAAGCGCGTCGAACTGGCCCGCGCCCTCGCTACCGAGCCGCGTCTCTTACTGCTCGACGAACCGATGGCCGGCATGAATGCGGACGAGAAGCGCGCGATGGCCGGCTATGTACTCGACGCCAACACGCAATTCGGCGTGACTGTCGTACTCATCGAGCACGACATCGGCGTGGTGATGGACCTGTCGGATCACGTGGTGGTGCTCGATTACGGCAAGAAGATCGCCGACGGCGCCCCCGCCGACGTTCGCACCAACCCGGATGTGCTGGCCGCTTATCTCGGCACCCGTCACTGAGAGACTGAACAACATGGGATTTTTCCTCGAAGTACTCGTCGGCGGTTTGCTGGCAGGCGTGATGTATTCGATGGTCGCCATCGGCTTCGTGCTGATTTACAAAGCGTCAGGCGTATTCAATTTCGCGCAGGGTTCGATGGTGCTGTTCGGTGCGCTCACGTACGTCAGCCTCGTCGAACGGCATGTGAACCCCGTGCTCGCGTTCGGCATAACCCTGGCGGCGTTGGTGCTGATTGCGTTGTTGATCGGCCGGCTCGTACTGCGGCCTCTGGTGAACCGCCCGCCGATTGTCCTGTTCATGGCAACGCTCGGCTTGAGCTTCATTCTCGAAGGCGCGGCGCAATTGTTCTGGGGCGCCCAGGTGCACGGTCTGGATTTGGGTATCGACGACAAACCGCTGAACGTGGCCGGCGTCATGATCAGCCAGTTCGACGTTTTTGCCGCAGCGACCGCCGGCGTGCTGGTGGTCGGCCTGTCACTCCTGACCAATCGCACGCGCCTTGGGTTGTCGTTGCGTGCCGTCGCCGACGATCCGCTCGCGGCGCTTGCCATCGGTATACGGCTGCCGCGCGTGTGGGCGATCGTGTGGGCGCTGGCCGGCTTTGTCAGTCTGGTGGCGGGGCTGCTGTGGGGCGCGCGGCTCGGCGTGCAGTTCTCGCTGTCGCTGGTTGTGCTGAAGGCGCTACCGGTGCTGATCATCGGTGGATTCTCGTCGATCGGCGGCGCGATTGTCGGCGGCTTGTTAATCGGCGCATCGGAGAAGCTTGCCGAGGTCTATATCGGCAGCCTGCTCGGCGGCGGGATCGAAAACTGGTTTCCCTATCTGCTCGCGATGCTATTTCTACTCGCGCGACCTGTGGGTTTATTCGGCGAACCTGCCGTTGAACGCGTGTGAGGCTGCCCATGTCAACGCAACGCGCCACCCTGAATGCACCACGCACGTTCAAACCATACCCGCGGCGCGTGCCGCAGCTTAAGCTAGGGCTCACGGCGATTCTCACGCTGATCGCGTTCATCGCCGTGCCGCTCCTCGGCAACGACTATTGGCTCAACGCGATCCTGATTCCCTTCCTCGTGCTGTCTCTCGCGGGACTCGGGCTGAACCTGGTCACCGGCTACGCGGGCCAGCTCTCGCTCGGCTCCGCCGCGTTCATGTCGGTCGGCGCCTATACCACCTATAACCTGATGGTGCGGGTGCCAGGCTTGCCGCTGGTCGTCGATCTGTTGCTTGGGGGATTGATCACTGCCGCGGTCGGCGCCGTGTTCGGTTTACCGAGTCTGCGCATTAAAGGTTTCTACCTGATCGTCTCGACACTGGCCGCACAGTTCTTTGTCGAATGGATCTTTACGCGGGTCAGCTGGTTCTCCAACGACGACACCTCGGGCGTACTCAGCGCGCCGCGCCTCACGGCGTTCGGCTGGAAAATCGATACGCCGCCCGCACGCTATCTACTCGTACTCGCCGTTACCACCGTCCTGTTCATTCTTGCGACCCGGCTCGTACGCAGCGAACTCGGTCGCCGCTGGATGGCCGTGCGCGACATGGACACCGCCGCGCGCGTGATCGGTATTCCGATCGGCCGCACCAAGTTGCTCGCATTCGCACTGAGTTCATTCGTGATCGGCATTGCGGGCGCGTTGTGGGCCTTTGCCTACCTCGGTACGGTCGAGCCGCATGGTTTCGATCTGAATCTGTCGTTTCAGGTGTTGTTCATCATCATCATCGGCGGCATGGGCAGTATCGGCGGGAATTTTCTGGGCGCGGCGTTCATCGTGCTGTTGCCGATTCTTCTCTCGAATGCGGCGGGCGCGTTTGCCAGCGTGGGCATCGAAGCCGGTCAGTTGCAGAACCTGCAGAAGATCCTCTTCGGCACATTGATCATTGTTTTTCTCATTAAGGAACCGGACGGCCTCGCCAGACTGGTCCAGACCGCGCGGAACCGTTTGCGCGACTGGCCGCTGCGCGCATGACTTCGGTTTTATCCATCGCTCCTTAAACCATCGCTTATCTACTCAAGGTCTATCAAGTATGAATTTCATCGACTCTTTTAAAAGACGCGGACCGCTTTCGCGCGCCGCCGCTGCTGCGAGCCTGATGCTTGCGCTCACAGCCGGCTTTACGTCCACTGCACAGGCCGCGGGCGAAGAGTACTTCCCGCTGCAAAGCTACCGCGTCGGTCCGTATGCGGCAGGCGGCAGTGGCTTCTTCGGCGGCTTTATCGACTATATGAACCTCATCAATAAGCGCGATGGGGGCGTCAATGGAGTCAAGCTCACGTGGAGCGAATGCGAAACCGAATACGTCGTGGAAAAAGGCGTGGAGTGCTACGAGCGGCTCAAGGGCGGTTTGAACGGCGCGCCGGCCGCAGCGACCAATCCACTCTCGGTCGGAATCGCCTATGCCACGCTCGACCGCTCGACTGCTGACAAGATTCCGCTAGTCACGATCAATCACGGTCGCACGGATTCCACCGACGGCGCGGTGTTTCCGTACGTGTTTCCGCTTCAACTCAACCCGTATAGCGAAGTCTCGGCCATCATCAATTACATCGGTCAGCAGTCAGGCGGGTTGAATCAGCTCAAAGGTAAGAAGATCGTGGTGCTCTACCACGGTTCTCCTTATGGCCGCGAGACGATTCCCGTGCTCGATGCACTCTCCAAGAAGTACGGCTTCGAACTCACGCAGATCGAAGTGCCGCACCCGGGTAACGAGCAAGGCTCGCAGTGGCTCACCATCCACCGAATCAATCCGGACTGGGTGATTCTGCGTGGCTGGGGCGTGATGAATCCCGTCGCGTTGAAGTCGGCGCAGAAGGTGGGCTTTCCGGCGAATCACATCATCGGCAATATCTGGAGCAATTCGGAAGAAGATGCGCGTCCGGCAGGCGATGCCGCGAAGGGCTTCATTTCGATCACCACGCATCCGTCGGGTACCGACTTCCCGGTGCTTCAGGCGATCAACCAGTATGTGATCCAACCCGGCAACGGCAACCTGAAAGACCCCGCGCGCTTCGGCACGGTGTACTACAACCTGGGCGTCGTCAACGGCATTCTCAATGTCGAAGCGTTGCGCGTGGCTCAGGCCAAGTATGGCAACAAACCGCTGACGGGCGAACAGGTGCGCTGGGGTTTCGAGCATTTGAATCTCGACGACGCGCGTCTCAAGCAATTGGGCGCGTATGGTCTGGTTCAACCGTTGAAACTGTCGTGCTCCGATCACGAGGGCGGCGGCGCCGTACGTTTCCAGCAATGGGACGGCCAGCAATGGAAAGTCATCAGCGGCTGGGTCCAGGCGGATCGTGCGCTGCTGCGTCCGATCATCGAGAAATCGGCGAACGCCTACGCCAAGGAAAAGGGTATTACGCCGCGCGATTGCAGCAAGGATCTCTGAGCATGAGCGCCGCCCCGATCCTGCAGGTCGAGGACATTGCCGTGACGTATAGCCAACTCATTCCGGCATTGCGCGGCGTGTCTCTGACGGTACCGTCCGGCGCCATCGTCGCCCTGCTGGGCGGCAATGGCGCCGGCAAAACGACCACGCTGAAAGCCGTCTCGAACCTGATTCGTGCCGAACGGGGCGAACTGACGTCGGGCCGCATTGCGTATCGCGGCGACGCGATTACCGACGCTGCCCCGTGGACGCTCGCCGAACGTGGGCTCGTCCAGGTGCTGGAAGGACGGCGTTGCTTTGCGCATTTGTCCGTCGAAGAGAATCTGCGGCTTGGCGCTTTTGTGCGGCGGCCTGATCGAGCTGACCTCGAGGCGGATCTTGAACGTATCTACGGGCTCTTTCCGCGGCTCAAGGAGCGTCGTAAGGCGCTTGCTGGCTATACGTCCGGCGGGGAACAGCAGATGGTTGCGATCGGCCGCGCGTTGATGGCGCGGCCCGCGCTGGTGTTGCTCGACGAACCTTCGATGGGCCTCGCCCCGCAAGTCGTCGAAGAGATCTTCGAGACGGTGGCTGCACTCAATCGCGACGACGGCGTGAGCTTTTTGCTGGCGGAGCAGAATGCGACGATCGCGCTGCGGTATGCGCAGTCCGGGTATGTCCTCGAAGGCGGGCGCGTGGTGGCGCATGGAAAAGCGGACGCATTGCTGGAACTGGATGCGTTGCGCGATGCCTATCTTGGGGGTGGCAAACCCGGTACGAACGGGGCGCGCGCGGGATCACGCCGGGCACGCGCAGGGGTTGAAGGCGTGGGTGGCGCTGCGCGTTCGGTTTGAGGCGCAATTCAATGCGGATAACGCACACGCAGTCACCCCTTATCCGTGGAGTGCGCAGCGAGCCTGGTGTCGATCTGTGGAATCTCATCCCCCCGTACCGGCTTCCCGAGAAGAAAGCCTTGGGCATGGGTGCATCCGCAGACGCGCACAAAATTCAGCTGTTCCTGCGTCTCAATGCCTTCTGCCGTGGTCGGTATGCCGATCTCCCGTGCCAGAGCCACAATCCCGCGAACCACGGCCGCGGATTCGCGCCGATGCACGGACTCCTTCACGAACGAACTGTCGATCTTGAGCTTGTCGAACGAGAAGTGCATGAGGGTCGACATCGTCGAAAAACCGGTGCCAAAGTCATCGAGCGCGAGCCCGATTCCCAGCGCGCGAAGCTTTCCGACGTTACGCTGGGTGACCGTATCGTCATTCAACAGCACCGTTTCAGTGACCTCGATATTCAGGCGCGCCGGCGGTAGTCTGGTCTTGTGAAGGATCGCCGCCACAGCCGACGCAAACGTTTCCTCCCGCAACTGCACCGGTGAGACATTGACCGCGACAGTCACGCCGTCACGCCAGTTTGCAGCTTCCAGGCATGATTGCAGCAAGGCCCACTCGCCCAATGCGAGGATGAGGCCCGTCCGTTCGGCGGTCGGGATGAATGCCGAAGGAGAGAGTTCACCGCGGGTCGGGTGGGTCCAGCGAATCAATGCCTCGCGACCGGAAATGGTCCCATCGCTGAGATCGACGATGGGTTGATACTCCATCCGCAAACCGCTGAAGGACTGCATCGCGCCTTCCAGATCGCTTCGCAGGAGGCTCAAACTTTCGTCGGACGCGTGCCTGACGGCATCGAAGAGCGCGAACGCGCTTTTGCCGCTGCGTTTGACCGAGTACAAGGCGCGATCCGCGCAGATCAACAAGTGCGGCCCGGTCCTGGCGTGTTCCGGATAGAGCGAAACGCCCACGCTCGCACCGATATGCACTCGCGCCTCGCTGAGTGCGAAAGGCCGCGCCAGCGTCTTGACGATCCGGTCCGCCAGCAACCGTACGTCGCGGTTCAGCCCCGTGCCGTCGGAAATGGCGACGAACTCGTCGCCGGCCAGCCGCCCCACGAGATCGCCGGCCGGCAATACTTCACGCAATCGAACCGCCGCTTCCTGAAGGATTTGATCGCCGGCGGCATGGCCCAGGCTGTCGTTGATCGCCTTGAAGCCGTCGAGATCGATCAGCAGAACAGCGAACAATTGATCCTGACGCAACAAGCCTGCCTCGGTACGCTCCAGCAGGAGCTCGCTGATCCGCGCGCGATTGGGCAGGCCGGTGAGGCTGTCCTCATGGGCAAGGCGATGGCTGTTTTCGCGTGCCAGCAGCAACGCTACGGTGTCACGATTGCTACGCAGTGCAACCGTAAAGAAGCCAGCGGCGCAAAACGGCGCCTGAAAGAGCAGCACGAGCTTGCCGGAGCCGGGAGAAAGCGCCGCCCCCACGCCTAACAGCCCGAGAATGAACGAAATCTGCAGCAGCGCGAGACGCGGCGTCCCGGCGTTTCGTCCAGCGAGGCCGCCGATCACACCCACCGCGCAAACGTTGCCGAGCAGGAAAAGCGTCTGATCTCCGCTGGTATTGCACAAGAAGGTGCCGAACCCGAAAAGCGCGCTCCATAGAAGGCTCGCGAAAAGAAATGCCGATGTGGGTGTCGGCTGACCCAGCGCGCTGCGCCGGCAACACAGCCAGATCAAGACAAGGCGCGTAATCAACAACACGACGACGGCGCTGCCCCAGCATGCGTAAAGGACTTTTGGATGGAGATAGAACGCGGTCGCGCAAACACTGATTTCGCAGATCGACGCAAAGACGATCGACGCAGTGCGCGTGAACAGGTTGGCCAGCAATATTTGCCGATTCTCGGCGCTCAGCTCCTGAGCGGAGGACACGACCCACTTGAAAAATGGAGACCTTGGTTCGCTGAAAGCCATGACCTACGCATTTTGTGGTTAGTGGGTCGAATCGTACGCTCCTCGCAATTAGTACGTAAACACAAAAAATGCCTGGTTGCACCACTAGTGCGCTGCTTTCACCTCTACCGGCACCCGTTTTGCCAAAGCGCACATCAGTTCGTACCCAATCGTCCCCGAGGCATGCGCGACGTCATCGATCTTGACCTGCTCGCCCCATAGTTCGACCTTTGAACCCACCTGCGCATGCGGGCACGGCGTCAGGTCGACGGTGAGCATGTCCATCGAGACGCGGCCAACCACTTGCGTCATGATTCCGTCGACCGCGATGGGCGTACCCGTCGATGCGTGCCGGGGGTATCCGTCCGCATAGCCGCATGCCACCACACCGATACGCATGTCGGTATTCGCGGCGAAGGCACGGCCATAGCCGACGGTCTCCTGCGCTGACAATGACTGCACGCCGATCACTTCGCTCTTGAGCGTCATCGAGGCGCGCAAGCCTACGTCGTCAATGTGGCGCGACTGACCGGTGGGCGAGCCGCCGTACAGCACGACGCCTGGGCGCACCCAGTCACGATGAGCCTGGGGATGCCACAGAACGGCCGCTGAATTCGCGAGACTTCGTTCACCCGGTATGCCTTCAGTCACTGCATCGAAGCGATCCATCTGCCATGCCACGTCGCCATCGTCGGCATTCGCGAAGTGGCTCATCAAGGTGATGTTCGAGATGCCTGGAATTGAACTGGCCTCCTCCCACGCGGCGCGGTACGAATCGGGCCGGAATCCCAGGCGATTCATCCCGGAGTTCATCTTCAGATGCACGTTGATGCGCTCACGCGACGGCGACAGGCGCAACAGGTCGAGTTGCTCACGGCAATGCACGGCTACAGAAAGATCGAACTGTTGGGCGATTTGCACGTCACCTGGCCTGAAGACACCTTCCAGGAGAAGAACCGGCTTGGTCCAACCCAACTCACGCACGCGGACCGCTTCGTCGAGATCGAGCAGCGCGATGCCGTCGGCCTTCGCGAGTGCCGGGAACACGCGATCGATTCCGTGTCCATAGGCGTTGGCTTTGACGACGGCCCAAGTCCGCGATCGAGGCGCACGCTGCTTGACGAGGGAGAGGTTGTGGGCGACTGCGTCGGGATGAATCTGTGCAACGATCGGGCGTGGCATAGGAGGCGTTGAGGGCTGGTTTGGAAAGGGAATGGATGCCCGTTGCTAAAGACCACTGTTGTGGCCGACAGGCAGCGTTTTCCACTATCGTATCGAGCAGTAGCCAGTTTTTGTTAATGTATTGTTTTGATTTTCAGGTTTAATTCTCGGCCGTTTGCCTGCATCGACCGAAGGTAAACATGCTGGTCAACTGAGTGGTCCGAGCGGCCTGATTGAGCGTCGGCGCTCGGTCGGCGAGGGCCGCGCGATCTCGTTTAATCCCGAACGTTTTGACCGGTCCTGACGGGATGAACGCTATTTCATGTCGTGTTCGGTCAAGAATGTGACCCCATCCGCCGCTTGCGTCCGCCGCCTGCTTCGAGCGACTAAACTCAGCTTCGGTCTTTCGAGGGGCGCTTCTCTCAAGCGAACCCCACCCCTCGATCTTTCAGCCTGCCGCTCCCTCGGGCGGCAGGTTCTTTTTTTGTGGACCTCTTCAATACCAGGCGGTATGGATGACGTCGAGAACTACTCGCGTGGAAAATCGCGTGACGCTTTCGAGGAAAACATGCAGCTGCCGAACGTAGATAATTTCATCAAAGACCGGCAGCACGGCGTCACCTACAACATCTGCGCCTATCGCAAACTTTCAGGGCAGGAGATGACGCGCGCAATGCAAGTCTTCATTCAGCAACAGGGTGAGCATCAACCGAAGCCAGGATCAGTCGTCAAGATCTTTTCGCTGATCGGGCTGGATGATCAATAGTGATGGGAATGCTTCGCACGCCAATTGACGGACGTCGGGCACGGCCGCGATCGCGTGGCTAACTGCACACCGTGTCATGGCTTCGAAGCATTTGTGCGGCAAGATACGCCGTGTCGACGGCGCAGTCTATTCGAACATTGACAGTAGGTCGGCGATGTTCGTGTTAGGCAATCGCTTCGCGACCATGTCCCAGAAGATCACGTCGTGCATCGCATTGGCGTCTTCGGCCGTCTTCCACGCGCGCGCGCCGACGATTGAATCGGCTGTTTCGCGAGCTGCGGAAACAATTGTTTGAATGTCTTGTTTGTGCATGAACCCGTTAACGGTCACGCTTAGCGCTTTTTTAGCCCTATGCGCAATCGTTTGCTAAATATTTTTATCCACCTCGGCTGCGCCTGCAGCGATGCCTGTGCGATGACCGAGTTGAACGGAGCGCTTTACATGATACAAGCGCTGCCCGTGTGCAGGGAGCGCCCTCCTTGAGAATCCGGGCGAATCATAAACGAACGCCTGCTGAACGGTTGCAGACCGTGCACACCCAAAAAGCCGCCATTCGGCGGCTGGCACTGCGTCAGAGCGCTAAATAGTCCGAAAGGCGATCGACACGTTCAAAGCCTACGGCTCGAATAACGCCAGCTCCCAATTGAATCGCCGAATCTCACGGCAAGGGAAAAGTCGAGTCGGCTCGCGCCGTGTCGCATTGGATTAATGTGCGGATTCCCTCATCCCATGACGTACCTCGTCGCGATGTCCTCTAAACATCGACAAGCCCCGGACTACGGCCCGGTCGGATAACGATTGCGTGGTACTCACCTGTCAGCGTATATCTCGAGGAGCCGAGGGTAATTTTACCGCATCCAGATTGCCCGACCACTTTGCGGCGGTTATCGGACAACTTCTGTCTGAGGAGAGCAAGCCCATACACCCTGCGCCACGAATGACCTGAGGCACCCAGGGTCCAGGCGTCAGCCGCTGGTCTTTGCGCAGTGCACGGCGTCGCCTAGCGAATGCATCCGATTGGGTCAATACACTCTCCATATTCATACATTACAATATATTTCAACTGCATTGATCAATTCGCATGCATGGGCAAAAAAATTATTCAGAGCTGCATATAAACAAATAAATATTCTTGCTATACATTCCGTCTCAGTTTTTGTCGCGATGTGCCTTTCCAAAACTTATCTGTTTAGACGGGTAGAATCAGACGCCCAGTACGGCGGTTCGCCGATTCGCCGATTCGCCGATTCGCCACTCAGTGTCATCAACGGCCAATGTGTTGGCTAATTCGGCCATGTCATACTGACAACAGAATCAAATCTATAGCATGGGCTAATAAGAAAAATACAAAGTCTTGGGGAGAAGACTTTGCAGACCACACATTTCCGGGGAAAAATAAATGGATTTGGTACATGCTCTGCCGCGCAGCGCGCGGCAAAGTGCCGTGCCGATGCAGACGAACGCTCTGACTCGCGTCGACATCGCGCTGTTCAATGGATTTGCATTGCCTACGGTCGCAGCAATCATCGAGATCTTCCAGAAGGCAAACTCGCTCGTCGCCGTGCAGCGAGCGGGCCGTGCACGCTACGACGTCTCGCTGCTTTCGGCTGCGGGTGGACGCATCGCCAGTTCGTCATCGGTATTTGTATGGACCGACGACGTCCAATCGCATCGAGGCACGAACGAGACGCACCTGTTGTTCATTGCCGGCGGCTCGGGCGTACAGCAGGCATGCCGCGATGAGCGCTTAAGCAACTGGCTGCGCCGCCGGCATGCGTTCAGCGAGATCGTGCATCCGATCGCTGAGGGTCAACTCCTGCTGCAAGCCGCCGGCTTGCCCAGTCGCTACTGCCCGCTTCTCTATGGCGGTAGCGAAGTGCAAGGCCTGCCTCCGGGGCGGTCGCTGACAGAACCACCTGGTGCCGTATCCACGGCGCTACGCATCGTCGAAGAGGATCTTGGCGCCGACCTGGCACAGCAAGTCGCCGAATCGATCGCCCCACAACCCACGACACCTTTCAGCTCGGCGGGCACGCTTGGCCTGACGCCACAGGTCAGTGAGAAGATCCTCGCGTCGGCGCGCTGGCTGGATGCGAACGTCGATCGCCCCATTTCAATCGACGATGCGGCGCAGGTCGCTGCGATGAGCGAGCGCAACTTCCTGCGCCGCTTCAAGAGCGAGATCGGCATGACGCCCTCCGACTATCTGCTTCGTGCACGCTTGCACATGAGTTGCCGGATGCTCGTCGAATCGACTCTGCCAGTCGACAAGGTCGCGCGCCGCTGCGGTATCGGCAGCGGCGGGCAGTTGTCGAAGCTGTTCAGAAAATATCTGGCGACGACGCCGACGGACTATCGGATGCGCAACCAGGCGGCACCGTAGAAGGCCTCCGGCGCAGGTGCCGGATCAACGGCACGAGCTCGATCCGGGGAGCACGGCCGCCATGCCTGGCAGCGCCATCGAACAGGCGGCGCCGGACGTGCTCAACATCGATGCGGGTGACAGCGAAGCCGCGCCCATTCCCAGCACCATCGAAGGCAGCATCGCTGCGCTGGCCGCCTTACCCATTCCAGGCTGACTCAGCAACGCACTAGCCTGCATCGACATTGCGCTGCCGAGCGTACCTACGCCGCCCGCAAGGGCCATCTGGCTGGCCAGCATCCTCCGGGAAGGTGTGATCTGCGCTGTCGGGGACAGCGGATCGGTACTCGACGTGAGCTCACGCAAGCGCCGGTCCGGATCGCTCTGCGCAATAAGCGCCATGTACGGATCGTTCGATATCCGTCGACGATGCTTTTGCTGCGTCGTTTGCAGAAGCGACGACGTCAACGCCGATCGCAAGCCGGTGTCGCCCACCATCTGCGCGTGCGCGACTGGAATACCGGGTGTAGCAAGCCATGCGCAAACGATCAGGCCGCGGCCGAATTGCTTCGCGAAAGATTTCATATGAGCCTGGAATAGAAACGGCAAACGGTTTGGGTCACAGTGCGTTCAATACGCAGCCTTGGCGACGAAGCCTTTGAAGAGCGTCATCCCGATGATCTTGATATCCAGCCAGAAACTCCAGTTTTGAATGTAGTAAAGGTCGAACATGACACGCGCTGCCATCTTCTCGACGCGGTCGGTTTCGCCACGCAGTCCATTGATCTGCGCCCAACCCGTGATACCTGGTTTGATGCGATATCGATACATGTAGTCATCAACGAGGTCCTTGTACAACTCGTCGTGTTCAACTGCATGGGGCCGGGGCCCGACCACCGACATCTGCCCTTTGAGCACATTGAAGAACTGCGGCAATTCGTCGAGGCTCGTCTTGCGCAGGAACGCACCGACTCGGGTAATGCGCGCGTCGCCGCGCCGAGCCTGAGTCAATCGCCCGGCCTCCTCGACGTGCTGGTGCATCGTGCGGAATTTGTAGATCGCAAACTCGCGGCCGTCGACGCCTTTACGCATCTGCCTGAACAAAATCGGTCCCGGCGAAGAAAGGCGAACGGCAATCGCGATCATCACCAGCAGCGGCAATATCGACGACAGCACGAATGCAGCGAACAGACAATCGAAGAGCCGCTTGGGCCATTCGGCGCCCGGCGTCAATGGTGAGGCCACGAGGTTGATTGCCGGCAAACCGTGCACGTTGACAAAAGCCGGCTTCGCGAGCGCAAAGTCGCGCAAGTCTGGTATCAGCCGGATATTGACGAAGTCGTGCCGGAACTCGCGAACGTAATGCTCGATCGACGGCTGGCGCATGGGAAAGCCCAGGAGCCACAGTTCCCTGATTCCACGCAGCCGTACCAGGGAGCCCAGTGTTTCAAGCGAGTTGACGAGCGGCAAGCCTGCGACATGACCCGCTTCCTGCGCATGCTCGTCGAACACGACCTCCGGCGAAAACGGACCGGAGGTGGAGGCGAGGACGTGCTCGAGAAGCGCGGCCGATGCGGGCCCAATGGCGATCGCGACCGGCAAACTATCGCGCGACGCACGGCCACCGAGCCTGGCCACTTGACTAAGTGCAACCTTGGCCACCAGCGACGCGCCGATGATAGCGAGCACAAGGTAGGTCAGGTTGAGCATTGCGGCGAACATAAGTGGGTCCCCAAAAACACTGCCTTAATTGGATCGAAAGACCTGCCGATGGTTGGCACGATAGTCAGTCGGCGTCTTGCCTAGATGCTTGCGGAACAACTTCGCAAGCCGACCGCCGCTACCGATGCCACAACGTCGTGCGATCTTGTCGACCGGCAACGTTGTTTCCGCCAGCAGCCGGCACGACATGTCGAGCCGGACGTAGAGCAGATAATCGGAGGGCGTCACGCCGAGCTCGGCCTTGAAGCGCCGCAGGAAATTACGCTCGCTCATTGCGGCGACCTGTGCGGCTTCATCAATCCCCACCTGACGATGCCCGTTTTCCTCGAGCCAACGGGCCGAAGCCTGGATCTTTTCGCTGACGCTGTGCGTCGCATTGCGGCGAACGATATCGGTGAACTGGGTCGCCGCAGGAGGCGACACGACGTCGGTGATTTGACGGGCCGCATGCGGCCCCAACTCGTCCTGGATCAGTGTCAGCGCTGAGCGCAGCGGACTCAGTGCACTGCTCCGCACCATGTCCCGCGCGCTCCGGTCTCCCTCGGCACGGTAAGTCGTTGTTTCGCCTACCGACTCAGTCACGAAATAGCGCCGGTAGCCTGCAGCTTCGAGCAACAGCCGCCCCTCACCGACCGGAAATACGTTTTCGGTCACGGGGCACGTGCGGCGCAACCACCCGAGCAGTTCTTCGTCACGTAATGCATGATTGACATCCGCGCCACCTGCGATAAAGAGCGCATGGAAGCGGTCCGGATGTCGTCGTGCCTCGATGCTTTCCGTCCAGACGAAGACCGATGACGAACTAGCGATGCGGCCGCCGATTGTCGAAAGCAGACAAACGTTAAAGCTTGCCGAACTGCCCTGACCAGATCTGGTGATCTCGTTCGCGCACTGGAACGCTTCCATGATGCAAGCGATCTCAGGGAGCGCAAAGCCATCGAATAGTGCGATGCCTATTGTTTTCACTGTGTCATTGCTGTGTAAGGTGCGCCGGTCATATCCGCTGTGCCGGTCTCGCGGCGCCCACGCCGCGATGCCCGGCAACGACGCCGTCTTTCAGACGGACCCATGTTACGAAACACGCCGCTCGAAACAACAGGACTGGCCGAATCAGGCCACATCTTGACGGTTCCCGGACATTTAAAATTAAATTAGGTATCCGACATAATAACCTTCGGAGCAAAGGTGTTTTGAAGAAAACACCCTACCTGGTCCCTACGCGCGGTCACGGCCGCATCTTCATTTAGCCTTGACGACCGTACCGGTATCCATAGCCGTAGTCGTATCGCGTCGCGTGAAAGCCGTTGAACACCTGGCCTGCGACCTTGATGCCGAGCTGATTGAAGCGATTCATGGTTTCAATCAGTTGATGCCTGCTCGTCAGATCGGCGCGCGAGACCACGAAGACAGCGCTGCAGACCTGCGAGACCGTCACGGCATCACTGACCGGCAGAACCGGTGGCGAGTCGACTATCACATAGTCATAGCGGGCCTCGGCGTCTTTTATCAACGCTGCGAACGCTGGCCGCTCCAGCAACTCGCCTGGATTCGGCGGCAATATCCCGCCGGCGGGCAGGAGTTCAAGCCCGTCGAAGCCGGTCTTGACGATCGCACTATCGAGTTCCGCATCGCCAGCAAGGACGTTCGCAAGTCCGAGATGTCCCGGCGCCAGCGAGAAATATCGCTTAAGCCCCGAGCGCCGCATGTCGGCGTCGATCATGAGCACACGCAACCCTTTCATCGCGAGCAGATAGCCGAAGTTCGCGGCGATGAAGGTCTTGCCGACACCCTGTGTCGGGCCGGTGAACAGGATCGAACCGCCCTCCCTGCCAAGCAGCGCGAATTTGAGCGTGGTTCTCAGCGAGCGTAAGGCTTCCACGCTAGGGTCGGACGTATCCTTGCCGGCAAGCAGCGCCATTACGCGCTTACCACTCTTGTTGCTATCTCTCGCGATCTCCACCTCTGCGGGGCTGGACGGTACGACCGCGAAGATCGGCACCTGCGCCACACGCTCCACTTCCAGCGGATCGCGTAATGCATCTTTCATGGCGGCGAGCGCCTGCACCACGACAAAGGCGATCAGCAGCCCGCCAAACACACCACCCGCGATCACGAGCGGAACCTTCGGCCAATCCACCGATTCCGGAGGCACCGCGAAATCGATGATGGATACGTTACCCGTCGTGCCTGCTTCGGCAACCTCGAGCTGCTGGGCATTCGCCACCAGCGCCGTATAGAGCTGCGTGTCCACCGCTACGTCACGTGCAAGGCGCAGATAGTCCTGCTGGGTCGAAGGGAGTGCCTGCACCTCCTTGTCAATCCCTTGCAGCGCCTGGTCAAGTGCCGAGTCTTGCGCCTGCAGCGTCTGCACGGCCGGATGTCCGGCGCGGAACTGCTCGCGCGTCGCCTGGAGATTCAGGTCGACGAGCGTCTTCTGTTTCGTCAGATCGACGGCACGCGTGAGCAGCGCCTCCGTTTGCGCCTCCACATCGATCGTTTTCGTGCGAATGCGATATGCGTTCAAGCGGTCTTCGGATTGCTCGAGCTCCTGGCGAAACGCGGGCAGTTTGCGATTAAGGAATTGCAGGCTCAGGCGCGACTGTTCGGCGCGATGGCGAATGTTCAACGCCACATAGGCACGGGCAACCTCGTTGACAAGGCGTGCGGCCAGCTCTGGGTCCTTATTCTTGAAGGACAGCGCGATCATCGACGAATCTTTCGTCGTCTCCTCGACCTTCATGCGTTTGCTGATCGCCTCGATCGTGTCCTGGAGTGACACCTCGACCAGCTTGAACGACGTGCCAGGACGCCCGCGCAGCGTACGCACTTCGATCGAGCCTTTGCCCGGTCCATAGTCGGTCTGTACCATGAAATCCACACGCTGGCCGACGCCTCCCGATGCCACCGTGACGTCATCGCGATCGTCGAGCGTCCAGCGATTACCAGCCTGCACGTGCAGATGGAATTTCTCGCCATAGAGTGTCTTGGGTACATCGAAAGCGGTCAATTCCAGCCGCTCGCCGCCCCAGGCGAATTGCGCGAGTCCGAGTGGCGGACCGGCGATGCCGTCCGGCGGCGTAGCATAGCGTCCATAGAGGCGGCCCAATACCGGGATGCGGTTCGCCACGGATATTGCAGTGCGCGCCTGGGTCGTGTTGATAGCCTGCTCAAGTACCGCTCGCGATCCGACGATGTCGAGTTCGCCGTCGATCGGTTTGTTGAGGCTAAGCGCGCTGGCCACGTCCGACAACGCCCCGAGCGCGGAGCCTTGCTGCTCGTCGACCTGGATCAGGGCGTTGGCGTTGTACACCGGCGACGCCACCAGCAAATAGAGGAGCGCCAGCGCCATGATTCCCACGGCGACGCCGGCAAACAGACGGGCATGGCTCTGAACGTTGTGCCAGAGCGTCAGAAGACTGATGTCTTCTTCGGTACCGGCAGACGCCAGGTTGGGGATCGGCATGTTATGCAACGTCGATTCTGACTTCATGTTGAGTGTCGCCTTCATAGGGCAGGTTGCATGGTGAGTGCGGGCAACCAGCTGTCCGCGCTGCGCTCGATCAGCGCCAGCGATGCTTCGAACAAGGCCTGGTCACCGCCAACCGGGTCATGGATTTCGCTGCCGAGCCAGTGACCCAGCGTCCATACCTTGCCGGTCGCGAATGGATAGCGTCTGAGCACTTCGCGGCGTTGAGCCGTCTCCATGACGAGGACAAGGTCCGCCCAATGCAACATCGGTATCGTCAGGCGCACCGCAGAAGAGTCAGGCGGGATCGCATAACCTTTCGCGACGAGCAGGTTGTGCACGATCGGTGGAATCGGCACCCCGCTCAACGCTTCAAGACCCGCTGACTGGACGGATACGTTCGCCGCCTCGGACAGGACGTGACGAAAGACGCATTCAGCAATACGGCTACGGAACACGTTCGCATGGCAGATCAGCAGCAGATTCAAAGTTGACTCCATAGGTCGTTCAAGTTCATCGCGTGCCTTACTTGAATGCCTCGGCGCCGAGGTACAGGGAACTCGCGAACGGCAGGATCTGAGAGACCACGCGATAGAAACGGGTGACGTGCGCGGCGTCGACGAAGACCACATCGCGCGGTTGCAACGGAAACTGATCCGCCAGCACCAGCATGCCCGGCGAGGACGCGTCGAGTTGGAACACATCGACAGTCCGATTGGGCCCTTGGCGGAACACGTAGACTTGCGACGCATTCGCGGACAACGGATTGAGGCCGCCGGCATCGGCAATCGCTTCAGACAGGCTGAAGGAGCCCACCGGCATCACCTGGGATACAGGCTTGGCGACCTCGCCGAGTACGAACACTTTCTTCAGACGGCGCTCCGGCACGTTGATCACATCGCCGTCCTTGAGCAGCACATTCTGCGAGAGGTCGCCGTTATAGAAAAACGCGTACAGGTCGAGCGGAAACACTTGACCGCCCCGATTGAGGGTTGCCGCAGCGAGGTCCGCACCGCCGCTATAGCCCCCCGCGCCCGAAATGGCATCCGCCACCGTTTCCGGTGTATCGGTCACGGCAAGCGAGCCCGGCGCCTTAACCGCGCCCGACACATAGACCTTTTGACTGCGGTACGACGAGATCGTGACGTCGAGTTGCGGATCCTTCACGAACTTGTTGAGGCGGCTGGTGAGGTCGATACGAATCGCGTCCGTGGTCTGCCCCGCTACCTTCACCTTGCCGACATATGGAAAGTAAATCGATCCATCGGGCTGCACGACGCGGCCCACGGGATCGAGGTTGCCGCCCGCAGTCGCAGAAGGCACTGCGGTGCTGTCCGTGCCGCCGATCGAAACAATAGACGTCGCCAACGCAGAGAAACCAGGGTTATTCAGCTCCGGACGATCCCATACGATCACGCGCAGCGTATCGCCGTTACGCACCCGGTAGGCCGAAGGCACGCTCTGCGGCAGGCGTGGCGCGGCTGCTTCAGCGGCGCGCGGCTGTGATGACAGATGCGCGATCAGGTCGCCGTTGACCGGATGCAGGCGAAACGTGATGCCGTCCTGGACCAGTTCTGTCGCCTGCGGTTCACCCCCTGTCTGAGCAACCGTAACCTGCGAGGGCGGCACGCCCATATAGGCGCCGGGGGCCAACGCGCATCCGCCAAGTGCCGTCAGCAATGCCAGTGACAAACCGAGGACGACCGTAGCCTGCTGCTGGCGAGCTTTGAACGGTCCGTGAATGAAGAGGTCTTTAATCAATTGTCGATCCTTGACTGCTTGAGCCGTTGCATGACGGCCGGTGCGCGCATCACAAGTCCCAATGCCAGGCACGCGCTCGCCCGGCATCGGCGTGCATCAGTAAATTTCCGCTGAACTGAAACTGGCGCCCGCGCCGTCCTTCGCTGCGATCAGCGGCAAACCGTCGAGATCCCAGTCGATGCCGATATCCGGGTCGTTCCACAGCAACGTGCGTTCGTGCTCAGGGAACCAGAAGTCAGTTGCCTTGTAGAGAAACTCGGCAACGTCGGACAAGACCACAAAGCCGTGCGCGAAACCCGGCGGAATCCATAGTTGATGGCCGTTCGCAGCCGACAGGCGTACACCAACCCAGCGACCGAACGTTGGCGACCAGCGACGCAGATCGACGGCAACATCGAACACTTCGCCCACCACGACACGCACCAGCTTGCCTTGCGGGCGCTGGATCTGATAGTGCAGTCCGCGCAGCACGTGACGCGTCGATACAGAGTGGTTGTCCTGCACGAACCGGAAGCCGCGCGCGACCTTTTCTTCGAACTCGTTCTGGTTAAAGCTCTCGAAGAACGCACCCCGCGCGTCGCTGAAAATTTTCGGCTCAATCAGCTTCACGTCGTGAATGGCCGTGTGGTTTACATTGATGGTCATGGCGCAACAGCAGGAAGAAGGGAAGACAGATAACGGCCGTAGTCGGTCTTGCGAAGCGGCTCAGCCAAAATGTCGAGTTGCTCCGCATCGATCCAGCCGTGCCGGAACGCCACCTCTTCCGGACTGGAAATCAGTAGCGCCTGTCGTTGCTGCACGGTTGAAATGAAGGTTGCAGCCTCGATCAACGATTGATGCGTGCCTGTGTCGAACCACGCAAACCCGCGGCCGAGCTTTTCCAGGTGCAGATCGTCACGCTCGAGATAGCGACGATTGACATCGGTAATTTCCAGTTCGCCGCGCACCGACGGAGCGATATCGGCGGCGATATCGCACACGTCGCTGTCGTAGAAGTAAAGCCCGGTCACCGCGTAGTTCGAGCGGGGTTTGGCCGGCTTCTCCTCGATCGAGACGACCTTGCCCTTGGCATCGAACTCCACCACGCCGTAGCGCTGCGGATCGTGCACGTGATAGCCGAACACCGTCGCACCCACCGGGCGAGCGTCCGCTTCGCGAAGGTGCACGCCTAGATCCGCGCCATAGAAAATGTTGTCACCGAGAACCAGGGCGGACGGCTTGTTGTCGATGAAATCGCGGCCGAGCAGGAAGGCCTGTGCGAGACCGTCCGGCGAAGGCTGGACCGCATAGCTGATATTCATGCCCCACTGGCTTCCGTCACCCAGCATCGACGTGAAGCGCGGCGTGTCGTCGGGTGTAGAGATAAGCAGAATCTCGTTGATGCCCGCCATCATTAATGTCGACAGCGCGTAATAGATCATCGGCTTGTCGTACACCGGCAGAAGTTGCTTGGAGATCACGCGCGTGATCGGGTAGAGACGGGTACCGGAGCCGCCCGCCAGAATGATGCCTTTCCGTGTCGATCTCATCGCTCAGATACCTACCAGTTCGTTGGGAGGGAATACCCGTCGGTACTCGCCGGTGTGAATGGACTTCGACCACGCTTCGTTGTCGACGTACCATTGCACGGTCCGCGCGAGACCGCTGTCGAAAGACTCGCTCGGCTTCCAACCGAATTCGCGGCCGATCTTGCTCGCGTCGATCGCGTAACGACGGTCGTGACCTTTGCGGTCAGCCACGTAAGCAATCTGCTCGCGATAGCCGCCATTGCGGCGCGGACGCAACTCGTCGAGCAGGGAACAGATACGGTTCACCACATCGAGGTTAGTGTGCTCGTTGCACCCGCCGACGTTGTACGTCTCGCCGGGCCGGCCCTTTGCCAGTACCGTGCGGATCGCATCACAGTGATCGCCGACGTAGAGCCAGTCGCGCACGTTGCGCCCATCGCCGTATACCGGCATCGGCTGACCGCGCAGCGCGCGCTGGATCATCAACGGGATGAGCTTCTCGGGAAACTGGTAAGGTCCGTAGTTGTTCGAGCAATTCGTCGTTAGCGTTGGCAGACCGTAGGTGTGGTGATAGGCGCGCACCAGATGATCGGAGGCAGCCTTCGACGCCGCGTACGGGCTATTCGGTGCATAGGGCGTCGTTTCGGAAAACGGGTAATCGTCAGGACCGAGGGAGCCGTACACCTCGTCGGTAGACACGTGCAGAAACCGGAATGCGCTCTGTTGAGGCTGCGGCAACGCGCCCCAATAGATACGCGCGGCATCCAGCAACGTTGCCGTGCCAACCACGTTCGTCTCGATGAAGTCGTGCGGCAGATCAATCGAGCGATCCACGTGGCTCTCGGCCGCGAAATGCACGACGGCACGCGGCTGGTACCGCCTGAGGAGCGCGTCTAGTGCTTCGCGATCGACAATATCAACGTGCGCAAACGCGTGCCGGGCATCGTCGTGCAACTCACGCAGCGTTCCGTAGTTGCCTGCGTAGGTAAGCTTATCGACGTTAAGGACGGATTCGCCATTGCAGGCCAACCAGTCGATGACGAAGTTCGCTCCAATGAAACCGGCCCCGCCGGTCACAAGGATCATGTTGAGCCCTCGTTATGTTGTTTGAAGTACCGCGACAGCCTGGTTCTATTCCGACACGGTCGCTAAGTCACACGTAACCGTGATGCACTGCACGAATAGCACGGCTGGAGGATGGCTATGTTAGAAGTGGCGCCGTAGCCGATTCGGCCAATTCGTTGGCGCATTCCGACATCATCAGCAAACGCATCGGGACGCGTTTGCCACGTCGGCGCGAAACCTGCCGACGATGAGAACGTGCAGGTCACTTTGGCGGAATCGATAACGACAGTGGCCGAATTCGCCACGCCCGTTGCCCTACCCTATCGCCTGGGTAGCTTTTGTTCAGCGCAACATCGGTGCGCGAATCAACGACGGAAACGAGCGATATGCCAGTCAGCCAACTTTTCATTTTGGGCACGCGAGGGATCCCGGCGCGCCACGGTGGTTTCGAAACGTTTGCGGAAAGACTTGCGCTTTACCTCACGCAACGCGACTGGAAAGTCACCGTGTATTGCCAGGGCGAGGACGGTCAAACGGAGACGATTGAAGACACATGGCGCGGCGTACAGCGGATCACCATTCCCGTTACGCGCAGTGGAGCTTTGGGTACGATGGAGTTCGACTGGAAATCGGTGCGCGACACGGTTGCGCGCAAGCCCGCGCTCGTACTGACACTTGGCTATAACACCGCGGTCTTCTGCACGTATTTGCGCTGGCACGGAATTACGAATCTGATCAACATGGACGGACTCGAGTGGCGCCGGGAGAAGTGGAAGTTCCATGAGCGCATGTGGCTTTGGCTCAATGAGCGGGTCGGCTGCTGGACAGGCAATCACCTGATCGCCGATCACCCTGCAATCGCTTCGCACCTCGCCACACGAGTCAATCGCCGCAAGATCACGACGATTCCGTACGGTGCCGATGCGGTCGGCGCGGCAAGCCTTGCACCGCTCGAGGCGCTTGGAATCGAAGAGACGTTCTATGGTCTCGTGATTGCCCGTCCGGAGCCCGAAAATTCGGTGCTGGAAATCGTCACGGCATTCTCGCGCCGCCCGCGCGGCGCCAAGCTCGTCGTGCTGGGCAACTACGATGCTGACGCTCACGCGTATCACCGCGAGGTGCTCGACGCGGCAAGTGACGAAGTCGTTTTCCCCGGCGCTATCTACGATCAATCGGCAGTGCGGGCACTACGGCGGCATGCACATTTCTATCTGCATGGTCATCGCGTGGGCGGCACCAACCCGTCGCTCGTCGAAGCACTCGGAGCCGGTAGCGCGGTCATTGCGCATGACAATGTGTTCAATCGATGGGTGGCGGGGCCAGAGGCCCGGTTCTTCGCCACCGAGTCGGATTGCGATCTGCACATTTCGGCGCTGCTCGGCGATCCCGCTACCGCGCGAGCCATGGGCGAGTCGAGCGCGCAACGCTTCGAAAGCTCATTTCGGTGGGACAGCGTGCTCGCGCAGTATGAAGCGTTGCTGCATCGTCATATGGGAGGCGGCAAACGCAGCGCGGTGGTCGCTTCACGTCCGGCTCATCGTGTTCCGGACCGCAAGCCGGCACTCGACACGCATGCTCGAGCGTCCAGTTCCGGTCAAGTGCTAGCCGCAGCGGTGAGTGTGGAGGAGTTTGAGACCAAGGCGGAATGAGTGTCGTGGCGTCATCCGCTAGCAAAACACCACGGGCACGCAACCGTCGCCTCGCTGTAATAGTGTGTGCCCTATGTTCATTAGCCTTCCTCCTGCCTTAGCCGTGCATCGCTCAACACTCGTCATGGTTCGCCGTTTCCGCACCTACGCCTGCAAGAGTGTCTCAGTGACAGCAGCCGCGTTAACTCTCTGCTGCTGCCAATCCCAAGGTTCCGACGTCCTGCGATACGAGGCGGTCAACGTCGGGAGCGTGCCACCGGGACTCGCGCTTGACGCGAAACAGCCCAGCGCACCGCTCGGGAGCGCAGATCGCATTGTCATACGCAACGGTCATTTCTTCACGGTCGGCACATCGGGCGCCCCAAGCACTAGTACGCGCGTGCGATTCTTCGGCGTATCGTTAGCGCTCGCCGCGAATTTCCCTTCAGAGACTGATGGCGAAGCACTGGCACGGCGTCTCGCGGCGCTCGGCGTCAACATCGTCAGGCTCCACGCAATAGACCAACCCGCGCAAAACTCCGCCAGTGGCCCCGTCGGCATGCTACGCGACGCCGCCAGTCCTCAACTCGATCAGCAGGCAGTTGTGGCCTTGTCGCGACTCATTAACCAGTTGGGACAACACGGCATCTACGTTGATCTCAATCTGCACGCCAATCACACCTTTCCCGCGACCCACGCCGGCGATCGCATTCCGTCGCAGAGCAAACCCTTACCTATATTTGACGTGGACATGATGGCCTGGCAGGCAACCTATACAAAAAACCTGCTTTCGGCGCTTAAGCTTCGCGACAGCCCCAATCTCGCGATGGTCGAGATCAACAATGAATCCACCCTTGTCGACAATTGGCAAGAAGGCACATTGCCTTCACTCGTCACCGGTCGTTTCCGTTATACGTTGCAAGAGAAATGGGCTGCATATCGCAAGGACCGGCGGTTGGCTCCCGCACCTTTACCGCTTGAGCGTTCGGGATTATCCCGCGACGACTCACGTGTCGCCGCCGGTTTCTACATTGATCTGGACCAACGTTACATTGGACAGATGGTCGGCGTAGTCAGAGACCAGCTTGGCGTCGACGTGCCCATATCCGGTACTCAAATCATTCATTCCGGTCGCTGGAACCACGGCGGGTTTGCGAACTTCGATGTGAATAGCGCCGCGAGCTTCACGGATGCACATTTCTACATCGATCACTATCTTTTCCCCAATCGACAATGGGATTGGAACGACTGGCGCATTTCGAATGGATGGCTAGGGAACTCCCCCGAGCAAACCTTGCTCAACACTGCATTCGCGCGCGTTGCGGGTCGCCCATTTCTGATCAGCGAGTTCAACCAGGCATGGCCAAATCAGCAAGCATCCGACCTGCTTCCCGTCGTGACGCAATTTGCCGTCTCCCAAGATTGGGACGGACTGATACTCTACGACTATGCACACGATAGGGAATGGAACGCCTTTACGCCTTCGGATTTCAGCTTGCGTGGGGATATCACGAAGCTCGCTCAATTCGCTCAATGCTCAGCTTACTTTCGTGCCATGTATCCTGGCACTGCGCTAACTCAGTCATTTATCGCGCTCTCGCCTGACGATCGCGCGATGGCCGATGGTAGCGGCATAGTGGGCAATCTCGCGTCCTACCTGTCGAAGCACTTCGGCATTCCGCCCAGTGTCGCGATGACCCGCCAGATTGCGCTCGAAAATGCGCCCAATTTCGGCGTGCGTTCGGCCGTCCCCGCGGAAACGTCTTCCTACTTTCTCTATGACCAGGCAGCGCTCCAGTTCACGTTCGGATCGGCGTACGCTGCAGGGGTCTCAGGTTTTATTCCGGTCGGTCATCGCGTGAAGTCGTCACTGCTTGAGTTGACTCTGGCGCCGGGAAGCCGCGGTTTTGCTACCGCATTCCTCACCAGTCTCGACGGCACGCCATTATCCGATTCGCGCCGTCTGCTGCTTTCGATACCCGGGTTCACCATGGGCACTGATACCCGAGGTACGCAACAACTTGATGCAGCCGACCTGCGGGGCCATTGGCGAACGATTCTTCCCAGAGAAGGCCACCTGCCCTCAGCCAGTCTCTACAAAGTCGCGGGGCCGGCACAGATGGAGCGCATTCCCGCCACGGTCTCCCTCCAGCTTCCGGTCTCGCGTGTGTCCGTATTCGCCCTCGACATTCAGGGGCGCAGACTTCGGCCTATCGCATCCCGGACCGACGGTCAGCACGTGGTTTTCGACATCAATCGTGACGGACAACCTTTCGCGGCAAACTATGAGATCACGGTGGAGCGGTAATACTTTCGAATAAAAATAGGGCTGTTCACCGGACTTAGTCCACGGACGACCTCACCGTGGTCGCGCCGTGCTTACTGTATGCAACGCCAAGCCGACGACCGGCACCTTGTTGGAAAGTGCCGCCTCCAGTCGCAAACTTCGAATGTGGTTAGTCATCGGCCCACGAGTTGCGGCAACGGCTTTCCGATGTAGACCGTCATGCAGCTCCCTGCCTGCGTGCCGAGTGTAGAGGCCAATACCGCTACCAATGCAGTCAGCGGACTGGCCAACAGCCAGAAATGCGTTTCCGTCACACCAAACAGAAGGCAACTGATCAGCGTCATGCCGAAGAATCCGCGGCAGCGTTGATTAACGTTGGCCATTCGACGCATACCAAGCATAGCGACCGAAAAGATCAGGAATCCGACGTAGCCTTCTCCGTAGATCAGATTTGTGTAGAGACCATCGATCCCGGCGCCGCGCGTAGTGGTATCGGCAAGTAGATTGGCGCCTGGGGGCATTAGACCGACCCCCAGTATCAGATCTTTCGCGGAGAACAGAACGTCCGCGGCAAAAGACAGTCGACCGCTAAACAATGCATCGACCGCTTGACGGCCCAGATCTGAATAGATGAAGTAGATGGCCCCGCAAACGGCGACCATGCCACAGAGCTTGAGAGTCACTTTGACGACTCGCGATTCGCGGTTCACGTCGTCTTTCAAATAGGTCAGCGCGAAGACATTTCCCAGGGCGAGCGCGGTCGTGACAACCGCCACGGCCAGCGTAGTACGAGAGTTGGTCAAGGCAAGCGTGCCAAGGCTGAAAACGACGCAGAACACATCGAACCATCTGAAGCCCCGCTTCGCTCCAATACCAAAGATGACGATAGTCAGCATATAAATCGAGAGCGGATACATCGCCGCGATGTTCGGATGCGCGAACGCCCAACTAGCGCCTTTATCCCAGCCAGCCATGTCGGTGCGGGGAGGAATGAATGGGTGAGCGACAATGGAAAGTATGAGGGCAAATACCATGACGCGGCGAAATTCGATAAGCCAAGTTCGCACGGAGAAAATGCGCGGCGCGATGATGAGGCAACAGGTGTAAGTGATCAGAAAATCCACGAAGAAGAGCATGGCCGTGTTGATCTGGCCCGGCGCTCTCATCAATTCGATAAATTTCCAGCCGAACACGAGCATAAACGGACCAATCAGGCCTCGCGACGGGATGGTGAATTTCCTGCGCTGCAAATCTCGCATCGACATGCGGAAAATCAGCATTGCCGCTATCCCCCAGAATCCGATGCGGGAATTCTCCACATGGAGATCGGAGTACTGATAGGCAGGCACGAGCAGCCAGATGCAAAACAGGATCTTGTCGAACATATAGACCTTCTCTCCTGTCGCGCTGAGCTCTTTTTGCTTCTGATTCTTCATATTCATCTAACCACCCATTATCTTCAACCGCCGGCAGGTCGAACTCACGACCCAGGCGCCCGTCATTGCTACCACGAACAACACAACAAAAGCAGCACTCGCAGCCATGAAGGCCCAAAGATTGCCGTTGAAGTGCCACGACGAAGAAACGTGTCTCGAGAAAATCGACACAGCGATCGCGAGTGCCGATACCGTCGCCAGCCGATCAATGCGGATATGCCATCTCACGATCTTCCGGCCTTGCACAGTGCACAGCACACAATAGAGCGCGCCCGACACCAGCGCCGCCGCGCCCGCTCCTACGCCGCCCAGACGCGGGGTAAGCACGGCGCTAAGAAGTGCGTTCACTAGCAGCACGAGCGCGGCAAACGCGCACATCGTCGCTTTCCTCTCCTTGAACTCGAGCGGTTTGTGGAAAAACGGTCCGAGCGAAAAACTGAATGCGGACGCTGTCAGCAAAGGAAGCAGCGTGGACGCCCCGCTAAATCTCTCGCCGAGGAACAGCCGCGTAGCCGGCTCTGCAACCGCATTGACGATCGCGACCAGCGCTACCCCCGCGCACATCAGGTAGGTCAGGAGATCGCCCAGCAGGCGCGAAGCCGCGCGCTCATTCTTCATGTTCCAGGTCGCCATGAGCTGTGGCCACGTTGCCGCGAGGATCGGCGCCATCACCAGGCTTACCGAGCCGACCACCAGCGTCGACGCCGCGCCGTAGAGACCGGCGGCGGCCGGCCCCGCCAGCGCGCGTACCAGCAGCCGGTCGCAATACATGGCCAGATTCATGAAGATGAACCAGAGCGTCATCGCTCCGCCATAGACGCGCAGCTTGTGTAAGATAAGTCGGGTACGCGGCGATCCAAGCTTGCGTAGCACAGCTGGATCGAGAAAGCGCGCTCGCCATGCACCAAAGGCAATGCCGATCAGTTGCGCCGCAGCGCCCGCATACAGTAATCCATCGACGTTCTGCTGCGATGCGCGGCACACCAACACGGAAAAGCCGATTTTCAAGCCACCGGAACAGGTCTGCTGCATCGAATAGGGCCACGCTCGTTGTTCTGATTGCAATGAGGTTCCCACCAAGGTGAAGAGGGTCTGCGCCGCGACACCGAACAGGCAGGCAAGCAAGAGGCCAGCGCCGTGCCCTGTGTCGAACAGGAGGAAGAGCGCGACCAACGCGTAGAGAACGAGAAGCACCAGCATGATGCCGCCCGCCCCCAGCAATACCGCAGCCTTGGTATAGCTAACGGCGGCAGCCGACGAGCCGGCCAGATAGCGGCCGGTTGCCTGTTGCAGCCACTGCCCAACAATTGAGCTCGCCAGCACGATCACCGTGACCGCGACCGAGAAGGTGCCGTATTCGGACGGCGCAAGTCGATGCGTCAAAAGGGAAATCAATACGATGTTGAGTCCCGCGTTACTGGCAATGCCAAGCGCGTAAGGGACATAAGTGGACCAGATTTTGCGCAAGCGAGGATTATTCGCAACGCGTTTCAGGCGGCTCAGCATCGTACTTCCGCAGTGGGTCTGTTTTCTAATGCAGCGAGGAGCTTCGAGACCGACGCCTGCAAGGTGAACTGTTTCGCCATCTCAATCGACCGCGCTGCAAAGCTCGTGCGCCGCTCAGAGTCGGCGAGCAGGGACGCCAGCGCCTGACCCAGCGCGTCAGGCGCCTGAGGCGCGACCACGAGGCCGTTCTCGTCATTCACGACAAAATCCCGCGTGCCTCCGTTGTCTGACGTGACGATTGCACATCCGCACGCCATTGCTTCCAGCGCTGGAAGACCCCATCCTTCCGTCCAGCTTGGGCACAGATAGATCGATGAAGCGTTATAAATTTCTTCGCGCAGCACACGTTTTTCTGGATTCTCAACGTACTTGATCCACTCGGGCAAAGTATTCGGCCGCGGCGATACACCGAAGAGAATCGCCTCCATATCGGGGAACCGGCGCTTCGCGAGATCGAGCGCCGAAATGCCGTCGGCCGCACCCTTCCACGTATGAGGCGAGTACAGCATGCTGACCACGCGCCGCCGGCTCGCGATTGGCAAGGTTGGAAAGAACTCGTCGTGGTCGACAGGATTGGGAACCTGATGAGCGTCGTCACCGGAAAGATCTTTGACGAGGTCTCTGAGCCACCCGGAAATGACGATCTTGTTCGTTCTCGACCTGAGCGTCTGGTTCACCCGGTGCTCCGGGCCTGACCACGTCTCATGGTGCTGGATTAAATAGAATTTGGCGCCCTTGCAAGCAGGATAGTTTTCAACATACTCAGCGGTACGCCAGAGCGAAGCCACGATAACATCCGCATTCGGAATGTACCGGGAGAACAGCGCGGGCACGACACGGATTCTCACCGCCGGGTCGATCTTCATCCACGATATGACAGATTCACTCCGCCCCATCCAGCCTCGCAGCAACCGTCCACAGTCCGCCGCAAGCGAAAGCAGTTTGAGGAACAGGTTCTTGCGCAGGCCCCAAAGGAACAGCGTTTCAGGATGCAGTACTTCGACCGAATGACCGGCGCTCGCCATGGCATTCGCATACTGGTACACAATCTTGCCGCCACCGGTCGGATGTCGTGTGAGCTTCGGAAGAATAAACGTAATTTTCATTGATTTGCGACGATCGTCATCAGGGTGTTTCGCGGCGCAACGCAGACACTTTGCGCGTCAGCCTTGTGTCGTCGGGCAACGGCCGCACGGTGTCCGCAACCGAGCGCATGTAAGTCTGGACCGTGAAAGCACCGAGATACTTCGCCCGTGCGGCCTTCGCCATCTCGGCGTACGCGTCGTGCGTCATCGCCAGCGCCCTTTCCACCACCCTTAAAAAATCTGCCATGTCGCCAGGCGCAAATAGGAACCCGTCAACACCGTCGGTCACGATCTCCTGCAGGCCGCCAGAGGCGGCGGCGATCACCGGCCGCCCGGATGCGAAGCTCTCGATCGCCACCCGTCCGAAGGGCTCGGGCAAAACCGACGGCACCACCACGAAGTCGGCCCACGAGAAATGCACGCCGGGATCGTTCGTGAAGCCTTCGAATTCCACGATCTGCTCGCATGCTTTCGCAGTCTCACGAAGTGTGTCCAGCAGTGCCTCATAGCCTGGGAAAACGTCGCCGACAATGCGCAACTGCACCGGCAACCGTCGCCCAAGCGTGGACAGCGCATCAAGCACAAACTGTTGCCCTTTCCATGGATTGATGCGGCCGATGATCGTGAGCCGCCGCGCGCGCCCTTGCGCGGTGTCGGCAGGAGCCGCGGGGCCGGTGATGTCGACGCCGTTGTGGATCACGTCGCCCGGCATTGCGAATGCCGCCGCCGTCGCCCGCGAGTTATAAATCAACGAAGCACGCGATATCTTCAGCAAGGCCCTGAAAACGCTAAGGGCGAGTGAAGACGGAATCTCCCGCACGTGCACGTAGGTGCCCGCACGCTGTCCGCGCAGGGCGGCTATCGCGGCCACGCACACAACCGTATTCACATAGCAGATCTGGTACGAGCGAAACATGCGCCGGTATTCCAGCCAGGCCGTAATCATTCGCAGGCATGTTTGCCAGGGTCGTGCCTTCAATTCCTTCTTGCGCAGTACGCCATAGCCGTTGTAAAGAATCCGGCTCGCATAACGCGCGACGTGATCGACGATGGGGCCAGGCTCCGGCAATACCACGTCGATCATTGCATCCGGATGTCGCTCGCGTAAAGCGCACAACGCCGACACGAAACTGCGATCCGATCCATACAGTTCCGACCCTTGATGGACCATCAAGATTGCAATCGATGTACTCAACGAAACACCTCCGCAATCACGTCAAAGAAATTTCCCCGCGCGCGGGCACCGACTGACACGCTCAAGGCTTTCCACAGCACATAGCATCGGATCGCCAGCGCCTCGAACGGATTGCGGTCGAATACGCGCAACCACGACTGCCATAGCCATATCTGGCGCTGCAGTGCCGCTCGAGGATCGGTCGTGCTGCGTAGCGCCGAATCGTGGCCGAGCACCGCCCCATGGAGATAAGCCCGCGCACCGTGCCGCGCAAGATCGCGGCAGAAACGGGTGTCGACGCCATAAAGGCGTAGCCGCTCGTCGAACGGCTGCGGTGCAAGTTGCGCGAGCAAGGTACGGTTGATGCACATCCCGCTCATCATCGCGGTGAAGTCGGTCGGCAACATGGCGTTCGTGGTGACACTGCGGAGTGCCTGGCCCTTGATCCATCGCAGGCGTCCCGGACTGATCAGATTCCCCTCGTGCCGAATGACCGGGACGAAGACGTCGGCCCCGAGTTCGACCTTGCCGAGGCTGTCTGCCAGTGTTTCGAAGAACGCCGCGTCGACATTGGAGTCCTGGTCGAAGATGACAACGTGCGGCCGTGTCGATTCGCTCACCAGCACGTTGTACACCTTGGAAAGCGGTTCGTTTCCCGGAGACGCCAGATAGCGCCAGCGGAACGGCAAAAAATGCGGATTCGGCGGCGCAGGGACCGCTCGCGCGTTGTCCCAGATGTGTACTTCGACATCAATGCCGAGCGCCGCGAAATCAATGCGGCTCAACGTAACGAGCGTTTCGGCCACTTCGGGATCGCGCCGGTACAGTACAACGAAGATATCAATCGCCGGCATCGTCGCCTCCACGCCGGCTACCCACGACACGGCCCGGAACGCCGGCGACAATGGAGAACGGCGGCACGTCGCGCGTAATCACCGAGCCCGCGGCGATCACACAGCCCTTGCCGATCGTCACCCCGCCAAGCACCGTGACACGTGCGCCCAGCCAGCAGTCTTCCTCGATGCCGATGGGCATGCGTGTCGTGCCCTGCTCGCGAATCGGCCGCGACAGGTCCTTGAAATTGTGATTCTCCGGATGCGCGCTGAAGTATTGGCCAATGATCGTGTTCCGCCCGATCGAGATGCCGCCCGAGCCGCCCACACTCGAGTACTCGCCGATGCCACAACCGTCGCCGATATGAATGTGGCTGCCGGGCCGGGCGACATCCGTACCGACAATGAGTCTCGAGTACGCACCGATGTTGACCCGCGCGCCGAGCCTCAAACCGTTCCGGCCGAGGCCGCTGAGGATCGTACCGTCGCCAATGGTGGCGTAGCGTCCGATTTCGATATTCCTTGCGAAACGCAGTCGCACATTCCGGCCCACAAAGCACACCCCGGCGCGCTTGAAGCGTAAAGACAGCACCGTGCCTCGCAGCCCATTCCAGCTCTGTTCCGCAAGATAGAGCATCAGATCCAGGCCGCCCACTTCAATGGCGACCTGCTTACCGGGCCGAACACGCATCAATGCCCGATTGACAATCGCTTTCAACATCGCTTCGCCATTCAAAAATGCGCACGCCGGCAACGCTTAGTGGCCGGCGCGCACGTTAGACACCTGGCTCTTCGCGCTCAGGCCGTGGCACGAGCGGCGTCGCGGCCAATCGTGTAATAGTCCCAGCCGGTCTGTTTCATCACGTGCGGGTCGTACAGATTGCGTCCGTCGAAGATCAATGTGTCGTTGAGCGCGACCCTCATCTGTTCAAAATCGGGGCTGCGGAATTCCTTCCATTCTGTGAGGATGACGAGCGCATCTGCGCCAACGAGCGCCTGATCACGGTCCTGCGAGAACTCAACGCGCGCGAAACTTTCAGCGTCGAGGTCATCGCTCAGGCAGCGCCGGGCCTCATCAAGGGCGACAGGGTCATAGACGCTCAACGTGGCGCCGTGGCGCAGCAGATCCGCGATCAGGCGGCGGCTTGTCGCCTCCCGCATATCGTCGGTGTTCGGTTTGAACGACAAGCCCCACACTGCAAAGCGTGCGCCCCGCAGTGCGTGACCGAAATGCCTTCGGATCTTGTTGAAGAGCACGGTCTTCTGGCGCTCATTGACGAACTCGGCCGAGGCGAGGATGTTCATCTCCATGTCGTAGTCACCGGCGGTTCGCATGAGTGCCTGCACATCCTTCGGGAAACACGAGCCACCGTATCCGCAGCCCGCATACAGAAAGCTGTAGCCGATGCGCGGGTCGGAACCGATGCCGCGACGAACATTTTCGATGTCGGCGCCGACGCAGTCCGCCAGGTTGGCCATCTCGTTCATGAACGAGATGCGTGTGGCCAGCATCGCGTTCGCCGCGTACTTGGTGAATTCGGCCGAGCGCACATCCATGAACAACGTGCGCTGGTGGTTGCGATTAAACGGTGCGTAGAGATGCTCAAGCAGGCTTCGGGCACGTAGACCCGATACGTCGTCGTCGCAACCGATCACGATGCGATCAGGCCGCATGAAGTCTTCGATCGCAGCCCCTTCCTTGAGGAATTCTGGATTCGACACGACCGCAAAAGGCACGTCGGCCCGGCGCATCGCCTGTTCTGCCGCAATCGCCTCGTGGACCTTGCCGGCTGTGCCGACGGGTACCGTCGATTTGTCAACGATGACTTTGAACCCGTTCATGTACTTGCCGATGTTCTTCGCGGCGGCGATCACGTATTGCAGATCGGCGGAGCCGTCCTCGTCCGGAGGTGTGCCCACCGCGATGAACTGTATGTCGCCGTGTGTGGCTGCCTTCTCCGCATCGGTCGAGAACGCGAGCCGCCCGGCTTCGCGATTGCGGTCGATCACGTTCGCCAAACCCGGCTCGTAAATCGGCACCTGGCCGTTGTTAAGCATCGCGATCTTCGCTTCGTCGACGTCCAGGCAGAGCACGTCATTGCCCAGTTCTGCCAGACACGCGCCCGTGACGAGGCCGACGTATCCGGTTCCGATAATGGTGACTTTCATTGATCCGGGTAGCAGGAGAGAGAATAGGCGGCGTGGCGGCGACAAGCATGACTCTGCACGCCACGATGGTTAATACTCGATCGGCGCCCATTCTTCACGAACCATCCGGTGAGTTGATTTATGTGGCGGATTTCGCCAACATAATTTCCGTATATCGCAAAGTTACGCCCTCGTGCCGCGACGCCCCCCGCCGGTGGTCGCTGCCCTCACGACGCGCCCAAAGGCATCGCGCGTGTCATGGGCTACGTCGAACAGGTGTTTATTCACTTTAGCCAAAATCGGAGCTTCTTCCGCCAGCGCATGCCTGCCGCTGCTTGCCGCTCTTATGCTTAAGCCGGGTCATCCGCAAGATGATCTTACAGGCTCGCGCAAGCGTGGCCTCTTACCTCGGAATTAGGCCTGCCTGTTTCACAGCGCAGGCTCTTTTTTTGTGTCGCCATCACATACAGCCGAACAGCTCATGCTCAAAGTCACTAAGGCGGTATTTCCGGTTGCGGGTCTTGGTACCCGGTTCCTCCCTGCTACGAAGGCGAGTCCGAAGGAGATGCTGCCGATCGTCGACAAGCCTCTAATTCAGTACGCGGTGGAAGAGGCAATGGCGGCCGGCATCACCGAAATGATCTTTGTCACGGGTCGGAGCAAGCGCGCAATCGAGGACCATTTCGATAAATCCTATGAGATCGAGGCGGAGCTGGAAGCGCGCGGCAAGCAAAAGCTGCTGGAACTGGTGCGCAGCATCAAGCCGAGTCATGTGGACTGCTTCTACGTGCGTCAGCCGGAAGCGTTGGGGCTCGGTCACGCGGTACTGTGCGCGGAGAAACTGGTGGGCGGCCACCCGTTCGCCGTGATTCTCGCGGACGACTTGCTGTACGGCACGCCGCCCGTGATGACGCAGATGATCGAGGTGTTCGATCACTATCACAGCTCGGTGATCGGCGTCGAAGAGATCCCGCACTCGGAGACAAAGTCGTACGGTATCGTCGATGGCAAGCAGTGGGAAGACTCGATCATCAAGATGTCGGGCATCGTCGAAAAGCCAGAGCCGAGCGTGGCACCGTCGAATCTCGGTGTGGTGGGCCGCTACGTACTCAAGCCACGAATTTTTCACCACATCCGTTCGCTCAAACCGAGCGCAGGCGGCGAATTGCAGTTGACGGACGCGATTCAATCGCTGCTCGCCGATGAGCAGGTGCTGGCGTACAAGTACCACGGTACGCGTTTCGACTGCGGCAGCAAGCTGGGTTATCTGAAGGCGACGGTCGAGTTTGCGCTGCGTCACCCGGAAGTGGCCGCCGACTTTGAAGAGTACCTGCTTACGCGCTCGCCAGTGCTCGTGGGCTGACAGACTGGTTATTGCAGATACGGCCAGCACGACCGCAAGTCTTGCGAAGAGGGGTGTGCGCGATTGTTTAACGGGCGGTGACTCTTGACTATATCAGCCAAGATTGTGGTTCATTCAGCCGCATTTTCATTGCGCTAGTGCAGCTTCGGTAACATCAAAAGCTGTCGACTCGTTCCTCAATGCCGAAGGACGATTGTCCCAAACAGTTGGCCATCCGATCACAGAGTTCGAACGGATGGTTTTCACTTTCAGGCGGTTTAACGTAGCGGGTGCACAGGGAGTTATGGGCGAGTTAATTCCGGAGTATCTGGTCCGCGAACAGGCTGCTGTGGGTGCGCTCGTGTTGTTCGCCGTGCTGCGCATTGTCGCCGCTGCTGTCGCCTTCGAGAAGGGCTGGCGCATATCCGTCGTGCAAGCTTATTGCATTGCGATCGCGGCGCTTTACTGCGTACCCCAACTATTTGATCTGTTCGTGCACGTGTATGGAATGCGAGCCGCGCCTGCGGCCGCGGAGCTCGAGGGCAAGGCAGTGGGCTCTGCGATTGCACTCTTTTTCGCACCTATTCTGAGTCACAGGCTCGGCTTCGAATAGTTTCCCTTCACGTCTCAAGCCGCTGTTGTTCCGTTCATGCACGTTCATGCATTCTCGCGGCTCAATCGCAAAGACCGTCCTTCTCCAATCCGCACCATCGCGACGCAAAGGCTCAAATACCTTCAGGCTTATTTGAGCAATTCCGTATTAGGCAAAGATTCCTTGGTGAGCCGCCGGTCCAGCTCCATTGGAGGCCTGGACCCGTCCGGCAGCCCGATTTTCTTCTTCCGTACGCGCAAGCTATTTCGTTGTGGTTCCCGTGCCACCGGTGCCACCCGTTCCACCGGTTGCTCCACCGCCGTTGCCCCCACCGGTGATCGGCGCAGCCGCCCCTGCCGCTGTCGCAGCAGTTGTCAACGACGACGACGGCTGACCATTCGCCGTAATCGCACCGGCAGTCTGCAAAGCGTCCAGATCCGCATCCGCGCCGGGCTGCCCTGGCGTGAACGAAACCGTCAAGAACGAAGATGACGAAAGCGTTATCCCATACTCTGTCTTGATCAACTGGGCGACGGCAGCTTGTGCGTTTGCGACCACCGTACTGTTTGACAACGCGCTCTGAAACGTTGTGTTGCTCGCGATTCCTGACAGCAGCCCGCTAACCGTGGTTCCAAGCTGGCCGGCCAGATAGCTCAAGAGCAATTCGGTCAAGGGCGTCACGTTGTAGGTGCCCGCGCCGACCGCAAACGAATGGAGCGCGGTGGAGCTGCTCGATGCCGTGATCGCACACGGTCCGTCAAAATTGAAGGTCGCCGAGTACGCGCCACTTGCGTTAGCCGTCGCACTACCCGAACCGTTCTTGCAAGTCAGTACAATACTGGCGTTTGCCATTGCCGCGCCTACCGCTGCCGTACCGCTCACCGTAGCGCCCGGTGAGTCCCCACTGCCACCGCAAGCGACCAGCGCACTGGTCGCAAGCACCATCGATCCGAATTGCAGCGTGCGCAGCGTGGCGCCGTTTAGAAGCTTCATCGCCTATCCCCAAAGAAAGTCATTCACAATTGACCGGCACCAACGCCCGTCCGTCGCTTACATCCTGAAAACCGCTTCCGCAGACGCCATGTGAAAGCGCGGCGCCCGTCGATACAGCAGGCCCACTTGTTTGCGGCTTCGGCTTCGTTGCGTCACCGCCAGGTCGCCCGTAACGCAAATACGCATCACGCATCCTGTAAAGCTGAGTCGAAAAGTACTCACCGCTAAAGCGGCCCTGATTCAGCAGGTACTGCTGCGTGCTGTACGGGAAGGTCATGTTCTCGTCCGCGTTGGTCGCCAGATAATTCGTCGATCCCACCCGCGTACGGAAGTCGAGCCCGAACTGTTCCGAGCCATCCACCTGACTGATCCCAGGCTTCATGCCCTGGCGCAACGTCAGCGGGAAGCTGATTGCGGCGCCCACAAACGTGCCCTGCCCGCTATGCTCGCCATGCACGCTCACCGATACGTCGTCGAACCAGCGCGTCAGCGTCGCTTCCGGCCCCTTGTCCCCGCCGACAAAGCGCGCCACGCCCGCTTCGATCCACAACTTCCAGGACGGCTTCACCCAGCGGTAAGTCAACTCGGCATTTTTCTCGCTAGGCAATTCGTCATGGCCCGGCTCATGGTGCAAATAGGCGAGCCGCAAGCGGATCAGATCGGGGCGGCCCGGCACGAACACCGTGGTTTCGTTCTGCACGCCGACATATGAGTAATCAAACTTGCCGACCGATGCCACGTTGAACACTTGCGGCATGATCCAGAAGCTTTGCACCAATGCGACCGCATTCAGGCCGCCGCGCAAGCGGTAATCGCTAAACACGCGGCCTTCGTCCATGTTCTTCGTGTTGTAGATCGGCGCGATATAACTTGCGTAGAACTCCGCGCCACGCCACAGCGGCACGAACCCTTGAATGTTGGCGCCGAGCGAGATGTCGAAGTTGCCGTATTCGGTGCCGTAGAGGTAACTGACGATCGGCGCGATCTGAATCCGCGTCAGCCCATGCGTATGCTCGTTGCCATGCCACGCGATCGAATCCGCGTCGTAGGTCGGACGCATGCGCATCGTCAGTGAGGCACTTGCGGCCGCCGGCGCACCGCCCTCAACGAACTGCGCAAATGCATCACGATCGACAATGACTTCGCCTAACGGCTCATTCGCCTTCTTGATGACCACGTGAATCTTGTCGGTGCCGTGCGGCGCATTCACGCTCGCCACGCCGAGCACAATGCCTAGTGCGTCAGCTTCGTTCTGGTTGTAGCGATGGTTCTCGTACTCGACCACCAGATCGCGACCGCTCATCCCCACACGCACACGCTCGAGGCCGGCGGCAAAGAGTTGCGCGGCAATTTCGCCGAGCGCGGAGGTATCCAGCGCTTCCGGCATTGCGGGAGACGGTGCATCCGACGATTTCGTCGCCGTCACATCACTCAGCATCACCGACGCATACGACTGCAGCGGCGGCACATACGTAATCGGCGCGGCGGCCAGCGCGCCGTTGTTATTGGTAGCCGCGCGCGTGTCCACTGGTTGCAGGCTGGCGAGGCGGATCGGACCATCATCGCCGGTATCCGCGGTCTGCGCGACCGGCACTTGCGGGCCCTCGCATAAACCGTCTGCGCAACGCGCACTGCTGAAACGTCTGCCCAACGGAATCTGAATGCCCACCGAGAACGAAGTGCGTGGCGAAACGCCATCCGTCGGCCGGATCGAGCGCGTGACTGTGCCGATCACGTTCGCATCGGCGAGCCAACTAATCCGCGGAGACTGATAACGCACACCCGCATAAGGCGTCTTCGAATCGTCTTCTGCGAGCAGCGACAATCCTGTGTTCCACAACGAGACTTGCGCGCCACCGAACACACCATTGAGACGATCGCCCTGTCCGTAACCGGCTGTCAGTGTCACCGGCCCGAGCGCTTGCGACACCACGCCGTACTTCGAACGAAAGAAATGCGTCTGCCCGCCAATGTCGGTCACACCGAATGCGATGCTCGGTTGATACTTGAAAAACTTCGGCACCTCGAGCTTGACATCCGCCATCAGGTGACGAACTACAAAATGCTCTTCGTTCGCAAGCGGGACCGACACATTCGCTGGATAGTTTGCCAGTCCGCCTGCCAGTTCGACATACGGAAATAAGCCGACGGCGCCCCAGTAGGTCTGCGATCCAGTCGCCGTCTTGCCGTAGCGAGGGTCGATGAAATCGTTGTACTGCACTTCACCGACACCTTGAGGCAAGGCGAACCCATACGGGATAACCAGACCGCCGGCCTGGCCAAATGCGTTCAGCGCGGGATCCACCGCATGTGCCGAAGTCGAAAACGTCAGGACGGCAGCTAGCGCCAACGTCTTGCGGCCCCCTATCGGTTCATGTCCAAACAAGTTTCCGCTCATGTCTATAGTTGTTGGTATCAAAACGCACGGCGGTGAATAAAGCCCGGACAATCGTCACCGCAACTGATCGTCGCAATGGCGCACTCAATCAAATCAATTTATAACTATGCAGTCCAAATTAAATTGAATCGATAATCGCTATGGTTTCTGTATCCATACGGCACACCATGCTATCTGCTAAAGACGACCGCCACGACAGTCATGTAGAAAAGTGTCTTCTGGTTGCGGTGCATCATACATAGTCCGTTGCGTCGAAAATGACGGCTGACGGATAAAGCTAACATGTTGGCGGATTACTACATTTGGCCTTTCCATGTAGATTGCATCGACGAGTTGGCGCTGTCATTGCGAAACCCGGTACGCTGCTTCATCGCAGCTATCAGGTTCGATCACGGTAGCATCAAACCTAGGATAACCAGTTGCCTTGTACCGGTTTAAAAGCGGGTCAACAATCCCTTCTTGAACAACCGGGCGCTCGGGTCGATAAGAAAAGACTTGAGCCGAGCAAGTAAACTATTCAACCTGAAGAAAAACTGACCGTGAAAATCGCAATCCTTCCCGGCGACGGCATCGGGGCCGAAATCATCGCTGAAGCCATCAAGGTCCTGAACGTGCTGGACCTGAAATTTGAAACCGAGTCCGCCCCAGTGGGTGGTGTGGCCTACGCGTCCCACCGTCACCCGTTGCCAGAAGCCACGCTCAAACTGGCGAGGGAAGCTGACGCCGTGCTGTTTGGCGCCGTAGGCGACTGGCGCTATGACCAACTGGACCGCCACTTACGTCCCGAGCAGGCAATCCTGGGCTTGCGCAAGCACCTGGGTTTATTTGCCAATCTCCGCCCCGCGATCTGTTACGAGCAACTGGTCGGCGCTTCCAGCCTCAAACCCGAACTGGTCTCGGGCCTTGACATCCTGATCATCCGCGACGCAACCGGCGACGTCTATTTTGGCCAACCCCGTGGACGCCGCACCGCTGAGGACGGTCATTTCCCCGGCGCGCAGGAGGGCTTCGACACCATGCGCTACGCGCGTCCCGAGGTCGAGCGCATCGCCCATGTCGCCTTCCAGGCCGCGCGCAAGCGCAACAGGCGTCTCACCAGCGTCGACAAGGCCAATGTGCTGGAAACCTCGCAGTTCTGGCGGGACATCGTGACTGAAGTCGGCAAGGACTACCCGGACGTGGAGCTTGACCACATGTACGTCGACAACGCGGCGATGCAACTGGTCAAGGCGCCCAGAAAATTTGACGTGATCGTCACCGGCAATCTGTTCGGGGACATCCTCAGTGACGAAGCCGCGATGCTCACAGGCTCGATTGGCATGCTGCCATCGGCCAGCTTGAATGCGAGCAATCAGGGCCTGTATGAACCCAGCCACGGCAGCGCCCCGGACATCGCGGGCAAGGGCATCGCGAATCCTTTGGCGACGATTCTGTCCGCCGCCATGATGTTGCGTTTCTCACTCAACCAGGCCGCCGCTGCAAACCGCATCGAATCGGCGGTCAAGGACGTGCTCGCGTCGGGCTTGCGTACGGCGGACATCTACTCCGAAGGCACGACCAGGGTCAGCACAGGCCAGATGGGTGACGCAGTCGTGGCTGCCATTACCCGCAGCGCTACCACGCGTTGAATCCTTCCAAGAACGCAATCCGCATCACCGTCAAACGGTGCTGCGGGTTGTCGCCCTCCGGCTCGTAAAGCTTCTCCAGCACCGCCTGGACAACATCGCCAAACCATCCCTGAACGCCGGCAAACACGCTACTGCATAGGCGAGCCAAGAACGCGCGGCGGATTGGGCGGGCCAAAGAATCATCGACAGATATTCTGAAAGGTAGAGCCGGTAGCATACGACGCAATGTCATGGCCCATCCTTTCAATCACGCATCAATAACATTTCATTTCGATGCCCACCTACCTCCTCCTCGATGGCGGCTTCGCCGTGGCTTTGCCCATTGCAGCATGGGGGAGCTGGCGCTTGAGATAGCAGCAGATCGCTCACGCACCCGAAGTTTCGCAAGCACACGAGTGGCCCCTTCCAGCCAAGCCTGGAGGCGGACTTACCGCTCGCATCACGCGCAGAAGTTGCGGCCATCAATACGCCGCGCGCCTACCGAAATACTCAACTTAGAACCCCTATGTCCTCCACTGTTCTCAGTGCAGCCTCGCCTGCAAAACAAGCTGCGCCCGGCCTTGTGCTCGGCGCAATCGGGGTTGTCTTCGGTGATATCGGAACCAGCCCGCTCTATACCCTCCGCGAGTGCCTGAAGGCCGCCGGCGGTATCACGCAAACCAATGTGTTCGGTATTGTGTCGCTGATTCTGTGGTCGATCATCATTGTCGTCACGCTGAAGTACGTCAGCTTCGTCATGCGCGCGGACAACGATCGTGAGGGCGGCATTCTGGCGCTCACCGCACTGGCATCCGGCGTCGCGCCTGCGCGGTTGCGCGGCGTTCTACTCACGCTCGGGGTATTCGGCGCGGCCATGTTCTACGGCGATTCGATGATCACGCCGGCAATTTCGGTGATATCCGCGGTGGAAGGCGTGACACTCGTGGATCCCCATCTGAGCGAATGGATCGTGCCTATTTCGCTCGTCATCCTCACCGGCCTTTTCAAACTTCAGAAACGCGGCACGGGCGCGGTCGGCAAAGTTTTCGGACCGGTGATGATCGTCTGGTTCGTGACACTGGCGGCGCTCGGCCTATCCCACATCGTCACCCATACCGACATTGTGCTGGCCGTATCGCCGCTCTATGCCGTCAAATTCATCACCCATGCGCCGGCCACCGCGTTCGTCGTGCTGGGTTCGGTCTTTCTGGCGCTGACTGGCGGTGAGGCCCTCTACGCCGACATGGGCCATTTCGGCAAAAAGCCGATCCGTCTCGCGTGGCTGCTTCTTGTGCTACCCAGCCTGGTGCTGAACTATTTCGGTCAGGCGGCGCTGGTTCTGGAAAAGCCTTCAGCAATCGCTCAACCATTTTTTCAGTCTGCGCCTGGCTGGGCGCTCGTGCCGCTGGTCTTGCTTGCCACAGCGGCCACTATCATCGCGTCGCAGGCCGTTATCTCGGGTGCTTTTTCGATGACCAAGCAGGCCGTGCAGCTCGGCTTTCTGCCGCGCATCCCGGTCGTGCACACGTCGACGCACGAGATCGGGCAAGTGTATGTCCCGTTCATCAATGTCTCGCTTTACGCGGCCGTCGTCTTTCTCGTAGTGTTCTTCAAGTCCTCTGACAATCTGGCGGCGGCTTACGGTATCGCAGTGGCATCGACCATGCTGCTGACCACCTTGCTGATGTACTTCATCACCCACTGCCTCTGGAACTGGAAGCCGCTTGCAACCGCGGCGGTCATCGGTCCTCTCGCCCTGGTCGACGCGGTGTTCGTATCCAGCAACGTTAGCAAGGTCCTTGAAGGCGGCTGGTTTCCGCTGCTCGCCGGGGGCGTGCTGTTTACCGTGATGACAACCTGGCATAAGGGACGCGAGACGGTTGTCGACAAGATGAAAGCCGACAATATGCCGCTGGTGGCCTTGATTCACTCCCTGTGCGACGGCGCGCACGCCCCGCCGCGCGTGAATGGCACGGCCGTTTTTCCGGGTGGGGTCGTAGACATGGCGCCCTCTGCGTTTCTGCATAACCTGAAGCACAACGGTGTCATGCATCAGGTCAACATCTTCCTTTCCGGTACCACAGACAACGTGCCGCATGTTCCCGACCAGCGCAAAGCGGTGGTGGTCGACCTCGGGCACGGATGCTACGCCGTCACGGTTCGCCACGGCTTCATGGAGATTCCAAACGTCCCTGCCATTCTCGAACTGGCGCAGAAACAGATGCCGAACTGGACGTACGAAGCGGCGGATACGTCGTTCTTCCTCGCACGCGATACCATCGTGGCGACCGGTGAAAGTAAATCGATGCCGCTCTGGCGTGAGAAGCTGTTCGCGTTTCTGGCAAGAAATGGGGCGCAGGCGGCCGAGTATTACAGCCTGCCCGCTAACCGCGTGGTGGAAATGGGTGGTCAGATTAATATCTGAGCGCGCGTAGCCGGGAACACGCACCAGCTCCCGTCATCGTGCCGGAAGAAAAGCAATGCGCGGGCGTCGGCCGATGACGATGTTCTGACGCACACGTAGCGCCGGCCATCCCAACGGGTGCGACTGAATTCAGTCACCCGAACCGGGCTTCCAGGTGCCGGGGCAAGCCACTTTTCTACCTGGCGGCGCAGGGACTGGTCGCTTGAGTTTTTCATTTTCCCCTCCAACAAGTCGGAGGACATGGGCGTCGGATAAGGTGACGGTCTCGAAGCGTGGCGCGCGACCCATTTCCGTGACTTCCAGGCCGTGGACATGGGCGCGGTATCGCCACACCTATACCGGGGTGATTCAGACAAACCAGCGCCGAGCCCTCTGAGAGTCGACGCTGGGCGCTGTTGCAACCCTATTGCCCGATCTGGCGGCTAACGTGGTTTTCCTGCTGGTTCAACGCGTAGTCCTCACGCTTCGTGATGTGGCCACGGTCCTGGCTTGCCATGTCACGCTCTTCCTGGCGAATCTGATGGTCATCGCGATGCAGTCTGGCCGCTTCGCGATGCGACATGTCGCCCTCACGAATCTCCTGATGAATGCGATGGTCCTGATTCGCGAGTCGCTGGTTCACTTCCGCGCGGCGCGGATGAGTCGCGTCCCAGTTCGTTTGGGCTGACGCAATGCCAGTGAAGGACATCGCGAGGGTGGCAACAGCGGCAAGTTTGTAGGCGAGTTTCATGGTCAGCATCTCCAATCCGGTTGACGGGCGGCTTTATAGCCGTTCATCTGCTCAACGCGCCCGACGACGCCGTTGTTGACCATGGAGTTGTGAGTTCTGAAACGGAATATTTCGAAATTGATTGAGAGAGTGACCGCGCTTTCACACGTCATGCCTCACGTGTGAAAGCGCGGCCGCATCTGCGATGAAACACGGCGAACGTGCGCGTCGTCCAGTGGTTCCGCCCGAAAGTTATTCCGGCGTAGGCTCAGCGTCGAGGCCCAACCAGCTGACGCTCGAGACGCCTTTCTCCATACTCAGGCGGCTGGCGATGTGTTCAAGCTTGGGTTGGTCCTTCGGGTGCAGCTTGAGTGTCGCCGTCACCTCGATACGTTGCGGGTCGTCCTCGTAGTCGCGGCTGGTCAAACTCTGAAACGAAAGCGGCGCCGAGGACATCGAATTGGACAGCGATGCACGGATATGCACTTCGTCGGCTTCGCGGCAGACCACAGTGAGCGTGTACTCACGCACAAGGTCTGCGGCCGAGACGGGGGCGAAATTGATTGCGCGGCTCACTTCGCGCAGAACGGTATTCGTGAGCAGCACGACAGCGGTTCCTGCGGCGGCGGGGCCAAAGTGCCCCGCACCGCATAAAACGCCGACTGCGGCTGAGCACCAGAGCGTGGCTGCCGTATTGACGCCTTGTATCGAGCCCTTGTCGCGCATGATGACGCCACCGCCGAGAAAGCCGACACCAGAGACGACATATGAGGCGATTTGCGTCACACCGGTCGTCCCGTTTCCCGTCAGCACCCCAAGGGTGACAAACAGACAGGCGCCGCTCGCAACGAGCGTAATCGTACGCAAGCCCGCTGTCCGTTGACGCATCTGGCGCTCGAGTCCAATGACCACCCCACATGCAAATGCAGCGAGTAGCCGCAAAACAAAGTCCAGCGTCATGTTTGCCTGTTTATTTCGTATGGAGGGGTGCACAGCGTGTTGCCCGCAGGCAAGCCATCCATGCATGTGAAGCCTATTCGCCATTGGAGCAGGCTACGCGGCGCCCGCGGAATCGCACGATGAGGCCTTCAGGGCATCTCGCGAATCGTTCGAATCATGCCGACTATCAGCACTGCCCAAACGAGTGCCATCAGGACACAGGCCCACGCAACGATAAAAAACCATTCCATGAAACTGAGTGGTCTGCTGCGTGACGACCGGCGGATGCGCGCGATCCGGCCACGAGGCCGATACCCCGTGAGCCGCACCGCGCGTGCAGAGAGCGTTCGATTCCGGCTCACGGCATTCGCCCTTCACGCTTTGTGTTCCCGTCCATCTGGCGACGACGAGAGCTGCACTGCGTCTGTGCGAATGACCGAAAATGCGGTCGGCGCGGACGTTTTTTATTTCATGAATGTCATCTGCACGACCTTCAGCACAACAAGACCAACGGCCAGCAGCAGGTAGCCGCGCAGCACACCCATCCAGACGCGCTTGGCCAGCGTGAGATTCGGCGGCGGCAGTTCGTCCAGTGGCAGCATGCGCCACGTATCGCGAGCGTTCTTCGGGTACTTCTGCGCGTCTCCATCCGCGGCTTCGCGACGGAGTCGGCGAATCCCGGTCGTGGCGGCGTAGCCAAAGATAGCCAGCAGCGTCCCGCCAGCGAGCGTTTCCAGAATCGTTTCGCCCGTGATGTCCGGGTAGACGACCGAGGCAGTCAGGATGATGGACAGCATCACCAGCACCCAGATAACGGCGCCCGTGAACAGGTTCAGTTTCTTCGAGTTGACCCACGGGCCCAGAACGGCCTTGTCGTTGCACAGCAGCAGCAGAAACACGGTGGCGCTCGGCAGCAATACACCGGCGAGCGTTTGCACGGCTTCAGTCAGCAGACCCAGCGGGCTGCCGGGAATCAGCACCAGCGCCGCGGCGGCGGCAACAATGCCGAAGTAGACGAGATAGAAACCCTTGGCGTCCGACACAGGGCGATGCAGCGAGTGGCGAATCTTGAACACGTCGCCGATCGCGTATGCGGTCGACAGCGACACGGCTGCAGCGCCGATGATGCAGGCATCGAGCAGTGCCACGGCGAAGAGCGTGGCGGATGTGCGACCCGCATATTTTTCCAGGCCTGCAATCACACCACCTGCGTCCGTGAAATTGCCGAACTCAGGCTTGCCGGCGTACAGCGCGGCACAGAATGAAATCATCGCCACGGCGCCAATCAGCACGAACACAATGCCAATCCACAGGTCGGCCTTTTCGTACTTCATGAAGCGCGGTGTGATGCGTTTGTCGACCACATAGCTCTGCTGGAAGAACAGTTGCCACGGCGCGACGGTCGTACCGACAATGCCGATGACGAGCAGCATCACATCGCTCAGCTTCGAGTGGGCAGGCCAGTTCGGAATGAAGAAATCGCGCGTCATCTGGCCGACCGGCGGGTGAATCGACACCAGCACCGGCACCAGCAACAGGCTCAGCAGGCACAGTACGACGGCGAAGCGTTCGAATCGTCTGAAGTTGCCTGTACTGACGGCCGCCATCGTTAGCGCCGCAGCAATGCAGACCCCCAGAATCTTGGAGATACCGAAGAAATCGAGGACGAACGTGATACCGATGAACTCGGTCACGATAGTCAGCGCGTTCAGGATAAACAGATCGACAACGCTGAACGCACCCCAGAATTTGCCGAAGCGTTCGAAGATGAGGCGTGCGTGGCCGACACCGGTGACGGCGCCCAGTCGCAGCACCATTTCCTGGTTGACGAAGAGCACGGGCACGAGCAGCAGCATGGTCCACAGCAAGGTGGTGCCGTAGTTCTGGCCGGCCTGGGTGTAGGTGCCGAAGGCGCCTGCATCGTTGTCGCCGACCATCACGATAAGGCCCGGACCGAGAATCGCCAGCAGTGTGCGGAAACGCGCCCACCAATTGGTGCGGGGCGCGGTGTCGTGATGAGCGATCGTGCCCAGCGCGCCCTTAATGTCGCCGAGGTGCGCCGAATCGAGCACGGCGCTCCGCGATGTTGAAACTTGCGTTGGAGTCGACATTTTGCTTTCTCCCTTGATTGTGTTTATTGGAAGGAAAACGCGCACTGCCGGCATACGTAAGGACGTGAGTCGTGCAACGGCGGCGTCACTTGCGTATGGCGGAAGCGGACGCGAGATTAAGAAATCAGCGTCTTGAGGCGCAGCCAGAAAGCGGCGAATTTGTGTGGTTCAGGCGCGTGCAGCGCGAGCATGGCGTCGTAGTGGACGCGGGATTCCTGGACGTGGGGCAGTTGCGAGACGAGGAGGCCGAAGTTCATGATATTTCTCCAAGCGTTTGGCTTAACGCGATTTGCGGAAAGCCAGCAGACAGGGAGGCCGGGCGTGCTATGCGCGCGGCGACAGACGTCTACTCGCTTTCCTCAGGCAAAAGTAAAGGTGAGCGGCATATGGGATAACTGTCACTGTCCGGCATGGCGGCTCCTTGTCGAGGTCTGTACGCTGGCTGCATGTTTGCGACGCGCGCACGTATCCACGCGTCCGCCTACGCCATCGAAAACGACAAGGCGCGAACGGACGCAGCCGCGAGTTGACGCTCGCGACGCGATGCCATACGGACGCGCACATGCTGCGGCCATATGGCGCTAATCAGGGTGCACGGAGAGGGTAACTACGGCGCGCACCGTCTGCCTGAAGGCAAGACGGCGGCTGGGTGAAGAGAGCGCGGACGTCCTGCCGGTCAGGCAGCGAAACTATTCGAAGGTCGACTACTGCAGGTGTCCAAGGCATTAGCCCCGTTTGTGAAGACTTTTAAATTTTAGGCGGCGCTCGAATCCGAAGTCAACATCATTCGTTAAGCAGAGCCAATATAATTTCCCAGTGCCGTCTCCTTTCAAAATAGAAAGAAAAGTCATCGCCGACCGGGAATGCGATTGTCGCCGTCACGGTATCGCAATCTGGTCGACCTGGGAGTGAACGCCGGCGTGACACTGAAGGCGCCGTTCAAGGGGCGCGACAATGACGTCGCCGGGATTGCGGTCGGCTACGCAAAGATCGGCTCGCACGCGCAGAGCCTTCAGTACGCGTTCCGTCCGGCGGCCGGCATTCCGAATCCGGAGAACCCGTCGCAGCGTGTCGGCAATGAAGCCGTTGTGGGCCTGAGGACCAACATCATCTTCTGACGCTGCTGTGCTATTACAACGTGTTGAGTCACGCGTTCGTTCGCGCAAGCGGCGTCCGTCATGACGCGCGCTTCCGGTGCCCTTTTAGCGGATTACCGAAGATTCCAGATGCCCCAGATTGCAATCAGCAGAGCCGCGCCAAAGCCACAGCCCAACAAGATGTAAGTGTCCATTTCGAGCCTTCGAGATTGTGTGGGCGTGCGAGTCAGCGCGCTAACGCAGCGGCATCCGCAGCACATTGGATTGCTCGACCATGTAAGGTCGTTGATGGGTATGCCATGCCTGACGACAGTACGTGTCACGCTACAATCAGTCGCCGAATACTACCTTCGCTTCCTTTCAGAAAGCATGACTGGTTCCTCCCTGCTCAAACCAAAGATCTCACCCCGTCTGCGCTGGTTTGCTTTGTGGGGACCCGGACTGCTCGTCATGCTCGCTGACTGTGACGCCGGGAATGTCGTAACCGCGGCACAAGCCGGTGCGCAATGGGGTCTCCAACTTCTGGTGGTGCTGCTGGGCCTCATCCCCCTGCTTTATATGGTTCAGGAACTCACTGTCCGGCTTGGCATTTTTACCGGGCGAGGCCACGGCGAACTCATTCGCTCGAACTTCGGTCCACTATGGGCATGGGCATCCGCGACCGGATTGGTCATTGCCGTGCTCGGCTCGCTGGTAACCGAGTTCACTGGGGTTGCCGGCGTGGGGGAGATGTATGGGATATCCCGGTCCATTACGTTACCGCTTGCCGTTGTCGCCCTGATAGCCGTCGTGTTCACGGGCTCGCATAAACGCGTGGACAAAGTCGCCATCGTCATTGGTGCCTTCGAGTTGATGTTTTTCGTTGTGGCATGGAAGGCGCACCCGGACATCCACGAGGTGTTCCGGCAAATGACCACCCTCCCGCTTGGCAATCACCAGTTTGGATATCTTGCTGCTGCGCTCATTGGCGCGACGTTCAATCCATGGATGGTCTTCTATCAGCAGGCGGCGATCGCGGATAAAAAACTCACGCCGACAGACTACACGGCCGCTCGGGTGGAAACGGCTGTCGGCGCTGTGCTCACACAGCTACTGACGGCAGCGGTCCTTGTCGCCGCAGCCGCCACGCTATGGGGGAGGGGTCACCCGAACTCTCTGGAAAGCGTGGGCGAAATCAGTGACGCTCTCGCAGCCGTAGTGGGCCCACACGCGGGACGCCTACTCTTCAGTGCAGGCGTGCTTGGCGCATCGATGGTGGCCGCCATAGTCTGCTCGCTGTCGCTGGCATGGGGGCTGGGCGAAGTGGCGGGATACCGGCGCTCGCTCGAAGACCGGCCCGCGAGCGCGCCGTGGTTCTACGGGGTCTATGTGGCATCCGTCACCGGTAGCGCTTACGTCGTCTGGCTAGCCCCGAATCTCGTGTCGCTGAACGTGGCGGCGCAGGTCGTCAACGCGTTGATGTTGCCGCTCGTGGTTGGACTACTCATCGCCCTCAGCGTCACTGCGCTGCCTCGCCAGCATCGGCCTCGTGGTGCTTATTTGTGGCTCGTTTCCGGGATTGCCGCGGTCGTGTGTGCTGCGGGCATTGTCGGCGCTGCGTTTGGGATCCTCTCCTGACCGGTGCGTGGTTTTTCAGAAGGAACGAGGACCGGTAGACGACCAGATGGCTTCGCAACGAGACCCCGCATTGGACTCGTCGCTCGCGCAGACGCCGGGGGCTCTCATGTCGCCGGCAAAAGCGATCGGGCCTGCTTGAGAAGCGCGTGCGCCGCGGCAAACTCATTACGTCCAGCCATCGTGAGCGCAGCGTGCCCCGTTTGCGCGAACAGCGCGTCGTCGGACGTTGCGACCGCATTCAAACCGGCACCAGGATGATCGTATCGACGGAAAAACGCGAGCATCTGGGAAGCGTCGGACCGCCCGTCTTCGGGACCGGCTTTGGCTAGGAGCTCAGCCGCTGCTGCCAGCTGCCGGGTGGCAGCGAGGAATTCAGAGCGTTCCATGACATCGGTCTCCTGATCAGTCGCCGTCGCCGGTGCTGGAGTACAGCGCTACACGATTAATTCCCGAGCATGAAGTCGAGCATCATCTCCTGCACGGCCTCGACCATCTGCACACCATTCGCTGCCTTGCAGCCCGCGGCTTGGGCCGCCTGCAAAAATGGCGTCGCCCCATGCCCGGCGATAACATCGCCCACGAACATGGAGGCGGTAAGCAGATTCGCAGCGACCGGAAGCGGGTCACTGGCGGCCATGCCCATTGGCGTGGCATTGCAGACCATATCACAGCCTGTCGGGTCCGCCGGGCCGGCGCTCACTCGGCCGCGGCCCAGAACGGCTACGACCGCCATCAACTGCGCAACGCGAGATTCGTTGGCGTCGTGAATGATCAACTCGCGAACCCCCGCCTCGAGTAAGGCGATGGCAATCGCGCTACCTGCCGCGCCGGCGCCGACCAGCAGCACGCGCGCCCCCTCCGGCCTGGCGCCTTCGTCGATCTGAGCCTTGACGAAGGCGAGGCCGTCGAGCATGTCGCCATGCCATGTGCCGTCAGGATTGCGACGTATCACGCTCACACCGCCTAGCAGCCTTGCCGTCTCGGAACGGGTCGCGCAGTACGTAAAGGCGGTGAATTTGTGCGGCATGGTGACAAGCAGCCCATCGACATTTGGCGTGCTTGAGAGGCCTCGCATGACGACGTCCAGATCACCGCCCGGCACCTGCATGGGTATGCAGATACCGTTGTGGCCCCGTGCCGCGAAGCCGCGGGTCAAGCGTTGCGGTGACTTCACGAATACGATCGGATCGCCAATGATCGGAAACAGCCGCGTCTCACCACTTAGAGTGTCAAGCATTCCGCTTTACCGCACCGTGTAACCGCCATCGACAGCCAGCGCGTGGCCGATCACGAAGCTGGCGCCGGGACTGCAAAGCCAGAGCACCGCGGACGCAATTTCTTCAGGCCGGCCTAGTCGCCCGATCGGCTGCTCTTTCATCAACGCATCCATCGCCTCGGGTTCACGCTCGATCATGCCGGTGACCATCGGCGTCGCGATGATGCCGGGGCAAATCGCGTTGACGCGAATGCCCCGGGCGGCGTATTCGAGTCCCGCGCTCTTGGTCAATCCGAGTACGCCATGTTTGGACGCGTGATACACACCGCGGCCGGCAATCCCCACCAAGCCACCCAGTGATGAACAGTTGACGATCGCGCCGCTGCCCTGTTTGCGCATCTGGAGCAATTCGTATTTCATGCAGTTCCAGACGCCACGCAGATTGATCGCCATCACGCGATCGTATTCTTCGCTGCTGGCATCGGCGGTCTCGGCAACCGGACTATTGATACCGGCATTGTTGTACGCAGCATCGAGGCGGCCGAAGGCAGACATCGTCAGATCGACCATTTCCTTGACCTGCGCCTCATCGGCCACATCGCATCGCACCGCGATGGCCTTGTGGCCTTCCGATACGAGTCCCGCCACGGCGGCACGCACCGTCTCTTCATTAAAATCCGCGAGAACGACCGCTGCCCCGGCCTCGGCAAATGCCCTGGCAGTGGCTAGACCCATGCCCGAGCCCGCCCCAGTCACAAGTGCAACCTGACCTTCGAAAGTAATGTTCATATCCGGCTCGCTTCGATCGTTTAGTTAGCCAGATGATAGGGAGCGTTGTCCGATTGATTAAGTCCACGAATCCGCAAACGGTCATGAACCAGAATCATGAATCGCGGAAAGCTGCTGTGGATCTAGCTCGTTTTCGGACGATAGCGCAGCGAATCGATAACCAGTGCCATGGCTCGCGAGGATTCGGAGCGGCTCGCATAGTACGCATGCAAGCCCGGAAACGTCGGACACCAATCGTCGAGGACACGAACGAGACGCCCTGCGGCAACGTGCGGTTGTGCCAGGTCAGACGGCAGGTACGCAAGGCCGTAGCCTGCCAACGCAGCGTCGAGCATGTGATAGGTGCCGTTAAAAGCGAGTTGGCCTTCCACGCGAACCTGAACTTCTCGACTGCCCTTTTTCAGTTCCCATGCGTAAAACGCCCCATGTGTCGGCAGACGCAGATTGATGCAGTTGTGCGCCATCAGGTCCTGGGGTGTTTTCGGCAGCGCTTGTTTTTCGATGTATGCCGGCGAGCCGACGATCGACATCTTCATGGCCGGTGCAATGCGAACCGCGATCATGTCTTTCGCGACCTGATCCCCGTGACGGATCCCGATGTCGTAGCGGTCCGCCACGATATCGGTGAGACCATAGTCTGTGATGATCTCGACCTTGATCTCTGGATACTTGCGGAGCACTTTAGACAGCTTGGGCCAGAGAATCGTGTTCGTCGCGTAATCTGTCGCGGTGATGCGAATCGTGCCGGCAGGCACATCGCGAAGCTCGGTGACCGCTGTCAGTTCTGCTTCGATCTCCTCGAAACGCGGCGCCACCGTCCGCAAGATGCGCTCGCCTGCCTCGGTCGGCGCTACGCTGCGCGTGGTCCGCGTCAGCAGCCGGAGGCCGAGTCTATTTTCGAGCGCGCGGATCGTATGGCTCAAAGCTGATTGGGACACACCGAGCTGAGCGGCCGCGCGGGTAAAGCTGCGTTCGCGTGCAACCGCAATGAAGGCAAGCAGGTCGTTGAAATTTTCGCGCGCCATTAATGAACTGACCTCATAGACGTTTGCGGAATTTAACCACTAGTCACGCAGGCGCGCACTGGTTAATTTCGCAAGGTCAATCGCGAGGAACGTCACATGGACTAGCTCGGCCGTTTCTCGAACACATCCTTTACGACCGGCAACGCGGAGAACACATTTGGCCAACCCGCGTAGAACGCCAACTGCGTCATCACCTCGGAGGCCTGCGCCTTCGTCAAACCGTTGTCCATCGCCCGGTTCAGGTGATAAGTCAGCTGCGGGACCTGCCCTGTGGCGACAAGCGCACTGACCGTCACCAGACTTCGGTCTCGAGGTGCCAGCCCCGGGCGCAGCCAGAGATCATGGAAAAGCGCCTCCGTGGTGTAGTGCACGACACCGGGCGCCACCGTGCCGAAGTTTTTATCGACTGCGGTTGCGCGTTGAGCCTCGGCAGCCTCGTCGATAGGAAGACGTTCGGCCGGGACAGCCGGCAGGTTCGCCAGCGTGATTCCGCGCTTGTCGAACACCGCTTGTGTCGCCACGACCGCAGACGCGGCGTTACCCCACCCGGAATAAAACGCCAGATGCGTAATGATCTCGGAGATCTCGTCTGGCTTCACGCCACTGTCGAGCGACAGATTCAGGTAATACGGCATCTCGGTGGTCTGATTTCGTGCAATCAGTACCGACAAAGTGACGATGCTGCGATCCCGCGGAGACAGTTGAGGACGCTTCCACAGATCGCCGAGCAGTGTGCCTTTCGTGTAATGCTCAAGCGCAGGCGAGACCGCGTGCATAGCCTCGAGCGTGGATGTCGGCGGGAGAGAATCTGCATTGTTCATATTGGTTGTCCTTTCCATTTTCGAACAGGCACCAAGCCCCAACAACAGCGCTGCAGCCGCTACAGCGAGAGATTTCATCTTTCGTTTCCGTACTGTGGATGCGCGCATGGGCGAATCGAGCCCGTCGCATGGGACCGGCAGTTCTCGGGGTGATGATTGCGAGTTCCTTGCCAATCTAACCGCCACCCACGCGCGTGACTAGACGCGATAATCCGCAAACACCTATGAATCCGGCTCATTAATGACAAGGCGCTTTGACGGTTTGCCTGTCTTCATCAACATGGCCCCCGAACGCCGCCCGTTTGCGCAAATGCGCAAACGTATTCATGAACCACACTCATAACGTCTTGCGGTTTCATGGACTTAATCTATAGACGGCGAATGTCTATCATTTGATGTGGCCTGTGGCTTTGCAGTCCAGCAGCCCGCTTCGGTGTCGGTCACGCGCGGGCAGTCGATGGCCGCTTCACAGCGTGATAAGAGATCGTGATGAATCGCAGATGTAACCTGTATGGAGAAAGGTAATGGATTATCGATATCTGGGCCGTAGCGCCCTCAAGGTTTCGCCCTTGTGTCTCGGCGCGATGATGTTCGGTGGAGAAACGGACGAAACCACGTCGAAGCGAATCATCGATAAGGCGTTCGATCAGGGGGTCAATTTCATCGACACGGCGGATGTTTACCACGCCGGCCGTTCCGAGGAAATCGTCGGCCGAGCGATTGCCGAGCGGCGCGACAGTTGGGTGATCGCCACGAAGTTTGGCTATCCGACGACTCAGGGTCCGAACGAACAAGGCCAGTCGCGCAAGTGGATCATCCAGTCAGTCGAAGCCAGCCTCAAACGCCTGGGCACGGACTACATCGATATCCTCTACTTCCATCGCGCGCTGCTCGACGCACCGCTCGAAGAAGGTGTCCGCGCGATTGGCGATTTGATTCGCCAGGGTAAGGTTCGTTACTTCGGTATGTCCAACTTCCGCGGCTGGCGCATTGCCGAAATCGTGCGTCTTGCTGACCAACTCGGCATCGATCGGCCGGTTGCAAGCGAGCCGCTCTACAACATGGTGGATCGTACCGCCGAGGTCGAGCAACTGCCCGCGGCCGCACATTACGGCATCGGCGTCGTGCCGTATAGCCCGCTGGCTCGCGGTGTGCTGACCGGCAAATACGCACTGGATGGTGCGCCACCGCCGGATTCGCGCGCAGGGCGCGGCGACAAGCGCATCCAGCAAACGGAATGGCGGCCTGAATCGCTGGCGATCGCGCAACAGGTTGCCGCCCACGCCCAGGCACGCGGGACAACTTCGATCGCCTTCGCCTTGGCGTGGGTGCTCAAGAACAAACTCGTCAGCTCGACTATCGCCGGTCCTCGCACAGAGGCTCATTGGGACAGCTACGTTCAGGCGCTGAACGTGCAACTGGGACCCGAAGACGAGAAGTTCGTAGACAGTCTGGTGCCGCCCGGCCACGCATCGACCCCGGGCTATACGGATCCGGGATATCCGATCGAAGGTCGCCGCGTATAGGGCGATTGAGATTTCGTCATCGCGCCATCTCACGCGACCGCCCCCCAACCTGACAATGCCATTCAGGTTGTGCCGCATGTCATAGCCGATCCGCCCTACTGCTACAGAACTCATCGCCGGCCTGGCGCGGAGGCGCACGCGGCTTGCCGATACGCGCGCCGCGTCCAGTACAGAAGGGAATGGGAGAAGAAAACGGGGGCCGAGCAGTCGCTGGCAGCGATTCGGCAAATCCTCGCAGGACGCCAGACGCCGGCGACTGATGCGCTGCGCCGCCGGTGAAAATCTCCGCCGCGCGCCGACGCAGTGACTATGATGTAGATGTGGTCCGTGCTAGCGACACGTGACTACAAAACGGGGCAAAGGCGGGGCTGGCGGGTGACTGGCCGCCCGTCTTTGCTCCGCCACAACGTGGTCCGCGAAGGTGAACAGATACGAATGCCTTCTCGCAATCTGCCGATAGGCGCAACGCCCGAATCGGCCTCGTCAAGCTAGCGGAGTGGGTTGCGGGACGCCCGCTTCGTCATATTGTCCGCCGGCAACATGCCCGGCAACGCCTCAACAAAGAAATCCGCTTGCAACGCGGCCCCTGCCTGCACGTCGTACTGTGCAAAGTCGCGCACCCCGGCTGCCAGCAGAACTTCGTCGTCGAGGAAGAAGTTTCCCGAACACGCCCTGGCTGGGCGCGTCAGGATATAGTGGGCCGCGTCAGCGACTATCTCAGGCTTGCGACACGCTGCAATCATGTCCTTACCGCCAATCTCATTTCGCACAGCGGCGGTCGCGATAGCTGTTCGGGGCCATAGTGAATTGACGGCGACACCACGATCTTTAAACTCGCCGGCAAGCGCCAGCGTGAACAGGCTCATCGTGTATTTTGCAATGGTGTATGCCGGAAAGTCGCTAAACCACTTCGCGTCCTGGACCAGTGGTGGGGACAGTGTGAGGATGTGCGGGTTCGCCGCATTGAGGAGATGCGGCAGGCACGCTTGCGCGCACACGAACGTGCCTCTGCCATTGACCCCATGCATCAGGTCGTACCGTTTGACGGGTGTGTCAAGCGTGCCCGTCAGTCGAATCGCGCTCGCATTGTTCACGAGAATATCGATGCCACCGAACAACGCAACGGCCTCGGCAACGGCGGCTTGCACGCGTTCTTCGTCGCGAATATCCACAACAAGCGGGAGCGCCTTGCCGCCAGCAGCTTCAATAGCTGCAGCCGCCGTGTGAATCGTCCCCTCGAGACGCGGGTCTGCGTCGGCGGTCTTTGCGGCAATCACGACATTCGCGCCGTCGCGTGCGGCTCTGAGTGCAATCGCGAGTCCGATGCCACGACTGCCGCCGGACATGAATAGTGTCTTGCCAGCAAGGCTCATGGTCGTCTCCTGATGATTTACACCAGCATACGCTTACGTAGGAAACACGGTGTTACTCCCCTTGATTCGTTTGGTTGAATGCAACAACCATAACGCTAGTCCGATACATCCGAAGGCGAGCTGCCCGCGGACCCGCATACACGTCGCGAATGATGGCTCGAGCGACTACCGTTCCCGCGCCTGCAGAGACGCCTTGCATTACCCGGAAAGCCCAGAGCCAGCTAAGGTCAGGTGCGGCTGCGCAACCAAGAGACGCTATCGCGAACACGGTGTTGTTCGGCGAGATGGCGAGAAACTGGGGGGGCGAACTGCGCGTTCTTGCCGAGATTCACCGCATTGACGTCTTAAGCGATGCCGAGTTCTTCCAGCATAATCGAGACCTTCCGCCCGTTGGGCGTGGTCCAGGTGTGTAGCGTAATCATGGGAATCTCAGTGATGGTCACGTGGGTTCCAGGACGCACGAACGCGTACCGGAACCTACGCGGAAGGCTTAAATTTGTGCGGTACCGCCATCGACAAACAGTTCGATGCCGTTCACGAAGCTGCTGTCGTCAGATGCGAGGAATGTGACGGCCTTTGCGACTTCGGAGGGTTCGCCCAAACGCCCCATCGGCACTATCGAGGACAGATGGGCGAACAGGCCTTCCCGATGCTCTGCGGGAACGAGTTCACCGAGGCCAGGCGTGCGAACCGGTCCCGGGCTCACTGCGTTTACGCGGATGTTCCGGGGTTTCAGGTCGAGCAACCACGAGCGGGCGAAGTTACGCACCGCGGCCTTGCTTGCGCTGTAGACGCTGAAATTGGCCGTACCCTTCATCGACGTCGTCGATGCCATCAAAATTACCGAGCTACCATCGCGCAAAAGTGGAAGCGCCTTCTGAACGGTGAACAGCACACCCTTAACGTTCACCGAAAAAATCCGGTCGAACTGCTCTTCGGTGATGGAGCCGAGCGGGAGCATGTCGCCGCCGCCGGCGTTCGCAAACAGGACATCGAGGTGACCGCTCTTTGCCGCGATTTCCTGGTACACGCGGTCCAGGTCATCCAGATTCGAAGCGTCGCCGCGAATGCCTACCGCGGCGTCGCCAATCGCCGCGACCGCTGCGTCGAGTTCTGCCTGCCGGCGGCCGGTGATGAACACCTTCGCGCCTTGCGCCGCGAATTCCTGAGCGGATGCCAGACCAATACCGCTCGTACCGCCAGTGACCAAAGCTACTTTGCCTTCAAGTTTGCGCGTCGTCATGATTGACTCCAGTTCGTTTAGTGAGGCGGTGGTAGGGTTCTATCCGACCGCTGGTGACCTCAGCGCTAGCGGTAGACCTCTACGCGATTGCCGGTGACCATGGGGCTCAATGTACGGCCCGCGAATCATTAGAAAAAGTAGCGAAATGCGAATGCTTTATCTACTATCGTAGATAATCAAAGCGGCTAATCGTTGAAGCCCGGCATCGGCATCTGCTCAAAGGGGCGCTATCGTTGGACCAGTTACTCGCAATCCGGGCGTTTGCCCGTGTGGTAGAAGCCGGCACTTTCACGAAGGCGGCCGACTCGCTGCAGATTCCGTTGGCAACCGTGAGCAAGCTTGTGCGCACCCTCGAAAAGCACCTCGGCGTGAAGCTACTGCTTCGTACGACGCGACGGGTCACAGTAACCTCGGACGGAGCGGCTTACTATGAGAAAACGGCTGCGCTCCTCCAACGTTTGGAAGACATCGACTCAAGCTTCCAATCCGCGCAAGGTAAGCCGCGCGGTCACCTGCGTGTCGACATCGGCGGCACGTTTGCTCGCCTGGTCGTTATCCCCGCTCTTCCCGACTTTCTTGCGAAATATCCGGACATCAGCATTGACTTCGGAGTCAGCGACCGACAGGTCGACCTGATTAGCGACAACGTCGATTGTGTTATCCGTGGTGGCGAACTTAATGACCTCTCGCTGGTTGCCAGATTGATTGGCAACGCACCGAGGGTGACCTGCGCAACCCCCGGCTACCTTGAAAAGCACGGCGTGCCACGCAAACCTCGCGATTTGGAAACGGGCCATTCGATAGTGAATTACATATCGACACGAACCGGTCGACCGACGCCAATGTACTTCGCTCGCGGCAAAGAGAAAATCGAACTTGCTGTACCCCATGTCATAGGGGTGAACGAAAGCAACGCACACTTTGCGGCGGGTCTGGCGGGCCTCGGCGTTATTCAGACCTTCCTGTACACGGCGCAATCGCATATCGAAGCAGGTGACATCGTACCGATTCTTGAGGACTGGCGCCCTGCGCCCTATCCGTTCTACGTTGTGTATCCGCCCAATAGATATTTGAGCAACCGACTGAGAGTTTTCATCGACTGGATAGCAGAACACTTCCTCGCATGAACCATCGCACAGGCCTCGGAAGGATATAGGCAGTCTCGGTCGGAAATTGATGTCGCGGGCCTACGCGACGGGTATGGTCGCGCGCGAAGGCGCTCGCAATTCGGAGGCGGTTGGTCGCTAGTGTGCGGCTTCGATTACGCTCCAGACACGCTCATCGGAGTCGCCCGTAAATCGTCTGGCAATAATCGCCTGGCATTTATCGCAGCGATAATGTTCGAGCGCGAGCGTGCCGTTACGTTCAGCCACCCCTATCAAAGTAACTTCTTGCCGTTGAACGTCAACGGGCCGCCCGTCAATGTCGGCACATCCGTCGCAGACTTCCATGGCGCCTCCGGAATTACGCGTCCGGCCCGTTGGCCAGCGTTCGCAGGCATCACTCAAAAGAAGCCCGCGTGGAACGGGCCAAGACTGATGCACCCACAAAGGAGACGACGCGGGCCAAGTCAGTATCGGACTCCGCGGAGTGTCGGCGCAAGTGTAAAAAAAATAAACTAAAGAGGGTTGATGGGTGGCCGACGCCGCACGCAACAGGTGCCTCGCTCTTCAACCTAGTGCGCTACCGAGGGTAACTGCTCCCGAAAGGGGCTTACGCTGGACGCCGAAATGGTCAAAAGACCGATTCCTGGTCGTTTGCTCAACCCGGCATGTAACTTGCCTCTTCCCCGTTAGGATTTATCTGTTTGGTTCATCTCCCGCGCCGATTTGAGGGCCGGTGAAAACATTGAATCCGTGTTCGTTTTCTTGGGGAGAGCAATCACACGAGCGTTCGTTTCAGCAGCAGAAACCCCCAGGAGGACACTATGTTTCGGTCCACCCCAGTTATTGCCAGCAAAACCATAGGCGGCGAAAGGATTCAAGCTGAATTTCTCTGCGACACGGGACGGCTACGAATCATCGGCGGCATCACAGTGCGAGCAGAATGGTTTCCACCGCATTCGTGGTTTGCCATTGCATCTGTTTCGGGGCACAGTCGCTGGGGCACCCGACCCGACGAGATAGACCTGCTAAGGCTCATCGAAAATTTCATACGCTTGCCCGGACCGCCGGCTCTATGAGTAGGGCTGTGAGCGCAGGCGTTACCGTTGCGCCCGTTGATCGCGGACACACACAATTGGTTACAAGAGGCGACGGAGATTCGTCGCGAATATCCACAACCAGCGGGAGCGCCTTGCCACCAGCAGCTTCAATAGCTGCAGCCGCCGTGTGAGTCGTACCCTCGAGACGCGGGTCTGCGTCGGCGGTCTTTGCGGCAATCACGACATTCGCGCCGTCGCGTGCGGCTCTGAGTGCAATCGCGAGTCCGATGCCGCGACTGCCGCCGGACATGAATAGTGTCTTGCCAGCAAGGCTCATGGTCGTCTCCTGACGACTTTCAGCAGCATGCGTTTCCGCAGTCATTGGCGCGCAAGGGGACAGTGCGCAGACCTCCTCCACCATACAGATACCCGCGAACCCGCGACGGGCGGTAGCGAGCGCCATTGTTTGGCCTTTTGCAATTGTGATTTCACGCTATCGGCCTAGAAAAAAGATAGGCCACATCTAAACTGACTCTCGTAAGCGGCGCGCGTCTCACTCGACTTGCGGCGCTCCTGAAATCGGATCGGAGATTGCATCATGAAAAGCAAAATTCTTGTGGCGTTGCTCATTGGAGCTACTACCTCTATCGCAGCACCTGCTTTTGCCAGCGGTTACGGCCCAGCACCTTCCTACCGGCCCTCGGTCGGCGCACCGGCGTCACAGCGAGGCCAGAGTGCGCAGACTGTTGCGGCTGAACGCAACGATGCGGTCGGCTCCGTCAATGATTCGTACGGTGGTGTCGTTGCGTCATCGTCGGCGTCTGGCATCCGTCAGTCTGTCGAGTCTGTTGGCCGTCTGTACGCAGGCCACTGATCTGAAGCTCGTCAGCTGACCAAGAGTGTAGCGAGGTGTAGAAATGTTGAAGGTTATCGAAGGTGCGGTGTTTTTGGGTGCGCTGATGCTCTATCTGGCGCCCGCAATGATTGCAGACGCTAGAGAACGCGAAGACGCCTTCGCGGTGACCATGGTGAACATCCTGCTCGGGTGGACAGTTATCGGTTGGTTCGCAGCGCTGATATGGGCACGGCACCCGGTCAGTGACCGCCGTATGAAGCACTTCGCAAGGCGGGCACAACGCGCGGTCGCACGAGTCACCATTGATGCAATCGTTGCGCGAGCGAAAAGTCGTGCCGGCTCAGTTCCGGTGTTGAACCCCCGCTTGGTGCCAGTAGTCACGCGGATCGCAGCAAACCGTCGTTACCGCTAGCGGTTGTCGCGGACCACGCATGAGTAGGTTGTTTGTTATGCGGAAGGCAGGCACCGTGCGGTGCTTCCTTTTCGCGGTGTCGACTCGATTGACCCTAGCGACAATGCTCCGGCCAATTGAAGGTATTTTTTGGGAGATTGAAAATGGATGTGCCTGTTACCGAAGAGCAAATTCGTACGCTTGCGTTCTATCTTTGGGAGAAAGAAGGAAGTCCCGACGGGCGTTCCCAGGAATACTGGGAAAAGGCGTGGCAGCAGCTAGGTTCAGATGGCTCGCTGGCTGAATTGGATTCAGATACTAGCTCGGTGTGACTAGACCGGCTCGTTGGCCAGCGTTCGCACCCGTCGCAAATAAAAGCTGCACGAAGCCGGCCAAGGCTGATGCCCCCGCAGAGCAAACACCGCGGACCCAGTCACTATACGACTCAATGGAAGACCTTACAGGGGACATTACGTCCCCATGGTAAGAGCCTCCGCGCGACGGTTAGAACAGATGCATGATGCTGATACCCACCATCGTCTGGGCGTCGGAACTCGATGGGCTCGTTAAAGTCGAGTTGATGCGGGCGAGCGCGCCCTTACCCGACGCCTTCTGCCAAACATAGGTTCCGTATACCGCCGTGCGCTTCGAGAAACGGTAAGTCAGCGTAGCATCCGCCTGGTTTGCGTGCACGCTATCGAGCACGTGATTACCACCCATATAGGTATAGGTCGTGGCGAAATTCCAGAACGGCGTGATGTCGTAACTCACGGTCGCGTCGACGGCATCGATCTGCGCTCCGGTTCCGGTATTGCGAGAGATCGTCCCCAGCACCGACAATTGAACCGGCGCCACCAGATACTTCCCGCCTACGCCGATGTTCCGAATACCATCATTACCATTGTCGATGGTGGGCGACTTTGCCATCGTATACGCGGCACCCACACCACCTGAACCGAACTCATAGTTGACGGTGAAACTCGATGAGCTGGAGTTTCCGAAATGACCGGCAACGCCACCAAAGCCGTACATCGCTCCGAAGGTCATCCCGCTGAAATTCGCGCTCCTGAACTTGACCGCGTTATTAACGGCTTCCCCATTGAGCCGGTCAAAGTCGTAAGATCCGCCAATCACGTACGGCACGCCGAAGCTCGGAAACGGCCCCTGGTGAGCACCCCAGAGGCCCTGGCTGAAGCCGCCCGCGTACCCATGCACTGTCATGTCGAACATAAAGTCGCGCTGCTGACCAAAGGTCAGGGTGCCATATTGATCCGACAGGCCAACATAGGATTCTCGGGAGAAAAGGCTACCGGGCGCTCCAAGGACCGTTCCTGTACTCATCGAAAACAGCGAACCCAGATAGAAGAGCGCCTGCAGACCGTCACCCAGGTCTTCTTTGCCCTGTATTGCAAACGAGTTGGGACGCAATACCCCATTGGTTTCAGACACGCTTGAGTGGCCTCCGACGTTGCTCGTGTAACCGACCCCAGCGCCGAGAAAACCCGAGATATAAACACTGCTTTGCGCGAATGCCCCAGACGAACATCCCAGCAGTAGAAAACCCACACCGCCCAACAACTTCACGTCTTTTCCAATTCCCACGCCGATCTCCTTGCCCATCTAGTCGTTTATGTTCAGTGCGCTTGCTCTCGAACTCCATACGAGGCTGACTCGATAATCCTTTGATTTCGGGGAAAACAATACGGAAAAAAACGATCAGACTCTTGAGTAAAACTGCGCGCCTCAAGTGTCTCGTTTATTTGCATAGCAATGCTTAGTGATTAACTGAACGCAGTTTCGACGAACCAACGATCCTCGTACGCTCTCAATACGCTCCTCTCTCCGTATCGCTCGCAACGGTCTCAATCACATCCGCGAAGCGCATGGTCCGCCGCTCCTGCAAGTGGTCATAGGCCGGCCAATCCGGCAAGTGCGCGCCATTCGGATCGCCCGACTCGACAAAGTTCAGTACGTACGCCTGGATGCATGCCGATAGCGAGCGAGCGGCCGTCAGGTCGATTCCTTCCAGCATCGGTGCGTCGACCCAGTCTTCGAAGTTGCCGAACACGAAGGGCAACTCGAAGCAATGACCTGCTCCCACTTCTGCCAGAGGGGACTGAAAGTCGAACTGATACGTGAAGACGTTGCTGCCTGCCGATTCCATCTCAGTGGCGAACCTGACTGCCGGAAGCCTGAACAGTTTGTCCGAACCCAGATCGACGAGTGTTGTGTAAGGCCGGCCATTGAGCCGACGTTTGAGTGCCCGCATGTACAGCGACTTACCTTGCTCGCCGAATTCTTCGCTATATTTCTTCAGGGCTTGCTCTTCCGTGACGCCAATCATTGCGGGGTTACTCGCGAGGAAGCTGCCCATTTCCTCCCGGGTCCAGCCAATCATCAGCGGCTTGCCGGCAAAATTCTCGCAAACTTGTGCGCCCGGGTTTGCCGGAACCTCGCCATCGCACACGGTCTGGAACAGCACGGGTACCTCGGCAAACGCGCTTTGCGCGCGCAACATCACGGTCTGCAATTCCAGTATGCGTTCCACGGGCATCGTCCGCAACGCGTCGCCGGACGGGTCTATTCCCGCCATCGCACAAGATTGCTCGGCCATCGTCTGAGCGGCTTCAGGCGTCATGGGTGGTAGACCCGGATAGCTGAGCATGATGCCGCCTTTGACCAGCGTACTCGTTGACTTCATCGCAGCGAGCAACTGCGTGAACCAGGCACCCGCCGATTGTCCGGCCAGCATGATCGATCCCGGATCGCCACCAAAACTTTCGATATTCGATTTGACCCACTGCAATGCCATCTCGAGATCGCGAACGGCGAGGTTGCCTCGCGAAATCCCCTTCATGAAGAGATTTCCGAGCAAACCAAGCCGATAGTTCATGGTTACCACGATGGCTCGCCCGCTTCTCGCGAGCTGGTCGCCGAAGTAGCACCGCAGCGAGCCGCCCCCCGTCAGGAAGCCACCCCCGTGAATCCAGAAGATGACGGGGAGTTTGCCGGAAAGTGCGGGCGTGAAGACGTTGAGGCGAAAGGCGTCCTCCGACATTTCCGCGCCTCTGCTCGTTGGGCCCATCACAAAGTCGAGGCGGCTTGGCGACTGCGGAAAGACAGGTCCTGGCCGTGTACAGTCGCGTTCGCCCGGCCATGCGGAGGGCGGAAGCGCAGGGGAAAACCGACCCGCGTCGGCAGCATAGGGAATATCGAAGAATGTGTGGACCCCGTCGTCCAGCACGCCCTTGAGAACGCCTTGTGTGCAATGTGTGATGGTTGTCTTCGTCATTGATTTATCTCGCTCGTCTCCATGTGGCTGCACGGGCACGTTGGGAACGGTTACGCGCTCATCCCGCAGCCAAAATCCTTCATCTCACACCCTACTTCTCCTGATATCCTTGGCGTTTCCAGCCGGAGTATGCTGTTGTGTGTTCGGCGTGATGTTCATGCAGCCGTTGCGGAAACAAAACGGAAAATTTCGCTACTGCCGTTGAAGAAAATTCATGAGCCACCGACTATGAGCTCCTTGCAACAGCGTCTGAAGCTTCGCCATATATCGGTGGTACTCGAAATAGCGCGATGCGGGAATCTGCAGAAGGCGGCAGAGGCGCTCACGGTGAGCCACTCGGCGATATCGAAGGCACTCGCGGAAGTTGAAGCAATCGCGGGCGCGCAACTGTTCGAGCGCACATCATCTGGAATGCGGCCCACGATTCTTGGGGAAGCCCTTGTGCGCCATGGCTATCTGATCGCCAGCGACGTGCAACGGGCCGAAGCGGAACTCGACGCGCTGCGCGTCGGCGACATGGGAACATTGTCGATTGGCGTATTCTTCCCGCTTAACTGGTGGGAAGTTCTCGCCGATTGCGTCGCGGAGTTCCGGACAAGATCGCCCAGGATACGCCTGAACGTCCGCGAGGACGCGATGGAAACCCTTCTTGAGCGCCTGGACCAGGATCTTGTTGATATTGTCATCGGGCGCCTCGCAAGTGGCTTTGGCGGCGATCAGTACTTGCAAGAGCCGCTTCGCGATGACCATCCGCTATTTGTCGCCCGGCAGGGACATCCGCTCACGCAGAAACCGGTCTCGCTCGAAGACCTATTGGGCTTCCCATGGGTCTTACCTGAACAACCCAATATCATCAGACAGCAACTGGAGTTCGCGGTTCGCGACATGGGCCTGCGCTTTGGAGCGGATGTCATGTCCTCGCAGGTTTCGCCTTTGACATTTCGGCTCGCAAGCAAGAGCGATACGCTCGTGCTTGCATCGCAGTGCATTGCGGAAGAGTTGCACGCCCTGTATCGACTGCAACCCGTGCTCTGTGAGTTGCCACTTCATCTCGGCCCGCTCGTCGCTGTCATGCGTAGCGACAAGCCGCTCAGCAGGGCTGCGTCCACGTTCTTACAGCTGTTGAAAGGCGCGATGAACGTTCGCCATTTCGCACAAGGATGACTTGTCAGCCTGATCCGAGAGGATAAAGTCGGTCCCAAGGCGATTTGGCAAGCCATTGATTCAATGATGGAATTTTTTGAACGCGTCAATACATTCAAAGTCTGTCACGAGGTGAAAGCGCTAAGACCGCGTGGCATCAGTACGGTAGCGGAGAGCAATGCGTATGCACCCTCCATCACGCAGATTGAGTCATCCTTGGGATTTCACCGGGAGCCAAGGCGGAAGACGGGTCCCCTGTGCGACTTGACGACGCGCCAGCCCATTCGAGCGACCCTGCCAACACGTGGAGCAAGCGCGTGCCAGCGTCCGGATGAGCCTGTGTCTGTTCATAGTCGCGCCATGCGCTAAGCGCGGCCCGCGCGTGCTGCTGCACTTCCGCAAACATCCCCAGCCTGAACAGCAACGGCGCAGCCATTGTTATGATTTCCAATCCCAACGCCCTGCCGTCGCCCGATGCGAATGTCGCTTGTAGAGCAGCGCGCATATCGTCCAACTGATGCCAGAAGTCTTCGACCACAGTGTGATTGGCACATGCAGTCGATAAGGTCCGCTGAAGTTGCGAGCAGACGTAGCGAACAAAGAGGCGTTCCGTCTCTCTGTCTTCGCCGTTCTCCGCCATCTTCTGCAGCGCGTACGCTCGGCTGGTTTCGAGAAGTTTGTATCGGCACACACCATCATGCGACTGCGCTGTTAGCAGCGACTTATTCACCAGCGCACTAATCGCTTCGATGACATCGTCCTTGCTCAGGCCTTCTTCTGCCGCGACCGAGATCGCGGTCTCCACGCCAAACGTGGACGGAAAGACGCTCAATTTACGCAAAACCGCTCGCTGGTTTTTAGATAGCAGGCCATAGCTCCAGTCGAACGTCGCCCGAAGCGATTGATGTTGAGGAAGTGCCGTCCGATATCCATCATTCAGGATCGCGAATCGGTTGTCGAGATTTTCTGCAAGCGCCTCTATGCCGAGCGTCGCCGAACAAAGCGCCGATAAAACGTCGACCCGCTTCGATAGCAAGACTCGTTTTGCCGACTCCACCGGCACCAACCAGACTGACAATCGGCGCTGTCCCGCACGCTGCAGCCACATCGTCGATCGCCAACTCGCGCCCGTAGAGAATTGAACCGCTCACAGGAAGATTGGAGATCGCCATACCGGAATCACTCTGCTGCGGCATTGCGGTGCAAGGTACCACTCCCGGCACATCAGCGGCAAGCCGATAGCCCCGTCCAGACGCCGCGACAAGCAAGTTCGCGCGGGAGCCGAGCATCTTGCGAATCGTCGAGATGTGAACGTGTAGATTGTTTTCTCCTACAACCCTACCATCGAGCGAAACGGACGCTCCAGCTTTTTTGCGTCCGACTACAGTCGGGACGACGGATGTGCTCGGCGCTGATGTTCCTGAGAAGCGCTAGTGTATGAATTCGGCTCGCTGTGCGCCCTCATGGCTGAGGACACCATTCTGCACATCCGGTCCAGGATGCGATAAAGCCTGCCGGCGCTAATCCCTGATGCGCTTGACATTCGCAGCCTCTCCATGTGTGCTTGCATTTTCGCATCAAGTGCCTTCCGAAGCTCAGCCGTGCTCCAGGAGGAAAAGCCTCCAATTCGCTGCGAATAAATCTCTGTCGCAGCAGCTCGATGCAGTCAACGTGGAAACGAAGCGGGATTTCGATCTAAACTAAAGTTGTTAGCCAAAATGAGGCCAGGCTTGTGACAAAATCGGCCCTATCAGCGCAAAGCGTCGAGGTTGCCGATCAGGCTCGCATCGGTCGGGCAACCTACTTTCGTCGCGGGTCGCAGGCATTGCTCTCCCTCTCTTCAAGGGTTGAGCAGCATTTCATCAGGACCTAGTGGCGCATTCAACGGGAAGAACGGCGGCACCAAGCCAACGCGGACAAAATCGATGGGGGAACCAGAACCGACGGGCCACACTTCAGCGCCCTCAGGCGGCATGCAAGGAACCAGCACGGCTTCCAGCGGCCCCGCCGGTGCCTACTTCGAAGGACAGGTGGCCGCATTCTATATGCTCGCAATGCTCAGTGGTGCCCCACCTCGAGGTCTGCCTGGGACAGCCATTGATCGTGTCGCTTTGCAGCAAGCAAATACCGGCTTGCCCACTCGACGATGTCATCGTCCACGCTATCGACGTCTCAGGCAATCCAGCGGTGCTGGAGATTCAAGTCAAACGCACAATCTCATTTACGCTAAGTGACGCCGTATTCCGGAAGGTCGTTGGGCAGATCGCTGAGACCTCACGAAGACCAGACTTCTGGTCTGGGGGCGTCGAGATGGCGATCGCAACGAGTAGGGGATCACGCAAGATTGATGGCCCATATCAAGACGTGCTTGCACTCGCACGACAGATTGGCGACGCCTCCACATTTGCAGCCCAGCTCAAACTTGCAGGCACTGCGAACGATGACATACGTGCCTTCGTTAAAACGTTCCAGAGCCATCTGAGGGATGAGGGATCACCTTACGACGACGCGACGACTTGGCAACTCTTGCGCCGCCTTCAGATCCTCACATTCGACTTCGCCGCCCCGGGCTCTGTGTCTGAAGACCTCGCGCGCGAGCGTCTTGCGCGTACGCTGCATCCCGATGATGCAAGCCACGTTGATGCGCTATGGGGCAACCTCATTGATTTGGCTATCAACGTGGCAGGCCAGCCACTGACTCGCGGAAAGTCATATCAGTCGGTCGGCCCAACTTGGACCTACAAATCTTATTAACGAGCGTCCAGTAATCGATCCATATGAGACATTGAAGCTTTGAAAATCCACCGGCTCGGTGAATTCCCCGTTGTATCGCGGACGGTTCCTCTTAATGCGGGCGCAGGCGCACGCGCTCCACTTCAACGAATGCATGCGTGCCTCACGCCAAAATAACAGTCCAAGCTTCCGATCTGAGCCGTACCAGTCTCCCTGCTGGGATAACGGCACGATCGCCGCTGAAGATTTCACCAGCCCGACCTTCACTTCGCCTCGTCAGTCAGATGGCGTCAATCGGCCGATGTTCATCGGTATCAACACAGCACACCAGCACCTCTGCATCCTCGTTGCCGAGGCTCAAATAGACATGCCCGACCGAGCTGTCAAAGTACAAACTGTCGCCAGGCATCAATTTGAACGTCTTGCCGCTTTCGAAGCGCAATTCCAGCTTGCCGCTCAACAGGAAGACAAACTCTTCGCCTGAATGCCGGATGTACTCGGGAAAATCCGACATGGCACGGGCGTGGATGTGCGCCCGCATCGGCACCATCCGCTTGCCGGTCAGGTTGTTGGCCAGCATGCCGTATTCATAGTTCGGCGTGTCGTAGACATGCTGCTTGCCGGCGGCTGTAAACGACGGCTTCATCGGACCGGCTGAAGGTTTGCGCCGCCGCCCGAAGATCGCGTCGAACTCCAGTTCCAGCGAGTGCGCGAGCGCCGCAAACTTGTCGTAGGTCAGCGCGATATCGCCGCGCTCCGCCTTGGAGATCGTCGACACCGCAATACCCGAGCGCGCCGACAGCTCCGCCAACGTCAGCCCGCGCGCCTTGCGTGCCTGCCGCAAATGACCGCCCACCAACTTGTGGTCGAGCGTGGGTGGTGCCTCGTGAGTCTCCGCGCCCGGTTCTTCCAATAATGCTTTGACCATCTCACTCACTTCCGGTGGATAATTTTTTATCGGATACGAGAATTTTAGTTTTTCTCGTATATGATAACTCACGTCGCTTTGTCCTTTCTTTCAACGAGTCCGGCGTGAGTGGCGCCGGCATTTCAATTATCTAAAACCATGTCAAACGAAATCAAACGTCTGCAAACGAATGCGCGCATGAGCCGGGTGGTAATCGCCAACGGCGTTGTTCATCTGGCAGGCCAGGTACCCGACACGGCAAACGTACCCGTCGCCGAACAAACGAAAGAAGTCCTGGCGCACATCGACACCTTGCTCGAATCGGCCGGCGTCGATCGTACGCGTCTCCTTTCGGCGAACATCTGGCTAAGCGACCCCAAGCATTTCGCGGACTTCAACGCCGTGTGGGATGCATGGGTGCCGGCAGGTCATGCCCCAACCCGCGCGTGCGTGCAGGCCTTACTGATGAAGCCGGGTTGCGATGTCGAAGTCGCGGTGACAGCGCTTCTGGCATAACCGGCAACAGGTGAGTTCATGACCACCATGAAATTCGACACCGTCGTACTCGGCGCGGGCATTGTCGGTGTGTGTATTGCCGTGCACCTTCAGAAGCGCGGCCGCCAGGTCGCACTGGTCGACCGCAAGCAGCCCGGCAACGAAACTTCGTTCGGTAATGCCGGGTTGATTCAACGCGAAGGGGTCTATCCCTATGCGTTTCCCCGCGACATCGGCACCTTGCTTCGGTACGCGCGCAACCAGTCGCCGGACGTTCGCTACCATGCCGACGCCATGCTCAAGACGGCGCCATTCCTGTGGCAATACTGGCGCAATTCCCATCCGGCAAAACACGCTGCTATCGCGAAGTCGTACGCGACGCTGATCGAGCATTGCGTGGATGAGCACCGCGCGCTGGCGAGCGCGGCCGGCGCGAGCGCGTTATTGCGCCACACCGGCTGGATCAAGGTGTATCGCACGTGCAAGGTACAAGACGCGGAAACCCGGCTCGCTGAACTATGGAATCGGGAATATGGCGTCGAGTTCGAATCGCTGGACGCAGGCCGCCTGCAACAGACGGAGCCCCATCTCGACAAGACCTTGCTGGGCGGTTTGCGCTATACGGCATCCGATTCGGTGAGCGACCCCAATGCGCTCGTCACCGCCTACGCGAAGTATTTCGAAGCGCTGGGCGGACGGTTCTTCCTCGGCGACGCCGACTCGCTCCGTGAGGGTTGGACGGTCGACACGCAAGCGGGGCCGATCACCGCTTCATCGGCGGTGGTTGCACTGGGACCGTGGTCGGACCGGGTGAGTTCGCGGCTCGGCTATCGCTTGCCGCTCGCGGTCAAACGCGGGTACCACATGCACTATGCGCCTCAGGCGGCAGCCCGTCTGACTCATCCGGTACTAGACGTCGAGAAGGGCTACCTGCTCGCGCCCATGGCAAAGGGTATCCGCTTGACCACGGGTGTGGAAATCGCGCACTGCGATGCCCCCAAAACACCCACGCAGCTCGCCGCGGTCGAACCCATTGCGCGCACGTTGTTTCCATTGGGCGAGCGCCTCGACAACAAAGCGTGGATGGGACGGCGCCCCTGCACACCCGACATGATGCCGATCATCGGGCCGGCGAAAAATCACAAGGATTTGTGGTTCGCGTTCGGCCACGCGCATCACGGACTCACACTAGGCCCGATCACGGGCCGGCTGATCGCCGAGATGATGACCCACGAGGAGACGCTTGTGGACACGCGGCCGTTCCGAGTGGAGCGGTTCTAGAACAGTCTGCACGGCGAACTCGATGCGGTCACACGTACGATCACGTGCGGATCGGTCACCGCATCGAGAACGCGTGTCATCACGGCAAATGGGCGGCACGAACGCCTAACGGTGACTGACATCAAGCATGTAACCCTCACCGCGAATCGTGCGGAGCAGTTTCGGCTCCTTGATGTCCTCGCGCAACTTCTGACGCAAGCGTGAGATCTGCACGTCGATGCTGCGATCGAACGCGTCGATCGACTTGCCGCGTGCGGTATCCATCAGGTATTCGCGGCTCAGCACCCGTCCCGGTGCGGCGAGGAACGCGTTGAGCAAACGAAATTCCGCGTTCGACAACGGGATGACCGTGTTGTCGGCAGCGATCAGGTGGCGGCCGGTCTGATGAAGCCGCCAACCGGCGAAGCGGCTTTCCTCCTGGGCTCTCGTGCGGCCTTGCGTTTGCGCGCGCACGCGGCGCAGGATCGTCTGGATGCGCGCAACCAGTTCACGCGGTTCAAATGGCTTGACGACGTAGTCGTCTGCGCCCAATTCCAGCCCGACGATCCGGTCGGTCATCTCGCCGCGCGCGGTCAGGATGATCAGCGGAATCTCCGAAGTCGCACGAATCTCGCGACACAGATTGAGGCCGTCGTCGTCCGGCAGCATCAGGTCGAGCACCACGAGATCGAAGCCTCCCTCCCCGAGCGCGAGATGCATTTCCGCGCCAGTGGCAGCTTGCGCGGTTGTCATGCCGAAGTCTGCAAGGCAGTCGCACAGCAGGCTGCGAATCTGCGAGTCGTCGTCGACGACGAGAATACGGATCGCTTTGTTCACGGCGTCTGTCTCCGATGTTGCGACGGTGAGGTGTGGCCCTCGCGCTCATTATTGCCTCTCAATATAAGGGCTTTTTGCACGAATTGTTGCAGCCTTGAAATAATTGCCCCGCGCCTTGCCCCACAAGGCCGTCCGGGGAAATCAGCGCGCGTGATGAGCGCTCGCATCATGGATAACCCGATCCGTATTTTCCCGAAATCGCGCCTCTCCGCATCATCCACCTCCGCGCTCCCGTGGGGCTTTGCGCCCCGCGCCACAACATTTTTAAACCAGAAAGCGTTTGTGTCAGCGCAGATACAAAGCCGATATGAACCAGAAATGCCTGGGTTTTAACGTGGCTCCCAAGTCATATCAAGGCAGGAGACACGCGGGACATGAACTACGCACAACCCAAGCCGCCCGCCCGGCGCATTGGCGGCATCGCCTTCGTGGTCGGATTGCATGCCGTGATCGTTTACGCATTGCTCTCCGGTCTCGCGACGAAAGTCGTGGACGTGATTCGTCAGCCGATCGAGACACGCATCATCGAAGAGATCAAGCCGCCCCCGCCCCCTCCACCACCGCCGAAGCGGATCGCACCGCCACCGCCAAAACACGTCGCGCCACCGCCGCCGTTCGTGCCGCCGCCCGAAGTGCACGTCGCGGCGCCACCGTCGCCGAACGCGATCACCGCGCAGTCGACCACGCCTGTACCATCCGCGCCCGTCGCGCCGCCGACACCCGCCGCTCCTGCAGCGCCGGTGTCGAAGAGCGTCGGCGTCGTGTGTCCAAACTCCACGCAAGTACGCGCAGCCATTCGCTATCCGCGTGAAGCGCTCAAGGACAACCTGACCGGCGACGTCGTCGTGACGTTTACCGTCGGCACCGACGGCACCGTTAAGGACCTGAGCGTGACCCAATCGGCCGCGCCCGTTCTCGACCGTGCCGCCGAAAACGCCGTGCGGCAGTTCCACTGCGTCGCACAGGGCGAAGAAGTCCGCGTGCAGGTGCCCTTCTCTTTCAAGCTCGATTGAGGCTGCCCACGACAGCCGTTCCCTTTTTATTTGCCAACGTATTTCAGGAGACGTTCATGCTCAACCGTACCCGCTCGGCCGCCTTACTGACGGCTCTGTCCCTCGCGGCCAGCGCCGCCCATGCCGCCACCGACACGGTGGCGAATCCCTATGGCCTCGACGCGCTCTGGAAGGGCGGCGATGTCATCGCGCGAGGCACGCTGCTCATTCTGGTCATCATGTCCATGGGCAGCTGGTACATCATCGTCGCGAAACTGCTCGAACAGGCGCGCGTGCTGCGCCGCGCGAAGGCCGCGGAGACGGGCTTCTGGAAAACAGGCAACCTCAACGAGGGCACGCGCCAACTGGACGCCGGTAGTCCGTTCCGCTTCATCGCCGAGAAAGGTCTGGCGGCATTCGACCATCACGAAGGCGTGCTACTCGAACAGGTCGATCTCAACCATTGGGTCGCGGCGGCCATCGAACGCGCCACCAACGCAGTCTCGAGCCGCCTGCAGGACGGTCTCGCGTTTCTCGGCACCGTCGGTTCGACCGCGCCGTTCATTGGCCTGTTCGGCACAGTGTGGGGCATTTATCACGCGCTGACGGCCATCGGCATCGCAGGGCAGGCATCCATCGACAAGGTCGCGGGGCCGGTCGGCGAAGCGCTGATCATGACCGCGATTGGCCTCGCTGTCGCCGTGCCGGCCGTGCTCGGCTACAACTGGCTCGTGCGTCGCAACAAGGCCGTGATGGAGCGCGTGCGCGGGTTTTCGACGGAATTGCACATCGTCATCCTGACCGGCAAGACTACTGCCGGGGCCGCCGCCGCGACCAAAGCCGCCGCCCTCTCACGTGTGGGGTGAGCCATGGCCATGACCGTGGGAACCCGTGACGGCGACGATCACGACGAGGTTATGGCATCCATCAACACGACGCCGCTGGTCGACGTGATGCTGGTGCTGCTGATCATCTTCCTCATCACGATTCCGGTGGTATCGCACACCGTGCCGGTCTCGCTGCCCAAGGAGACCGTGCAACCGCTGCAGACCACGCCGCAGAACGTGATTCTCGCCGTGACGAAGGACGGCGACGTGTTCTGGGACGAACGGCGCATACCCGACGCGGCAACGCTCGTCGAGAAGCTCAAGGCGGTCGCGGTGCAATCGCCGCAACCCGAAGTCCACATCCGCGGCGATCTCGACGCGCGCTACGCCGCGATCGGCCGGGTGGTGTTCGCCTGCCAACGGGCCGGCATCGCCAAAGTTGACTTCATCACCGAACCGCCACCGCGCCAGTGATCCATCCACACCGACAAGGAGACCCGAGATGGCGATGACGATGCCCACCGGCGACGCAGAGGATACCGAAGTGATGGTCGAGATCAACACCACGCCGTTAATCGACGTGATGCTCGTCCTGCTCATTATGCTGATCCTCACCATTCCAATCCAGACGAACGCGGTCAAGCTCGACATGCCGACCGGCACGCCGCCGTCACAACCGCTGACCCCGCCCGTCGTGCAGATCGATATCGCGCCCGACGGCACCATTGCATGGAACGGCGAAAAGCTGAACTCGCGCGCGCAGCTAGAAACGCGCTTGCGCGACGTGGCCGCCGACCCCACACCGACGGAGCTGCATCTACGGCCCGACAAGGCCGCGCCCTACCGCGCCGTCGCGATGGTCATGGCGTCTGCGCAGCGGCTCGGCGCGACCCGCATCGGGCTCGTGGGTAACGAGCAGTTCATGCAGTAACCGTTCTCTCATCACAGAGCCCCCATGTTCGACTCCAACTTCGACTTGCCCGCCCCCGTAGCGGGCCAAAGCCCGCCCTCGGACTCACGCGCCGGACCACTCGCGTGGTTCGGTCTGGCGATTCTCGTGATCGTGGCATTCTTCGCGTTCGTCGACCGTCAGATGCTGATTTTGCTGACGGAACCCATCCGCCACGATTTCGGTCTGACCGACACGCAAATCGGCCTGATGCAGGGCGCGGGCATCGCCCTCTTCGCAGGTGTAGCTTCCCTGCCGATCGGCTGGGTCGCCGACCGCGTGGACCGCCGCGTGGTGCTGGCGGCGTGCGTACTCGTCTGGAGTGCCGCGACCGCGACCTGCGGCATGGCCAGCCACTTCTGGCAGTTGTTCATCGCCACCGTCGGCTTGGGGATCGGCGAAGCCGGGCTGGTGCCGGTGATCTATGGCCTGATTCCCGATCTCTTCCCAGCGCGTCAACGCGTGCTCGCCAACGCGATCTTCGCCCTCGCCAATCTCTTGGGCGCGGGCGCGGGAATGGCGCTTGGCGGCGCGCTGATGCACGGCATCGCGGCGGTACACGGCGCGTTGCCCGGCGGACTCGCCGATCTCGCGCCGTGGCGACTCGCGTTCTTTGCAGTTGCCTTGCCGGCGCCCCTGCTGGTCGTGCTGGTCGTACTCATCCGGCCTGGACAGTACAGCGACACGGGCGAATCCGCAACTCGTCAGCGGTCCTCTGCACCGCTGCCGTCCGCACCAGTCTACTTCCGGCGCGAAGCCACCATGATGCTCAAGTTCTTCGGTGCAATCGGACTGGTCAACCTCGCGTTTGGCGGTGTGGCGACATGGATGCCGGTCGTGGCCGTGCGGACTTTCGGCGCTACACCGGCAGCAGCAGGTGGCGGCATGGGAGTGGCGGCGATGGCCGGCGGCATTGCAGGTTGCGTGCTCAGCGGACTCGTGGCCGGCCGCATGAGGGCGCGCTTCGGTGTGCTCGCCCCCCTGCGTGTCTGCGAATGTGGCGCGCTGGTTGCAGGCGGTCTGTCGTTCCTCTATTTGGCAATTGACTCCGTCACGCCGGTCTATGCGCTCTTCGGCGTCCAGCTCGCTTGCATAGTCGCAGGCATGGTGCTGTTTCCCACCATCATGCAGAACATCTGCCCCGCGCATCTGCGCTCGCGTGTCGCGGCAATCGGCGCGCTGACATCGATCGTCGTGCAATCCGCCAGCCCTGTGTTTATCGGTTTCATGTCGGACCGTCTGCACGCGCTCAGCCAGGGCCTGCTGTGGTCGATTGTCAGCGTGGCGGCGTTCGGCTTCTTTGCTGCCTGCATTTTGATGCGCGCGGCCGGCCGTGGTGTACGCGAGGCAATCGGACGCTATGCGTGATTCTCTTCTCTCTCCCTCTTCCATGCCATCCCGCCTACTCTCACTCTCACTGAATATCGAACGGTGGCCATTGGCCGTTCCGTTCCACATCACTGGCCACGTTATCGATGCCGCTCGCCTCGTAAGCGTGACCATCGGCGATGGACACCATGCAGGCAACGGCGAAGCATCAGGCGTCTTCTACCTCGACGAAACGCCTGAATCGATCGCCGCACAAATTGAAAGCGTGCGAGCGTCGATCGAAGCGGGTATCACACGCGCACAACTCCTCGATGTGTTGCCGCCCGGCGGCGCGCGCAACGCGGTCGATGCGGCATTGTGGGCGCTCGAGTCATCCCGGCAAGCCATGCCTGTCTGGCGCATGGCGGGCTTGTCCGCTCCGCGTCCGTTGCTGACCACGATGACGATCGGCGTGGACACGCCGCAAGCGATGGCTGAGGCCGCGCGGGCGCTGACCCACGCCCGGGCGCTGAAGATCAAGCTGGACGGCACCGCTGCCGACGCCGCGCGCCTCGCGGCAATCCGCGCGGTGCGCCCGGAGCTGCCGCTCGCCGTCGACGCAAATCAGGGATGGTCGCGCGCACACTTCGACGCGATGATCCCGGTGCTGCAACAGCTAGGTGTCGGCATGCTCGAACAGCCGTTCGCGATCGGCGCGGACGCCTGTCTTGAGCATATCGATTGTCCGATCCCGCTAGCGGCCGACGAATCGTTTCAGGATCTTGGGGATCTGCCCGCCGTTGCGCGCCGCTACGACATCGTCAACCTCAAGCTCGATAAATGCGGCGGCCTGACGCGCGCGCTCGATCTAGCCGCACACGTCCGCGACGCTGGCTTGTCCGTGATGGTCGGCTGCATGGCTGGCACCTCGCTAGCCATCGCGCCCGCCTTTCTGCTCGGACAACTGTGCGACCACGTCGATCTCGACGGACCGATCTTCCTCGCGCGCGATCGCGAGGCAGGCGTCGCCTATACCGATGGCTTACTGCATTGCAAGCCCCAAATCTGGGGCCACGCAGGTACCTTAGCCTCTCCTCTCTGAGCGATCGACATGACACTTGATGCATCCGCCACGACGACGCAGCTCGACGCGCTGTTCGCTCCGTATCGACGCGCCGATGCACCCGGGCTGGTCGCCGGTGTTGTACATCACGGCCGGCTGTTGTATCGGCGCGGTCTCGGCATGGCCAGCCTCGAACACGGCATTGCCAATACGCCTGCCACGCGCATGCGCATCGGTTCCGTCAGCAAACATTTCACTTGCCTTGCCGTCCTGCTCCTGTGCGAGAAGGGTTCTCTCGACGTCGACGCACCCATCGGTGCGTATCTGCCGGAGTTACCGCCAGCCGCTGGCGCACCGACGCTGCGGCAATTGATGTCGCACCGCGGTGGCCAGCGATGCGCACTAGACCTTGCGCTGCTGACGCAGGGTCTGGCGATTTCGCCGCGTGGGGCGCTATTGGCGTCGCAACAACGTCAACGGGACGAGAACTTTCCGCCGGGAGAACGCATGATGTATTCGAACGGCGGCTATCACCTGCTTTCGCTCGCCATCGAACGCGCGAGCGGGATGCCGTTCGACGCATTACTGGCAACCCAGATCTTCAACCCGATGCGCATGCTCGACACCGCATGCGTACCTAACGACATGACGATCGAGCGCGACATTGCGACGATGCATGTACCCGACGGCCGAGGGGGCTTCCAGCGCGGCATCTTTCCGTCGTGGGAAATACTCGGTGAAGGGTCGATCGTCTCGACCGTCGACGACATGTTGCGATGGAGTGCACACCTGCACAGCAGCGACAAAATTGTCGGCAACGCCGATACGTGGGCTCAGATGCTCGCATTGCCGGGATTCCCCAGCGGCCAGCTCAGCCAATACGCACTCGGTCTCAAGCAGAGCGTCTATCGAGGCGTCGAGCTGATACACCATTCAGGCGGTGTCGTCGGCGGGACCTGCCAGATTCTCCTGTCGGCGGCGCATGGGCTTGACGTGGTGCTGCTTAGCAACGGCGCCGTCAATGTACCGTTCGAACTTTCGAAGCGTGTCGTCGACATCGTGCTCGCAGGTGAGTTGAGCGGCGACGGGCCGCCGGTCGCGGCACGTGCCGCCGACCATGTAGCGCGCCTTGGCAGCTACCGGTCGTCCAGCACCGGCGCTGTGTACGCGCTGGAAGATCACGACGGCGCGTTGGTATTGACGGGACACCTTTGCCCTGCGCCTTCAACACCACTGTACGACTGCGATGATGGCGTGAACGACGTGGAGATCGAAACCAGCGCCGATGGGCCATTGGCGTTACGTTGGGGATCATCTTGCACATCGGACGATCTATCAAGCCTGCGCATCGTGCACTGCGGTCACGCCGAAGCGTTCACACGACTCGGCGACCCGCCCGCGATGACGCCGCACCTCGTCGCCATGTTGCCCGGCACGTTCGCAAGCCACGATGCCAATGCCCACGCAACCATTCGACTCGACAGCGAAGCACTCGTACTTCGCATGCACGGCGCGGTAGGCGGTTGCGATTACTGCCTCACACCGCTTGCCCGCGACGTCTTCGGTATGGCGCCGGTCGATCCGATGGGCCTTATAACCGGAATCGTCACGTTCACGCGCGACAAAACAAGCGCAGACATTACAGGCTTTCGAGTCGATACCCCGCGTACCCGGCATCTGACCTTCATACGGGTGCAGGCCAACGCCTGACACGTGCCGGCGCGCAGACCGCGCCGGCATGTACTCACACTTAGATCGCCGACGCAAACGGATTCGACACGCGTGGCCAATAGTTGAGATCACGATGCCGATAGTCCAGTTCGGCAAAGGCCGTCGTGAGCGCTCCTGGCGCCGAGATATGAAACACGGCCTTCGCGCGCGGCGCGAAATCGGTTTGAAAATGTTGCGTCGATTTCACGATCACCAGCTTCTTTGAGGCGAAGTCGATGCCAAGACCCGTGAACGCGTCGACACCCAGCACCTGGGTGCGAACCGAAATCAGCGCAATGTCGAGCCCGTTGTCCGCTTCGACCCATACCGCCGGCCCAAGTGGCTGTTCGAGACCCATGATGCTCTGCGTATGCCGCTCGACCACGCCACGCACCGTGACGCGCAAGTCCACGGGGTCCCCGGAGTACACACTGCATTTCCCACCAATACGCAGATCCAGCGTCGCCCCCACACCGGCGTCCCTGCAGATCTGAATAGCACCGAGATCCCACAAGCACCCAATCGCAACGTTGGCAATCCGCCGCTCGACCAGGCGACGCAAGATGAATGTGCTGTCGCACGGCGCGCCACCGCCAGGATTGTCCGCGACATCCGCCAATACGACCGGCCCCCCCTCGAGCGCCAGCGCGCGATCCAGTCCGGTATCGATGTCGAGCCATGCCGGGCGCGTCGCGTTGCGCAGTTCCCAGAACTCGCGAGCCAATTGCGCCGCCAGCGCCTCCGCTTTCGCGAGATCGTTGTCCGTCACCACCCAAACTTTCGCGCCGGCTTCGGGCACGTCGCCCCACGGGAAACCGTGGCCGAGCGATACGGATAGCACGCCGTTGTGCCCCTCGAGTGAGCGCATGCGCCGGACAAATCCCGCCATTGGCTCGCTGGTGGTGTGCCATGCGCCGACCATCCGGCAGTCGAACACACCGATTGTCGGACGGATGCGACCGGCAACCATATCGAGCGTCAATTGATAAGCCTCGCGCGCCCGGTCGACGGCATCGATATGCGGATACTCCTTGTACGCAATCAGGATGTCAGCCGATGCCTTCATCAGTTTCGTGAAATGGCAGTGCGGGTCGAGCGTGACGGAGATGGGCACGTCGGGACCGACAATGGCGCGAATGCCCGCGAGCAGATCGCCTTCGCAATCGTCGTAGCCCTCCGCCACCATCGCGCCGTGTAGCAGCAGGATCACCGCATCTAATGGCAACGCGGTTTTCACACCGTCGAGAATTTCGTCCCGCAGGGACTCGTAAACCGCACGAATCGTGCGGCCGGACGGCTGGGCTTCGGCACACAGTCCCTCTTTGATTTCATGGCCGTCCTGCTCAGCAAGGCGTCGAACTTCCGCGAGCACATGCCCCATTCCGTCGGGCTCGCGCAAACTCGCGTCGCCGTGAAAGATGGTGCTCTCTTCAAAACCGCCCCAACCGGTCGGACAAGGGGCGAACGTGTTCGTTTCGGTCGAAAGCTGAGCCGTGTATATTTTCATAGTAGGTTATGCCAAACGTGATTGAGGGGTGTGAAGCGACTATAAGCACGCGCCATTTCCGCTTTGTGATCACTGTGTATCACGCGTGAAATAGAACTTCGCCTACGGTCGATCCGATCACCCGCTCTACCGACGCGGCAGCGTAACCTGCGCCACCAACCCGCCTTCCGTGCTATTGCGCAACACCAGCTCACCGCCATGGCGCTTCACGACGTCGTTCGCAATGGCAAGGCCAAGTCCCGTTCCCCCGGTGTTCTTGTTGCGGGAACTTTCCACCCGGTAGAACGGCTCCAGCGCCCGCTCCAGTTGCGACTCCGGTATACCAGGACCATGATCGACAATCTCGATACTTACGCACGACGGTGCGTCGGTCAGGCGGATGTGCGCGTCTTCACCGTATCGAATCGCGTTGGCAACCAGATTCGTAAGGCAGCGCTTGAGGCCGAGCGGCTGGGCCGATATCGGCGGCACTGCACCGCTGATTGTCACCCGCTGGCCATGTTCGGCTGCATCTTCCGCTATCGCATCCACCAGCGCATTGATATCGACCGGACTGAACGCCTCAACCACTTCTTCATTCCGCAGAAACGACAACGTTGCTTCTAGGAGTTGCGTCATTTCGTCAATATCGTCTCTGAGTCGTTCACTCAATTCGACATCCTGAGCGGAGCGAAGGCGCAGTTTCATGCGCGTCAGGGGTGTGCGCAAATCGTGCGACACAGCGGCGAGAAAGCGGTTGCGCTCACTCATTTGCCGCCGCAGCGACGCCTGCATTGTGTTGAACACTCTGGCAGCCTGACGCGCTTCGATCGGACCCGATTCCTTGATAGGCGGCGCATCGATATTCCTCGACAATTCAGCTGCCCCCAAGGCTAGCGATCGGAAGGGAGCAGCCAGCATGCGCGCTCCAATCCAGGACGAGATCAGTGCCGGCATGACCTGGATCATCACCGCAGCGCCCCACTGCAGCGTCGCACTCATCCCGGGAGGCGGCCTGAAAGGCGCCGTGCTGTAGAGATTGAAGAGCAACAGGGCGGCACTCGCCTGCGTCACCAGGACGATCGAAATCATCATGAAGAGCAGGCGGTAAAAAGCTGAATCGAAGCGGGGTTTGCGCATAGTCCTGGCCGACAGCGAGCGATGAATTCAATTATCGCCTGCGAATGTAGGGTCTCTGTGTGTCGTTTATTGCAAACTCGAAACAAATTTCCGTATCGACAATACGTCGCCTGCCTGTCTGGTCTCCTCCCCCCTCCACGAGTTTGTATCAACAGCGATACAAAGGCCACATGAAACAGAAATAACCGGCACTTACCGTTCACCTTGAGTTGCGCTACGTGGCATCACTTTCGGTAGATTGAAAAATCAGGAGGAGACAAGGGTGAAGATGAAAAACAGAACGAAGCACGCAGCGGTTTCGATGGCGTTACCGCTGCGGCACGGCGGACGTTACGCAACGCTATTCGTCGGACCGGTTTTCGGGTTGGCATCGCTGGGTGTGCATGCGCAGGAACAAGCGCCAACGCCAATGCCAACTCAGCAGATCGCTGCGCCGGAAGCGGCGTCCGCCGGAGCGCCGGCCATCGCACAGAGCACTGCGGCGCCGAATGCACCCGCGGCTGAGACGTCGAACGCGCAAGGCAAAGACGGCGCCACGCTCAATACCGTTGTGGTTACCGCGACCCGCCGACGTGAGCCGGCGCGCGAAGTGCCCATGCAGGTCAATGTGCTCCCAGCTGACGAACTTCAGAAGAGCGGCGCAAAGACAATGTCTGATTACCTGTCTTCGGAGCCGGGCGTCGACCTGAACGCGAGCGGCGGCAGCGGGTCCGGTCAGGTCAGTATCCGCGGCGTGACAACAGGTATTCAGACAGGGCCGACGGTCGGCATGTATATCGACGACGTCGCGTTCGGGGGCAGCACCCTGTTCTCCCAAAGTGCGACGTTTGCGCTCGACATGAGTCTGCTCGACCTCAACCACGTCGAAATCCTGCGCGGTCCGCAGGGCACGCTGTACGGCGCAGGCGCGATGGGCGGCTTGCTGAAATACGTTACCAACGAACCCGACTCGGAGCAGTTTTCCGGGCAAGTCGGCACCGGCGTGTCGGGAACAGAGCATGGCGGTGTGAGCGGTACGGCCAACGCAGCGTTAAATATTCCGCTGAAGACCGACGTTGCTGCGCTGCGCGTCTCCGTCTTCGGGCAGCACGATGGCGGTTATGTCGACGCAGTGGGTCCCGAGGCGGATTCCCACATCGATCGTGGCGACACCTACGGTGCTCGCGCGTCGTTGCTACTGACTCCGACCAGAGATTTGACGGTACGGCTGACCGCGGTCTCGCAAAACATCAATCGCAACGATCCGAACTACGTTGAATATGGCGCCAACGGGCAACCGGTCTGGGGTGACCTGACAACGCAACAGTTCGCCCCGCAACCGTTTCATCAGAACATTCAACTTTATTCGGCCGGGATCGAATACGAACTCGGCTGGGCGCGACTGAACTCGATCACGTCGTTTCAAAGGATCAACTCGAGCGCGCCACAAGACCTGACCGGCGTATATGGGCCGCTATTTGCAGCCCAGGGGCTAGACCTGGGTTCGGTGGTGGCCAAGGACGTGGCCACCACGAACAAGTTCACCCAGGAGTTTCGCTTGACCTCGCCGGGCAACCAGCGACTGGAGTGGCTGGCCGGACTCTTCTATACGCATGAGCGCAGCAACTTGAGCGAGGGTTTTCTGACGACTTTGCCCGATGGCACGGCCGGGCCGAACCTGTCGGAGATCGAGGCGCCCAGCACGTACGACGAGTACGCGGCATACGGCGATCTGACGTATCACCTCACACCGCGCCTTTCGTTGACCGGTGGCATCCGGATCGCGCACAACACGCAGACGTACGAACAGACTACGTCCGGTACGCTCGCAGGCCCAACACAGACCGTCTCCGCGCCGTCGTCGGACACCAGCAAGACCTACATGTTCACCGCGAGCTATGCGCTGACGCCCAGCAGCAATGCGTATGTTCGCGTCGCCAGCGGGTACCGGCCCGGCGGCCCGAATGCACTGCTGATCGATCCACTCACCGGCATGCGCGCGCCGGGTAGCCCGACCTTCGCGCCCGACACGCTGTGGAGCTATGAGGCGGGCTACAAGGCCGACCTGCTCAACAAACGGTTATCGCTAGAGACGTCTATCTACGACATCGAGTGGAAGAATATCCAGCAGCTCGGCACTGTCGATGGCGTCAACCAGGTCGTCAACGCCGGCAACGCCCGAATCAAGGGCCTCGAGTTCTCCAGCACGTTCCGTCCCGACCCGCATTGGAACTTCAGTGCGAACCTGTCGCTCATCGACGCCAGCTTGACAACAGGCAACGCCAGCGCGGGTACAACAGCGGGCGAGCCATTGCCGAACTCGGCCAAGGTCTCCGCCACGTTCTCGGGTACCTATCTGTTCACCGCGCAAGGGTATCCGTCGTATGCGGGTATAACCCAACGATTTGTCGGTCGACGTCATAGCGGGTTCGATGCCAGCTCGGGCCGTCCGGATTACCCGTTGCCAGGCTACGCGATCACGGATTTGCAAGCGGGCGTGGACTTCAGGAAGTTCAGCCTGGCATTCTATATTCGCAACCTGTTCGACCGTCGCGCCTTGATCGCGGCCGGTACTTCGCTGATGCCGCTGGGCGGCCCGGCTCTCGTCAGCGTGATTCAGCCCCGTACGATCGGCGCGACGCTAACCGTTCCGTTCTAATCATATGGATTACTGATAATGACAAAAGATTCGAAAGACATCATCAAACAGCTGGACGCCCTGTTCGAATGCTTCAACAAGGGCGATGAACCCGGCCTGGTTGTAGCCGTAGCACATCGGGGCGAAATCCTCTACCGGCGAGGCTTCGGCCTGGCGAGCCTGGAACATGGCGTAATCAACACCCCGGCAACACGTTTGCGCATCGGCTCCACGAGCAAGCACTTCACCTGCCTCGCCGCACTGCTCCTCGCCGAAGACGGTAAGCTCGATGTCGACGCCGGGATTCGCACGTATGTGCCCGAACTGCCGCTGCTGGCTGGCGACCCAACTTTGCGCCAGTTGATGACGCATACGGGAGGCTACCGCTGCTACCTCGATCTCACACTGCTTGCGCAGGGCGTAGCAACGCTGCCGCGTGGCGGCGCATTGGCCGCCGAAGTGCGCCAACAGGATGTCAATTTCCCGCCGGGAGAGCGGATGATCTACTGCAACGGCGGATATCACCTGCTGTCGCTCGCGATCGAGCGGGTAAGCGGAATCCCCTTCGAGACCTTTCTGAAGGAACGCATCTTCAACGTGTTGGGCATGGTCGACACCGAGTCCGTCGCCGACGACATGCGAATCCGCCCGCGCATGGCGACCCAGCATGTGCCGGATGGAAAAGGCGGATTCATGCGTGGTCTCTTCCCCACATGGGAGGTACTCGGCGAAGGCGGAATCGTATCGACGGTCGACGACATGCTGCGCTGGCTCGCACATCTACGTGGCTCAAAGCGGCTCGGCAGCGAAGCGAGCTGGCGTCAGATGCTGACAAAACCGCGCTATTCGAGCGGCGCAGAAGGTGTCTATGCTTTGGGGCTGATGCGCACACCGTATCGCAACGTCGAGTTGCTGCATCACGCCGGCGGTGTGTTCGGTGGCGCCTGCCAGATGCTGACCGTGGTGCAGCATGCGCTGGATGTGATCATTCTCACCAACGGCGTTACGGCCAATCCGATCGAACTGGCCACGCAGGTGGTCGATATCGTCCTGAGCGAATCGGTCCTGGGTCCAGAAGCTGCTCCCCCCCTGCGAACTGCAGGGCACGAAACGTTACTGGGCAAGTACCACGCGCGCCAATCCGGGACGTATTGCGTGATCGGCGATCACGACGGGCGGCTGAGTGCGACCTTTCACAACGTCAAACAGATGCCCCTGTCGCTGATCGAGACGGAAGCCGGATTGCGGGTCGACGACGGGGCTGGCGGCGCACTCCTGATCAAGCCTCGCGCGTCGCAAGCGGACGGGCGTGTGACGGCTATCGAATTGGTGGACTGCGGTCACGCAGAAACGCTTGAACGCTTGCCCGATAACGTACCGTCGTTCTCCGACGCGTCGGCTGGCCTCGCGGGTGCGTATCACAGTGGCGACGCGGCCGCGCGTGCGACGATCGCCGTGGCGAATGACACGCTCACCATGACGATGGAAGGCGTGGCAGGCAAAGTCGCCTACCTGCTGGAGCCAGTCAGTCACGACGTTTTCACGTTTGACCCCACAGGCGAGTTGGCGGTTATCCGCGGCATGTTGACGGTGGAACGCTCCAGTGAACAAGTGACGAATTTTCGCATCGACACGACGCGCACACGCAACCTGAACTTCACACGTGAGATCGAGCGCCATGACTCAAAAGTTCATTGAAATATGTTCGCTGCGTGTATCCAGAGCCTGACAGACCATGAACATGAAACCACTATCGCCGGCGCCTCATGCGGGCGTGCTGCCATCCGGTCCGCGCGGGTCGATTGCCGATGTGAACGGCGTGACCGTCGGTCATTGCACGCTCGACGAGGGCTCGATCCAGACCGGTGTGACGGTAATTCAACCGCATCCTGGCGACGTGTACCGGTGCAAGGTGCCCGCAGGGGTAACGGTGATCAACGGCTTTGGCAAGAGCGTTGGACTCGTGCAGGTCAACGAACTCGGATTGCTCGAAACGCCCGTTGCATTGACCAATACCTTCGGTGTCGGCGCAACCGTGCAGGCGCAGATCCGGTCGGCAATTAAAGCTAACCCACAAGTTGGCCGGGACTGGCCCACGTTGAACCCGCTGGTGTTCGAATGCAACGACGGCTATCTGAACGACATTCAGACGTTCGCAATCACGGCCGAACACTACGACATCGCGCGCCGCAAAGCGAGCGTTGACGTTCAACGCGGCGCCGTCGGCGCGGGTCGTGGCATGTCCTGCTTCGACTTGAAGGGCGGCATTGGTACGGCGTCGCGCGTCATCGAGATCGCTGGGGAGCGTTATACGGCCGGCGCGCTGGTGCTAGCGAATTTCGGACGATTGCCGACACTTACGCTCGGCGGTGCCGCAGTGGGGCACGTTCTGGCGAAGCGCGCGGCGACTGCCGACGCGACTGCAATGAAACCGGAGCAAGGCTCGATCATCATGATCGTCGCAACCGATGCACCGCTTGAAGGTCGGCAACTGAAACGTCTGTCGATGCGCGCCGCGGCGGGGCTTGCGCGCACGGGCTCCGTGTACGGCCATGGCAGCGGCGACATCGCGTTGGCTTTTACCACGGCATGGACTGTCGCGTGCGACGCCGACTTCACAAGGCCACCACCGATACTCGCTGACACGAGGCTCGACCCGCTTTTTCAGGCGTGCGCGGACAGCGTCGAGCAGGCCATTATCGATGCCCTGTGGAATGCCGTTTCGGTGACGGGCCGCGATGGCCACCGACGGCTGTCGTTGCACGACGCGGCGCCGGATATCGCTCAACTTCTCGATAGGGCACGTTGATGAAAGTGCTGATTTCCACCGACATCGAAGGTGTAGCTGGTGTGTTCCATCCGGAACAGACCCGCGCGGGCAACGGCGAGTACGAAGCCGCGCGCCGCTGGATGACGCTTGAAGCGAATGCCGCCATCGAAGGGGCTTTCGCGGGTGGCGCCAAACAGGTGTGGGTCAACGATTCCCACGGAAGCTTTCACAACCTGTTGCCCGATTTGCTCGATGCACGCGCCCAGGTTGTGCTCGGCAAACCCCGCATGCTAGGCATGATGGCGGGACTCGAAACCGGCCCGGCGCTCGTGTTCATGATCGGCTACCACGCCATGTCGCAAAGTCGCGGCATCCTTGCGCATACGATGAATAGCTTCGCGTTTGCGAGCGTGCGGCTGAACGGCATCCTAGTGGGGGAAGCGGGATTGTACGGCGCACTTGCGCAGGAATACGGGGCCTCTGTTGCGCTGCTGTCGGGCGACGACGCATTCGTCGAAGAAACACGTCCGGCCTTTCCCGATGCGACTTTTGTGATCACCAAAACTGCATCCGGACACGCAAGCGGCGCAACGCAGACGCCCGCTAGCGCGCGAGCTGAGATCGGCCGCGCCGCGCAGGCGGTCGTGGCACTCCACGTGGCGGGAGGAGAGGTAAGCGACGTGCCTCGTGTTCGATCCAGTCACTTCAGGTGCGAACTGCGTGTGCAGAGCCCGGCGCTGGCCGATCTGTTCGGCCAGTGGCCAACGCTCACGCGAACCGACGGCGTCTCGCTGCGCTTTGACGCGCCTTCTGTCGAACACGTGGTGCGCATGCTCAACTGCCTGTCGGCAATGTCATTCATGTTGCGGTGACGCGCACTAGCGTCGCACGGGCAGCAGGGCACGATATAAATAGCTTGGAGGCGGAACGCAATGACAGCCACAAAAGTAACGAAGGCAGAGGCCGGACGTTCATTCGGTATCGTTGGTGGCCTCGGGCCGCTTGCCGGGGCCGATGTTCTTTTCAAGCTGCTGAAGGCCCTGCACGCCGACAGCCGTGCAGGGCCTTGCGACGTGATCTTTGAACAGCACCCGTTTCGCGATCCGACTCACTCACGGACGGCAACCGTCGAGCAGAAGCTGTATATCTTCGACATGATCCGCGATTTCGAAAGGCGTGGTGTCCGGACGGTCGTGCTGCCGTGCTTCCTGAGCCACACATTCATCGATCAGTTACAGGAAAACGCTTCGCTGAAGGTCGTCGACATGATCGACGCGCTGGTTGTCCATGTACGGCGCTGCTATCCGTCCGCACGGCGAATTGGTGTACTGACATCGGACTATATGCGGGAGGAAAAGTGCTTCGAGCGATATTTTCAGGCACCTGAGTTCGAGGTGCTGCATCCACGGGCTTTGGGCGGCACAGATTGCGTTACCACCGCAGTCTATGGCGACGAAGGCATCCGCAACGGTAACCTGGAAGGACGAGCCGTCGAACTGATTCGCGAGGCCTGTATAGATCTGCTTGCGCAGGGCGCAGAAGTCATTCTGCCGGGACTGACCGAGGTCGCGCTCGTCAGCGGGCAGATTGCGTTGTCTGTGCCTGTGACGGATTCGAACCTGGTGTATGCCGAACATGTCGCAACAGGTCAGTACGCCGATCGCGCCCGCCCCTTCAAGGTTGGGGTGGTGGGAGGGGTGGGTCCCGCCGCGACCGTGGACTTCGTGCAAAAGATCGTGCGCAGTACACCTGCCTCGCGAGACCAGGATCACATCAAGCTGGTGATTGAGCAGAACCCGCAGATCCCGGACCGCACCTCAAATCTGGTTGGCAACGGGCCCGATCCGACAGTGGCGCTGCATGCAACGTGCAAGAAACTCGAGGCTGGCGACGCTGATCTGATTGCTATTCCGTGCAACACGGCGCATGCGTTTGTCGAGCGGATCCAGCCCTATCTGAACGTTCCGATTTTGAACATGTTGACGGTTACCGTCGACCACCTGCGCCGCGCCTTTCCGGCTCTGCGCGAAGTTGGCCTGCTCGCAACGAGCGGTACGATCGAAAGCGGCGTTTACCGGAAAGCGCTGGCATCCCACGGATTAAAACAGACTACGCCCGGCAACGGCCTGCAGGCGAGACTGATGAATGCCATTTACGGTCCACGCGGCGTCAAGGCTGGCTTTACCAAGGGTGAATGCGTGGAAGACATCCACGCAGCGCTGAACGATCTTATAGACCGCGACATCGAGGTGGTCATTCTCGGCTGCACCGAACTTCCGTTGTTGTTGCCGCAAGCCAGCTTCACGTCCCACAACGGACGCGTCATGCGACTCGTCGACCCGACCGAAATACTCGCGAAACGTTGCGTCGCATATGCGCGCAGAGAAGCGACTGTCGGCACTGTCGGTCGCATGACAAAGATTGACGCTTGAGGCTGGTGCGCAGGCCGCATCTCAATGTCGGGGCGCGGCACCATGCCGGCGGGGTCGAACGCGGCGCCAGGTCCAGAGTTCCCACTCATGGCGACGCAAAACACGCTATCGCCAATCCGCTTCATCGTCTCGCCGCACAGGCCCCGTTATCGACCACTTTCCAGCAACGTCGCGCGATATTGTTCACGCACCGGGCGGGCGCTTTCGTAATTGCGTTCCTTGACCACGCCAAAGCCGCGGATCGACGACGGCACACGCAATAAGGCAACCGCCGATTCGATCGTTTGTGGCGTGAGCCTTTGAAGAGCCAGATCGACGTCTTCCTCGAATTCGCCGATCAACGCACGCTGGATGAGCCGGTCTTTCTGACGGCCAAACGAATCGAAGGCCGTTCCGCGCAACACCTTGCCATACTTCATCACGCGCAACAGCGGATCAAGCCATGCCGCACGAAGCGCAATCTTGTTGCTACTGCCGGTGCGAGGGTCGCGACGCATGAGAAGCTGCGGCGCCATATAAAACACCTTTTTGCCGCCACCGTCAAAAGCACTGGATAGGTATGCATGGAAGCTGCCGTCGGTATGCAAACGCGCGACCTCATACTCATCTTTGTACGCAAGCACCTTGAAATAGTTACGCGCCACCGCTTCCGTGAGCTCACCGGCATTGCCAGAAACACGCCGCTCCGCTTGCTGCACGCGATCTACAAGCGCCATGTAGTGACGGCCATACGCGGCGTTCTGGTAAAGCTCGAGATCGCGCGCGCGGTCCGCGACGAAACCCTTAAGTTCGAACTCCCCGGACGCTCTACGGACTCCCGATGAGTGACGGCTCGTGCTCCATAAACGGACAATCGTCTACGTATCACGTCTGACTGTAGATGGCCGGTTTTTGCCTGATGACGCCACATGCAAACTGCCGGGCATCCAATCCCAGGTGACGTGGTAATTGGGCATCTAATGCCATGAAAGCCGGATGCGGTCGGGCGGTTGTGCCCAGGAGCGTCCGGCGACAATCCCCCCTCGCAGCGAGGCTGCGGTAACGACCGTTAGCAGGATTGTGCCCAATGCGCCCGTAGTCGCCGGCCCTGCACGTCAAGCCTTCGCCGGCACCTCCCGCCCCCATTGCGAACAACCGCATGCCGGCACCCCGGCAACTCCGCCAGAACACGTCCCCCATAGTAGGATGATCGCCAAATCCGTGACACTTTTTATTTCCCGCTGACACTTTTTATTTATACGATCATCAGATGACCGCAAAAAATATATTCGGTCGAGATAGCCCTCGCTAAGTGGCTGTTTTTGGTAGAGCCTCCGAATTTAAAAAATTGCCTTTATAACGGTCGGGCCCCTTGTGAGACGCGTGCTTTCGTTCGTTTTAAAAGCGATAGTCGGTCGAGCCTAGGCATGTCGGGCGATTCCGAGACTAAACCATTCGTGCCAACGCTTTCGCCCAAGCGGACATTGGACAAGCGGGCAGATGAAATCTGCTTCGCGCCCTGCTTACGCCAAGTACGTTTTTCTTTCCGTATTCGATCTGTAGCACCCAATTGCAATGCTCAGCCGAATCGCATCACGACCGCCACAAGCTGAACGCAGACCGGCCGCACTCTCGCCGAGTCCGGAATCTGACATCCCGGAGCCGTAGCTGTGCGGTGCCAGCCCGGTCGAACAATTCGTTCGCACCAGATAGTTGCCCCCCCGGAGACTATTGACGGCGAGGGCGGTTCTTGCGTAATTTAATTGCTTTAACTAAAATTTTTAACCAATTTCTATCGTTTAAACTACGCCTCCGAGGTAACCTTGAGTGATCGAAAAATCCAGGGCCTGATAAAAGCCGCGCCGCGCGGACAACCACTTGATCCAGCGATGCTGCGGAGCTTCGAGATAAGCCCGGCCCAAACCACCTACCTGGTTAAAGCGGGGTGGCTCCAACGCTTGTCGAAAGGAGCTTATCTAGTCGCTGGGGATGTTGCTTCTGTAGAAGGAATCATCGCCTACCTGAGCAGGCGGATTCCCGGACTGCACGTTGGTGGCAAAACAGCACTTGACTGGCAGGGAGCCCGGCACAACGTTGCCTTCAGACCCAAGATCACGCTGTGGGGATCGAGAGCCTATCGCTTTCCCACTTGGATTGAGCAGCACATGCCCTACACGTTTCAGACAACGCAGTTGTTTGACGATCAATATTCGGTGATTCAATGGCTGCGACCGTTGCCATCAAAAAGCGCGCACGTGTTGGTTTCTGTCCCAGAACTTGCCCTGCTAGAACTTGCGAGCGATATAGGGAAGAGAGGCAGAAAAGGGCAATCACTGGACGAAGCGGTACATCTGGCGGACATGTTGCGGAACCTGCGCATTGATGTTCTCAGCCCCTTGCTGGAAAATTGCGTCCGCGTAAAAGTCGTGAAGCTAGTACGCGATTTAGGCCAAAGCAGCGGTTACGCTTGGGGGAAAGATCTTCAGCAATACGTAAATCGCCTGAGTCGGGGAAAACGCTGGTCAATCAAGGAAAAAGACGGGAGGCGACTCACCTTGAAGCCGTGATGGCGACTCAAAGAAATCAGCGACTCCGAGAGCCAACGCGATAGCAAGCTTCTTGATATTATCGAGCGAGATGCTGCGGGTACCACATTCGCAGGTGCCAAGAGCTATCGATCAAGACCTGCCTCCGCCGCCAGATACTCGTGCAACAATCCCCGCCCGCTACACAAGCTGATCGCCAACTGTTCTCGCGCTCTCGGTGTGACATGTTTTGAAAGCGAATCCGACCGTCGCGGCGATAATCGATGTTATCTCGGCTGCGCCTCCACGCCTTCCCTACACCGAAGATGCTATGACGGCAGTTAAAACCCTCAGCGCCGCTGCGGCTGCAGGCATAGCGCAGCGCCGAAGCCTGTACCATTTGGTGACCGCATGGCACAGAGAACTGGGGGGTTCCCCGCCGTTCGCGGATTTTGCATAAAAGAAATTAGCAACATCTGAACGGTCGTGCTTTTTGTTTACCAGAGACGCGTCGCGACAGTGCCGTCCGCCAACGGGCGGTTACCGGATCACGAAGTCGTTCACGGTCAGTCGCAGCGGTTCGTCGGGCCGCGCAAGTAACTTTCTTTGTGCGACAGCGACGATGCGATTGCGACCGCTTTCGAATGTCTTGAGTGTACGTGTCGCGTCGGCGTCAGGCGGCAGCCAGAAGTGTTCTTCGAGTGCGTCACGTGCAACCGCGGCTTCGACGTCGCGCCCGTGGAACGGCAGCATGAAAAGAACAACGCGTCCGTCCGGCGAGACGGCGGGCGCGCGATCTAGAACTTCCATCAAGCACCTCGACAATATTATTGACGGCCTTTGATTTGTACTGCGCCGCGCAGCAATTAATTTACCAGAAGTTGAAAGCAGGACGATCGTCAATGAGACAACGATTCCACCTCACGTGGTATCCGCTATTGATCGCCTCACGACGTACCTACTCATTAATTTTTTCAGGCGGCCACGTGTTGTAGGTGGTTTCGTGTCTTGTGGTGTACGTAGCTGGGACAGATGGTTGGTTGCGTATTCGACATCAACGCACCTCCGTATGGTGAGCTTTTCCGGGAGTCAATGCGAGCCACGATCTGGCGCATAGGTCGGCACCGCAGCGTGAAAACACCAATAAGGATGAGCGGGATTCAGCAGACAGAGGATTATTTTAACTAGATAGATAAAAAAAACTGATCACTTTAATTATGTCAAGTTGAATGGCTGCGCTGTTGGCTTGGGACTTTCGGCGTTCAGCATATAGCGTTCTTGCTTTGATTCAGAACTATCAAGACGTGCAGACTCGCATTGTTGAAAATTAAGATCGTCTAACACCCTCAACTTGGTTTGAAGCCCGGTCTTTTTGCCCGTCCTGCAAGGGATCTACAGCCCTGTGTGGCATTACAGTGTCATTTGTCGAATGCGGTCGCGGCAACGAGGGCCGCCGCCTCGGCGCAGGCTTATATTCTGAACAGTCTGCACAGGCTGTTCGCGGGCCACCACTTTGACCGCGAAGTGGTTATTCTTTGTGCGCACTGGTGTCTGCGCTACAGACTTAGCCCGCGTGATCTTATCGAATGATGGCTGCGCGAGGGTTGTCGCTTGTTCACACGACGATCCTGCGTTGGGTGCGACGCTATACACCCGAGTTCGTCAAGCGCTGGAACCATTTCGCAACACCTGTGGGACGGTCGTGGCTAGACCAGTTCCACTCAATCGGAGGAGTACCACTACGGGCGGATAGCCGTCGTGATTGCGATCGGAGACACTGGAAGCTATGTCACCGCAAAAGGTGAGGCTCGTCCCTCACCCCGCACTACGACACCTCGCCATTAGTCATTTTCAATAAAGCAACTCACCTACTAGGCTTATGACCGCACAGATAATCGACGGACGCGCCTTAGCGGCACGCCTTCGCTTTGGCTTCAAGTCAGACACGAAGCAACTCAGTGAGAAAGGCACTACGCCCGGCCTTGCAGTCGTTCTCGTCGGTGAAGACCCTGCGTCTCAAGTCTATGTGCGAAACAAGATCCGGGCATGTGACGAGTGCGGTATTGCTAGCTTCAAACACGAACTCCCGGAAACGACAACTCAAAACGAGATCCTTTGTCTGATCGGCTCGCTGAACGCTAATCCGCAAGTACACGGCATCCTCGTGCAGTTGCCCTTGCCCCGGTATATTGATGTCCGCTCGGTTCTGGAAGCAATCGCCATCCACAAGGACGTAGACGGCTTCCATCTGTACAACGTCGGAGCGCTCACGGTTGGACAGTCGATCTTCCCTCCGTGTACTCCCTATGGGGTCCAGATGCTACTGGACTCAGCCGGCATTTCGGTTGAAGGAAAACACGCGGTCGTCGTGGGTGCCAGCAATATTGTCGGCAAACCGATGGCGCTGATGCTATTACAACGGGAAGCGACCGTGACGGTTTGCCACGCGAAGACGGTTGATCTGGGCAGCCATACATTGGTCGCCGACATTCTTGTGGTAGCCGCGGGAAAGCCGAATCTGATTCGGCCAGAAATGGTCAAACCCGGCGCGGTCGTGATTGACGTGGGAATCAACAAGCTCGCCGATGGTAGTCTCGTTGGCGATGTCGCTTACGACGCGGTGCGTGCCAAGGCCGCCTGGATCACACCTGTCCCGGGCGGAGTGGGACCGATGACCGTTACCATGCTTATCGCTAACACGATCCGCTCCGCGCAGCAGATGCATGCACACCGGCCATTCCAACCCGAAAATCCGTTCTGGGAAATGCCCGCTGCGATTGCATAGTTTGCTAGCGCTCCACGCGGCAATCATCCCCATGGGCAAGGCGCGCTCCACTTACCTTGCCAGACCACATTGCCTCAGTTGCGCAGAGCGTCCCGCGGCTCGAAACTGATGACGACGGCCGTACCCTTGCGCCCACCTGTGAACACGTCCGATTGCCGTATCTCAAACTTCCCGCCGAGCCTTTCAGCGCGCTCACGCATAATAGCGATACCATAGTGGCCATCCGCCGCCGATAATCCAGTATGGTTTGCAGGGTGAGCCGGTATTCCACGCCCATCGTCGCTAACAGAAAGACTGAATTGCCCGCCCGCATCTGAGATCGACACTCTCGCATGGTCCGCCGACGCATGGCGGATCACGTTGGTTAATGCCTCACGCAGTATCTGCAACACGTGCAATTCCTCGTCCGGCGACAGGACTTCGTTGCTTAGCCGACAGTCGAATTCGATGCTGGTACGTGTGGACGAGGAAAGATCGTCAATAACCCGCTTGAATGCCTGGTGCAAGCCGCCCGAGGAGATCGTGCCGCGGAAAGCATTAAGGAGTTGGCGCACCTCACGATAAGCGCTGTCGACACCAAGCCGCAATTCCGAGAGCGCGTCGTCAAGCTCGTGATTCTCTTCCCGAGCGAGCTTGCGCGCTGACTGGATCTGCGAAAGCTGTAGCTTCAAGAACGTCAGGCTCTGCGCAAGCGAGTCGTGCAAATCACGTGCGATCGCAGCCCGCTCCTCCATCAGCGCCATGCGCCGCTTTCGTTGATTTCGAAGCGCCCCACCGACCGCCAGCGTAACAATACCGGCCACCGACTGAACGAGCCTCCGGTCAAGGGCCTCAACGACGACTGTCGCTGGAAACTCAAGAACCAGTACGCCATATCGACCCATCGAGTCAGCAATCGCCAATGAGAACGTTGTGCATTCTGCGACTTCATGGACATGGATTTCACCACTGTTCTTTCCGTCCATGAGCTCTGACATTTTGAGCAATGTCATCACCTTTGGCATTTCCGCCGTATGTAAAATGCCCTCCACACCCAACATTGCCGCAGCGGATTCTTCAATCCAGAATCCAACGGCGCGCGCATCTATCGTATCCGCAAGATCTTCAAGCACAGCAAGCAAAAATTCGTCGCCCTCTGCGATTTGTCTAAGCGTATCACTCGCACGCGTGAGCATATCCAGCGCATCGATCGCCCTATGCGATTGTCGGGCGAACTCTGTCTCCGCAGCGTCTTTCGCATTCTGCATTGCCGTGCGCTGCCCCATCAGTCTCATCGTTACAGCCGCGAGCCGATCGATTTCATGTGCGCGGGGCGGCGCCATGTCACCCAGGTTCACTCCACCTGCGCGTATATGATCAAACACCTTTGATGGCGCCACGACAAGTGCCCGAAACCCCGCGAAGAGCATGTAAGCCATGAGAAACGCCAGCATCAAAGCAAGCGCAATCTGCAAGGTGTCGAACATCCACTGCGTGGGATGGCGCCCGGCGTCACCCGCATCCGTAGCGTTCATACGCCCGTCTAGCGCCGCGATGATCAGGAGAATCCCACATAATCCCCCAGCGATAACGGTCCCGGCAACCAGCCTTGCAAAGAGCGGAAATCCTGTCACTACTTGCACGAATCCACGTGAAGTCGATTTTGTTTCCATCAATAATCCGGAGATGTGAAACTTTGGGTGATCGCACCGCGTTGCGTGCGGCAGTTAGTCAAGCTGGTAGCCAATTATGCTCGTCTCGCTCGTTCCAATATCTGCCGTGATCTTATGTGCGATCAGCGCCCTCGCGATCGGGCGCAGCATCGCGCCTGTCGGCATGCCGATTGTTGCCGCAGCCATTGTCTTCGTCAGCAGTCTCGTCGCCGGCCTGCTAGCGTTGAGGGCCGCAGGGTCACTCCGACGCTCGCAGCTCGAGGTGCCTTTTGACGAGACCGTACTTGCCGACGACGTTGAGCACACTTTTCGTCCCGCACTCCTGTTGACTGGCACCCTGATTTCTCATGCAAATCTAGCATTTTTCAATGAGATCCGGGCAAGCGTGAACGGCGACAACGTCATCGGTCTGTCTATCGAAAAAATCGTTCATCCAGCGGATCACGCGCATTTCAAGCAACTGCTCGCAAAGCAGCGAGAGGTCATCGATGTCGTGTCGCTGGTCCGTGCAGACGGAAGCATCTGGCGGACCCCAATGACAGTCTTACCCGTTCATGGTGCCGATGTCCGGATGGTGCACTTTGCCAAAAATATCGAAGACGCCTCCCCCCCGCCTGCTCCAACGCAAAACAGCGAGACCGCGCTGCTCGCCATCGCTCGACATAGCGGCGACATCCTTTTTGCAGCTGATGCGGACCTTTGTGTCAGTTTTCTCAGTCCGAATTGGGACCGGCCGGGAAGCGTGGTGCTTCAGACCTCGCTCGGGCGCCCACTGCTTCAGCTGTTCCATCCCGATGACAGAGCCGGCGTGCATCGCGCCATCCGACAAGCACTTCGCCCAGCCGTTTCATCCTCTTCGGTAGCGGTCGCGGAAGCGCGGCTCAGCGTTGACGCAGAGCCGCCTCGGTGGTTTGAGGTCCGCATGTCCTCAGCGTGGGCGTCCCAGTCTGCCAATGTGCAAAATGAAGACCATGTCAGGGTGGTCGGTATCATGTGCGACATCACATCACGCAGATTTCAACAGGACAGCTTGCAGGCGCAAAGGCGCAGCTTGCGGACGTTGGTCGACAACATGCCAGGGATGATCTATCGCGGACACATTGACCGTCAGTGGTCGCTGGACTTCGTCAGCGAAGGTAGCGTCGATCTGACTGGCTACACGCCAGCGGAAATGACCGTGGGCGGTAATACAACACTTGGAACGATCATTCATCCGGAAGACAGGGAATACGTCTGGATGAAGGTCCAGATGCAGCTCGCTCGAAGGGAAGGCTATGAACTTACCTACCGAATTATCGACAAAAGCGGCGATCTGAAATGGGTTTCAGAAACGGGACGCGGCGTCTACGCCGCTTCCGGTGAACTACTGGGCGTCGAAGGCTTCATTATTGATGTGACTGCGAGACAGGTGGCTCAAGAAGACGCAAGACGGCGGCTCTTTTACGATGCAACGACCGGACTTCTCAGCCATAGCCTTTTTGTCGATCGCCTCCAGTTCCTTCTCTCACACGTTCAAGTCTGGCCGCATAGCTTTGCAGTGGCCTATATTCGCATTACGCCTCCGATTGAAGCATCCGACAACCAAGCCGAAGATCTCAACAGGATCATGGTCGAGCTCGGAAAACGCCTCGCAGTCTTCAACAAGGAGCGTGATGCAGCCGCAAGACATCTTGAAAGCGACTTCGTGGTGCTGCTCAGCAACGCGTCGTCCGCCACGCCAGATGCGGAGAGTCGACCGGAAGTGGACCTTACCGTTATCGACTCGATCCTGGCGGCGCTGAGTGCACCCGTCAGACTCGCGGAGCGCGAGATCAAGGTGAAGGTGGAATACGGGGTCGCACAGTCGCGACACGCGTCGTTTACGGCAGAAGGAATGATTGAAGCCGCTTTTGAATCTTTGGAAGCAAACGCGTGACTCGCACCTACGGTTGCGCGTGGAGGCGTCTGTCACCAGGCACGCGCCGCCCCACAACAGGCTAGATCGATTACGCCAACTCCATCAAGCCCGCGGCAGTGCCGGGAGTGGTCACCGAGCCGTCGTCGTACTTCGATAACCAGCTTACCGCGAGATCGCGATAGCGGGTCAGGCCTTTGTAATCGACCAGCTCAGACGGCAACGAGCGAAGCACCCTATGCGCGCGACGGGCCCAGTTTGGAACCCGCACAATGTCCTCGAGGCTGAGGAAATAGCAACGCACGCCAAAAAGAATGCCATTGCTACGCGGCAATCGGAAAAGTGTCTGCAGTTCAACCCGCAGGAACAGTTTCCCGCCGATATTCTCCGTAGTCAGGGACGTGCGATCGGGCCCCCATGCCGGGTAGGTTTCGGGCGACGTATCGAGGCGCGGATTGACCGTCATCGTCCAATTCAGGCGCCTGACGGGCTTGTTTTGCTGAAGAGCCAACAGAAATCGGAGTGCACGGTCGAACACACCCGCTTCGTGAGCGAGCGGCACTGGACCGTGCCACTCCATGAAACTCATCCCAAGATCGAAGTCGAGTGACCAGTCCGCCTGCGACGTCACCATTCCTCCGTCCATATAAAGGTTGTTATTACGCTGATCCAGCAGACAGAAATCCCCTTGAGCCTGTCGACAGATATATTCGAACGGAGGACACGGTAACGTGGTGCCATCGCCAAATACAAACTCCTGGGAGATCCCGAGGACCTTGTTCATCCAGGACCACTGACTACCGTTGCGCTTCAGCGAGAACAGGTCGGGGAAGTCAGAAGACAGACTCTCCATCAACAACTCGAGCGTATCCCATTGTGCGGCCTCCATATGCGGTAGGACCTGGCAACGCAGCGGATCTGCTGCAAGCGTAATCGCCTTGTCCCGGCATTCCGCGACATAGTGCTCGTCGACGTCGAACACACTCTGAAACGCCGCCGATGAACCGCCTCGCACGTGCGGTTCGATATTGACGCTATACATGTAGTTGTCGTCGACAAACGGGAACGGGAAGCGCAGCACCGCCTCGTTGCTGTTTGTGTATCGGAAATTGCCACGGAACGATTCGTTGCGCTTGAATTCAATAGGTCTCATGGTCTTCCCTCAAAGGTCGAGTACGATTCGTTCATTGCATGCGCGCGATACACACAGCATGATCTGCTCTCCAGCCGCTTTCTCCGACGCCGAAAGGAAGTGATCCCGGTGGTCGATGTCCCCTTCGATTACCGTGGTACGGCATTGACCGCAGGCGCCACCCCGACACAGACAAGGCGCTTCGATGCCGGCGGCTTCGATTGCGTCCAGCAAAGAAGTGTTCGCCGGCACGTGAATGTCCACGCCAGTCCGCTCCAGCCTCGCCGTGAAAGGCCGCCCTTCACCGACAATCCCCGCGCCGAACCGTTCGGAATGAAGGGTGCTCGGTGCCCATCCCTTTGACTCCGCGATATGCAGCACAGCATCCATCATTGGACCGGGTCCACAAACGTATAGATGCGTCCCAACCAGCTGCGTCGAAAGCAACTCGTCAAAATCCAGCTGGTTACCCGGTGTCTCCGTGTAAATTGCCACCGTATCGCGACCTTCAAACCAACCGTCGAAGCACTGGACTTCTTCCTCGCGAGAGCAGAAATGGAGCTCATGCGTCGCACCGATACGCGTAAGTTCATCAAGGTAAGACAGGAATGGCGTGATGCCGATGCCGCCAGCAATCAGCAGATGCTTAGGTGCTGTGCGATGAATGGGGAACAGATTGCGCGGCGCGCTAACATGGAGCAACGTCCCGACTGACACGGCATCGTGCATGAAGGCTGAGCCACCACGTGAATCGACAACACGCCGCACAACTATTTCATAGTGCCGACGCTCGCCAGGGGTACTGACCAGCGAGTACGCATTCTTGTAGACACGCTCACCTTCTCGCATGCTGACCTGCAAGTGTGCGCCAGCCCCTACCGGCACAAGCAGCTCTCCGCCAAGGGGTACAAGCCTGAAACGTTTGAGACTGGGCGACAGGAGCTCAACATCGGCCACTCTCATCGCAATCAGATCGTCGCTTTGTTTCACAGAAAATCCTCCGATCGGGCCGGTAACGTACCCGGTGCCTCTGCATCACACATGACTCCCATGAACGCGCCCAAGCGTCGGGAATAGTGATCGCGCACCAAAAGGTTCGCGCCGCAAGACACGCATCCGACAATGTTCGTCGTGACGTTCTCAGCAAAGGTCCTGCAATGAATGCAGTAGACTCGCCGGCACAGGCTCCCGAAATGCTGGTACTGGGCCGCATCGTCGCTCAGCCCACATTCGGTGGCCACGCTCTGGACATCTGCAAGGAAGGGCTCTGTTCCGATCGCGTAAAGACGTTGATTGACGGATCCCGATTGAAGCGCAGACATGACCGCGGTCAGAAGATCGTCATCTTGCTCAAACTCGTGAACGTTCCGGCAAGGAATATTCCTGAACAGTCCGACAGCCGCGGCGCCCTTGGAGATGATTGTCAGCGCTTCAACGAGCTTCTCGAATTCGGCAATCTGCGTATCATCGAGATGCACAGACCGGTCGCAAATCAGCAGGTGTCGGGCGCTGCGGTGGTCAGGCATCACGCGGCCGTAAACGGGTCTACTTTTAATTCCAGAGATCAGCATACTGGGTCCTCGTCTTGGCACACCACACTCGATCCGTACGCCGACAGCCGCCACACCTTCGACGACATCACGTTTCTCGACAGCGATCCGAATCCAGAGCAACTCGAGACAATGCAACCACGGCCAGACACGAGTCAGCCTTTCGCAAGTCGTTTGGCCTTTTCCGGATCGTCGAACGGCAACGAATGTGCGATAGCCGACACCGTGGTCCCGGCACTGCGAACTTCGAGCCGCACGCCTTGAACGGCGAAGGCCGGCTCCATTCGCGCGATCGCCATCGATTTTTCGGTCAATCGGGAATACATGCCGCAGGTAATCACGCCAACTTGCTTTCCGTCAGCCCAAAGGGTGTCACCGGCGTTTGTCGCCGTGCGCGACTCGACGAGTACGCCGTAGATCTTGAAGCGCTCCTTTCCCTTCAGCCGGAAGTGTTCTGCCGCGCCGCGAAACTGCGTTTTTCCCTTAGATACCGTGAAATCCAGTCCGAGCTCCCATAGCGTGTCACCGGGTGGTTGGTCTGCAAACGGATACATCTCGGAGTTGTCGTACGGGAAAAACAGAAGGTAGCTCTCGACGCGCAACCAGTCGAGCGCGGTAAATGCACAGGGAATGATGCCAAAGGGGGCACCCTTTTCCAGAACCGCATCCCAGATGAATGGTGCATCTGCAGCTTTGCAGAAGAGTTCATAGCCGCGTTCGCCGGTGTAGCCCGTGCGGGAGATGGTGACCGGCTTGCCGAAAAGCGTTGTGTGCGTGTGATGGAAATATCGCAGATCCCGAATGCCTGGCACGTGCTCCGCTAGAAAATCAACTGCCGCCGGACCCTGCAGCGACAAATCGTGCAAGTCATCATCGAACAGCACGGAAACGTTACGGCCAACGGCGCCGCGCGTAAGGATTTCATGACCTTGGCCCGATCCATGGACCACCATGAACGCGTTCGGGCCATTGCGATAGATGATGCAGTCGTCGATGAATTGACCTGCTTCATTCAGCATGCTGCCATACACCGATTTCCCGGGATACAACAACGACACGTCACGGGTGGTTGCGTAGTCGATGAGCATTTCGGCGTGCGGCCCGACCACGTGCACTTTCTTCAGACCTGACACGTCCATGAGCCCCGCGCGGGTGCGAATCGCTTCGTGTTCGTCCGCGAGGCTCTTGCTGTAGGTCCATGCGGTGCCCATCCCATTCCAGTCTTCGAGTTTGGAGCCCAACGCCTTGTGTCTGTCACCAAGTGCCGAATACCGCCATGAGTTTGCCATCTTGCATACCTCTCCGAGTTGATCAAGGGGGCGAGTTGGAGACGGCAACGATGTCGCCACCCTCTCTCCGACGCTAGTACAGCAATTAAATCCAGCCCTTAAATCGGAGGCAATGCCTAAGAGGGAGTACGACCTTGGAGCAATTGGCAACCCGGACAGCGGGCATAACAATGCACAGCAATGCGATAGGCACCCACAGGAGAGTTCAAGTCATGAGTTTCGACCGCCGCTACACGCTTACGCTGTCATGCCCCGACAGGATCGGCATCGTCGCCGCAGTCAGCACGTTTCTTGCGCAACGAAAGGGGTGGATCGTCGAGTCGAGCCAGCACGCCGACGGCGAGTCGGGCACGTTTTTCTATCGGCAAGAGATTCTTGCCAGCTCGATGGAAGTCACACTCGATCACTTCCGCGCGGAGTTTGCTCCCATCGCGCAGGATTACCGGATGAACTGGGGTATTACCGATAACGCCGTGAAAAAGCGAGTGGTTATCCTCGTCTCGAAGCTGGAACACTGTCTGTACGATCTTCTCGCCCGCTGGAAGTCGGGCGAACTCGCCATCGATATTCCGTGTGTCATTTCGAATCACGAAGAGTTCCGGTCTCTAGTTGAGTGGCACGGGATTCCATTTCACCACGTCCCCGTGACAGCCAATAGCAAACGGGAAGCCTACGGCGAGGTCGCTAGACTATTCGATGATGCGAAAGGCGACGTGATGGTATTGGCCCGATACATGCAAGTCCTGTCGCCTGAATTGTGCGCGAGATATAGCGGCCGCATCATCAATATCCACCACTCGTTCCTGCCGGCGTTTGTGGGTGGCAAGCCTTATCACCAGGCTTATACACGCGGCGTGAAACTGATTGGCGCGACTTGCCATTACGTGACCGAGGACTTGGATGAGGGTCCCATCATCGATCAGGACGTGATCCGGATCGACCATTCCGATTCAGTGACGGACCTGGTCCGATACGGTAAAGACGTTGAGAAATCGACCCTTGCGCGCGGGCTGCGCTACCATCTGGAGAATCGGGTGATCGTTGCAGGCAACAAGACTATCGTGTTCCGGTAAAGACGGGCGGCGGGACACTGTTCGCAAAACAGCGCCCCGTCCGCGTCAATTCGGACGCAGTTCCTGTAGCCAGATCGCCGCCTCGACCCGGCTGCGAACCTTGAGCTTGCTGAGGAGGTGTTTGACGTGAACCTTGACGGTACTTTCGGCGATACCGAGCAAGTTGGCAATCATCTTGTTCGATGCCCCCTGACCGACCAGTTTCAATATCTCTCGCTCCCGGTCGGTCAGCGTTTCCCATAACACGCCGGCCTCGGCACTCCAGGACTCACCCGGGCCGCGTCCGCTGAGCAACGGCTCGGCGACTGGCCGGTCTCCCCCCACTGCGGCGCGTACCATTCTGCACAGATCCTCTGGTTCCATATCTTTCAGAAGGTAGCCGGCGGCACCGGCTTCCAGCGCAGCGTCCAGATCATGGCGACTATCGGATACGGTCAGCATGATGAACCGGGTTTGCGAACCCGCTGAACGCGCCGCCCTGATCAAGGTGATACCGTCGATATCTCTCATGTGAAGGTCCACGAGCGCGACATCAGGTGTCATTCGCATGATCATATCGATTCCCTCTCTGCCGCAACTGGCCTCTGCCAGGACGGTTACACCCGGATCACTGTTAAGTAGTTGGCTCACGCCTCGTCGAAACAGGGCATGGTCGTCCACAATGACGACACCGATCTGCTCGGCCATTCTGACCTCTTGGTTCTCGTGCTTACGCGATGTTCATTGCCCGTTCGGCCTGCTCTATGAGCACAATTAAGCCGTCACGGAATAAAGATGCCGCCGGACGCACACAACCGTTCGGCGGCCGTAGACGGGGAACGACAATGCCCTCTCGTTACTATCTCACGTACGGCACTGGCAATGAATTCCAGCTTGAACGGCAGCAGCACGGGCCTCGGCGCGGTCAATAGCGCGTGGCTTGTACCGAGTGGTGCAGCGGGGCCGCACCACCAACACCGCTCAATGCCGCATCAGGGACCACAACAGCAGCGCCAGCAACAGCACCACGACTACCTGCCAGAACAACACCGGATCGCTCTCGAGCAAGGGCTTGCGCCGAATCGGCGCCATCGCGTCCCGACCGCTCGAAAAACGCTCGAGATCGGCGCAGACTTCGAGCACGTCCTGATACCTGCGCGCCGGATCGGACTGCAGCGCTTTCTCCAGCACCAGGTCGAGCCATAGCGGCGCGTCCGGCCGGTACTGATAGAGCGGCACACGGCCATTGAAGCCGTAGGGCAGCTTGCCGCCGCTGAACAGCCGGTACAGGGTCACGCCAAACGCGAATACCTCGGAGCGCGCATCGCCCTGTGCGCCCTTCATCAACTCGGGCGCCATATAAGCGGGTGAGCCTGGCGCGGCGTCGGGACCCGGCAACTGCATGCCCGGCATATAACCGAAACCGAGATCGAGCAGGCGCGTGCTATCGCCCCACATCACCAGCACGTTCTCGGGTTTGATGTCGCGATGGAAGATATTGCGGCGATTCAGCACGTCGATCGAATGGCCTAGCTGTTGCGCGATCTTGAGCGCACGCGGCAGCGCCATGGGCTGAGGCGCCGCCAGCAGTTTTTCGAGCGTGACGCCTGAGCCGAGCGGCATCACCACGTAGAGCCGGGTTTGCCGGTCGGCATCGATCGGCATCGGCGCGAGCACGCCATCGTCGCTGATCTTGCCGGCCAGCCAGCGCTCGCGCACGATCGACTGGCGCACGTTCTCGTCCTGCTCGACACGCGGCTTGGGAAACTTGAGCGCCAGCGGCGTGTTCGGATCGGCCAGATCGTAGCCCGCGAAAATCCGCGAATAGAAGCCATCGCTCAACACGCTCTTGAGCAGATAGCCGTCGACCACCTCGCCTGCGTCGGGCGCCGCCGGAATCGGCAAGGTGCCGACCACCCGCTCAAGGTAACCGACATCGAGCAAAGGCAGGCCGCCCACATCGAGCACCGCGCTCGTCACGTCGTCCTGCGAGCCGCGCGTCATCGCCAGCGCATTGAGCCGGCGGGCCGTTTCGAGCGCACCGCCGCGCGCCGCCAGCACCGTCTGCAGCTCGCGCATCGGCACGCGGCGATAGAGTCCGTCGGAGCACATCAGCAGGCGGTCGCCCTCGCGCAGCTCAAGCGTTTCGATGCGCGTCACCAGCGTCGGCAGCATGCCGACCGCGTGCGCCACATAAGAACCGAAGGCGACCGGCACCACGTCGTCGTCACCGAGCTGGGCCAGTTGGCCATCGCGCAGCAGATAGAGCCGCACATCGCCGGCCGCGACCAGATACGCGGTAGCGCGGCGCACGATCAGCGCCGCGAAGGACGCGGACATCTGCTTCAGTGCAGGGTCGACGCGGCCGATCTGATGCAGCCAGCCGTGTATTGCCTCGAGCGCGCGCGCAGCGGCAACGCCGGGCTGCAAAGTATCGGCGAGCCCGTAATAGGCATCGATAAAGGTCCGCACCGAGAGTTCGGCCGCGACCCGCCCGCCCTTGCTGCCGCTCACGCCATCGGCAAGAGCGATCACGCTGCCACGCGCGGCGCGCTCCGCCAGATCGCCGAGCATCACACCGACGTAGTCTTCGTTGATGTGATCCTGCCCGCGGGCGCGGGCAGGGAAAGAAACACAACCGATCTCGAGCGCGGCGCACTCGCCGCGCTCCGGCTTCAACTGCAGATCGATTTCCTGGCCGCCCATTCCACGGCCGCTAGCGGACCTTCCCTCTGGATCGTCTGGCACCTGGCTGGTGTTCGGTGCGGGCAAGCTATCCTGGGAGAAGGGTTCACTCATTTACTTTTTGCCGTGGGTCATCACGTCGCTTGTTTCCAGATCGTGCTCGATCTTAGAGAGCACCTGCGGCGAGCGCTTCTTGAGCATCAACAACCAGACTGCGCCAACCAGCATATACGCAACGAACAGATACGGCAGGATGTTATACGGATAATCGGGCACCGGATACACGCTGCCGATCACCGCGCCGACCATTGCCAATGCGCCGAGCACGCCCCACACGACGTTACTCGTCTTGAGCTCGCCCTGCTTCTTCAGATAAACCGGTGCCGCGATGGCGACCAGGAAATACACGACCAGGAAGCCAAAGGTCGCAAACGTACTGGTATAGCCGAAGGTGTTGAGCGGACCCGTGCCGAGCATCGCGATACACACCACGAAAGTCACGATGGAGGAAAACGCAACGGCAATGTACGGTGTCTGATGCGTGCGGTGCACCATGCCCATCGAGCGATGCACGAACTGATAACGGCCCATCGAATACAGCAGACGGCTCGACGAGTTGATACACGCAAGCACGCATGAGAACGCGCTGACCGAGGCGATCAGATAAAACACCGGACCGAGCGGCGAGGCGCCGACGCTCGTAAGCAAGGTGCTGAGCACGGCCGAATCGCCGCCGAGCTTGGCTGCGTCGTCGTGATAGGCGATCGTCATCGAATAGGCCACAAACATGAAGAACAGGCCCGACAGGATCACGCACCAGACCACTGCACGCGGAATGACGCGCAGCGGGTTCCGGGTTTCCTGGCCGAGCGAGGCCGCGCTCTCGAAACCGACGTACGAGAAGATGCCGAGCACCATGCCCTGTGCCATGCCCTTACCGCTCACGCCCTGCAACCCCAGTTGCGTATGGTCGATGATATGGTCCGGATGCAGTGCGAGCACATAGATCAGCACACCGCCCACGATCACCACCGAAGCGGCTTCGATTGCCAGCGAAAGGCGCGATGAAAGCTTCACGTCACGTGCCGAGAAGAACCAGGCGAGCCCGACAAAGACCGTGTAGACCGCCCACGACGGGATATTAATGCCCCAGGCCGTAAAAGCGTTCTGCACGAACACCACACCTGCGGCGCCGACCCCCATTGCCGTGCCCACGTAAGCCGCGATCAATCCCCAGCCGGCAATGCCACCAGCCATCGGCCCAAGCGCGCGCGAGATATAGATAAAGAACGAACCCGCCGACGCGATCCGGCTCGAGAGCGCGATGATGCTCATGCTCACCAGCAGCAGGCCGAGTGTCGAAAGACCATAAATCAACCACGTCCCCGCACCGGCCAGCGCGGCAATCGCAGTCACATTGATCGATGGCGTGAAAGTTGGTGAAAGGTTCGCGATGGACTGGCCGATGACCTCGGGAAAACCTAGCGTACCGGCACGCAGACCGCCGGATGGTGCCGAAGCAGCTGCTTGCGTGGTGCTTTGCGGAGTGCTCATGTCGGGCTCCTGATAGAGGGGTGAATCAAGGTTGAATGCACTCAACTTTTCCACAGTCAAAAATCTCAAAACAACTCAATTCATGGGGTCCATCCAGGAATCCACGACGTACCCGCGAGCGGAATGCGCGCCATTGCCGCGGCCTCGACCGTCAACGCGACCAGATCCTCCGGTTCGAGGTGATGGACGTTCTGCTTGCCGCACGCTCGCGCGATCGTCGTCAGTTCCATGTTCAGCGTCTTCAGGTAGTTGCGCACGCGGCGCGAACCTTCATCGGGCTGCACACGCTGTTCGAGCACCGCGTCCTGGGTGGTCACGCCGACCGGGCACTTGCCCGTGTGGCAGTGATGGCAGAAACCCGGCGACGTGTTCAGCGTCGCGTAATCCGCCGCCGCCGAATGAAGCGCGCCGTTCTGAAAGTACGTATCGCTGTTGCAGCCGAGCGCCATCAACATGCCCTGCCCGATCGCCACCGCGTCCGCGCCGAGCGCCAAGGCCTTCGCTACGTCAGCGCCGGTGCGGATGCCGCCCGAGACGATCAGTTGCACCTGGCCTTTCATATTCAGGTCTTCGAGCGCGTCCACCGCCTGGCGAACCGCAGCCAGCGTCGGAATGCCAACGTTCTCGATGAAGCAGGTCTGCGTCGCCGCCGTGCCGCCCTGCATCCCGTCGATCACCACCACATCCGCGCCCGCATGCACCGCGAGCTTGACGTCGTTGAACGTGCGGGTTGCGCCGACCTTCACGTAGATCGGTTTTTCCCAATCGGTGATTTCGCGCAGTTCCTGAATCTTGATCGCCAGATCGTCCGGGCCGGTCCAGTCCGGGTGACGGCTCGCCGAGCGCTGATCGACACCGGCCGGCAAGGTGCGCATCGAGGCGACACGCGGATTGACCTTCTGCCCGAGCAGCATGCCGCCGCCGCCCGGTTTCGCGCCCTGGCCGATCACGATTTCGATCGCATCGGCGCGGCGCACGTCGTCCGGATTGAAGCCGTAACGCGACGGCAGGCACTGATAGACCAGCGTCTTCGACGAGCGGCGTTCTTCCTGCGTCATGCCGCCGTCACCGGTGGTGGTCGAGGTGCCCATCGCGGTCGCGGCCTGGCCGAGCGCTTCTTTCACGTTAGCGGATAGCGCGCCGAAGCTCATGCCGGCAATCGTGATCGGAATGTCGAGCACCACCGGCTTTTTGGCGAAGCGTGTGCCGAGCACGGTCTGCGTCGCGCATTTCTCGCGATACCCTTCGAGCGGATAGCGCGACAGCGAGGCGCCGAGAAACAGCAGATCGTCGAAATGCGGCACACGGCGTTTCGCGCCCAGACCGCGAATTTCGTAGAGGCCGCGCTGCGCGGCCGAGTGGATATAGTCGATCGTCTTGCGGTCGTAGCCTTGCGACTCTTCCTGCTGCAAGCGGACGAATTGAACGGATTTGGCTTCCATGGGGGCCTTCTTCGAGAGCGTGTGTTCAATATTCCTGGTTCGCGTCGGCGTTCCAGTGATAGAGCGTGCGAGCGGAGGCGATCCGTTTGAACGACGCCGGGTCGTGGTCCATGCCGGCGGCGGTGAGCAGCGCGCGCACCGCGTCGATATCCGCCTGCGTCATCGGCTCGTATTGCGCATCCGCGCCGAGCGATTTCACTTCGCCACGCACGTACAGCACCGCTTCGTAAAGCGAGTCGCCGAGCGCATCACCCGCATTGCCACAGATCACCATGCGGCCTGCTTGCGCCATGAACGCGGAGAAGCTGCCCACCGAGCCGCCCACCACGATGTCGCCACCCTTGAGCGAAATACCGCAGCGCAGGCCCGCATCGCCGTCGATCACCAGCAGGCCGCCGTGCGCCGAAGCGCCCGCGCCGTTCGACGCGAAACCCTTCACATGCACCTTGCCGCTCATCATGTTTTCTGCGGCGCCGGTGCCGGCGCTGCCTTCAACGACGATCGTCGCGTGCTGGTTCATACCGCCGACGTAGTAGCCCGCATGACCGTGCACCGTAACGCTTGCATGTGCGTCGACCCCGACAGCAATGTTGTGGGCGCCGTTCGGAGACGTGATGTCCACCTTCACACCCTCGAGTACGTCTTTTGCGCCGTGCAGGTACTGATTCAGTTCGCGGACCGACGACCCCTCAAGGTCAAACTTCATGCTTTCCATACATACATCTCCTCGGGTGCGGGTTCGAATACCTTTGCGTTCTTGATGTCCGGCAGATGCGCGAGCGAGCGGAACTCGGACGCAATCGCCACGTAGTCGTCGTTCTCCGCGACGACCGCCGGCTTGCAGGCGAACGGATCGCGGATCAGGGCGAGCTCGGTCGCGGTCCCCATCAGGAACGTGTAGAACCCGTCGAGTTCCTCAAAACCCTTCTGCAATGCGACCGGCAACTCGTCCCCTTCACGCAGGCGCCACTCAAGAAAGCGGCACGCGGCCTCCGTATCGTTGTCCGTCTCGAAACGGATGCCCTTCGGCTCCAGCTTTCGGCGCACGCCGTGTGCGTTCGACAGCGAGCCGTTATGCACGAGGCAGAAGTCCTCGCCCGCGGTGAACGGGTGAGCACGATCGGGCGTAACGGCGGACTCAGTCGCCATCCGTGTATGACCGACCAGATGCGAACCGCTCAGCTTCGAGAAGTCATAGCGTTGTGCGACTTCGGTGGGCGAACCGATATCTTTGTATAGATCGATCGAGCGGCCAGTCGACAGCAGGAACAACTTCGGGAAATGCTCGGTCAACCACGTCTTCACCTTCTCGACGTTGCCGCTAACGGTCAGCACCGCGTGGTTGCCCTTTGCGTCCACGCGCGCATTCACGTTTATCGCTGCGTTGAGCGCATCGAGCAACGCGTTCCAGTTGAAATCGTTGCCGGCTTCGGTAAAGCCCGCGTACAGGCTCAGCTTGCGCTGGCTTTCATCAACCGTGCCGCCGAACACGGCGAGTCCGGCCGAGTCCGGGCCGCGTTCGGTCATGCCGATCAGCATCGGCACCATCAACTGACCGAGTTGCGCACGCAGTGCCGGTGTCTTGACCAGCAAGCCTACAATTCCACACATAGTCGTACCCCTCAGAAGAATTCCAGATAGCTTTTCATTTCCCAGTCCGAGACATGACGCATGTACTCGAGCCATTCCATCCGTTTGAGCTTGATGAACTCATCCGCAACCGGTCCTAGCGCATCGCAGATCAGCCGGTCGCTTTCGAGTGCGTCAAGCGCCTGTTCGAGGTTCTGCGGCAGGATGCCGATCTCGTGCTCGCGCAACTTTGCGGGCGACCACTCGTAGAGGTTTTCATTGGCCGGCGTGCCCGGCGACAGTTCGCGCTCGATGCCGTCGAGCCCCGCCGCGATCACGGCAGCCGTCGCGAGGTAAGGATTGCACGCGCCATCGGGAAGACGCAGTTCGATGCGTTCGCCCGGCATGCGCACCATCGTCGAGCGATTGTTGTCGCCGTAACTGATGTAGGCCGGCGCCCACGTTGCCCCCGTCAGCGAGCGGCCCACCACAAGGCGCTTGTACGAGTTGACGGTTGGGTTGCATAGCGCGGCGAGTGCGGGCGCGTGCGCGAGCAGGCCAGCGGTGAATTGATAGCCGAGCGTCGACAGGCCCATGCCGAGTTTGTCGCTTTTGTCCGAGAACAGATTGCGTTCGCCGTCGCCGATCGACATGTGCATGTGCATGCCGTTACCCGGACGATTCGCGAACGGCTTCGGCATGAACGAGCAGATCATGCCCAGCTCGTTTGCGATCTCGGAGGCGGCCATCTTGAAGAACACGTAGTGATCGCAAGAGGTCAGGCAATCGGTATACGTGTAGTTGATTTCGAACTGACCGTTCGCGTCTTCGTGATCGATCTGATAAACGTCGATGCCGACTGAGCGCATCGATTCCGTGAGCTTTTCCAGGAAGACGCGTGTGCGCGACAACCCTTTGTAGTCGTAGCACGGCTTCGCAAGCGTATCGCTCGGATCACACGGCTCGATCGCCCCCGTTACGGAGCGCTTGAGGAGCGAGAATTCCGGCTCGAGCCCGGTAAACAAGGTCCAGCCACGCTGTGTTAGTCGCGCAACCTGTTTCTTCAGCGTCACGCGCGAGTCGAACGCCCACGGTTGTCCGTCGACATGACCATCGCAGACAATCCGTGCGAGACCGTCCTGCCACGGCACCGGTGTGAGCGTGGAGAGATCGCCCACCGCCATGTAGTCGGGGCCGTTAGGCTCGATACCCACACCCCAGATCGCGAAGCCCGCGAAACCTGCGCCCGCCTTCAACACGCCCTTCAAATGTGCCACCGGTACAGACTTGGCTTTCGCCACACCGTGGATATCCACGAATTGGGCCAGCACGTACTTCACGCCGCGTTGCGTCAGGTACGCCTGGGCTTCCTCGGCCGAGCCAAAGCGAGGCACGCTACCCAACTCGTTGACCGGCAGCTTGTTCGCATCGTTCAAGTTCATCGTCACTCCTTGCTACACCATCGTTGGCTGATTTAGACACCATGCGCAAACGCATGGCCTGATTGCGAATCGCTCTTGAACCGCCTGCGGCCGATCAACCACCTCTTTTTCGGCATGTCCAATACGTTCCTACTGTGCAACAATAGTTCTTGATATGAAACTATCCGAACGTAGTACTCCCACCCTTTCAACTACGTACATTCCTTTCAATCAGGTTCAAACATGCAAAACGGTGAAGATGGGAAACACTCGCTTGAGCGATATCTCGGCGCTACGATCCGGGAACTCCGCCTGCGCCACGACCTGACTATCGCTCAGGTGTCCGAGCAAGCCGGCATCAGCCGGGGCATGCTTTCAAAAATCGAGAATGCTCAGACCTCGACCGGGCTCGACGTACTGAACCGGATTGCTCAGGCGCTCGGCGTCTCGATGTCCACCCTGTTCCGTCATTTCGATGTTCCCGAAGGCGGGGCCCAACTCGTTAAAAACGGAGAAGGCATGGAGGTCGTCCGTAAAGGCACAAAACGCGGCCATACCTACCACCTGCTTGCGTACGACCAGGGTCCGAAAAAGCTGTTCGAACCGTTTTTGATTACTATGGACGACGAATCAGAAACCTTTCCGGTGTTCGAGCATCAAGGCACTGAATTCATCCATATGCTCAAGGGTGTTATCGAGTACCGTCACGGCCAGCAAACCTATATCCTGCATCCGGGCGATACGATCACCTTCCAGGCCGACGTACCGCATGGCCCCGAACGGCTAATCAAGACGCCGATCCAGTTCCTGTCGATCTTCGTCTATGGACAAACCGAGCGGGAGTGACCCCGTCGACTGCTCCGGCAACTCTTACGCAATCTCCATGCCACGTTTATCGGGAGGAACATAAGATTCATACAGATAAACAACTTTGGCGAAATTATTTTTGTCGCGAATTTTGATGAGCGAGGCTTATCGCATCAAATAGGTGCGGCTTCTCGGTCCGTGCGGTGCGCCATTGCACAGAAACGGCACGCGAGGTTCTGACTCATCAAAAGCAATACTTATAGATATGGTCACAATTGCTGAACAGCCCGCAGCGCGCCGCTCACCATGCGCTGAAGTGTCGGCTGAACGGCCGCGGCACGCTCCTCGTGATATAAAAACGGTGCGGCCTCATTCATGTAGGTCGACTGACACATCTCCAGTTGAATCGCATGGATGCCATGCTCAGGATCGCCGAAATGTCGTGTGATATAGCCGCCCTTGAACCGGCCGTTCGCCACCCATGTATAGGCGCTGTCTGCCGCAGCGGCCTCCACGGCAGCCTGCACCTGCGGGCTGGCTGTTCGACCGTCCTGGGTCCCCAAGTTGAGATCTGGAAGCTTCGCGTCAAATAGCCGGGGCAACACGCTCGCAATCGAGTGAGCTTCCCATAAGAGGACATTCGGGTGCAGCTCACGAAGGCGACCTAGCTCCGTGCTTAGTGCAGCGTGATAAGGCTGCCAATGGGCGTCCACACGACGCTTTTTTTCTGCCTGGTCGGGCTCTTTCCCCAATTGGTACACCGGCTCTCCACGGAACGTTTCAGTCGGGCACAGGCCGGTTGTCGTTTGCCCCGGATACAGGCTCTCATCGTCGGGCGGCCGGTTCAGATCGATCACATACCGCGAGATACGGGCGCCCAGCACGGTTGCGCCCAAGCCTTTCGCAAAGTCATAGAGACGGTCGAGGTGCCAGTCCGTGTCGGCCAGCGTCAGCGCTGCGTGTGAATACAGATGCTTCAATGGCGCCGGGATTTCCGTGCCGAGGTGCGGAATCGAGATCACCAAAGGCGCGTCGCCGCGGTGCAAACTGTAAAACTCACTCATCATTGTTCTCCTTGAGAAACGCGCTTACCTCAGCGCATCGTCCGGCAAGTGCGGCAACGCACGGCACAGCGCAGGGCGAATTCCATGGTCCAGCACGCCTCGCGTCAGCGTGACGATCTCCGAAGCAAAATCTTCCCATTCGCCCTGTCGATGCAGCAGAAAAAAGTCACGACGTCCCAGACGGCTATCGGGAAGCGGCAGAACGGCAATATCGTCGAGGTAGTGACGCGCTTGCCACAAACAAAGCGGCGTTGAAATCGCAAATCCAAGACGCGCCGCGACGAGGCTCAAGAGCGGATCGGTCGCGTCGAATTCGTACCGACGTACGCTGTTGATTCCCAGATGCCGGGCGAATCGCTCGACCTGTTGCCCAATGACCGAGCGAGAGGTGTATCGAATTAACGGCAACTCCAGCGCCAACGTGCGCCAGTCGATGTTCTTGCGCTCCGCCAGATACGGGCGCGCCACCACGGCCACGAACGCCTCCGAGAACAGCGGCACCTCGACGATCCTCGCGTCGTTTAACACAGTCTGTGTGCATATTGCGACGTCGAGTTCTCGGTCATGCAATTGCTTGCTCAGCCCGGGAGTCAACCCTGACCAGAGCGAAATCTGTCGCGCAGAGCCGGAAACGGCCCGGATCAACTCCGGCCCCACGGTGGCTGCGAATGAATCCACACAACCGAGCCTCACCGGCAGCTTTCCCGTATGCGACGCATCGCCGACGCGCGCACTGACCATCTGAGCGTGTTCGATTAACGGACCGGCCAGTTCGAGCAGCGCGCGTCCGGCGACGTTCGGGCGTGGCGGCCGGCTTTCGCGGTCGAAAAGATCGACGCCCTGATCGCGCTCCAACGCCGCGATGGACTGGCTGATTGCACTTTGGCTCACGCCCAACTGCTTTGCCGCGCCCGTCATGGAGCCCGCTTCGCACACGGCAATAAAGGCCTGCAGCCCGCGCAGATCAATGGGCGGTTGGGTTCGTCGCATGAAAACTCCGCTAGTTGTCGCCCTGTCCCTACGGAAGAGCCTGAATGATGCTTTCTTTCCTTCGGCAGCCACGGACCATGAGCAAACTATGGGCCGTTCCATAAGTTTGCCTAATACAAAAGTCTTGCGGCGTTTTCGCTACCTAGAATCGCCATCAATTCAACGGAGAGGTTCACATGAGCCATTACGATTTTGTTGTAATCGGTGCCGGCGTAATCGGAGCCTCGGTGGCCCATCATCTGGCGGCACTCGGCGCGAAGAGCGTGCTCGTCCTCGAGCGAAGCACCATTGGCGCGGGCACGACCTCACAGTCGTCCGGGCTGCTGCGTACCCATTATTCGGTGAAGCAGAACGTCGAACTCGCCCGTTCGTCGTGGTGGGCATTCAACAATTTCGCCGAGTATGTGGGCGACGACGAGGCATCATGCGGCCTCGTGAAATGCGGTTACATGATCTGCGCGCCTGAAGGTGACAAGATCGATCCGCTGCGCGCTTCGCTGACCGCTCAGCAGGATATGGGCATTGAAGTCCAACATCTCGACCAGGTCGAGGCTCGGGAACGTCTTCCTATTGCGCAATTCGACAATGCCGCCCTGATCGGCTATGAACCGGAGGCCGGTTTCGCGGATGCCTACCTCGTCGCAACGAGCTTCGCGCGGTCCGCGCGGCGGCAAGGCGTCAAGATCATGGAGGGCGTGACGGTCACCGGCGTGTTACGTGAAGGACGCAAGGTTGTTGGCGTAGAAACCACGGCGGGTCAGTTCAGTTGTGGCACCCTGATTAGCACTCAGAACATCTGGACGCCGGAGATCGCAGGCTGGTTGAACGTGGATTTGCCGGTCAAACCCGAACGCCACACAGTGCTCGCGCTGGAGTGCGACGCATCCTACACGTTCAAAATGCCAGCCTTTAAAGATCTCGGCTCCCCGGGCATGCTTTATTACCGTAGCTACGGCGGAAGCCAGATGCTTGTGTCCGAGGGTGTCGTTGGTGAAACCCTGAATGCTCCGGAGACTGAGCAAGGGGATATTTCGCTCGACTACGTCGGCGAGGTGGGCGCGCAAGTCGCCGAACGTTTCCCCCCGTACGAAACCGCCGGCCTCGCGTCATCGTGGACGGGCGTCTACGACGTCACGCCAGACTGGAATCCCGTCCTGGGTTCGGTCGCCGATATCGAAGGCCTGGTCGTCGGCTTCGGATTCTCTGGCCATGGTTTCAAGTTGTCCCCGGGTGTCGGAAAGATTCTCGCTCAGCATGCGCTAGGGTTGCCGACCGACGTCTCGCTGGATCCTTATGCGTTGAGTCGGTTCGCGAGCGGCGCGCTGCTCGTCGGCAAATACGGCGCCGGCGCCGTGTCCTGATCAGGAGCACTCACCCCATGTCCATTCGAATTCTCGTTCCCGTCAAACGGGTCGTCGACGCCAATGTCCGCGTACGGGTCAGCGCGAGCGGCGCAGTCGACACCGCCGGCCTGAAGATGTCGCTGAATCCATTCGACGAATGTGCCGTGGAAAAGGCGTCGCAACTGAAGGAGGCGGGCATTGCGTCGCACGTGACCGCAATCACGTGCGGACACGCTGGTAGCCAGGACGTGTTGCGTACGGCGTTGGCAATGGGCGCCGACGACGCTGTCCTGATAGACACCGGTTCGCTAACGGCGACGCTCGACTCGCTCGCCGTCGCTCGTTTGCTAAGCGCCTTCATGGCGACAGCGAACTTCGGTCTTGTGCTATGCGGCAAGCAGGCTATCGATGACGATGTCGGCGGCGTCGCAGCCATGCTCGCGGCTCTGCTCGGTTGGCCCCAGGCGCTCAATGCCTGCGCATTGGTGAATCACGGCGTGAGCTGGCACGTGACCTGCGGCGACGACAGCGGGACTTCGAAGTGGGCGCTCGACGGTCCGAGCGTTGTCAGCGCGGACCTGCGACTCGCCGATCCGCGTCGTGTGACATTGCCAAGCATCGTCAAAGCCAAGCAGAAACCTTTAATAACGCTCGACGGCACCTCGCTCGGTGTTGATCTGACGCCGCGCGTGATTGTGACTGATCTAAGCGATCCCCCTGTGCGCGGGCCCGGCATCAAGGTCCCACATACTGCCGCGCTGCTGGATGCCATTGCGGCACATCGTCCGTTTGAAAACGTTGGAGCTACAGCATGAGAAGCCTTGTGGTGGGGGAATGGGAAAACGGCGTGATCGCGGAGTCAACCCGGCGGGCGGTAACTGCAGCGATCCAGCGCGGTCAATCGGTTGATGTCATTGTGAGCCAAGCCGGTGCAAGTGCTGCGGCGAACATCGCCGGCGTAGACCGGGTCCTCTCGGTGAATAACGATGTTGCGGCTACGCCGGCGGCGGAAACGCTAAGCGCACAATTGCACGCGCTCGCTGCCAGTTACTCGCTGATCATTGCAAGCCATCGAAGTCTGGGCCGCAGCGCGCTTCCGCGCGCCGCGGCGCTAGCCGATGGTGCCTTTCTCTCCGACGTGATTGGCATCGACAGTGCAGGCCGGTTTGTTCGAGGGTTGTATGCAGGTAGCGTTATCGTAACGGTTGAGGTCACCGCGAGGATCACCTTTGCAACCATACGAGCATCGTCATTCGCGCCGGCAGAGATAACCGGTGGGACAGCAGAGGTCATCGCTCTCGAACCCGTACCCGTGTTTGCGAAGACGAAACTGCTCGAGCGCCAAGCCTCAGAGCAAACCGGACGCGATCTAAGCAGCGCTCGAATCGTCGTATCCGGCGGCCGCGGACTTGCATCGCCGGACAACATGCATCGGCTCGGCCAACTCGCCGAACGCATGGGTGCAGCGTTGGGCGCCTCGCGCGCCGCCGTTGATGCCGGCTATGCGCCGAATTCGGCACAAGTTGGGCAGACCGGGAAGACCGTGGCGCCCGACGTGTATTTTGCATTCGGCATTTCCGGCGCGATCCAGCATCTGGCGGGAATGAAGGACTCGAAAATCATCGTCGCGGTGAACAAAGACCCGGACGCACCCATTTTTTCGGTTGCCGATTATGGCATCGTTGGCGACCTGTTCGACGTAGTGGGCGAGCTTGAGGCCCACGTAGCCAGGCGCGCTGCGTAATGAACCACGACCCGCTCAATTCCGCATCGGGTGCGGACGGCGCGCGAACGCTACGTTTAAAGAAACCGCGTACACCGGAAACGGTGCCGTCCGTCCGATTCCTCGATTGTGCAGCACATGCACAGGAGCCATGGATCAACGGTGGCGGCACCACCCGCACGCTCGCACGCGGAAAAAACCGTTCAGGTTCAGCGGATTGGCGCGTTAGTCTCGCCGATCTCAACGGTGCCGCGAAGTTTTCGCAATTCCCCGAATTCGACCGGAGCCTTCTGCTTGTGGATGACGGCGTGGTCGATCTGCATTCCCACGAAGGGCAGATACTGGCTCGTCCGGGGCAGGCCGTGAATTTCAGCGGTGATCTGAATGTGTGGATCAGTCTGCTAGCGAAGCCCGTCCGGGTGCTGAACGTGATGACTCGGCGGACTGCGTTCCGCTCGAATGTGAGCGTCGCGACAAACTCGCTCCGGATCACGCCGGCGAGCGTCCAGATATTGATTAGCCTGTCGGGTCAGTGGAACGTGTCAAGCTCCTTGCTTAAGAATGTCCCGCTTGCACCGATGCACGGCATTTGGATCGAAAGCCGCACTGAGGAACTGGATCTCCATCATGTCGGCGCTGGAGCCGAGTTGGTATCGATCGCAATTGAACCTATCGCCGACGCAAGCGAGCATTAAAGATTACAAGCATGCAGAACCTGAAAGAACAATACGGTCCACGCGAGTCGATGGAATACGACGTCGTGATCGTCGGCGGCGGCCCGGCTGGCCTGTCCGCGGCGATCCGCCTGAAGCAGCTGGCGGCTGAGAAAGGCGTCGAGATTGGCGTGTGCGTACTGGAAAAAGGCTCGGAGATCGGGGCGCATATCCTGTCGGGCGCGGTCATGGATCCGCGCGCGATCACCGAACTGATCCCCGACTGGAAGGAAAAAGGCGCGCCGCTGACGGTGGACGTGACCGAAGACAAGTTCCTGTTCCTGACTGAAACCGGTTCGAAGAGCGTGCCGACCTGGGCACTGCCGGACAACTTCAAGAACCACGGCAACTATGTGATCAGCCTCGCGAACGTCACGCGCTGGCTGGGTCAGCAGGCCGAGGCGCTCGGCGTCGAGATTTTCCCGGGCTTTCCGGCCGCCGAGATTCTGTATAACGACGACGGCTCGGTCAAAGGTGTCGCCACCGGCAATCTGGGCATCGGCAAGGATGGCGAGCCGACCGAGAACTTCCAGCTCGGCATGGAGTTGCACGCCAAGTACACGCTGTTCTGCGAAGGCGCGCGTGGGCACCTGGGCCGCCAGTTGAACGACAAGTTCAAGCTGCGCGAAGGCGTCGATCCGCAGGTCTACGGCATCGGCATCAAGGAACTGTGGGAAATCGATCCGGCCAAGCACAAGCCCGGCCTGGTGATGCACACCGCCGGCTGGCCGCTGGAGAACGACACGTACGGCGGCTCGTTCCTCTATCACATGGACAACAACCAGGTGGTGGTGGGCTTCGTGGTTGGCCTCGGCTACACGAACCCGTACCTGTCGCCGTTCGAGGAATTCCAGCGCTACAAGACGCATCCGGCCATCCGCGCGATTCTGGAAGGCGGCAAGCGGGTGTCGTACGGCGCGCGGGCGATCACCGCGGGCGGTCTGTTGTCGTTACCGAAGCTGGTGTTCCCGGGTGGCGCGCTGGTGGGTGACGATGCCGGCTTCCTGAACGCATCGCGGATCAAGGGTTCGCATGCGGCTATCAAGACCGGCATGCTGGCCGCCGATGCCGCATTTGAAGCCGTGCAGGCTGGCCGCACCAGTGATGAACTGACGGCCTATCCGGAGTCGTTCAAGACTTCGTGGCTGCACACGGAACTGCATCGCGCGCGCAACTTCAAGCAGTGGATGAGCAAGGGCCTGTACCTCGGTACGTTGATGGTCGGCATCGAGCAGAAGCTGCTGGGCGGCAATGTGCCGTGGACGCTGCATCACCAGCATTCCGATCACGAGATGCTCAAACCCGCGTCGCAGTGCAAGCAGATCGTCTATCCGAAGCCGGATGGCAAGCTGACGTTCGACCGGCTCTCGTCGGTGTTCATCTCGAACACCAATCATGAAGAGAACCAGCCGGCTCATCTGACGCTGAAAGACCCTTCGGTGCCGGTGAATGTGAACTGGCAGGCCTATGCCGGTCCGGAATCGCGCTACTGCCCGGCCGCGGTGTATGAGTTCGTGAAGAACGACGACGGCAGCGAGCGTCTCGTGATCAATGCGCAGAACTGCGTGCATTGCAAGACCTGCGATATCAAGGACCCGACGCAGAACATCGTCTGGGTGACGCCTGAAGGCGGCGGCGGTCCGAATTATTCAAGCATGTAGATCCGTTGATTCTGCGGGACTTTCGCAAAAAGCCAGCGAAACATATATCAGGTCCGCATCTCATGCGACACGTATCGTGCCGGTCTTCTGTTCAAAATGCCTCATGAGTTAGATGTTGAGGAAATCTGAACGGCGGTAGTACCATAATTATCCGACCACGACAGTTCTTGACAGCGCATTGATATCGAACAATTTCCCGGCAATAGAGATCCTTGTGATTGGCCTGACTCCATGAAACCTCAAGAAGGGAATAGGTCAATATGGCGGACGAGGAGACAGTACTTGCCTGGGTCGGTACGTTCAGACTGTTTTACATGTTCTTGGCATGCGTTTTCATTATAGTGCCTCGAAAATCCATTGTATGATTCGACCCGACTCGCTCGCGTATCGAGTCCATCCAAACTCGAGTCGATGCGGATCATCTCGCGCGAATTCATCTGGCTTGAGGCGCAACGTAACTGGCGATAGAAGCGCGTTGAATGCGCCCACCCGACGCCGCAGGGCCGGCTGGTCAAGGAACCGAGGCTGCGCGGCATCAGCACGATAGCCGATGCCAATGCGTATTCGTCCTCCTTCACGGCGCGTCACCCCGGACACCTCCGAACGACCCAAGACTCGACTCCGGTATCCAATCGTCACAACCATCGCCATGCCAATTCAATTTCTATGGCCACCACGTGTGGAACGGTTTGGTTCAACGAATTATTAGCGGGACGGGAACCGCGCAATGAGTTGGTCGCAGGCACGGCGAACGGACCGTTCCCGTTCCGCTCACAATCCTCTGGGTTATCTGGGCCGCGCCTGCCATGCCTCACCTGCAACGCACCGGCTACGACGGCCGTTGAGGCGTCACGCCGCTGCAGCTGCAGGCAAACGCCTCCTCCATGTATCCAGCGCCGCGCAAGGTAACTTTGCTCGCACCAAGCAACTGTTTTCGAAAAGAGGGGTATCTATGACGTAGACCCCAAGCAATTACGAGACGGGCGGATGGTTTCGCTGGAACAATCCGACCCGCTCGTTGCCAGTAAAACCAACGGGCTGTTCTCCTCTGTGTAGGGGCAGAATAGACGCTGACCGTAGACCGATCGAGCCAAGGACTTAACGAACTGACGACCTCATCAGAACTTAGCTTGCCAGTTGAATCGCGTACTTGGATTCTACAAGCAACCGCAGCAGGGCGCCGCCACGAAAGAAACCCACGGTGTCATATGCGAGATTGCGTTAGCCTTTCCCACAGGGCAAGATCACGTAAATGCATGCTATACATGAGACTTGGGAAGCATGGCAACGCGCCCTCTACCCTCAACAGCCTATTCCGGTTTAAAACAATAGACCGCGAGTTTATTACCGTCTAGATCACGCACGTAGGCGGCATACGCGTTGGGCGCCCAGCCGCGCGGACCCGGAGCGCCTTCACATTTTCCACCAGCAGTCAATGCCTCTTTATAGAAGGCATCAGCTGAACGGCGATTGGGTGCCTCGAACGATACGGTCACGCCATTGCCCACAGTAGCAGGTTGGCCATTGGCGGGCTTTAGGACGAAGAAAGACGGAGCGCCATCGCCCCAAATCGATCCCGAATTGGACAAGTCAGCGATCCGTTTCAGGCCGATATTATCAAGCACAATGTCGTAAAATTGACGCGCTCTTTCAAGGTCATTCGTGCCGACCGTAACATGCGTAAAAACTGCCATGATTTGCTCCTTAAAAAATTATCAAAAGAAGGATTTAAACGTTAGCCAATTTATCACCCTATGATTACGCTCTCTCTCGTCGATAGAGAATATTTGCGTGGTACTCCAAATGATCGACAATGAATGTCGAGATGAAGTAATACCCATGGTCGTAGCCTGCATGACGACGCAGCGTCAGCGGCTGCCCCGCGGCCTTGCAGGCCGCTTCGAACACATCCGGATTCAACTGCTCGGCAAGGAACTGATCCGCCAGCCCCTGATCGACCAGAATCCCTTCCTTGAACTTGCGCGACGCTTGAGCGACGAGTTCGCTCGAGTCGTACTTGCGCCACCCTTCCCGGTCTTCACCCAGATACCCGCTGAACGCCTTCACGCCCCACGGGCACTGTGAAGGCGCCGCGATCGGCGCGAACGCCGACACCGACCGGTAGATCTCCGGGTTGCGCAGCGCCAGCATCAACGCGCCATGACCACCCATCGAATGTCCGAAAATGCCCAGACGCGCGCCGTCCACCGGCAGATTCGCGAGCACCGTTTCGCGCAGTTCGTCGCGCACGTACGAGTACATCCGATAATGCTTCGCCCAGGGCTGCTGGGTCGCGTCGACGTAAAAGCCCGCGCCCACGCCGAAATCCCATGCTGCACTTTCGCCCGGCACGCCCGCACCGCGCGGACTGGTGTCCGGCGCGATCAGCGCGATGCCGTGCTGCGCCGCGAAGCGCTGCGCGCCCGCCTTGACCGGAAAGGTTTCTTCCGTGCAGGTCAGACCCGCGAGATAGAACAGCGCGGGCACATTCGCGTTGGCCCGCAAGGCCTGCGGTGGCAGATACACCGAGAAACGCATCGGCAGACCGACGGTCTGCGAGTCGTGACGATAGATGCGCTGCTCGCCGCCATGGCAGGCATGCGACGACAATAGTTCAAGCATCGCGAAACTCCCGCTTTAGTACAGCACGACCGAGCGGATCGACTCGCCCTTCTTCATCAGGTCGAAGCCTTCGTTGATACGCTCGAGCGGCAGACGGTGCGTGATCAGGTCGTCGATATTGATCTTGCCTTCCATGTACCAGTCGACGATCTTCGGCACGTCCGTGCGGCCACGTGCACCGCCGAATGCCGAGCCCTTCCACTCACGGCCCGTCACCAGCTGGAACGGCCGCGTGCTGATCTCTTCGCCCGCCGCCGCCACGCCGATGATGAACGACTGGCCCCAGCCCTTGTGCGTGCACTCCAGCGCTTGCCGCATCACCTTGGTGTTGCCGATGCATTCGAACGAGTAGTCCGCGCCGCCATCGGTGAGTTGCACGATGTGATCGACCACGTTCTCCACTTCGTTCGGGTTGATGAAGTGGGTCATGCCGAACTTCTTTGCCAGTTCGACGCGGCCCGGATTGATGTCGACGCCGATGATCCTGTCCGCGCCGACCATCTTCGCGCCCTGGATCACATTCAGGCCGATGCCGCCGAGACCGAACACCACCACGTTCGCGCCCGCTTCGACCTTCGCCGAATACACGACCGCGCCCACGCCCGTCGTCACGCCGCAGCCGATGTAGCAGATCTTGTCGAACGGCGCGTCTTCACGCACCTTCGCCACCGCGATTTCCGGCACGACGATGTAGTTCGAGAAGGTCGACGTACCCATGTAGTGAAACAGCGGCTTGCCATCCAGCGAGAAACGCGATGTGGCATCGGGCATCAACCCTTTGCCCTGCGTCGAACGGATCGCCTGGCAAAGATTGGTCTTGCGCGACAGACAGAATTTGCACTGGCGGCATTCCGGCGTGTAGAGCGGAATCACATGGTCGCCCTTCTTCAGCGTGCCGACACCCGGACCGACATCGACGATCACGCCCGCGCCTTCGTGGCCGAGAATCGCCGGGAAGATGCCTTCCGGATCGGCGCCCGACAGCGTGTAGTAATCGGTATGGCAGATGCCCGTCGCTTTCACTTCGATCAGAACCTCACCGGAGCGCGGCCCTTCGAGATCCACTTCCTCGATCGTCAACGGTGCGCCGGCTTTCCATGCGATGGCTGCCTTCGTCTTCATTTCAAAATTCCATTGTGATGTGGATTGGACTAGAGATTCATCTATCGATTGCTGGCGCGTCGAAACCACCAACCGTTGTAGCGCTGCGCGTGCGCGGTGCATCCAAAATTCCTGCGCGATTCGAATGGGTCGGTACAGAAATGCACTCAACGGGTGCCGTACCGATACTCCGATCTTGTCTACAATTGATTCGCACTACGACTCACAACACTGACTGACAATAACTAAGTTCGCTCAAGACTCAAGTGTTCAGTTGGCAGAAAGCCAAATGCGCAGCGCCAGCGGCTCCCCAAAAAATGGACCAAGTGTGGATCGATATTGTTTCTTGTGGTCCGGAATGAAAACCTGCTCGTGCCAGACCTCAACGAAGCTTTGATTGAGCAACCAAGCGGCGTGACGGGCCACTGCGAGATCCACCCATAGGTTCCACTTCACAACCACCCTTTTCCAAACTGAGTTAATCGTATAACCGACGCCTTCTAAAGTAGTACTAAACTAAATTCCGAATTGATCGGTGACTGCTTTTAACATTGCCCCGTTATATCAAACTAAATCAGTACGCGAAGCACACCGATTTCGACTCCGTGTACGCGTCGATGATTGCCCGCCCGTGTTCTCGCCCAATACCTGACGCCTTAAATCCTCCAAAAGGCATCGCTGGATCCACCATATTGTGAGTGTTGACCCACACGGTACCTGCCTCAATTCTGTCAACCAAGTACATCGCTTTATCGAGCTGGTTCGTCCACACGCTCGCGCCCAACCCGTACTGAGAGTCGTTCGCTTCGGCGAGCACTTCTTCGATATCGTCAAAGGGCATAGCAACGAGGACTGGTCCGAAGACTTCTTCCCGTACCAATGAAAGTGGCTTTCCCTCATAGTTGCTGATCACAGCGGGCTTAACGAAGAAACCTCTCGATTCGTCCATCTGTGCGCCTGCGAGAATCTCACCACCCTCGGCTATACCCTGCCTGACCATTCCGACAACCTTGTCTTGATGTCGAGCCGATACCATCGGTCCCATCTGCGCACTCGCGTCAAATCCCGACCCCAGTTTGATACCGTCGGCAATCGCCGCAATGCCAGCAACAACTTCGTCATATCTAGACCGTGCTACATACAGACGCGAGCCAGCTGTGCAGACCTGGCCATGATTAAAGAAGATGGCACTCGCAGCGCCTTCGATGGCTTTACGACTATCACAGTCTTCAAGGACGATGACCGGACTCTTACCACCCAACTCCAGGGAACAGCGTTTCAGGTCGTCGGCGCATTGTCTGCCGATAATCCGACCTACTTCAGTGGAACCGGTAAATGTCACCTTGGTCACTGCTGGGTGCCGCACCAGTGCCGCGCCAGCCGTTTCCCCGCGACCGGTGACTACGTTAAAGACGCCGGCCGGAATACCCGCTTCGTGCGCCAACTCCGCGAGCCGTATCGCGGTAAGCGGCGTCTCCTCCGCCGGCTTCAATACAATCGTGCAACCGCAAGCGAGCGCGGGGGCGATCTTCCATACTGCCATGAGCAACGGGAAGTTCCACGGTACGATAGCGGCGACAACCCCTGCCGGAACCCTTCGGGTGGATCCTTGATACCGAACCGACGGAGGAAACGCCAAGGAAAGATCAAGCGTAGTACCTTCAATCTTGGTCGCCCATCCAGCCATGTAACGGAGCCACTGCGAACTTCCTCCGACTTCGAGCATTTTCGAGAACCCTAGAAGCTTGCCCTGATTCAAGGTCTCAAGTGCAGCGAGTTCATCGCCATGCTGCTCGACGAGATCTGCCAGCCTGAGCAGTAGTCGCTCTCTCGCTGCCGGGGGAAGTCCGCGCCATTCGTCGCTCTTGAATGCTCTTTCAGCGCTGCGCACTGCTATGTCAACGTCCTCGGCGTTCGCATCGACTATCTGCGCAATTTCCTCTCCGTTTCCGGGATTGAACACGGGAAAAGTTTCGGAGGACACGCTGTCCACGAAACGGCCATCCACAAACATCTTTGTCCGCATTCCGCAGACGAGCTCTTGTATGTCCATAGTCCCTCTATTGCTTTCAAAGCCGTTCAACGACGACGGCTAGATCGTTGCTTGACGACAGGCCAACGCATCACGGGCGCCGGCCTAAACAGGTGACTGGCGTCCGGGCGATTCAAAATATAGACAACAGATTATTTACACGTTACAGGTCACGCGACCTATTGTCAATTGAGCAAACACCAGGGGAAACGCCATGCCACTGATGGTACGCGCGCTTGCAACATTCGCCCGAAATTGCCTTTCACCCTTCGGTCTGCTTGCATTCGCACACTACTTGAGACGACAATAAAGGTTTACAAATCAACCGGAAGAAAGTATGGATAACGCGGCCCATCGCCCAACTGCTAAGTCTGACCCAGAGACGACTCCCGACGATCTTCTTGCGCCAAAACGAAAATCGACGCGCTCAATCGCCGGCGAGTCTCAAAGCGCGTCAGTCGAGGATGGGTCAGCTGACACAAGACCACCGACAGGCCGTGGACGTACCACGATCGCGCGGGTACTTGCGGTCGCGACTGAACTCTTTATCAGTGAAGGTTACGGCGCGCTAACGATGCGAAAGGTGGCTCAAGGTGTAGGGCTTTCGCTGTCCAACGTGCAGCACTACTTCCGGACGCGCGAAGACCTGCTCGAGGCATTGATTCAGGACGTCGTTGCGCAATACTCAGTGCGGTACGCACATATACGGAACGACAAAAACCTGTCTCCTGAAGTTCGACTAGAGAAAATCACGCGCCTGTTGATCGAAGACGACAAACAGCGACGAACCCAAAGTTTGTTCATCAACATTTGGGCTCTCGCGCAGACTCATGAATTCGCACGCCGCATCGTAGAGGAAATGTATTTTTTTCAACGTCAGGTTTTTCGCGAACTCATCGCGGCAGTCAATCCAGGTCTGACGCCCACCGAGCTATCCTGCCGTGCCGCATTGATCACTAGCCAGCTCGACGGCCTGCTAGTGCTCCTACCCCAGCGCAACTCGTTTCCATCTGATATCCGGGGCATCGAAGATGAGGCCGTCCGTGCGGTAAAGGCGCTCGCGCTTGCAGCGACCCACAAGGAAGTCGACCGCCGAAAGACCGCGCCTGAAGCACGCCCTGCAGCGAAATAGTTCCAAGTCAAAAAATCACGCAAAGTGGCCCGGTGAGTATGCTGATTTAGCATATCTCCGAACGCGCAGCCACATTCGCGTATCCCGATCGCGGATCGTTAAGGACATCTGTCACTCGCTTCAACGGCACAATAAAAAACGGAGCTTATCGCTCCGTCAAGATTCTAGGACAACGTCGGCGTTCAAGGATTAAGCGCTATGTCCACATCGCAGAACCATTCACCATCAATTTTTCGAAACACGCAGAAAGTCCGCAGGGTGCCAACGGCTCCATCTTTGTATTTCGCACTAACCAGTGACGAATCGAACGCCACATTACCTTCGTACACTCGCGTCTCGATCTGTTCGACTTTCATCGACTCGAAAACCTCAGAAAAAACATGGGTGAGAAAGCCGCCCAGTTCCTCCTGGCCAGATACGGTAGGGCCTCCGTTTCCCGCAAATACCGCCGTTTTCGAGTAGAACTCTTCAAGCAGTTTTGAAACGTTCCTGGTTGAAACACACTGTTCGAAAAAGTCGTACTTAGCGCGAATCTCTGCCTTTGTGCTTTCAATTTCACTCATCACAGTTGCTCCTCGTCGGTTAAAAGTCAATCGTTATAGTCGCGGATTTCGATCGCGACACGCAGGCACACATTCTCTTGCAAGATGCTTTTTCCTCGTCACTTAGCACCGTGTCCCGATGATCCGGCACACCATCGATGACCCTTACAATGCAGGTACCGCATACGCCTTCCCGACATACCGCTTCGATCTGCACTCCAGCATGGGAAAGCACGTCTATGATGCTTTTGTTTTCTGGCACCGTGAATTGCCGACCATCACGGCCCAGTCGCACTACAAATGGCCTGCTGGGCTCCCGCCTATCAGGCGTTGCAAGGGGAGCAAAAACTTCGAAATGTATTTGTTTCTCATGTAAAAATTCCTCGGAGATCGACACCGCCGTATCGAGGAAGCCCTTCGGCCCGCAAACGTAGACATGAGTGTCGGCAGCCGCAGAACTGACTACTGCGCGGATTCGTTCTGCTGTTGCTTCCGCACTCAAACCAACTTCAAGGTTCACACCCTGGCCTAATGAACCTCTCTCGAAAAGCGTGCGAAACACGATCTCTTCCTCCGAGCGGACGAAATACGCAAGTGAAAATGCCTTTTCAGCTCGCGACAATGTGTACGCCATGCAAATCAAAGGCGTGACGCCGATACCGCCAGCAAGCAATACGTGGTTCGTCGCATTTGCATCAAGTCCGAAAAGGTTCCGCGGGTATCCAATCGAAAGGACATCTCCCACACGTAACGACCGGTGCACAAACTCACTGCCGCCTCGCGACAGTTCCTCGCGTTTTATTGCGACGGTATATGCGGACAAATCTGTCGGGTCGCCACAAAGTGAGTATTGGCGAACTACCCCATTTGGAAGATAGACGTCAATATGGCTGCCTGCGTCGAAGGGAGGCAAGGGCTGCTCATCCAGCCCCCTGAGCCTGATCGCCAATACCGTCGGCGTCTCTCGCTCAACGCCAATCACTTGAACCTGCATTACCTTCATCTCTCACCCATCTGAACTTTAAGCATTACTCTTTGCCCAGACTTTGCCTCTATACCATTCGACAAAGTCAGAAATACGCTGCTCCTGCAGAGAATACGTTCCGGGTGAATAAGCGCGCGAGGAAACGCCCCGCTGATTATTCTCAGTGATGGTTTTGTCTTCTTGCAGCGTTACGTGCCATACTTTCTTGACGTCCTCAGGATCATAGTCCGTGCCCTGTACTGAGTCTTCACGGACTAACCAAATTGCTATCACGTCCGCCGTGAGAGCTGTGCGCGGGATGAAGCTAAGCATCACGGCGTGATCATTGCAGGCGAGTACGGTACTAAAAGGATTGAACACGAAACCCGTCTGCCCACCGTCGAATTGCTGGAAGTCACCCATCAATGGGCCGACCTGCGCGCCACTGATTGACTCCGTAACCGCGCCTTCCTTTACCGGGATTCGCGCCCCAGATTGGAAATTCACGGAGTCAGTATCGTCCGCGAAAGAGCCTGTGAAGTGTCCCAACCGCCGAGCGCTATCCTCCCATTTCTCGAAGGTTGCCTGAAACTGACCTGCCACTGCGTCGCCAGAGCCGGCTCCCGCTCCCATAGCGACGATTTTTTCCGCGTCATGAACGGCGCAATAGGTAGGATGTGCGGCCTTGCAGTGATAGCACTCAAGGAAGTTTTCCACGAGCAACTTCCAATTGGCCATAGTGGGGTACTTCTCACTGGCAGCAATCTTCGCCTTTCCGAGTCCATGAGGGACAAGGTAAGGTCGCGCTCGTGAAAAGAAATCATCGAAATCCGGAGCGTCTTCTTTCGAAAGGTTCAGAAAGATAAGCCCTTCCTCGACACGCACATGACATGGAATCAGCGAATTCATGGCGGGGTCGAACCCGACCGGCATACTTTTAGCCGAACGCAGGGTTCCCTCCAGGTCGTAGGTCCATGCATGGTAGGGACAAACCAGTGAACGACTATTTCCCGACTCTTTCAGACAGATTCTCGAGCCGCGATGTCTGCATACGTTGTAGAACGCATTGATCTTTCCACTTGCATGACGAGCAACAATCACACTTTCGGTGCCGATTTCTACAAGAAAAAAGTCACCTGCGTTCCTTACACGACTTTCGTGATCGACCATGAGCCACATGCTGGAGGAGATGAACCGCATGTCCTTCTCGAATATTTCCGCATCCTGATAAAACCTTTGCGGCAGCGAACGACCACGGATCAGTTGATCTTCCAACGCGTCATTTTCCGAATATGCTTCCATTTTTTGCCTATCAAATCGATTAGTGTCACATCCACAAAATGGGCTACTTGACCTGAAAACGGTTCTGAACAGGACAGCCACTCGATCGCTCAGAATTAAGCTCGGCACCGTTACGTATGGACAAATTTGGCCCAGAACATGAGACGCTAGCTTTTCCCCGATCATGGCGTATGTCTCGCACCAGATCGTCCAGTCGACCACATTAGTTCACGTGACCTATTATTCTACTCTTTCAATCTCTCAGCAAGCGCTAAGTTGTGCAGGCACATTCGTGATTACCCTTGCTGTTTAAATCAGCAACCAGTCGAACGACGTTAAGGTCCGATTCGTGTTGACGAGTCGAAGACCAAGCGAAACATAGCGAAAAACCCAAATGCGTCGCTACGAAGCCCGCCGAACGGCGCTATGGGCATCGATAAGGTGGTTGGGCATCTGGCGCGAAACATACGGGCGCTTCCGTCGTGTTGGAGACGACGGGCAGCCTTGAAATGCCCTCAGCCCGCGTATTGCGGTCTGTGGGCTACGGAATGACGCACATCAATCGCCGACCGGGATGAGATCTCGTTCATGCGATGATGCACGGTGGAGGACGACGGCATTGACGCATGCATCCTTGCCCAGTTCCCCGAGTCATTCTATGAAGTCTGAAAAAGGCAAATTCGTTAGGCCATTACTGACCGGTAAGCCAGCAGGTCTTATCGGGATTCATCGCAGTCACTCGGCCTTGAGGATGCCGTCCACCGAAAACAGGACTGGCACATGCCCGGCATTACGCGGCATCACTAAAGCGGTCAATGCCGCGCGGTCTTTTCGCTGCTTCGAAGTGAAGCGCGTTGCCTCAGTTGTGCCATCAATGACGAAGCCGTCTAGCCCCACGCCAAAGATTTCGTCACCGTTCGCAATGAGATCCGTAATCGACCCGTTTGATCCCGAGTCAATGGCCATCCACGTATCGCCTCCGTCTCGGCTGCGGTACAGATGACCGAGCAATCCACCCACGAATATCGAGCCGTCTGTCGCGACGGCACCCGTCCAAAGACTGCCCTTGTTGCCGGCTTGACGATACTCCCAAGATGCGCCGTCGTCGCGCGATCGCAGTACAGTGCCCTGTTCTGCGGCGATGAAAAGAGTGCCTGAGTGATCGGCAAAAATTCTGTACAAGTTGCGGTCAGCCTTACCCCCGCCGGGCGGCGGCTGCAACTTGGACGTATGCCAATTGCGGCCGCCGTCATTGGTCGCTAGAAGAATAGACCAGATTCCGACCGCCCACCCATGACTGGGGTCCTTGAAATACACCGAAAGGAGTGGCTGATCGATCGATGTATCGGAGCGTTGAAGTGTCCAATGCTCGCCACCGTCGGTTGTGGCAAGGATGACACCCCATTGCCCCACGGCCCAGCCATGTTGCGCATCAGCGAAATATACCGATGAAAGTGTCGCGGACGCCGGAACTTGCGCCGACTGTCGATAGGTGCGACCGTCATCGTCGGATAGCAGCACGATGCCGTGCTCGCCAACAGCGACGATCCGCGTACCGGCATGCGCAGCGTCAAGCAACATGGCGTGCGTTGGATCAACCCAGATGTGCGCCGATGTGACCGCAAATGGTGTCGCCGCGCCCCCCGACTGCGCAAGACCGGTGGCGCTCACGCAGCACAATGCTGCACAGACAAGAAAATTCTTCATCATCGCAAGGCCTTTGCAGTTAAGTCGTATCGTCAGTGGCTGAGTAGACCCGGTGCGCGGACGGGTTTGCGGCGCGGAAACCAGCGCTCTAGCAAAACAGCGAGCGCCGGGAGTGCCGTCATTGCCATCACCAGGTTGACGATGAACATGAATGCGAGAAGTTTGCCCATGTCGGCCTGGAACTTCAGTGCAGAAAAGCTCCACGTGGCAACACCAATCGAAAGTGTGATTGCAGTGAAAATCGTGGCAACGCCAACCTCGAGCATCGCGTGCTCAACAGCCTTCACAATTGGTTGGCCGTTTGCCATATGCAATTGAAGACGATTGTAGATGTAGAACGCGTAGTCAACGCCGATCCCCACTGCAAGCACCATTACCGGAAGTGTTGCCACCGTCAACCCGATCTGTAGTTCCTTCATGAACCAGTAGCCGATAAAGGTTGCCACCGTCAGCGGCGCGCAGCACGCCACCATCGCGCGCAAGTCCCGGTACGCGAGGAACACGAGTATCAGGATTGCTGCGTAGACGTAGATCATCATCGGCAACTCGCTTTTCGCCACCTCGTCGTTGGTGGCCGCGAGCACACCTGCATTTCCCGCAGCGAGCCGGATGGTTACCCCAGAGATGCGATGCAATGCACGATATTGTTTGACATCGTCGATGATGCGGTTGAGCGTCGTCGCCTTATGATCAGCAAGGAACAGATGCACCGCAGTCATACTGCAATCCTTATTCATGTACCCTTTAACGCGGCCGATTTCGGCCGAGAGCCCTCCATAATTGCCAGGGTCGATTGGCACTACGTTCATCTTCGGATTGCCCTCGTTATAGCCTTCGTTGTAAGTCCGCAGCATTGCCGGGTAAGACTGCACCGAAACGACACCCGGCTCATTCGCCATGGACGACGCAAAGTCGTCTTCAAACAGCCCCACGGCGGGATTGTCGCAGGCAGAACCTGCGGACTCGAAGACGATCGTTAGCCAGTCGAGCCCCACGTCGTAATTGGTCGAAATAGACACCGCGTCGCGGTTGAAGCGCGCGTCGGCCCTAAGTTCCGGGGCGCCTGGCTGAAGCGTTCCGATCACACGATCGCGGCTTTGCCATGCAGCAAGCACAAATACGAGCGCCGTTACCGCAACCACAATATAGGCATTTCGCGGCTCGGCTACCCGTGCGAGCCCGCGTAACCAAGCTGAACGGCGCTCCCCCTTATCGAGCGCACGGTCGGCATAAGCTTTTGTGAAGTTAAAACAAGACGCAGCCACGGGTAGCATGACTAGGTTTGTTACGATTTTGTATCCGACGCCTAATGATGCAGTGATCGCAAGTTCTCGAACCATCGGGATAGGAATCAGCAGCAGCGTGATAAAGGAAACGAAGGCGGTGATCAGCGCCAGTACGCCAGGTATCAGGAGACCGCTGAAACTGCGACGTGCGGCCTCGAGTGAGTCATGACCGTGGGACAGTTCACGTACGATGTAATTGACCTGCTGGACACCGTGCGACACGCCAATTGCAAACACCAGAAACGGCACCAGCACACCAAGCGGGTCTAAGCCGAAACCGAGCAGCTTTAGTGTCCCAAATTGCCATACGAGGGAGGTTAGCGAACAAGCGAGAGTCAAAACTGTGAAACGAATCGAATGGCTGTACCAGTACACAGCAAGTGCAGTCAGCAATAACGCAATCCCACAGAATCCGAGTACAGCCGTCGCACCGTCCGCAATATCGCCGATTTGTTTTGCGAAGCCAATGATCTCGATCTCGTACCCGGCATCTTCGAACGGCTTGCGTATCTGATTTTCCAGCAGATGATTGAACGTCACGTAGTCGAGTACCTTGCCCGTTGCATCGCGTTCGTTCAGCTCTGCAGTAATCATCGCGCTGTCCTCGCCATGCGATACGAGCGTACCGATGTAGCCACCGTTCGTTGCGGATTGCCGGACCGTCCGTACAATTTTGGGTGTCAACTGATCCGGTGTAATCGTCCCATCGATGACAGGGTTGGCGCGAAAGCCGTCCTCAGTAATCTCGTTGACGAAAGCGTTTGGCGTCCACAACGATTGCACACCCTGCCGATCGACGTTGGGTAGAAACATCACCGCCTGTGTCACCTTATACAGACGCGTCAGCCCCTGAGGGGTCCAAATATTCCCATTGCGCGCGCGCACCACAACCGTGATACGGTTCGCGCCGAACAGGTCGTTGCGATATTTATGGAACGTCTGGATGTACTCGTGGCCAATCGGCATCTGCTTTTCAAACCCGGCCTCCATGCGCAGTTGCACAGCAAACACCGCCATGATCGCGGTGAAGATGCCGATCGTCGCCAGCACGATCGCACGATGCCCGAAAAACAGTTTCTCGAGACAAGTTACAAAGCGATTTAACACGAGTCTATCCTTCAATGATGTCCTTGATGCGCGCAAGCGCGCATCATGAAACTACCCTCAGCGAATTAGAAATTGCGCGTCGCGAACAGCCCCACGAAATTCCGGTCGGCATACGGCTGACCAACCGTGTCATGGCCGCCGAAGAACGCAGTAAAATTGATACCGGCCTGCCAGACTGTAGGATTTTGGTTGAAGAGAACGTAGAAATTCAGCGATTTCGCACCTTGCAGATAGTTCGCCGAGAACGTTGGTGTGTAGCCATACAAAGCATCAGAGAAAGTCACACCGGGTGTCACCTGCCAGCCGGGGATCAGGCTTCCGTCGTACGTCCAGTTGAAGTCCACGGTTGCACCCACTGAGCTCGCGGTACCTTGCGCCGCAAGAATCGGGTAGCCTAGACTAGATCCATTGTTCAGCCATCCGAAATAACCAGCGGCGGGGACCTGGGTGACACTCTGGCCGTCGACCGTCCGCGTCACGCCGCTCGAACTCAAACCGGGGTAGTAGATCCAAGTCAACTCGGCAGTCAAGACGGCCATGTCCGCACGGATGAGCTTCAGGAACGGGTACTCGCTCTGAGTGAGGCTGAGCTGCCCGTTGATGTCATATTGGATCTTCTTCCTGTCTTCCCATTGCTGACAATTGATACCGCTTACTCCGTTGGTGTTCGAATCAAGCGGCCCACTCGCACCGAAACAGCCTGACAACGCGACCGCGTCATGTGGACGATATGACACTTCGGTGCCAATTGCCCAATCGCCCAGCGCGAAGTTCGCACTCGCCCCGAAGAGTTGACGACTCTCGAGATACGACCACTGGCTCGTGCCGTTCGCAAGCGTCGAAAGCACTGGTGACTTGTCCGTATAGTTCTCGTAGTAGAAGCCGAAGTTCGCGTCGACGTTCTTCGGCTTGTAGTTGAACTTCAGGCCGAATTGCGGTTTGTACTCGCTAGGCAGTTGAGTGGATACAGGTATGCCGATCGAATTATATGGCGCACCGGCATACTGGCCGTTCACGAGGCCGGTGTTGATTGCCGAGATGGTGGAGGAATTGCCGCTGTTCGGCCCAGCAATTGTGCCCGAATCGACACCTCCCACATTGTAGTTGCCGGAGTTTAGTGTAGTCGGTTGCGCACCACGCCCGAAGTTGTTGCTGACCGACCAGAAGGTGCCCACCGGCGGATAACGGTTGCCATTCCATTGAAACTGATAGTAACCCTCTGTGCTGAAGCCGTTACCCAACCCGGCCGCAAAACTCAGCATGGGGGCCGGTAGCAACGCTTGCTTGAGCTGCGTCCCTGGGATCAAGATCTTCTGAATATCAAGGGAGTTCGTTGCATTGATACCCCCTGCGGCGAAGTAACTCTCGCCCCAGTTGATGACCTGATTCCCGAGGCGTACGTGCGCAGACTGACCGTCGAGCGTGAAGTCCTTCTCGCCCCACAGGTCGAGCAGCTGTACCGGATAGACCACCTGTGCCGACGCCGTACTAGACAGCGGCGTTCGCGCGGTATCACCGGCGAGAAAATCGTACATGGCGGTCGCGCGAACCATAAACTTGTAGCCTTCGCTGGGCATTGTCAGTAAAAGTTCACTTGTCGCGCTGACGTAGGTGCTGAATGCTTGGCCTTTGCGGTAGTTCAGATCGCCGTTGTCCCCGTAACCCCACTGGTTGACATTGGCCGCCGCTCCACAACCGTATGCGTTCGGGTCGCCCGTGAGTGAGCAGCTAGGGTCTTTCGTGCGAATGCCAGCGCCCGCGGTCAAATTCGAAACCAGCGAACCGGACAGATCGCCAAAACCAGTCGAGAATTCGTACCCGTTCGCGTCTAGCGACATTGTGCCTAGCAACACCAGCGAAACGGATACCGTTACGCCAACTCCCGTAGCTTTCATGTCTTCTCCTCGACTTCGTTATTGGTCACCGCATACTTCGCGTGCATTGATCCAGTAAGTCTTTCAGCGTTCGCTGATGGATCTCAGGTTTTCCGACGTGTAATAGTCCGAAGAGAAACTCGGGTCACTCGACGATTCGAAATAATGCGCGTCCTCCCCGGTGCCAATCGCCATTTGGTCTGCCACGTAGCGACCAGCGACGAGGTTGTATTGCGCAAAGGGCTCTACGTCGCAAGTTCCACCCAGCTCCCAAATCGGGACCGGGTAACCTTCCTTCGCTTTCCACAACTTGCCCTGCGCGTCATAGTCCTCACCCGCCAATGCGAGATATGTGTCCTCGTCCAGGTAAAGAACCTTCTTCTGGGAGACGTGACGCATAGTCGGTTTCAGAGTCGCCTCAACGACGTAGACGCGGTGCAGTTCGTAGCGTCGTGCCGCAGGATCCACTTGATCGGGCTTGAATACCTGTTCGGTGCTCTTTCTGAAATCCCCGATAGCAAAATCGTTGTACGGCACGTACATCTCCTTCTTTCCAACGAGCTTCCAGTCAAAGCGGTCGATGTCGCCGTTAAAGAGCCAAGGTTCGTCGACCGTGTACTGGTTCTCAAAACCGATTTGCGGCGCGTCATAGTCATAAGAGGGCATCCGACGAACTCGTCGTTGACCAGGAAAGTAATAAAACGTCGGTGTTTCGTTGTTTGCAAAATTAAACGTTTGTACGAGACCCTGTCCGGCCAAGGCCGCCGGCGAACTGTAGGTAAAATACACCGACAGGAGCGCCTCTCCCGATGCCAGCGCGTTGCTGCCCTTCTTGCCCCATGGGAAATACAGGGTCTGGCGACTCGTCACCGAGATCCAGTCGGAACTACCCGGCCGAGGCGATACCAGCGTATTGAGTTTCGACCACTCGACGCCCACACCGCGATACCTGGTTAAGTAATTCCAGATCGCCTGCTGACCGGTCTTTGCGCCAGGAAACGGCAGGCCTGGCAGCACAGCGCTTTGCAAGTGATCCCCGCTTGCGTCAAGCTTCGCGCTCTGTTGATTTTTCTTGATGTTGTCCTGCACCCAATCAGGAAAACCGCAATCGCGGTGAGTCGGATACACATCCATTTGATAGTTTTTGATCTGCTTAAATAGCGCGATCTGGCCTGGCGACAGCTTATCGGCATATTTGTCGACATTCGCCGCAGTGATTGAAAAAAGCGGCTTTTCAGACTTATAGCGCCAGTACTCGCCTCTCACCTTACCTGGGGACCAGTTGGCCGGAGCAGCCTCAGAACCTTCATATGCCGGAATCTGCCCATCAGCGCTCGCCGCCTTATCGGCACCGGCTATGGTGAGATTTCCAGACGACTGTGCCCAAGCTGTTGCAAGCACTGCCGTGCACGCAACTGCAAGACCTGTCTTGAAAAAAATGTGCATGACAAACCTCCATCGCCTAGAGATACTTTTGGCGACCTTCATGTTGATATGGTGTTGTTGATCTCGGCCTCGCTTAGAGGCATCTATCGGGATCACCGAGGGTGATTTTTTGCGTGCTTATGCCTGTCGCGATGCACCTCTTCAACTCCTGCATTAAAAATTTCTCATGTATCCGTTTTTATAAACAATATATTTAGGCATCCATATTTTTATGGAAACTCCAATCATTCTCATTCAGCTTACGTCATCACTTCATTTTTCCGACTTTGTCACTTTCCAGTAGTCTTTCGCATGCCGCGTTCAAGCCTTCATTTATTCCAATATCCGTTTCTTGATTTTCGAATTGGCAGCCATTCCGTTGCAAGACTGCGTCTCACCTAGGCGCGCGCCCGCTTAAGCCTCGTAGAGAAATCGGCCTAACCCTCTATATCGGTCTGGTCGAGCCGCCCTAAGCCACAGTGCGTAGCAGACACCGAACAGTGCAAGCGCGGCAATGCTATAAGGGAACCAGAAAATCCACCTCGAGTTCGAACCCGTCAAGAGCGGCAGATGGGTTACCTCCATAGAGAGGAACCACCCCAGTGCGCCCAAGCTGAGGATTGGGGAAACGGCGCGAACCCATATATTTTCGCTATGCACTTCGCGCAGAAAGAACGCTGCAACTGCTATGGACGTAAGACATTGAACACCTAGGAGGCCAATCGTCGAGAAGGCCGCTGTGTATGGCAATACAACGTTCATGGGGTCCGCCCCTACTTTCGCGAACATAACTAACGCGATCGCGACAGCAGCGGCTTGAACGGTACAGGCAGCTACTGGTGTCTGTTGAGTCGGGTGCACCCACGCCAACGCTTGCGGCAAGACATGTTCACGCCCGAGAGCGAATATGTATCTGGAAGTCGTGTTATGAAAACTCAACTGAGCAGCAAATAAGCTGGTGAGCATCAGCACTGACATTGCCTTCGAGATAAATCTTCCCGCGACGAGGTCAGCCATCCCGTACCACAGCACTATCGGATTGTTTCCTGCCTGGGCGGCCACGTTATTGGGTCCCCAGAGTACGACGAGTACCCACACGCTAAGTGTATAGACAAGCATGATCGTGATAATCGCAATGAACGTCGCACGCGGCACGTTGCGGCGTGGGTCTTTGGCCTCCTCCGCATAAATCGCAGTCGTTTCGAATCCCATATAAGAAGCGACGACGAAAAGCACCGACGTTCCAAATCTTGGGGTGAATACCACATGTGGAGTGAACGATGCCAACGTATACCCGTCAGGGCCACCATGCAACAAACCGGCTACGTCGAATACGACAATGATAAGAAGTTCGCAAGCCAGAAGGCAAAGTAAAAGTCGGCCACTGATCTGAATGTTGCTAATGCTAGCAACGAAGATAATGCCGAGTACTATCAGGCAGCAAACCCACCAAGAAACAGACACACCAAACCATTCATGCAGGCCTGCCCCCATGAAGTACCCAAGCATCCCGTAACACGCGAGTTGCATAGAGTTGTATGAAACTATCGCGACGAAGGCAGCACCGACGCCCCACGGTCTCCCAAGCCCTTTAGCAATGTATGCATAGAAAGCACCAGCGTTTGTCGTGTATCGACTCATCGCGGTGAAGCCGATGCTAAAAAGGATATATGCCCATCCAACGATTAGGAAAACCGCCGGCAAGCCAGGGCCGTTACCCATTGCCAAAGCGATAGGGACGCCGCCCACGAGCGTTGTGAGCGGGCCATTCGTCGCAATGACCGCAGAGACGATGGAGAAAAGTCCGAGTGCTTCCTTTCGAAGTTTCGGTCCACTATTTGCAACGGGGGCCATAAAGCTCACCTTCAAATCGTATGTTTATCATCGTCTATGTGCAGGCTTATCGCCCTGGAGGCTATCTCCGACGATCTGGCTCGAGCCGGGTTTGGCATGGACCCGATAGAAGCCGCTCGCGCGCGTGTCAAGCCTTACCTTCCCTAGTACCGATCCGTTCGACACATAAAAAGCGCCACTGTCGGAGCTATCCGTTACTCAATGTTTTCGCCCCCAAGTTGCCCGCAATAAGCTACAGAGGGGTCATTTTTTTCAGCTGGCGACGAGTCCTTCTCGGGCGGCGGCAGCCGGTTCCGTCAACATTCTCTATGCGCCCAGAGTACAAGGTCACGCGACCTTATGTCAAAGTAAAAATAAGAGATATGGACTAGGGAAAACACCCAAATAGCCCCGTCCACTCTCGTGATTCTGCGAAATACCAACGTTATCGCGGATTGCTGATCCTCCATACAAATAGGTCGCCCGACCTTATAAATGATCGATGGACGCTCGTGTTTGAGCTCGCCCTTAACCCGCAGCAGAAAGGGAGTTTCATAGATGACGACGAAGCAGCCTCAGGCCTTTTGATTCGGCGCGCGAGATGGCGAAACATCAGCGTCGGCAAGGGATTGCCGATGAATTTAAGAGGGGTGTAGTTCGAGAAATTTTTGTCTTGCGGCATCGAAGTGAAGAATACGGCGATGCCGCAGTGAGACCGCGTTGGCGCGCTAACCGAAGATGCAGCACCACGGGTGGATAGGCGCGTAGATTACGATCGAAGGCACCGTCAGCGCGTATTTCGGACGAACGTGACCGGCCGAACCGGGAAGCAGGATTGGCGTTGCGCATGGCATCAACCACGCAGGCTATGAGTCGATGCCAGTAATATCGTGGGCAACCCAATGGCGCCGGTGCCATTACAAAGAAAAGCGACGTTGACGGTTTGTCATGCGAAGGCTGCTGATCTACGCAGTCGCATACTCGCTGCCACATCCTTGTGGTTGCCGCGGGAAAGCCGAACCTGGTTGACTCTGAAACGGCTCAAACCCGGTGCGGTAGTCATCGACGTGCGCTTATCCACCAGCGCATCGTGCAATCGACCATGCGCCTGCGTCACCAAACGGGGTTTCGAGTGGCTAATCTTCAGAACATCATGCGCGGGGCACGAGTCACGCTTGGCCCTTTGCAACATCACTCGCAAAACGTCAGATTCTGATAGAGCGGTTGACGGATGAAGTTCGGGCCCCGCTATCGGACGACGGAGTCGTTTGGCCATCGACTAGTTTGCCGTTCGAAGAGCGCGCTCGGAATTTCGTTCGAATCGCGTGGGGGGCCATTTCGCGAGTGCTTGGCTACGTCGCAGCATGGGCCCCGTTCTTCGGATGCAAAGTAACCCCTAAGTTGTTAGCGCGAATTGCAATTCCCAGAGGTCGAAGCGCAACATCCAAACCCGCAGCAGTTCGCCGGCTTAGTGTTTACGGGGTTACGCGGCACGAGGATGCCCACTTGTTCGAGGTAGCACAAGACGAAATTGACGGGCAACTCGAGGTCCTGGTTTAGGTCATCGTGAAAACTGGAGCGCGCGCGGCTGAAGGATTACCGGGATTCGAAGCCATGCTGCGTTTATTGGAGCAGGCGGGAGCCTCGATATTGCGATGCAAAAAGCCGCTGAATTCAACCAGACAACGCGGTAAGTCTCACGCCCAATCGATGTCGCGCTGGTACATGCCGGGCAATCGCTCTCCTTGTGACGGAACTCCCTTAATGAGGGCCCGCGGCCGGTTGACGGCAAGGGATTGAGCCGACATCGGGTGTTGTCGCGGCCACGTAAAATAGAATACCCTAACCTCACCGTGCTGTAGTGGTCTTCAGAAACCTGTCGCTGGTAACGGCATTCGTGGGGAGCCACTCTTCAAAAACCCGCGCCATCGGGTTTCGCTCGCCTTTCACATATACGCGCGAACTTCCGCTGTAAGACTGGCCCCTTCGACACATGTGCGACATCGAACGATCGATGCCGCACTTCCATATCAGAACCTGTGAAACATGCCGACGCGGAACATCAACTGGTGATTGTTCGTCGACGAAGAGGCCACGGCTCCGTCAAAGATATCAGCATACTGGGCGCCGGCCCCCGCTTTCTGAAATACACCATACGCGTAAAATGCTGTGCGCTTTGACAAGGAATACTGCGTCATCAAGCCAACCTGGTGATAGATTGGAACGACTTGGCTATAACCGATATCGCCATGGGTATAGGTGTAATTAACGGCTGCCGACCATGCGGGGGTAATGTAGTACTGGGCAACCGCTTCGTAGTTCTGAAACTTGACGGTAGACGTGGTCCCGTTCGCGTCGTCGAACTTGACGTTTGAGTAATTTAACCCCAACAGTGCCGAACCGATTGTGTACGTAGCTCCGGCGCCGAATATCTGCTCATTGCTGGGGTTACCCACGTAACTCCAAGGTCCAGCGGCACCGATAGCAGCACCCGTCGTATTGCCCTGAAAGTCGCCATCTGCGAACACCAGCGCCGGATCCTTCGCGTACTCATACGCGCCTGCAACCGTCAGGCTACCGATGGAATACGTCGCACCGGCGCTCCACATGCCCGTGGTGCTCCGCCCGGGAGCGTTGGTGTTACTGAACGCGTACATACCGCCGAATTGAAGCCCCCCGATCTTGGGACTCGCATACTTCACGGAATTGTCGACGCGGAACGAATTGCCCTCGTTGTCAATATCATTTCCGTGTGAGATTGGGCCAGCAAGAATACCATCTGCGCTAACCGGTTGCAGATAGTCAACGACAGAGTCATATTGGCGACCGAAGGTCAGCTTGCCGTACGTGTCGTCAGCAAGTCCAACATATGCCTGCCGGCCAAACAGAAGCCCCCCTTGTCGCGACTGGCCATTTTCAAGACTAAATCCGCTTTCCAGCTTAAAGATCGCGCTAAGTCCGCCTCCAAGATCCTCCTTACCTTGCAATCCCCACCGGCTTCCAAAGACGCCGTCGTAGGTCCCATCGCGCATACGAACGAGCGAACTACCACCGCTATTATTGACGTAGTCGATACCTTCATCAATGACGCCGTACAGCGTCACAGAACTCTGCGCGAAGGCAGGGAAAGAACTCGTCGCGATGCAGCCAGCCACCAAAAGCCTCGTCGTCTTTGATTTCATTTAGTTCTCCAGATCAACTTGATTAAATAATTACGTTCATAGAACGTAGTCTCCACACACGTCAAAAGAAGACCTGTCCGGATCATGACAACGCGATCCGCATACGTATTCTTGTGAGTGAATCGATTTGGCCTCCTGACGTGATCAATCAGGGCGGCATCAACCCTTCGCGCGCGAGCGTGCGCCTAACCGCATCGCGCTCGGCGACGCGCTTTGCATGCGAGGTCCACTCGGGAAAATCACGCGGCATGTCGTATTGCAATGTCTTCGATCGACCCCAGATCCAGAACACCAGGAGGCTCGCATCGGCGACCGAATAACGCGAACCGCACGCCCATGTGTCGGGAGAGTCAGCTAATTTGTTCTCGACCATTTCCCACACCGCGCGCGACGATGTGCGCCCCTTTCTGGCGACCTCGCTGCGCGCCGCGTCGCTGTCGGCAAACCGCTCGGGCCGACGTAGATGCGCAAACACTTCGTGCAGACCGGATGCACACCACGCGAGCCACTCGGCGCAGCGTGCTTCGCCGCGCGGATCATCTGGCCACAACTTGGCGTGTGGATAGCGCCGGGCGATATACAGCAGCACTGCGGGCAATTCCGTGACCACAAAGCCGTCGTCGATCAACACTGGAACGCGGCCCTTCGGATTGATCGCGAGATACGCGGCTGAACGCTGCTCGCCTTCGGCCAGCGCAATGCACACCGGCACGAACGGCGCGCCAGTCTCCTCGAGTGCGATATGCACAGCAAGCGAGCACGCCTCCGGTGAGTAGTAGAGCCGCGGGATCGGCGGAGACCCATGTATCACGCTTCGTCATCCTTCACGGCAATGCCGTCGATCTCTATAAGCACGCCAGGCGCGAGCCGCACGACTTCAACCACGGTGCTCGCCGGCATGGGCGACTTCAGGTAGCGCGCACGGACGTCGCGCACGGTAGCCATTGCGCCGATGTCGGTCAGATGGACCGTCAGCTTGACGATGTCGGGGAGCGTCGCCCCAGCGGCTTCGAGCGTGTACTTTAGATTCTCGAATGCCTGCGCGGTCTGCGCCTCGATACCGCCATCCACTACGTTGCCCTGAGCGTCGCGCCCAACGTGACCGGCGAGGTAAATCGTGTTGCCCGCCTTCACCGCATGTGAGTAGGTCGGCGCCGCGTGCGTGCCCGACGGCACGATGAACTGCTTTTTCATCGGGAAGCTCCTTTGCAAAGCGCGTTGACAATCACTGGGCGGCAATCACGATCAACTCGACCAGCAGCCCCTTAGATGCAAGTTGTGCCTGAAGCGTGGAGCGCGAAGGCGCGTTGTCCTTGTCGACCCACGCATCCCATACTTCGTTGACAGCATCGTAGTCGGCGACGTCAGCGAGGATCAGTGTCGTATTCAGGATGCGAGACCTATTGCTGCCCGCTTGAGCAAGGAGCGCCTCGACTTTTGCCAGGATCTCGGTCATCTGCTCGGCCGCAGGTTTGCCCGCCGTGCCAACCTGGCCCGTCAGATAGACGGTGCCGCCATGCATTACGCTCATGTGAATACGTTTGCGAAAGTCGAAGCGTTGGATATCGTTCATGATCTTGTTCCGTGGAGGTATAGTGAAATACGATGGTTAATGCATCAGATTCCCCGGGACATCCCGGTGACATGCGTGAAGCGGATTCGAGAAGATACGAAGCTGATCAGACTCGAACACGCGACGGCGAGCGTGCACCAGTACGGATCGTCGGCGCTCTGGTCCCGAAGTGAGCCGAGCTGCAGGCGAATCGGTCGATCGAACACGCCTAAGCCGGGCCCGACTGCCTGTGTGTGCATACGCTGCCGCGCAGTCTGCATTGAACATGCGGCGGCCGCGCGCAGCACTGCAGAAACGCCGGTCTGCGATGTCCAACGGGCGACACGGCTTTGTCGATATGCAGTATTGCGGCTCATCATGGCGCCTCGCAAAACTTGAATGCAGCGGCTCGTTTATCTCAATCTGAGGGTGTCAGATCGCGCGTGCGAGCCCCTTCGGGCGGTCGGCCCAAGCGTAGTAATTCATTAATATCGGCATGGTCCAGCGACTACGCGCGGGAAACGGCAATGTCGGGAAACGGCCGCTGTCGAACAGCGTATGCGCTTCGTCGTGGCGTCCAAGGATACGCGCCGCCGCCTTGCGCGCGAGATACGGCCCCATAGCGTTTCCAGAGAAGCAATAGCCGAGTGCATAGTGCATTCCCTGCGCATTGACGCCCACATGTGGAAACAGATCGCGTGTCGCCGCGCAGCGTCCGGTCCATCCGTGCGTGATGCGCACGTCGGCAAGCCTGGGGAAAACGAAGCGCAGATCGTCGGCGAGCGCTGCGAGCGTGCGGCGCAACACCGAAGGGTCGTTGCCGGTACGGCCGCCGAACAATAGGCGCGTGCCGTCGGGCGAGAACGTCATGAAGTGCGAGCGGCGGCGGTTGTCGTGGTACGTGCGGCGCTGTGGCAGGACTTCGCGCCAGGTCGCATCGGCGAGTGGCTCGGTCGCGATCATGTAGGAGTTGATCGGTGCAAGGCGCGACTGAAACCAACCGAGCGCGCTGTCGGTATAGCCGTTGGTCGCTATCAGGACGTCGCGGCATACGATCACACCGCGCGCAGTGTGCACGTGAAAGCCATCACGACCGCGCTCGATGCTCGTGACTGGAGTGTGTCCGTCGATGCGCGCGCCCGCGTCAAGCGCGCGGCGATGCATGAACTCGTAGTAGAGCCCGGGATGTATCGCGCCAGTTTCCATCAGGCGCACGCCGCCGACATAGAGCGGCGAGTTGAGTTCATTGGCGATGTTCGAACGGTCGAGCACATCGACCTCTTCGCCGAGCAGCCGTGCACGCCGCTCGTACTCGCGCTTAAGACGAGCGAAATGTGCATCGGAGAGCGCACCGATCACGCGGCTACACTTTCGCCAGCCGATCTCGGCGCCAGTTTCTTCGCCGAGCGCGGCGACCGCTTCATACGCGACGCGCAGTTCGCCGAAGTAGCGGATCGCCGTCGCCTCGCCAAGGGTGTCGCAAAGTTGGCCAAACGCATGCTTGAAATGCCGTCCTATCTGGCCCGCATTGCGTGTGCTCGCGCCGGCGCCCGGCCGGCCCGCATCGAGCACGAGCACATTGCGGCCCGCGTCGGCCAGAACGCGCGCAGCCTCGACGCCCGTCAGCCCCGCACCGACAATCACCACGTCGCAGCTATGTGGCAATCGCGAAAACTCGGCCGGCATTTCCGGCGGCCGTGCGTCGGCCCAGTATGGACGTATCTGCATGGCGTCGTCCGACATACCATGCGTGTCGAAGCCCGTTTCGTGGATCGGATCGGTATTTGAAATCATCGGATGCTGGCGCAAAAGCGATGGAGACGCCGGCCGGCTTCGTCAAGCACGTCGGACGAGGCCGCATAGGACACGCGAAATTGCCCCGGGCTACCGAACGCGGAGCCATGCACCGCAGCGACGCCTGTCGTCTCGAGCAACTCGCGGACGAAGTCCTCGTCAGTATGAATGGGTGTACCGCTTGCGGTCGAGAGTCCCAGAAATGCGCCGCACGAGGGGAATGCGTAGAACGCCCCTTCGGGCATCGCGCAGTCCATGCCGGGAATCGCGCGCAGCGCTGCAACGAGCCGGTCTCGGCGAGCCTGGAACGACGCGCGGCATTCGGCGACGAAATCCTGAGGACCATCAAGTGCGGCCGCCGCGGCCCACTGCGCAATCGAACACGCGCCGCCGGTCAGTTGGCTCTGCACCAGCTCCATTGCCTTGATGAGCGCCGCGGGGCCGCCCGCGAAGCCGATCCGCCATCCGGTCATTGCGTACGCTTTCGACACGCCGTTCACGGTCAGCGTACGGTCGGCGAGATCAGGGCACATCTGAGCAAGGGTGGCGTACGGCGCATCGGTGTAGATCAGGTGCTCGTAAATGTCGTCGGTCAGGACCCATACATGCGGATGGCGGCGTAGCACCTCACCGAGCGCGGCGAGCGATACGCGGTCAAGCACCGCGCCCGACGGATTGCTCGGCGAGTTCAGGATCAGCCAGCGCGTCTTCGGTGTGATCGCCGCGTCGACCGCACCGGGCTGAGGCAGGAAGCCGGTGGCCGCGTCCGTCGGAAGAAACACCGGCGTCGCGCCGCACAACTGCGTGAGCTGCGGATACGACACCCAATACGGCGCCGGGATCAGGACTTCGTCGCCGGGATTGAGCGTGGCGAGCATCGCATTCGCGATGACCTGCTTGGCACCTGAACTGACGATGATCTGGTTAAGCGCGTAGTGCAGCCCGTTGTCGCGTGCAAACTTTGCGGCGATCGCTTCTTTCAGCACGGGCACACCCGACACCGGCGGATAGCGCGTGCTACCCGCGGCAATCGCCGCGCGCGCTGCCTCACACACGTGCTCTGGCGTATCGAAGTCCGGCTCGCCGATGCTCAGCGACAGGATGTCGTTACGTCCCGCCGCGCGAAGATCGCGCGCCTTCTGTGTGATTGCGATGGTCGCCGAGGGACTGATGCGTGACAGCGCGGTGGAACGTGTGAATCGTTTGGACATTGTGATCGTGCCTTTTTCTTAAACCGCGCGGATCGGGTTGCTCAGACTGCCAAGCCCAGCGATGCTGACGTTGATCGTGCCGCCGTACTTGCGCAGATCGATCGTCCCCATCTTCCACGGTTCGACTGCGGGGACGGTGCCGATCGACACGATGTCGCCAGCTTCCAGCGTATGCGCAGCTGACAGGTACTCGATCAGCTCCGGAATCCGGTAGACGACGTCGGATGAATGTCCCTCCTGCACGAGTTCGCCGTTCAGATGCGCGTCGAGCTTGAGTGCATGCGGATCGGGCACTTCGTCCGACGTAACGAGGAACGGCCCCATCGGCGAGAAGGTGTCGAAATTCTTCCAGCGGCCGGGATAGGTCAGTTGTTCCTCGCTGCCATCTTTGCGACGCAGCCGGATCCATTCGGACTTCGCTCGCAGGTCGTGCGCGGTGAGGTCGTTGTGCACCGTGTAGCCAAAGATGTGGCGGTATGCGTTGGCTGCGGCAATATGACGACCGCCCTTGCCGATGATTAACGCAAGTTCCACTTCCGGTCCCACACAACCGATGTCCGGAAGCTCAATCGGGTCGAACGGCCCCGTGATGCATGTGCGCAGCTTGATGAAATACTGGGGGCGCGGATTGTCCGGCTTGATCGAGCGCTCCCAGTTCGCGCGGCCGTTGATCGCGATCGCGAAAAATTTCGGCGGCTCGGTAACCGGCGCGCGCAGGTGCACCTGATCGAGCGGGCGGGCGCCGAGCTGGCGCGCTTTGGCTTCGTCGAGCGCGTTGAGCATTTTGTCCAGCACGGCGAGATCGATGTCGCCGCGACCGGCGAGCGTGATGAACTCGACCATCGACGTGAGCGGACGGTCGAGCACCCTCGCAAGGTCGATAACGAGGCCGCTCGGCAAATACGCGCCGACGCGGCACTGCGGTACTTCAGGTGTATCGAATTGGCAAAGACGCATGGCGTTCGGATTTCCGTTGAGTGAGTGATCAGGCGGCGCGAACGAGCTTGCCGTTCGAATCGCGGCTGACGCCGTATGCGGCCACCGCCTCTTCCCAACTGATCAGACAGCGCTGCAAGTCGGCTTCGATCAACTCCAGCGGCCGCTCCTCCGGCTTCCCGAAACCACCGCCGCCTGGCATATCGAGGACGACGCGGGCGCCCGCCGGAATCACCTGACGGCCTTTCGGCTTCAGCAACTCCCCGGATTCGAGACGCAGGATGCCGTTCGCGCCGTCGCCGCCGCCCGCGCGTCCGCGCGGAGCATGATTGATGCGGTCGAAAGTCGCGAGGATCGCGAACGGCGCGTCTTCACGGCTGCCCACCACCATGGTCTGACCGAGACCGCCACGATACTTGCCGATGCCACCGGAATCCTGGCGCAGTTCCTTCTTCCAGATGACGAGCGGCGTGATCGCTTCGGTCACTTCGACGGGGATATTCTTCACGCCGCTCGGAAACGGCGTCGCCGACAGCCCGTCGCAGCTCGAACGCGCGCCCATTCCGCCGCTATGCAGACTCATCATCATGAAGCTGGTCTGCGCAACGCCTGTCGAAGGTGTCAAGCCCATCCCCGCCCCTGCCTTCACGCCCCACAGCGAGCCCGCGCCTTCGGCCGGCGCTCGGCCCGGCAACAGTTCGTGCATCGCACCGAACACGACGTCGGGCACTAGGTGTCCGACCACGCTACGCACCGCAACTGCCGCGGGGAAGGGAGCGTTGACGATCGTATCCTCCGGCGCGGTGATGACGATCATGCCGAGCGACGCCGAGTTGTTCGGCACTTTCGGTGCAACCACGCACTTGACCGCGAACGACGCATACGCGGCCGTGTAACACAGCGGACAGTTGATACCGAAGTCCGACACTGGCGAGCTGCCGGCGAAATCGACGACGATCCGCTCATCCTCGATCGTCACCGTGCAGGCGAGATCGACCGGCTTGTCAAAGCCGTCGGTACGCATCGCGTTTGCGGCTTGCTTTTTTGGCAGCGTCGCGAATGCTTCGAGCATTGCATGGCGCGTGTTCTCGAAGATGTAATCGCGCACGGCGTCGAGCGATTCGATTCCGTATTCGCCCATCAGTGCGGTCAGCGACTTCACCGCATTGTCGTTGCACGCGGCAAGCGCATACATGTCGCCGACTACCTGGGTCGCCTCGCGCACGTTGTTGCGCACGATTTCGACGAGCCATTCGTTGGTCTTGCCTTCGTCGGCAAAACGCATGATCGGTACGCGAAGGCCTTCGTGATAGACGGTGCGACCTTCCGGCGAAAAGCCGACGCCACCGATATCGACCACGTGCGACGTACACGCGAAGAACGCAACCACTTTGCCGTTCAGAAACGTCGGGGTGACGAACGTGAAGTCGTGCAGATGCCCCGTTCCCTGCCACGGGTCATTAGTCAGGAACACATCACCTTCGCGCATCTCGGATGGCGGGAAGCGCTTGACGAAGTGCGGCACAGCCATCGCCATCGAATTGATGTGGCCGGGCGTGCCGGTGACAGCCTGGGCGAGCATTCGGCCTTCGGCATCGAACACACCTGCCGAGACGTCGCCGCCTTCGCGTGTGGACACGCTGAACGCGGTGCGGATCAGCGTCTGCGCCTGTTCCTCGACGATCGCGAGCAGACGACTCCACATCACCTGGAGCTGGATCAGATCGGACTTCATATTAGTGCTTCCTTTCGAGCTGGATGTAACCGGATTGCAGGATCAGCGCATCGAAGTTGCGGCCGACTAGTGTCGAAGTTTCGTCCTCGACGATCACCGCGGGCCCCGCGACGACCATGCCAGGCGACAGTTCACGGCGCACGTAGATGCCGTGCTCGAGCGTCTCCATCAATTCCGGGTCGAAGATTCCCCGACGTGACGATGGTTGCGCTTTTTCGCCGCGCGCCGTTGGCTTCTGCGTTGCCGGCGCTGGCACCGGAATGTGCGCGGCGAGGCTCCACGTCATGACCTCGACGCCGAGGTTCGGAATCGTACGGCCGAAGAGAGCCTCGTAACGCTCGGCGAACAGACGCTCCATCAACGCTTTGTCGTCAGCGACGAGCGGTCGTGCCGGCAACGCGACATCGATCTCGTGGCCCTGGCCGCGGTAACGCATGTACGCGACCCGTGTCTCTTCGATCGAACCCTTGGAACTGGCCTTGCGGATCGCCGCTGCGGCCTCTTCGCTCATCGATGCGAACAGATCGTTGACCGCCTGCGCATCGAACTCGTCGAGATTGACGTAGCGTGAACGCGTCACGTGATAGCCGATCGGCGCCTGCAGAAATCCGATCGCCGACCCGACGCCGGCACCGGTCGGAATGATCACCTTGCGGATGCCGCACTTGTCCGCGAGGCGCGCAGCGTGCAGCGGCGCGGCGCCGCCGAACGCGATCATCGTGCGCTCCTGCAGGTTCTTACCCCACTCGATCGCATGCACCCGCGCGGCGTTTGCCATGTTTTCGTCGACAATCTCGCTAATGCCGGCAGCGGCCGCGCGCTCGTCGATACCCAGCGGCGCGCCGATTTGCGTGTGCAGCGCACTAGCCGCCGCGTCGGTCGACAGGCGAATCTGGCCGCCGGCGAAGCGCTCTGGATCAAGCCGGCCGAGCATCAGATCGGCGTCGGTGACCGCCGGCCGCTTGCCTCCGCGGCCATAGCATGCTGGTCCCGGCACCGACGATGCGCTTTCGGGACCGACCGTGATACGCCGCAGTTCATCGATACCGGCAAGCGAGCCGCCACCCGCGCCGATCTCGACCATCTCGATCACCGGAATGCGCAGCGGATAGCCACTGCCTTTGAGAAATCGATACGCACGCGCGACTTCGAAGGTGCGCGACTGGAGTGCGCGATAATTGTCGACCAGGCAGATCTTCGCGGTCGTACCACCCATATCGAACGACACGACGCTTTGTTCACCAAGCTCTTCAGCGAGATTGCTGGCGAGTACGGCACCGCCGGCTGGCCCCGATTCGACGAGTCGGATCGGAAATTCGCAGGCCGTTTGCAGCGTGGTCATCGAGCCACTCGACGTGATCATCAACAGACCGCAGTTGAATCCGCGCTCGGCGAGATCCTTTTCCAGTCGCTGCAGATAGCCCTGCATCTGAGGACGCACGTACGCATTCGCGACGGTGGTCGACACGCGGTCGTACTCTCGGATTTCCGGGCTGACTTCGCAGGACAGTGAGACCGGCACGCCAGGCAGGAGGCGGGCAAGCTCGGCACCAGCGAGGCGCTCGTGTGCGTCGTTCGCGTAACTGTGCAGGAAACACACCGCGACGGCGTCGACACCCGCGTCCTTCATCTGCTGCGCGATACGCTCGAGAGCGGCAACGTCCAGCGGGACCAGTTCGCTGCCGTCCGCGGCCAGACGTCCCTCTACGCCCCAGCGATGTTCGCGCGGCACCAGCGGATCGGGCCGGACCATGTACAGGTCCGACTGCTCGAAACGATGCTCGTAAGCGATCTCCAGCGAATCGCGAAAGCCTTCCGTGGTGACGAGGCCAACGCGTGCACCCTTGCGCTCGATAATTGCGTTGGTTGCGAGCGTCGTACCGTGCACGATCGCATTAACGTCGGTGGCGGCGATGCCTGCCTTCGCGAGCGCAGCCTGCGCGCCTTCGAGAAAACCAAGCTCCGGGTCACTTGGGGTAGTAAGCACTTTCGCCGTATGACGCGTGCCGGACACGTCCAGTACCACGTCGGTAAACGTACCGCCTATGTCTACTGCCAGTCGGATCACAACTCTCTCCTTCGGTCGGGAGCAGCCGCACGACGTCATGCCATGCTGTTCTGCGGAAATGTTTCGATATTCAATCGCATGGATCGAATAATAGGACAATCGGAGAAATTATCCTATTAGGGGTAAATACCGATCCATTGTGCTACTATTCGGAACGAGGCTTATATGACGAACAGAGATCGTCCGACGCGGTCGCAGTCCCGACCCGCTGTTGGCCGCAAGACCGGAACGCGCGATATTGAGACCGGATGTCGGCGGATGAATTGGACAGCCCGACTGAAGGACCTACCGCGTTTGTTAGTTAGTGAGCAAGTCCGTAACTATGGTGACGCGCACGCTCGTAATCTGCGAGACTGAATCTCCTGCAGGTCGTCCCCGGGCTTGAAAACGTCGTCGTCGTAAAACGGGCTGCTTTTTCGTGTACGTTTAGTTAGGCCCCTCAGCGTCAGCGAAAGGGATTACTCTATAGACTGGTAATCTGTCAGCAGTTGTCTTCGATCGACTCGTATACGGTCGGACATAACGCGAACATCATCGTCATGCTGACAGCAGGAAAACTGTTTTGAATTTATGGATACCACCATTCTCAAAGGACTCGCAGTGCTCGAGCGGCTTGCTGAAAGCGAGCAGTTTCGCGGCGTCACCGAGTTGAGCCGTCAAATGAATCTGACCAAGAGCAATGTGCAGCGCGTGCTGAGCACGCTCGTTGAGCTTGGCTATGCCCAGAAAGACCCCGTCTCCGGGCGTTACGGAGCGACTCTCCGGATGTGGGAATTCGGCTACAAGACGTTGTCGCGGGATCGCGTACGCCTAGCTGCGGCTTCGCAGTTGCGGCGGCTGTGCGATCTATGCAATGAGACGGTATTCCTCTGCATGGGCGATGGGCTGGATATCATTTACGTGGACAAGATGGAAGGCACGGACCCAAATCGCGTCTTCTGCACCATCGGAATGCGACTCCCCGCGCTTAGCACTGCCGCGGGGCGGGCGATTTTTGCCTTTCAGGATCAGGACGTCATTGAACAGGCAATCGGCGAGCTTCGTCGAGTAGATCCGAAGTCGATGGACGACAATGCGGCCCTCAAGATGACAGATAGACTGGCACAAATCCGCGTTGACGGATATGCAACGTCTTTCGGAGAGTTCCGCACTGGGACCAACAGCCTGGCCGCGCCAGTCTGGAATGGCGACAGCAAACCGATTGCCTCAGTCGTTATTAACGGCTCAAGCGACAGACTTCCCGCCGAGCGCCTGACTTCGCTCGCAGCCGATGTTGTGGGTACCGCAGCGCGTATTTCCGAAACGCTGGGCTATCGCGTAAGTTAACGAGTAAGTCGCTCATGGAGGTTCCCGCAGAAGCCGGATTTTCTGGATAGGCGGGGACCCGCCACCCACATTCTCTGGTTACGAGTCTTCTCGCCTCGTCTTGCCTCGGTAAATGTCGTTAGCGGCTTTTTACAGGACGCACGCCGATCGCAAGACGTCTTTCAACCCATGAACCAATACCAGATAAAAAGCAGAGTAGAACAATAAGAACGACTGCAACGGCGGTATAAGCCTCAAGTGGTCTAAAGTCCTGATCTGCAACCAGCTTGCCTGCATACAACAACTCTCCGAACGCGATGGATGAAGCTATCGTAGTAAGCTTAACCATCTCGATCACCTCCGTAGTAAGAGGAGGAATAATACGACGTATGGCTTGTGGAAGGATAACATCCGTCATGGTACGACGGTAACCAAGGCCTATTGCTTTCGCAGCCTCCCACTGTCCATAAGCGATTCCTTCGAGCCCTGCCCTTAAGATTTCTGCAAAGTAAGCACCGCCGTACAGCGTCAAGGCAAAATACGCAGCAAAGAAGGGGCTTGCCTGAAAGCTTGTCATGACTGGAATGGCATAAAAAAACCAGAACAGCTGGACTATGAATGGAATATTGCGGAAGAAATTGACGTAGATAGCTGCCGGCACTCGCAAGAGAGATATCCTCCCGGTCCTTAACAGAGCTAGAAATACGCCGACTACAAGCGCGCTGAAGATCGATACAAGCGCCAGCAAAACTGTGTTCACAAAACCGTGATAAAGCACATCACGGTAGTGGATAATTGAAGAGAAATTCCACGTATAGTTCATGACGAATCACCTTCCAGCGACGAGACGCTTCTCGATCAGTTTTGAGAAGCTGGTGATAGAAAAAATCAGGACGAAGAACAATAGTGCGATCGTCGTGAAAGTTTCCAGTGGCCGGTACGTCGAACTCGAGACCTCGTTGGCCCTATATACGATCTCTCCGTAGGTAATCACACTGGCCAGTGTCGTTGCTTTGACCAGTTCCGCGAAGCGGATCAGGAATACTGGAATCATCAGTTTCACAGCCTGAGGAAGGATAATCAGCCGTAATGCAACACCGCGGCTCAGGCCTATGCTGTCGGCCGCCTCCCATTGCCCGCGATGAATCGCCTGCATACCTCCACGGAAGACTTCCGCCATGTATGCAGCAGACTGAAGACCGATTGCCAGAACAGCAGCTCCATATGAATTAAGTTCGACCTTGATAAGCACTGGCAATGCGAAATAAAACCACATGATAAGGACCAGTGACGGAGCTGCCCGAAAAATATTGATGTAGGCACCACTGATATACCGGAGAATTGACGCTCTGGATAGACGCATGAGGGCAAGCACCAGTCCAAGAGGAAGAGCAACCACGAGGCAGGTACCGGTAAGAAGGGCTGTGTTTACGAACCCTCCTAGCAGCAAATCGCCGCTGCGCCAGACTGCATTAAAGTCCCAGGTATAGTTCATCTTCAACCTGCAAAACGGATGAGTTAGATTGCAAACACTAGGGTTGCACGCACTTTGCTCGGTTCTTTCTCAAGTCCGATTGATAAATGAAGGCACGGCAACTGATTCCATGCACCCGGCTGGGTCGGCCGGCTCGGGTATTCGGAATAAAGTGTGGCTCGTGAGAAACTCACGCATACGCGGAGTCTTTGGCCTCACCAGAACTTCCTGCGGCGGTCCCATTTCATGTACTTGCCCTTCGTGCAAAAATACCACGCAATTGGCAACGTTATACGCGAATCCAAGCTCATGCGTCACGACGATCATTGTGGTGCCATCTTCCGCAAGTTGCTTCATCGAATTAAGAACTTCTCCGACAAGCTCAGGATCGAGCGCCGATGTGGGTTCGTCGAAGAGAACTACCGATGGTTGCATTGCAATGGCGCGTGCAATGGCAACGCGCTGCTGTTGTCCACCCGAAAGTGAACCCGGAAACATATTCGCTTTACTTGCAAGGCCGACTCGATCCAGGCTCTCTAATGCGCGCTTGCGCGCTGCGGCCGGAGACATTTTCCGCACGCGGATCAGACCGAGAGCAACGTTGTTTTCGACAGTCAAATGCGGGAAAAGATTGAACTGCTGGAAAACCATCCCGACCTGGGATCGCACTTCGCGCAACTCCTTCGCACTATATTGCCTTCCCTTCGATGACGGCCTCCCGATCGGTTTCCCATTGTGAGTAATTACACCAGCGTTTGGAATCTCCAGGAAATTCAGACACCGCAGAAGAGTCGACTTTCCCGATCCCGAAGAACCCAGAAGTACGATGGTGTCGCTCTTCTTTACGGTCAAGTCAATTCCCTTCAGAACCTCGAACGACCCAAAACTCTTGTGTAATCCTTCGATTTTCAGGACTTCCATTGCCCCTCCTTTTTCGTTGACAGTACATTGAGATCAACAGAAGTACTTGTCAAAAGATTTCGCACAACCGCGCAAATATATCCAGTTGTGCGTCTTAGATCATCAGCCTGCGGGGGCATCTGCGTATCGCGTTGACGTTATTGCCATGATGTTCGACCACATTCCAGTCAAGCTTGCCTGACTCACAACGAGCCAAAGCTGCGGAATTGTCCAACTAAAGCAATCGAGGCCGCTTTCCACGATTGAAGCGATCCGAAGAAAGCGGGCAGGCAGCCTGTCGAACTGTTTCATCAGCAGGCCCTTTCAGACGCAGGATCACCAGTCCTCGCGGCGCGTAGAAGATACCGTGTCCGGATTGATTCCTCGATAGGTCAGGTAATCACGATACGCCTGTTGCGTCACTCCTGTCCGGTAATAGTTGGCCACGGCTGTCTGCAAATAGTTACGCCAGCGGGCATCGGCCTCCTTGCGCACTCCTGCATCAGTAGACAAACCCACTACCGGGGTCGGTACCAATGTTTTCCCGCTATTCAACCTTGCCCGTGCAATTTCCATATTGGGAGCCGTACCCACGGCACCTGAGATGCGCCCAGACTGGAATGCTGCGATCACATCCGACGACTGCTGCAGTGTCACCAACTTGGCTTTGGGTGCATTTTTCTGTATGACGCCAACGAAGTTCGAGCCAGTAGGCATGCCAAACGAGTAGTTGGGATCGTTAAGCTCGTTCCAGGTCTTAGGCTGGAAATCTTTGTTCACCAGGATCGCCACCGGATACCACAGCACCGGCCCAACAAAATCGATTGCCGCAGCCCGCTCCGGAGTGGAGTCCAGCATGAACATGACATCGTACTGATTTGCCTGGAGACCGGCGACGGCATTTCCCCAACTGGTTTCAACCACTTCGAGTTTTACACCCATCGCGTCAGCGATTCTCTTGGCCAACACCACCGCGACCCCTCGCCACACCGCTCCATCTGACTGAACGGCACCCGGTGCATTGCTATTTGTAAGATCTTTGAAGCACCATGGCTCTGAAATGGCACATCCAACCCGAAGCGTCTTCTTTGTCATGATCTGATCCCACGTGGTCTGTGTCTGCGAGAACGCCGCGGGAGCAAATGTCACACAACAGTATGTTAAGAACATTAGAACGATTATTCGGATACGCACAGTAGTTTTCTCCATAGATTGTCGATGGCGTTCTTGACGGCTGAACTTGCCCTAGAGCGCTGACTTGCAGACTGTTGAAGTATCTCCCGTTGCCATCGTGTGGCTAAGAGGAATGATTGTCGAAACAACAAACCGCGTGAACCACACTGAAATGGCCGCTCGTGGAATGGCGTGGCGCGAACCCTCAAGCTGTATTTAACAACCTGACAAGCAAAGTCGATTCGCAGCTCGCTCTTCGGTCCGACCCGGCTCACGACGAGGCGCCCTGTCGCCGCACAACCGCGTTTCACTATCTATCCAACTGGATCGAATAATAGGACAATCAAGGAAAATATCCTATTAGGGGTAAATACCGACTCATTGTCCTGATATTCGGACCATAACTTTGTATAATGGGACTATCCGGAGCGTTGAGCCGGCAACACTTACTAGGGATCCATCAATGGAACGATTCAAGGACAAGGTCGCGTTAGTCACGGGTGCGGCTCAAGGGATTGGTCTTGCATGCGCACAACGATTGGCACAGGAAGGCGCACTGGTGATCGGCGCGGACCTTCAGGATGCAGTGATCGAGGAGATGAAAGCCATCGGCGGCATCGGCATCACGGCCGACATGTCGGTACAGGATGACATCAAGCGCCTTTTTGACACCGCGCTGGAAAAGACCGGCAAGCTGGACGTGCTGGTCAACAATGCGGCTGTGACGAGTCCTGCAGACTTTCTTGACTACAAGCTGGAAGACTTCGAACGAGTTCTGCGCATCAATCTGACGTCCGCGTTTTCGGCCTCGCAACGCTTCGCACGCGAATTGGTCGCGCGTAAGGCGCCAGGCGCCATCGTCAATATGTCATCGATCAATGGTGAGGTCGCGCTGCCCAATCAGACCGCCTACGTGACATCCAAAGGTGGCCTGAACCAGCTCACCAAAGTCATGGCGATCTCGCTTGCCCAATACAATATTCGCGCCAATGCGATTGGACCTGGCACGATCCTGACTGACATGGCAAAGGCTCGCGTATGGGCCACGGAAGAATCGCGGCGGCGGATCCTGTCGCGCACACCGCTGGGCCGTCCTGGCGAGACGTCCGAGATTGCATCGGTGGCTGCATTCCTTGCCAGCGAGGACGCCTCATATATAACCGGCCAGGTGATCTACGTTGAAGGTGGCCGTCTCGCGCTGAACTACACCTGCGATGTTCCAGCGGCAGCGTGAGCTTTTCGCCAGCCAGGCCGACGCTCAGGCAATCCAGTTGATGTTCATCGGGCGGACGCTGAGCCATGACACAGGCCCGGACTGCAGCTCAGTAATCCGTACCTGTTCTCCGGTGTCCGGTCAGTGGTGCCGGCGTTGCTCGAGGTGAAGTATGAAAACGCTACGGAGCAACGTTCTATGGAGTGGCAGTCCCGGCACGCAACCGAGAGCTCGTGTACTACCTGCGCTCACTCAGACTGAAGACACGACGCTCATGTTCGCGAGCCTCACTGCGATATCATTGGCCTCCAGGCATCGTCGTCATTGACGGAGATTCGGCCGCGAAAATGGCCCTGGCAGTGCTAATAAAGGCGAGTGATAAAGACGCCAGAGGGGGTGATCCTGTCGGACATCGGGTCATTGGAGAAAATCAGCGTTGCTATACGCGGACCGTTTCAGACTTATGGATACCACCATTTTTAAGGGACTCGCAGTGCTCGAGAGGCTTGCTGAAAGCGATCAGCCTCGCGGCGTCACCGAGTTGAGCCAGCAAATGAATCTGACCAAGAGCAATGTGCAGCGTGTGCTGAGCACGCTCGTCGAGCTCGGCTATGCCCAGAAAGACACTGTCTCCGGGCGTTACAAGGCGACATTGCGGATGTGGGAATTCGGCTACAAGACGTTGTCCCGGGATCGCGTGCGCCTCGCTGCGGCTTCGCAGTTGCGGCGGCTGTGCGATCTATGCAATGAAACGGTGTTCCTCTGCATGGGCGATGGGCTGGATATCGTTTACGTGGACAAGATGGAAGGCACGGATCCGAATCGTGTCTTCTGCACCATCGGAATGCGACTCCCCGCGCTTAGCACGGCTGCCGGACGCGCGATTTCAGCCTTTCAGGACGAAGCTGTCATCGAACACGCAATCGGCGAACTTCGTCGAGTAGATCCGATGTTAATGGACGACGATGCGGCCATTGAAATGCAGGAAAAGCTAATGCAAATCCGCGTTGACGGATATGCAGCGTCTTTCGGCGAGTTCCGCACTGGGACCAACAGTCTGGCCGCGCCAGTCTGGAACGGCGACAGCAAACCGATCGCCTCGGTGGTAATTAATGGATCGAACGAGAGACTGCCTTCGGAGAGGCTGACTTCTCTCGCGTCTGACGCAGTCGCTACCGCAGCACGTATTTCCGAAACACTGGGATATCGCATAAGTCGCTCATCGGGAGAGACATAGGTTCCCCGAACTAGGGATGACGGATATTCAGATGAAAGATTCTTCCATCGCCTCTGAACAAACCAGGCAGAGACAAGGATATGAAACAATCGGTTACTGTAATCGGTGCAGGACTCGTTGGTCTTTGCACTGCCCTGTATCTACAAAATCTGGGCTTTGATGTTACCGTTGTCGACCCGGGCGACAAAAAACGCGCAGCGTCGTTTGGAAATGCGGGTCAGTTTGCCTCAAGCGAAATAGTACCGCTCGCGGTTCCTGATATTTTGTACAAGCTGCCAGGATGGATGCTTAATCCACAAGGTCCGCTGACGCTTAGACCTTCGTATTTGCCGATTGCTTTGCCTTGGCTTCTACGGTTACTGAGCGCGAGCAGGCTGGAAAATGTTCTATGTATCACTCAAGCTCGGAGTGAGTTATGTGTGGCAATGGAGGCAGATTACAAACCATTGTTAGATATTGCTTCAGCATCCGACTTAGTGTCTGAAACGCATCATCTCCGTCTCTATGAGTCTCAAGACAAGTGGGATAAGGATAGCGTTGAGTGGTCGCTCCGTCGGCAGCATGGGCTGACTTTCCGCGAGCTTGGACGAGTCGATATTGCGGCTCTAGATCCTGGAGTATCCGAACGATATAAGTTCGCCATATGCTCTCCGAGCAGAAGATTCGTTCGCAACCCCGGTCAGCTGATGGATCGTTTCCTTAACCAACTGGTTCGGAACGGCGCTGAAATTGTCCGCGCATCTGTGACAGGTTTTGATCTGGGCCCGAGTCAAGTGCGAGGACTCAGGTTGTCCACCGGCAAGCTCCTGCCTACAGAGAAAGTCGTGATAGCTGCTGGCGCTTGGTCACACCGGTTGACCAAGATGCTAGGGGATAGAGTGCCTCTAGAAACCGAGCGCGGCTACCACATCATGGTACCCGGAGCGGAAACGCTTCTAAGAGGAATCGCGATCGATGCTTCGAAGGGCATTGCGATCGTACCTATGGATGAAGGACTTAGGATTACGGGCAGTGTTGAGTTTGCTGGTCTCGATGCGCCGCCCGACCCACGTCAGGCGAATCGGCTTCTGGACGCCGCGGCCGGCGTGCTTCCCGAGCTTGCGGGCTATCGAAAAAACGCACTGCCTTTGTGGTTGGGGCATAGACCAACGTTACCTGACTCATTGCCGATAATTGATCGAGCACGTTCCTTTGGCAATACCTACTACGCCTTCGGGCACAATCACATGGGCCTTTCATGGGCCGGCACCACAGCTCGACTTATCTCCGAACTGATAACCGAGGTGCCTCCGTCGCTTGACCTGTCGCCTTTCCGGACCTCACGTTTCTTTACTTAAGGGTCCTATATGGGCTCGCTACTTTTTTTCGATACCGGAGTGATCTATGAGCGAATCCGAAATTACTACCACGCTGAGTGTGAAAGATCTTTCGGAACTGTTACGTTTGGTCTTCGAAAGAAATGGATGTTCTGAGCAAGTTGCATCTGTTCTCGCGGAGAATTGTACGTCTGCAGAAAGAGACGGCGCACTCAGCCATGGGCTGATGCGAGTTCCCGGCTATGTTCAGACGCTGAAAAGCGGATGGGTCGACGGCCATGCGATCCCTGCGTTAGAGGATGTTGCCCCTAGCCTGATCCGCGTTGATGCCAGGAACGGCTTCGCGCAACCCGCGCTCGCGATCGCGCGCAAAGAATTGATCTCCAAGGCGAAGACGAATGGTGTCGCATTACTCGCTATTCGGAACTCACATCATTTCGCAGCGCTGTCGTTCGACGTTGAGCCGTTCGCGGAAGACGGATTGATTGCACTCTCCGTCCTCAATTCTCTGACTACCGTTGTACCACATGGAGCGAAAACCCCAGTATTCGGAACGAACCCAATCGCATTTGCTGCGCCGCGAGCGGGCGGTGCGCCGATTGTGTTCGACATGGCGACGTCGTTTCTGGCAAAGGGGGATGTTCGGATAGCGGCGAGAGATGGCCACTTGCTACCTGTGGGCGCGGGCATTGATAAACACGGTCAGCCTACAATCGATCCGAACGCCGTCCTCGACGGGGGCGCACTTATGCCTTTCGGTGGTCACAAGGGTTCGGCCCTAGCCATGATGGTTGAAATACTGTGCGCCGCGCTCGTTGGAGGCGACTTTTCCTTCGAGGTTGATTGGTCTGCCTATCCAGGAGCTCAGACACCGCGGACAGGTCAAACAGTTATTGTCATTGACCCATCGACGGGAGCATCCGGCCTTCGTAATTTTGCGTCCCGCGTTGAGTTGCTAACGGAGGTACTTCGCTCAGCCGGACAAGAGCGAATGCCTGGCGATCGCCGACAAACAGCGCGTGCGAAATCGATCGCCCAAGGTATCACGATAAGTAGCAAAGTTTATTCGGAGCTTCATCGGCTTTGTGTCGAATGAACAGTTGGAGGTATCTCAGCGCCGTGATAACGCAGAGCTAGCCGGCCGCTTCACATGAAGCGTTTCAGGACATTAAGGTCAGATAGCCCAATCAGCAATCCGAAGAGCCTCGAAGTAGACCATCATGCGTACACAACAGGCCCCCCTGCGACACCGCCATGACCTGGCCATGGCGGTGTCGCTCAAGCGGGCAAAGGCGAAGTGGAAAGCCGCGCCGCATGATGGCCACCGCGATCAGCCAGCCATGCATACGGTCACGCAGCAACAGGCCGCATCCCGTCTGCAGGCCGTGCTCTCCCTGATCGGTCAGCGCGGGCAGAAATGGGCGTTGCCCGCCGGCGTACGGGTCGTCGTCAGCTACAACGCCGGCCAACAACGCCGGCCAAGACGGATCGGCTGGTTGTAATCAGGCCAGTCATCAACCTGCGCACGTGACTGCGCGTACGACGCGACCCCGTGCGAGCGATCCGTGTGCCCTCGTTGCAGGATAAGGCATCGCGGCATCTGGTGCGTGATCGTCGGCGATTGAAGAAGGAAGCGTTGCAACACCGGGGCGCATGCGGAAACGGCTGGTCGTGCTCGGTTGCTGGGGCCGAAATCGACGGTCAGAAATTCTCCAGACGTCTGACAAGCGGCGATATTGCAGAATGTCGTGAAACGAACAACGGACGGCTGCCACTTCTAGCTATTCAGAAATAGGCGAAATCACGGCGCTACCCACCCTCCATGCCATTCCTCACCTTCTCTGAAAAATGTCGCACGCTCATGGCCATTTGGTGACGACAAGTCAAGATAGTCGATTTTCCGGACGTCGACTGTGACAAGACAAAAGTTTTCAAATCCCGCCATTGAGCCTTGTGCCTCCGAGGGCAAAGCGTACGCGGCCTTCGGAGACTCAACGGCCGTACCCGGGACAAGCGGCGCTCGATAAACAATCAGCGAACGAGGTCTGCTACCGTTCCACACTGCCATTTTCTCTTCGACATCGTCCGACAACCTGGCATTACCTTCGACTCGAATCTGTATGCCGCTGTCCAAATCGCACCCAACCAAAGAAATACGGCTGTCAACAATCAGTTGGGCAACCTTTTCGGATCGCGCGTCCGTGTGGAAATCCAGGGTGCTTCGCTCCGTGCTTACATGGCGAAGTACGATCGTACGGACCTTCGGAGCGCCGTCTAGGCCCAGCGTAGCCGCTTGCAACATGGTAAAGGGCGAACGCATGGCGCCAGCATTCGCTCCTGCATTCAGCAATGACCACACGCGCTCAACAATGTCAGTCATAAACAGGCCAAGGGGAAAAGTTTCAACCAATTGAGTTGTCTGGAGGCTGTCCGGCTAGCCAGCGTTCCACATGCGAACCGGATTGCTAGCAAGCAACTGCCAGAGATTCTGTCTAGCGGTCGAGCCGCAGATCTGGAGAACTTCACTTGTGGCACGGCTCGCGAACCCGGCCGCAGGTCATGCGCTATCTAGCTGAAGATTACGACTACACCCTCAAATTGTCGAACGATGAATTCTGCTGCTTTGCAGGAATGGTACCTACTGCGTCGAAAGAGGTACGGGCTTCAATAAAGCGACCATCCCGCTAGTACACCTTCGGCCCGTTAGGCGGTCTCGAACATCTCAGCGTCAGTCGCGAGAAGGCGATAGTTGTCGATGCCAGCGAATCCCTTGAGGCCGGAGTTCAGCAGAGTGTATCTCGGCTGCGATGTAATCCGTGCGGAAGCGAGGAAGACCGCTGCGCCGGTCAGATCCGAGCGCAAATCGATCCGACCAACGGCACAGCCGCTCCCACTAACTTGAACCGCGTCAGCATCACGATGTCCGCTCTGGCCTCGCGGCACTTCATGCCAGAACTCGACATCACGGCCAAAACGGCGAGCGTCGTCTATCTGCTAGCCACGACCCCGCCGTAGCGGCCGCGAATCTCGCGCGGATATGGCGTGGGCAGCAGCGCAGCAACCCGCGCGGCCGAGCTTCTGCTGTTGAGACAATGTCGGCGAGTAGCTTCGCGGGTGGCGCGCGAAAACACGATGCGGAGATGCCGCGGTTCAACGATCTACGGTTTTTTGACCTAGATTCGGCGGAGGGCCGGGCGCGAGCGGCGTAATGCGAGAAGGAGGACGCGAGCCAATGTCCACACTCTCATCAAGCCGCCAGCACCTCGACGATTTTGCGCTGGAACGCGTTGCCTTCGCCGTTGAATAGATGACAGTGATCCGGTGTGGCACCAAGCTTCTGCGTCTCACCCTTGCTATGACGTTCGAGCGGCGGAATGCGTGCAATCAGCCCTTCCGGCGAGACACTCGACTCCGCATAGAGATACGCCGCATCGCCAAGAGACTCGATCGCCATGGTGCTCGCCGAAATACCGTCCTCGGTCATGCCCACATGCAAATGCTCGGGGCGAATCCCTACCGTCACCTTGTCGCCCTGCTTCGCCGCTCCCGGTTCGACCGACACGCGCTGCGTCTCACCGGTTTCATAGCGCACCGTGACGCCGTCGTGCGTAACCGACTGCACAACACCTTCCATGAAGTTCATCTTCGGCGAGCCGATAAAACCCGCCACAAAACGGTTGACTGGCGCGTGATACAGCATAGTCGGACTGCCGACCTGTTCGATGTTCCCCGCCGACAGCACCACGATCTTGTCGGCCAGCGTCATGGCCTCGACCTGATCGTGTGTCACGTAGATCATGGTGGTTTTCAGCTCGTCGTGCAGGCGCGCGAACTCGAGGCGCATCTTCACACGCAATGCGGCATCCAGATTCGACAGCGGTTCGTCAAACAGGAACACTTTCGGCTTGCGCGTGATAGCGCGACCAATCGCCACCCGTTGCCGCTGACCGCCCGACAGCTGTTTCGGCTTGCGATCCAGCAGATGGTCAATGTGCAGAATTTTCGCTGCGTTGCGCACCGCCGCGTCAATCTCTGGCTTCTTGGTGCCGGCGAGCTTCAGCCCGAAGGCCATGTTGTCGTACAGCGTCATGTGCGGGTAGAGCGCGTACGACTGGAACACCATCGCGATGCCACGCTTGGCCGAAGGAATGTCGTTCACGCGCGTACCGTCGATGTTCAGGTCGCCGCTCGTGATGTCTTCGAGGCCGGCGATCATGCGCATCAGCGTCGACTTCCCGCAACCGCTCGGACCGACGAACACGACGAACTCGCCGTCCGCGATGTCGAGATTGATGTCCCGCATCACTTCGTTATCGTCGTAGGCCTTTCTGATACCGCGCAGAGTCAAGCTTGCCATGATGTGTCTCCGTGTATTGCTCGTACTAAGTTAGTCCAGTTTGAAAGTGTCTGCCGGGAGTGTCTGATTTCACCGTCTCTCGTTCGCGCTGTCCAGGTAGGTCGTCTCAATGCAGTCTCGATGGTGTCTTTAATGTGACTCCACGCTTACGCGCGGGGTCCACTGCGCTCCCAACGCAGGTGGCTGCGTCATATCGTCAAAGACGTGCCTGGCGTCGGCCGCCCACCGCCGATCTGCGCGTCGCTCGCATGGCCACCGCCGATAATGCCCAGCACCGGCATCTTGGCCGCCGTAGCAGCTGTCACGCCAGCCACGCTCTGCTCGACCACGAGGCACGCCGTGCTTTCGACCCCAAAACCGCGCGCCGCCGCGAGGCGCGCGGCGGCGGATCTGGCACCATGTCCGCGCGGTACAAGCGGTCGCCGAAATATCCGTCGAACCCGGTATGCGCCATCACCGTTTGCACGTAGGGCCTGAAACTATTGCTCGCACACCCCTTGGCGAGTGGAACCTGTGTAAGCGCCTCGCCAATGCCGGCCACTGGGGGCACCTGCATCGCTGCGGCTTCGACGGCGCGGCGCACCGCGTCGACGTCCTCCGCGGCGAGGCTTCGGCCCAGTTTCGCCGCCGCGCCTTCGAGCACCTTTTCGATGCGCAGCCCAAGCACCGGCGGCACCACAAGCTCGACTCCTATCGGGCCAGCGCGCTTCCAGTTTGTGCACCAGCATGCGCTTCGCTGTCCATCAGCACACCGCCGCAATCGCAGATCAGCACGAACGTGACGGTGACCGCGTTGGCAGGCCCGCTTACAGCGCTGCTCACCGGATCGCTCACTTAACTGCCCCGAACGTAAGGCCACGCACCAGTTGCTTCTGCGACAGCCAGCCGACGATCAGGATCGGCGCCACCGCCAGCAGCGAAGCGGCAGAAAGCTTGGCCCAGAACAAGCCTTCCGGACTTGAATACGATGCGATGAACACCGTCAGCGGCGCCGCGTTCGAACTGGACAGGTTGATGCTCCAGAACGCTTCATTCCACGACAGGATCACCAGCAGCAGTGCAGTGGACGCCAAACCAGGCAAGGACATCGGCATTAGCAGATAGATGATTTCCTGCCAGGTCGCGGCGCCGTCGATGCGCCCCGCTTCCAGAATGTCGCGCGGAATTTCGGCGAAGTACGTGAAGGTCATCCACACCGCAATTGGCAAGTTAATCAGCGTGTAGATGATGATCAATCCCGACACGGAATCGAGCAGCCCGCTGCTTTTCCACAACAGATAGATCGGCACCAGCACGCCAACCGACGGCATCATCTTGGTCGACAGCATCCACAGCAGCAAACTCTGGGTACGGCGAGTCGGAAAGAATGCCATCGCGTAAGCGCACGGCACGGCGAGCAGCAGACACACCACCGTAACACCCGCGGAGATCAGTACCGAATTCCACGCGAACGAGAAATAGTTGCTGCGGGCGAACACCTCGCGAAAACTGTCAAGCGTCGGAATGAAGAACAGCGACGACGCATAAGCCTGCTGCTCGGTCTTGAATGCGGTAATCGTCATCCAGAAGATCGGAAAAAACAGAAGCAGTGCGATCAACCACGCGAGCACACCGGGAATTGCGCGCTTGAAGACGGCCCACGGCGCGTTCTTCGACGAGACACTCGACGATGCGACTGGAGAAGCGGCAACATGGCTCATTTTTCGTACTCCCCTTTCAGGTTCTTCGCGAGCATGCGGACAAGGAAGAACGACACAATATTCGCCAGCACCACGGCGAGAATCCCGCCAGCCGAGGCCAACCCCACGTCGAACTGTTGCAAGCCGAGTGCGTAGATCAGGTAAGACAATGTGGTGGTCGCCGTGCCGGGGCCGCCGCCTGTGGTTGTGTAGATTTCTGCGAAGATCGACAACAGGAAAATCGTTTCCATCATCACCACCACCGCAATCGCCCGTCTCAAGTGGGGCAAGGTGATGTAGAAGAACATCGAGAAGGCGCCTGCGCCGTCGATCTTCGCCGCTTCCTTCTGTTCCTGATCTAGCGACTGGATTGCGGTGAACAGGATCAGGAAGGCGAACGGCAGCCACTGCCAGGAGACGATCATGATGACCGCAGTGAGCGGATAGTCGGCGAACCAGTCGATCGGCTGCATGCCGATCGCGCGCATCCCTTGCGCAATGAGACCGTACACCGGGTGCAGGATCATGTTCTTCCAGATCAGGGCACTGACGGTCGGCATCACAAAGAACGGCGCGATCGCCAGCAGCCGCGCCACGCCCTGGCCGTAGAACTTGCGGTCGAATAGCACCGACATCAAGATGCCACCCACCACCGTAATCACCAGCGTGGCGATAATCAGCTCGAGCGTATGGCCGATAGACGGTCCGAACGACGGATCGGTGGCGAGATACTTGTAGTTGTCGATCCCCGCAAACCCCTTCTCGTCTGGGTTGAGCAGGTTGTAATGCGTGAACGAAAACCAGATCGTCATCGCCAGAGGGATCGCCATCCATAACACCAGTACGCCGGTGGACGGTGTTACCAGCCAACGTGCGGACGACGCGCCTTTCTGGTCAAACCCACCGGCGGCCGCCACTGGCGGTTGTGCAGAAGAAGCAGCTTGCAGCATGATCGTCTCACTTTCAGGGTTCGCAGCGGCGCTGGCCGTGCCAGCGCCCCCCAACTTCATAAGTAGGCGGATTTACTTCAGATATCCAGCCTGGCGTACTGCGCGCTCGGTGGCTGCTTGACCAGCCTGTAGTGCCTGATCCACGGACAACTGTCCGGCCAGTGCGCCCGCGATGTTCTGCCCGACAATTGTGCCGAACGACTGGAACTCAGGTATCGCGACGAACTGGACGCCCGTGTAGGGAACGGGCTTTGCGGTCGGATGGGTGGGATCGGCAGTTTCGATCGCCTTGCGCACGAATTCAGCGAACGGCGCAGCTTTCGTGTACTCGGATATCTGATACGTCGAAACCCGAGTACCAGGGGGCAACGAAGCCCAACCGAGATCCGATCCAACCAACTTGATATATTCCTTCGAAGTCGCCCATTCCACGAACTTCTTCGCCGCGTCCTGCGAACGCGATGTCTTGGGAACCGCGAACGCCCATGACCAAAGCCAATGCGATCCGTTGGGTGTCGCCTGCACAGGCGCCGGCGCAAAACCCACCTTATCGGACACAGACGATTCCTTGGGATTGTAGAGAATGCCTGCTGCAGTGGTAGCATCCACCCACATCGCGCACTTTCCGCTCGTCATCAGCGAAAGATTCTCGTTAAACCCGTTCGAACTAGCTCCGGGGGCACCGTCACGTTTCAGCAGGTTCACATAAAACGTAATCGCATTCTTCCACTCCGGCGACGTGATTTGCGGTTGCCATTTTTCGTCGAACCAGCGGCCGCCGTATGTGTTGACGAGCGTGCCGACATAGGCCATGTTCTCGCCCCATCCCGCCTTGCCACGCAGGCAGATGCCATAGACACCGTTGGCCTTGTCGGTGAGCTTGTCGGCTAACTGCGAAATCTGCTCGTAGGTAGGCTGGGCCGGCATCGTCAGGCCTTTCGCCGCGAACAGGTCCTTGCGGTAAAACGTCATTGAACTCTCTGCGTTGAATGGCACCGCATACAGCGTCCCGTTATAAGACAAACCATCGCGGACAGTCTTGAACAGGTCATTGACATCGTAATCCGCTGGCAAATTGTTCAGCGGAACGAGCCAGCCGCGCTTCGCCCAAAGCGGCGCTTCATACAAACCAATCATGAGCACATCGAACTGGCCGCTGTTAGTCGTAATGTCCGTCGTCAATCTCTGACGCAGTACGTTCTCCTCGAGAATCAGCCAGTTAAGCTTGATATCCGGGTTCGCCTTCTCGAACGCTGCCGAAAGCTTCTTCAGCTCGATCTGGTCGTTATTGTTGGGGACCCCAATCGTCAGCGTTGTTGCATTCGCTCCGTTCACGCCCAGCATGCTGCAGACGGCCGCTACTATGGCCAATCGTTTGCAGAACGCAGGCAGAACACGGCGATTGATGTATGATTTCGCATTCATTTTCGTCTCCTCAGTTTCCATCAAGCATGGACTTCGTACCGGGACTTCCATTGAACGGAGAACCGGCTGCAGGACCACAATACCTATGGAACAGAAGCCGTATGCAAACACTTCCCCATTCCATCAGGATTTTCCCTTCACAACTCCCTTCGCACTAGCAGCTTATTACCCTACGTCTTCCACGATACGGCGCTTTGCGATACCTGATTCGAGCGCCATACGAGACCACTGTCCGGTCCGCCACGCACCGCTTCCCACAACTCACGTAATGGTGTATCCACCATCAATAAGGAGATTCGCACCATTGATCATTGCCGCCTCGTCGCTCGCCAGATACAGAATGGCGGAAGCGATTTCACTTGGCTTAGCAAACCGGCGGGTCGGGATCATCGCACGTGCACGATCACCCGTTTCCCCCGCCCACCCGGTCAACCCGAGTTCCGTTTCAACCACCGTCGGTGAAATCGCGTTGACCGTGACACCTTTCGGCGCCCATTCGAGAGCCATGCAATTTGTCAGCCCGATCACTCCGGCCTTGCTTGCGCAATAGGCAAGATGCCCGTCGATGCCAATCACGGCAGCCTGCGACGCCAGATTGATGATCCTTCCGTGCCTACCCGCAAGCATCCCCGGTGCGAACGCGCGGGCCACCAGAAATGTCCCGGTGAGGTTAACGGCAATCGTCTTGTCCCAGGTCGCTAGCGGAAAGTCTTCGGCGGACGCCAGCGGACCAATACCTGCGTTGTTGACCAGCACGTCCACCCGGCCGAATCGTGCGATAACTTCCTTCGCTACCTGCGCGACCGAATCGGCAGCGCTTACGTCGACGGTCCAGCCCTGATGCGTCGGCCCCAGCGCCGATGCGACCTCGAAGACGGCCGGAGAGATATCCATTAGTGCCACGGAAGCACCAGCTTGCGCAAATAGTTCCGCCGTCGTTCGACCGATGCCGGCCGCCGCGCCCGTAATGGCGACGACGGTATCAGCGAAACGGTAAGCCGTGTTCGAACTAGTAGTCACAGCATTCTCCTGGGCCTTTGGTGAAGAAATGGCTAGATAAGTAGAATCGAGCTGCGTCGTCCCGGCGCGCCTTGCCTCTAACTCATCCAGTTCCCCCCATCGACGTTGAGCGTCTGAGCGGTGATGTAATCAGCGTCTGCGGAAGCGAGAAAGACCGCCGCGCCGGTCAGCTCGTCCGGTCGGCCCATGCGACCTAGCGGGACTGACTCGCCTACCAGACGCTTCTTCTCGCCGATCGGGCGGCTCTCGTAACGCGCAAAGAGAGCATCAACGTCTTTCCACATTGGCGTGTCGATGACACCCGGCGCGATGCCATTGACATTGATACGATGCGGCGCAAGGGCGAGCGCAGCCGACTGTGTGTAGCTGATGACGGCGGCCTTGCTCGCGCAATAGTGCGACACCAGCGCTTCGCCCCGGCGTCCCGCCTGAGACGCCATGTTGATGATTTTGCCACCGCCGCCCTGTTCCACCATCTGCTGGGCGACCCGCTGCATCAGGAAGAACATCCCTTTAACGTTCACCGCGAAAATCCGGTCGAAGATTTCCCATGACTCGTCCAGCAACGGACGCATATCGAATACCGCCGCGTTATTGAAAAGAATGTCGACGCGCCCGAACTGGTCGAGCGTAGACCGTACAATGCCCTCAATGCCGTCGCGCCCTGTTACATCCGCCTGGAGCAGCAGCAGATGGCTTTTCTGAGCATGCGCGTAGGTCGCTTCCAGTTCCGATTTCGGCTTGACATCAACGACAACGACCTTCGCTCCCTCATTCAGATATCGGCGAACAACCGACTCGCCGATGCCCGTTGCTCCACCTGTCACGATGGCGATCTTGTCTTTCAGCTGCATCCTGAACCTCCTCAAATGGAAAACGTCCCTCTCGATGCTCATTTGGCCATCCGATCAGGAATACTACTTAGATTGAATGGATGAAATCGCATCGTTTCCCGAGCCGTTACTAGTTCTCCTCCTCTATCGAGCAGGTACCGTGTTGCGCCAACAAGGCACTCTCCGAAGCAGGCCCCAAGGTTCACGCCGCGTAGGGCTTCGGAATTCCTCCGCTACGAGCCAGGCATTCAGGAGTGGGGCAACCTACCTCCATGCCGTTCCCGGCTCATCTCGTCGCACGAAAAGCGACAACTGACCATGGATCACGTCGAGAAAGAGAGCGGGCAGGCTCTTCCGCTTGACGAGATCCCCAGTTGCGCCGACCACGACTGAGTAAAAGGATTCAGGTTTCATTGCGAATTTCACTCTGATCTGAGCGAGGTGCGTGTCATGCTGCGCACGCAGCGGCGTAGACACCAATGACTTCGCGAATCTTGCTCTGGATGAGGCTCATCGGAGACGCATCAATGAGCCCTCGCCTGAATTGCCAATATTGTTCAGGCAGGTAGCGGCTGAGTAGGTTCTCCGAGATGGTGACACCGGCCAGATTGCTGACCAGCTTCTGCGCCGCTGCGTCGACTTCCGGGTCCGCCCAGTAATATCTGACGCGGTCGCTATAGCTGTAGGTCCTCAGCAGCCGCCTTTGCTGCTCGTCGCCGTGGTAATACTTCTCCCAGTTACCGGGTTTAGAAAGCATGACCTTCTCGACTATTTCGCGTAGGTTCGACCTTGCTCCTGGGGCAACGAGTTCGGCCTCGATGTCGGAAAGTGCATAGAGCGCTTCGCGCAGGGCAAACGTGACTCCGGGGCCCACTTTCAGAATTGCAAAGCCATCCCTCACCAGCGCGGCGAGGGACTCTGGCTTCTGATAGTCAGTGGAGTGAGCTTCGAAGACGATGCCGGGTAACTGTTCTAGAACATTGGAAAGCTTCGTGGCAAGCTCAGATTTGTAATCTATTACCTTCATATGATCGAACTCGACGCCCGGTTGAACGACGAGGGCGATCACACGTTCCCACGCAGCGTCAAGACCTCGATCGCGCCAAGCGTTGCGGTGAACCGCGATAGTATCCAGTGCGGCGTCCGGATTGGTCACTTCAACGTTATCCAGTTCTTCGGCGGCGCCACCCGGGACCGGAACCTCCGTACCGATGATATACACCGGCTTTTCGCTTTTGCCTTCGCGCCCGGTAGCTGCTTCGGCGATTGCACACAGGCGGGAGGCTCTCTCCGCAACAATGTCGTCATTGAGACGCTCCGGATCGCCAGCGCAACTCATACTGGTGTCCAAGTGAATCTTCGTGAACCCCGCCGTCACGTAGGCATCGATGAGAGCCTCCGCGCGTTGCATGGCTTCCTCCGCAGGCAGGCTGCGCCATGCATTGGGTCCAAGATGATCGCCTCCGAGGATCAACCTCTCGCGAGGCAACCCAACGCGATCGGCAATAAGATGGACAAAGCGCACAAAATCCGCCGGCTTCATGCCCGTGTAACCACCAAACTGATCGACCTGGTTTGAGGTCGATTCGACCAGCAGGGGCGAATCGTCGTCCAGCGCCTGTTTCATTGCAGCGCCTAGCACCCATGGATGCGCCGAGCAGATCGAATAGATACCTCTGAGCTTCTGCGCTGCCCGCTCGTCTCCCGACAGGCGCGATACAACATTAACCATGATCTTGCTCCGAAGTTTTCGCGATGAACTCGTCGAGTTGAACCAGCGTCGCTGTGCCCTCCATCGGGCCGCGGAATGTCACAGCTCGTGCGCCGGCAGCGCATGCGTAGGTCAACGCTTTCTCGATCCCGAAGCCCTGAGCGCGACAGGCAATGTACGTTCCACCGAAGCAGTCGCCGGCACCCGTGGGGTCGACCTCCTGGACAGGCAACGCGGGGAGGTTCAGCCCGGTCGTCGTCCCGTCGTAGTAACTGCATCCGTCTTTTCCACGCTTAACCACGACTTCACGCACGCCACGCTTCAAAAGCTCTTCGATGGCGCCCTCCTCGCTGCTTGCACTAGCGAGCAGCATCACCTCGTGGCCGCTTGGCAGGAAGACATCGGTGTAGTCCAGAATGAAGTCGAGCGCTTCGCGCATCTCGGGGATGCGGAGCATTTCCTTCCGGATGTTCGGGTCAAAGCTCACCGTGCCACCATGTCCCTTAACGGATTCTATGACCTTCTTCATTGCTTCGATGATGCGGAAAGAAAACAGCGACGAACCCATCACGTGAAAGTGACGGCATTCCTTGAGCAGGTCGTCCCGGATATTGCCGACGGAAAGGTGTCCGGACGCGCTGTTCGAGATGTTGTAGATAAAGTCCCGATCACCGTCCTCACGGTAGGTGACAAATGCACTGCCCGTTGTCGCAGTCTTGATGACTGAGATCCCCGAAACATCAACGCCGTCAGCTCGGAGGCGTTCGACATTTAGTGCACCGAAGTCGTCATCACCGATACAACCAATCATGGCGCAGCGGCTACCTGCTTTCGCGACCTGGTCAATGAAGATGGCGGGCGCACCGCTCGCGTACGGACCGATTAGCGTGCCAGGCTTGCGGAATGACTGTCCACGCTCGGTAGCCATGATTTCGACGAGGATCTCGCCCATCGTCAGGATGTAGCCAGCTTTGCCGGCCTTATGCAGTTCAGTATTAGCCATGGCGCTTCTTCGTTTGAACATCGATGCAGACGGCGACGAGAATAACGACGCCCTTTACGATCAGTTGATAAAAGTAGGGAACGCTCAGCAGATTCATACCGTTGTTGATGACGCCAATGATGAGCGCGCCGATCAACGTGCCAGCGATCGTGCCGTAACCACCGCTAAGACTCGTACCACCAAGTACGGCCGCAGCAATCGCGTCCAGTTCATAACCGAGACCAGCATTGGGTTGGGCCGAATACAGACGCGATGTCATCAGCACGCCCCCGATGCTCGCCATCAGCCCCGAAATCATGAAAATGACAATCCGCAACCGCTTTACATTGATGCCCGAATACAGCGCCGCTTCGCGATTCCCGCCAGCGAGATAAGCCTTGCGGCCAAACACGGTCTTCGACAAAACAAAATGATTGACCGCCAGCAGAATGCCCAGAATCCAGATAGGTATGGCGATGCCGAGAAAACTGGCATTGCCGAGCGCAGCGAAACGATCATCGTCGATCGAGATCGGCACGCCAGCCGACGTGATGTAGGCCAGTCCCCGGAAAACCCCCATCGTCGCAACCGTGACAATGAACGATGGGATGGTTAGCATCGAAGTCAGCATGCCGTTGACCAGCCCGAGAACCAGTCCCGCAGCCATCGCAACGATGACGGCCAGTGCCGGATGCAGTCCGTGCAGCATCGCGAAAGCCGCGATCGTCCCGACGAGCGCCATAACGGCACCAACCGAGAGGTCGATGTCACCCAGCAGCAGGACATACGTCATTCCGAAACCGAGGATCGCTATAATCGACACCTGCATCACGATGTTCAGCAGGTTGCCGAGCGTCAGGAAATTTGACGACAGGACTGCGAACAAAACACACAGCAGAACGAGCCCGCACACGATTCCGCCGTAATGACGAATCCATTTGGATAGTGCGGTCACGTTGCTCATGCGCTCGACCGGTTCGTCCCGACTGGCACTTGTGGTGAGATCAGATGGTTTCATGCTTGTGCTGCTCCTGTTGCATACGACATGACGGTCTCCTGAGTCAGTCCAGCCGTCTCGAACTCCTTGACAAGGCGCTTCTCCCGCATCACCACGAGACGGTCGCTCATGGCCAGGGCCTCTGGCAGTTCCGAAGAGACCAGAATGATCGCGGTACCCGCATCAGCGAGCTCCCTCATTACGCGGTAGATCTCGAATTTCGCACCTACATCAACGCCACGTGTCGGTTCATCAAGGATCAGCACCTTGGGTTTCAGCGAAAGCCATTTCGAAAAGACAACTTTCTGCTGGTTTCCACCACTCAGATCACCAACTGCCTGATGCGGTCCTGCTGTCCTGATCTTCATGCGGGCGATGGCGTCCCGCGTCTCGTTTTGCTCGAACCTGCTGCTGAGAATGCCGAATCGCGAACCCTTCCTCTCGAAGCTCACCATCGTGACGTTCCGTGCAATCGAATGCAATAGCACGAGGCCTTCGTGCTTTCGGTCCTCCGTGACGAACGCAATACCGACTGAGATCGCATTTTCGGGGGAACGCAGACGCAACGCCGTGCCACTTATCACGATCTGTCCCGTAGGACGCCCGATGCCGAACAACGCATTCATCACATCGGAACGCCCCGCTCCGATGAGGCCAAAGAATCCGAAGATCTCACCTGGTCTGACACTGAAACAGATGTCGTGAAACTTGCCATCAATCGTCAGGTTCCTGACCTCAAGCAACGGCGCACGAGTGGTATCCAGAGGCGTGGTACGCGGCGGATAGACATCGCTCATTTCACGTCCGACCATCAGATTAATCAGTTCACCGATCGTCGTCTCGTTCTTGTTGTGCGTGCAGATGTACTGTCCGTCGCGCATCACCGAGATGTCATCCGAGATCCTCATGATCTCCTCCATCCGATGGGAGATATAGACGACGGCCGTGCCCCTCATCTTGAGTTTCGTCACGATGTTGAACAGCACTTCGGCTTCCCGGTCGCTCAACGACGACGTGGGTTCGTCCATGATGACGAGTTCGGCATTGCGGCTCAGTCCTTTCGCGATTTCGACAAGTTGCCGCTGCGCCATCGACAGGCGGGCGACGTGCACACGTGCATCGATAGCGATCCCGAGATCGTCAAGCAGATCCTGCGCCTGCCGGAATAGAGATTTGAAGTCCACGATCCCGAACCGCCGCGGCTCGTGGCCCGCGAAGATGTTCTCAGCCACACTCAGGTTGGTCGCGAGACTGAGTTCCTGATAGATGATCGAAATGCCGGCCGCCTGAGATTCGGACGGGTTGGCGAACGCGACGCGCTGTCCGCGCAGCAGCAGTTCACCCCTGGTCGGTTCATGCACACCCGCGAGGATCTTCATCAGGGTCGACTTCCCGGCACCGTTTTCGCCCAGAATCGTGTGGACTCGGCCACTTCGCAACGTCAGCGAAACATTCCTGATCGCTTCGACAGGGCCAAACGATTTGGCGATCGACCGCAACTCTATGAACGGGGAGCCGGCGTGATCGGCGAAGCGCGCGCCCGATGCCTGGGCGCTCAGGCTATTCGGGCTCGCGTTCATTTTGTGGCTTCGTGTAGATAGACCCCAGGCGTCACGGGGATCAGTTTCGCAACCTGTTGCTTCTCGGCCACCTTAACGGCCGTGTCGACCGCAATAGCACCCATTTTTTCGGGGTACTGACGGATGACGCCAACGAAATTGGGATTCTTGTCGACGGCCGCGCGCGCTTCCGGCATGCCGTCAAAGCCGATGACCTTGACGTGGTTGCCCGCAGATTTGCCGGCGACTGCGGCCGCCATCGCGGCGTCGTCTCCGAACCCGAAGATGCCGTCAAGGTCCGGGTGGGACTGGAGCATGTTCTGCGCTGTCGTCAATGCTTCGGCTCGCGTGACACCCGGCTGGACGGCGACAATCTGTACGCCTGGGCAAGCGGCTAGGGCCTTCTTGAAACCCGTAACCCGGTCTATCACTGACTGGACCGTCGGATAATCGATCACACCCACTTTGCCCTTTCCGCCCAGCACCTTGCACATGAGCTGGCCTGCCATCTGGCCGCCGGCATAGTTATCGGTCGCGATATGGGAGGCAACCTCGACCCCTTGCGCGCCAATGTCCACGGTAACTACGGGAATGCCGGCCCTCTCCGCGGTCATTACGGCCGCCTTGACGCCCTTCGAATCCACCGGCGACATCACGATGACATTCACCTTACGTGTCACGAAGTCCTGAACGTCAGCGATTTGTTTGCTCAGATCCTGATTGGCGATCGAAATGTCGAGCTTGGCGTTATCCTTCTGTGCTTCCTGTTTCATCGCGTCTGCCAGTGCAACGTAGAACGGGTGCTGTTGCGTCAGCAGGGAGGCGCCAATTGTGATCTGATCGGCGTGCGCGAACGGCGCGGCGGCGAGGGTCGTGGCGGCTGCCAGGGCGACTGCAAGGGTTTGGGGCATCAACTTCATTTGTCTCTTCCTCTGATAGGACTAAGTGGTGGATTTACGGAACTCAAGGATTCCGCTTTCCCTTCTGTGCAGCTGAAGCCCTTTACGAGGCATCAGTTCCATTGTCGGTGGATCGATTCCGTCATCAATAAGCAGCGCGTCCACGTCAGCAACGTTCGCGAAAACTTCACCCTCGCGCTCATTTAGCTGCGGCTGGTACGCAACGACGATCGTTCTGGCAGCCACTCGCCGCGCTGCCTCAAGCACGCGAGCCACTGCAGGGTCTGCGCAAAGCAGGTTGCCGTCGCGGTCGAGTCCCGACGCCTCCAGGAAACACAGGTCAATTGACCGTCGTGTCACCGAGGCTTCTGCGTCAGGGCCTGTCATGACCGTGGCGTTCTCTTCGAGTTGGCCACCCGTCAGCAGTAGCTCGCAATGCAAAAAGCGCTGCGCCGTTTGCGCCATCCCAATGTCCTGCATGAGTAAGGCAAGATTTGACCGATCAGACAGGAACGGCAGGATTTTGTGAACAATCTCGCCGGCGCCTATCATTAGCGACTCGTGATCGTCAACGGCCTCGGCGGCAAAACGGGCGATCGTGGTTTCAGACGCCTTGCGCGCTGCTCCATCCGCCTCAGGTACCAGGACATTGTCCCCAAGCTTCTGCGCGAGATAGCGGGCCTTCCCGAACGACCGGACAAGATAACGCTGCTGCTCGAGATAAGTCAGGTCCGTGCGTATGGTCACGCTCGACACGTCGAACGCCTGGCTGAGCTCCTCGACAGAAACCTCTCCGCGCTTGCGGACCATTTCGACGATTTGCAGCCGCCTCCTCAGGGAACTCTTGTTTGACAGCATGTCTCCGATCTCGAAAGAAAACGCTTTTGTTTCGAAAGATTCTAGTTTCGAATCGAAAGAAGTTAAAGCGTTATTTGGATTCGGACGGTAGGTGTTTTCACTTACTACGCCGTGGCGACAGGCAATAGAAAGCCCCCGCCCGAGGAAAGTCGAGGCCGGCATACTCGGGGTTACTGGGACGGCCTGCGTCCAAGTCGATCACTCGTGCTGCCGTCGGCATCGCCGCCGCTGGGACTTGCGTTGAATGCCTTTCTCGCCGCCCGGGACAGTCCGCCTCACGGCTAACTTGAAAGAAGAACCGGAGCAAGAAGTCTAGCGGCGCGCAAACCGGTCAATATCGTCGCAAGAATGCTGCAGCACGATGAGGTGTACCGCTGGAAGCACGCGCCGGCGACATGGAAGCGTGGCAGACATCCCTCAAGACGGGAGGCGCGTACGATTCGGTCCATCGGATCCGTGGGACGGACGGTACGTATCGCTGGTTCCAATGCAAGGCCACCGCCACGCGGAACGAAAACGGCGAAATCGTGAAGTGGTACGGTCGCTCGACTGATATTCACGAAAGCAAACTCGCCGAGGAAACACGGAGCGAGAACGAACGGCAACTGCGCAGGATCGCCGATGCCATGCGCGCCACGATCTGGAGAGGCACACTTCGCGGCGACATCGACCGGTGGACCCGCCGGATGCTTGCATTCATCGCCAAGAGCCAGGAGGAGACTGACGAGCTGCGATTCCTTGACCTCACTCCAGCGAACGACCGCGACCGCGTTTGTTCGCGCTGGTTCGCGTGTGTTGCAAGCCGCTTAACGAGTCGCCTACGACACCAAAAATGCGCTTTATGTCCTCCTTTGCCAGCGCACCCACCATGTATTCGACTGCCGTCTTTGCCGTCTTGCATCTCCTTTCACGTGAGTAGTCGCTGCTGGGCGCGTCCGCCTGTGCGCCCAGCCGGCAGGTCCGATGTCAACGCATCGCGCCGATGTTTCTCGAAGAATGTCCTGATTCTGGTGAGCACGTGCCATTGCCCTACTCGCAGAAGCACGGTTTCTATCCAGCGCGCACAGATCAGCGACGCTCATCAAGAGGCGGTGTTGCGTGCCATTCAGGTCTCCCGGGTGCATTGCTCAAGACTGAATACGAAAGACTCGTAAGGTCGCCCAGTAACGTGCCTCAACCCCATCTCGCAGGTACGGTTTGAGCAAACATAGGCGTCGGCCGGGTTCGCATCCACGTATCCATGCTCTTCCCTCGTGGCCGAGGCTACGAGCTCTGGATGCAGAAGCCCTCTGTCGCCCGCGGTTCCGCAGCAGGTCGCGCCAATTGGAATGACCACCTCTTGTGCCATATGTTGCGCCACTTGCTTGAGTTGCCCCGACAGGTTCAGATGCATCATCGCGCAGGTGGGATGCAAGACCATGCGTTTGATTGACGTGGTCACCTTGAGCTCTGGTAACAGGTCCGCGCACCACGTGACCGCATCCACGATTTTCAGGCGCGAGTGCTTCTCGCACAGCCCGGGGTCAAGATGCTGCGCGACCTCAGCGACCAGACCATGGGTGCATGATGCGGCGTCCACAACGACAGGCAATCGCCCTTCATCCGTCCATTGCCACAATGCCTCGATAATCGATGTCACCATATAGCGATGCGCTTCTGCATAGCCCTTAGAGCTGAACGGCGTTGCGCAGCAGAAACCCTTGATATCCGGTGGAATCCACAAATTTTTCCCGGCGCGACGTGAGACTCGAACGAGCGCTTCCTGGATAGAGATCGCGTCGCGAGGCGCGTCGGGGTCGCGACCAAACATACGATTGACGCAAGCCGTGAAGTAGACGGCGTCGGCGCCATCCCGTGAGGTTTCAGGCATTCGGGTTGCGGCCGGCTTAGGCATGGGTCCGGGCACGGTAGGGAGTATGTCCGTGCTGACGACCTTGCGCCCCGTATCTGCAATTGCTTTCACTGAGCGCCAGCCCAAAGCGTCTCCGAGATACTTCGCTCCACTCAGTGCGACGGTACTGACGCGCTCGACGGCGCCCCAATTCCTGGCGACAGATAGCGCAACGCGTTCCGAGACCTCGGTCTGAGAACGACGGCGGAACTCGCGCATCAGCTCGCCGGTATTGATTTCAATTGGACAAGGCAGTGAACAGGTCCCGTCTCCTGCACAAGTCTGGATAGCGTCGTACTGATATTGCTCCTGCAGCCGCCGCAGGACCTGAGAGTCCTCGGGCTGCCGGGCCATTTCGCGGCGCACGACGATTCGTTGCCGCGGGGTCATCGTAACATTGCGGCTCGGGCATACCGGCTCGCAAAACCCGCATTCAATGCACTGACTGGCTTGAGCAATCTCGTCTATGGGCGGCTGCGACTTGAGAGATTTCAGGTGAATCTGTTTATCCCTGGTGAGGATCACGTTCGGTGCGAGAACGCCATGCGGGTCGGCGAGCGCCTTGACACGCCACATGATGCTGGTCGCCCGCTCGCCCCATTCGTGCTCGATAAAGGGCGCCATATTCAGGCCGGTTCCGTGCTCCGCCTTCAGGGAGCCGTCGTATTTGCGCACCACGAGGTCGACAAGCTCTTCCATGAACTGCGAATATCTAGTCCTATCATTTTCCTCGTCAAGTCGCGCGGTGAGCGTGAAGTGCAGATTTCCGTGGGCTGCATGCCCTGCCACGCCAGGGACAAAACCGTGTTTCTCGAGGAGCGCCTGCAGGTCGTGAGCGGCCTTTGCCAAGAGTCGAGGTGGAAAACAGACGTCCTCCGTTATCAGCATCGAGCCCTGCGGCCGCTGCTTTCCGACCAGACCCAGAAGGCCTTCCCGCACATGCCAAGCCAGCTCGATGGCCTCCGCGCGATCGGTAAAGGTCAAGTCGGCCAGCAGCGTGACCTGGTCGGTCAGATGCATGACGCGAGCCTGCTTTTCGGTCAGACTCTGCTCATCGCCAGCGCCGAGTTCCACGAGCAACGCCGCCGCCTTCAAGTCCAGCGTTTTCCAGTATTCAGGGGTGCCGTGAAACGCGGTGCCCGCCGCTCGCAAGGCGGGGGCGACCATCAACTCAACGGCCCCCGCATCGAGCGCGACCAGCTCCGGGACAAGTGCGATTGCCTCATCAATTGACGCAACGGCAATCCATGCAACGCTGGTGATTGCGGGAACCGCAACGGTTTCAAATGTCACATCAGAAATGAAACCAAGTGTTCCCTCACTGCCCACCAGTAAGCGACGGAATATCTCAAGCGGAGTGCGACCGTCCAGGAATGCGTTAAGCCGGTACCCATGCGTGTTTCTGATCGAGTATTTCTTCTGGATGCGCTCGACGAGTTCGTTGTCAGCGAGAATTTCTGCCTGTAGCGCCAAGAGTCCTTCTGCGAGCGCGGGCTCGCTTGCCTGGAAATGTCTTTCAGCGTCTGGGTCCGAGGTGTCGACTTTCGTCCCGGATGCGAGCACAAACGTTATTGCACTAACGGTGTGGTAGGCATCCTGAGATACCGTGCATCGCATGCCGCCTGCGTTGTTGGCAACTACGCCACCGAGCGTACACGCCGCGGAGCTTGCCGGGTCCGGCCCCATCTTGCGTCCGTACGCTGCCAGATGAGCGTTTACGTGGGAAAGGATCGTTCCTGCACCGGCCGTGAGCGTCAGTCCTCCCGTTCCGATACGCTTGATGCCGCTGAAAGACTTGCGCACATCAATGAGTATCCCATCTGATTGGGCTTGCCCATTTAGACTCGTTCCAGCAGCGCGAAACGTGGCGTGCCGACCCGTCTGCGCACAGAAATCGAGAACCTTTGCCACGTCGTTCGCATCATGCGCGACCACTACGACCTGCGGCACGAGCCGGTATGGACTGGCATCGGAGGCATATCGGACAAGGTCGATCAGTCGATGTAACACTCGTCCTGGTCCAAGTAGCTGCTCCAGCGCCAGTCTTAACGGGGCAGGTGTCCCGTCACAGAGCGCCTCCGGTATCGCGTCAGGCGATGCCTGACCCAGCGGCCGGCCAATTTTGGCCGGGTCCACGGAAAGCAGTTTTCGCATGTTGAGCTCGGGGAAAAAATATCGACGGCCGATGTGGCCGTGCGAAAGCGCTGGGACGGCAATGGCAATGGCAATGGCAATGGCAATGGCAATGGCAATGGCAATGGCAATGGCAATGGCAATGGCATCAACGGTACTACAGGTCGCCAGAATTACCTTCGTACGTGACCTGATGGCGCCGCGTGCTCAGCCCATCGCTGAAATTTCCACGACGTCGCCGGCGGCAAGTACCTAAAACGACTTCATGCCCCCGCCGACACCCACTGGTGTATCCGTAATGATCAAATGGCCAGGCCCGAGGGTCATAAATTGGCTGACATGGCTCACAACCTCACCAATGCTGAAAGTGTGCAGGTGCCAGAGGACCTTAGCAAACTCGGCAGTTGCTTCTTGCAGCTGGATTCTGGCGTCAACAGCCTCATTGGCAGCATTATCCATATCACGTTCCTCACAGATCCATGTGGGAATCCAGTTCCGTCAGTGCGATTGTAGCTACTCTTCGGTCTTCGACGCATCGGGAACTGCACGTGCTCTCGCAAGGCCCAATACTACGCCGCGACGCAAAGACAAATCCACATCGGCCGGTGAGGCGAAAGCAGGAGTACGCTGACGTAGTGCCATTTCTCGCTAGCGCACGAGCATCCTATATGACCAGTGGCACTGACGCATGCCCCCAAGTATCTGAGCTTCAAGGGAAAACTGACGAGCTCAGCAGAGGCAAAGCACCGGCTGATTACGGTCTAAGCTGGAGCCGCGCTTCGAGCAGTAGATGCCCTTGGCGGCACTGTCGCCTTACTCGTTCGCAACGTCCGGCATGACCTCTCCCATCTCCATCGCCTGACTGGCTGGCACGTCCTGAATGCCGATGACAATCTGGTCATCCGGTGCACCCGTCGCGGTCTGAAACAGTTTCCACAGACGCTGTATCAATTCCCGCTTGTATTCTGGCGGCCGCCCGGCGCGCATCAAGAGCGTGAGGGCTGCCGTTGCCGCCGGTTCTCCGGCGGTGAAGGCACTGCCTTGCGCATAGTCCTGAAACACGACATGTACCCAATTTTTCGGTACGCCCGCGTACTCGGAATGCAGGGTCGTCAGTTCCATCGCAAGCCTAGCCTTGGCCTCGCTGCTGAGTGCACCGTCCTGAGTAATCAAGGTGTAGAGTGGCATAAGAGTAACTCCTGGACTGATGTTTCAATGGCGCTCGCATCGAAAGCGCCCCTCCCAACCTCGCCCCTTGTCAACGAATAGGGACGCTCAGACGATCATTCGACGTAGTTTCTCAGAATGCGCAGGTCACTCACGGAATACGCCATACCGAGCCGATAACCACGTCCGACACGCACGGGCGCAACAAGATGCATGTCATCGCCGGCGACCTCGGGAATCTCCAGTTCGGCCGAACCGGGCCAGACATCCACGATCGCGAGATTGTCCGTGAGCGACATGGTGAGTTCATCGACCGGTGGCTTCTCCTGCAGTCCCGCTGCGAGTTGAGGAAAGTAGCGGCGCATCGCGGTTGGCCGATTGAACACGGCCGCCGCGTTGGCGACAGGTTCCTCGAGCTGGATACGAGCGGTCGCCAGCCGCTCACCGTGGGCGGATACACTGGCGCCGAAGCGACTTCCTTTGGCAAGCGGCGCGGCCACCAGGCTGGGCGCGGAGAAACTGCGAGTCTGGTAGACGCTGGCAAGTTTTTTCGGAAAGCCCTGCGCCCATCCGCGCGCGATGGCGGCGTCGCTATCGACGAAGATGTAGGGCAATAGTTGACCGAAACACCGTCGAAGATCGCCTCGACCAGAACGAAAGCCTCGCGGTACTGATACCGCGCCGGGTCCGTCAATTCGTCATTGGAACCCGTGAATTGCCAATCCAGAAACCAGAAGAAGGCCCGGCCTTCGGATTTCTCGTCCACCGTAACGCCAGGCGGCAGGAGCGCCGCGATCGCGTTCTGATCCGCCCAGTATTCGACGGCGAGGCAGTCGCTGGAGTAGTGCCACGGCGGCAGCGTCGCCAATGCGGACTTTCCTTGCGGAGTAATAGGAACCGAAAACGCTTTAGGCATCTCGCTTCTCCTTGATCGGGGCGACCGGAAGTCACTATACGTGGAATCCGTGCGTTTCCAGGGAACGCCGCGTTTCACCTCACGTCGAGCGCTCAAGGGTACAACTCGCGGCCAAGATTTGCTCCCCGGCGGCATTCGAACCCGCGTGCTGCGTTTGGGATAATTGTCCCTTGGCTCTCCTCCTACCGCTTTTGAAATCGCACGACCAGCTAGCGTATTAGCACGGTATATATGCCGCTAATCACAAGCTCTCTCAGCTTGCAAAATTTACTCGCCGCGCAAGTCCGAAAACCATCCTGGCAATCACTGCGCTCTCTTTGCATCGTCGCTGGCGCTCATGGTACTGGCACATCGACTACGCGGACTCAGCACGGTCGTGCGGGACAACAAGGTCTACAGGCGCGGCGAATAGAACGAAAGTAATGCACCATGAACCATCGAACGAGACTCCTTTGCTCGGGTGCGACTCGAAAACTCGCGTTCGAAAACTTGACCGTGTGGCAAAACGACATCGGGCATTCTCACAAGTAGGTGGGCTCATCGAGCTCTGCCTTGTCGACACTTCGACTACTGCCGCCAGATACGAAAGGCATTAGGCAAGAATTCACACAAAGATCAAACTATTTCGCTCGCAATGTGCGCCTCATCTAGCGCGTCGTTAAGGCGTGAACCCATCTCAACACGGAGGTATCCGACCAACGTGCACATTTCGAATTTTCAACGTTCGTGAGTATCGGATGTTTTGATGTTCGATCTAGCAGTCGAGTTGCCGAGCGCCAACTCGCTTACTGAAGCATGCGCCCTGCTTGCCGCATTTACCGGCTCGGCCACTTCAGCTTATAGCGCTGCGGTATTCCTCTCTCCCTCACGTGACAGATCCGTTTGCCTTGCCGGGGTGACCACCAGCCTGATGATGCTGTCCGCGGAACCAAGGATTTCCAAGTTCGCATTCTGCGTTTGCCTCAGAAAATGCGCCGCCGTCATACTTGCTCTGCAGCTTTAGATTGACGAGCCTTGAGTTCCGAACGCCCATCCCGATAAGGCTCCGGTTGCGCTTGCTCTTTTTAATCGTTCCGCCCGCCATCCGTTCGGCGAAGTGCCTACAAGGCTCTTGAAAACAGTGCTAAAGTGGGCATGCGAGCGAAAGCCACAGGCAAGTGCTACATCGAGAATCCTATTGTCTGCATTCAAAAGATGCGACTTGGCGCGCTCAATCCGTCGAAGCATCAAGTACTGATGGGGCGAGGTCCCAATGGCAATGCGGAACTGGGCAGCAAAATGCATAGGCGTAACACCCGCACACGCGGCGATATCTTTCAGCGCGATCTGGTCATCGAGGTGCGCATCGATGAATTCCACCGCACGTTCAAGTCTCCACGTGGCAAGCGATGCACGGCGATTCCGACCGGCTAGCGCGTTCCTCGAACTCACACCGTGAGAAAGCAATCTCGCGATAATTGCATCCCGAATTGCGCAAGCATATTGATAGCGAAATGTCGCAGCACAGTCTTCCGCATCCAATAAAAACAGCGCGAGTTTTGCAATCCTAGTATCGTACGTCAGCCCTCTCCAGTCCAAGACCATTGGAGGAGGCGCGTTCTCCATATTGCCCGCTGAAAAATAACACCTGACGCACTGCACAGGCAGGAATATGTGCAACACGTCGCACGAAGAATGGAATCGCACCGCTGCGCTCACTCCGGGTTGCGTAATCAGCATCGAACCGGGGGCGACAAAGCCACTCCACACAACTTCGCCGGCGTGATAGAAAATCATGCGGGTCGATGTAAGGTGTATGGCGACAGTGAAGAAATCCGCTAGACCTGCGTGCTCGAAACTTGTGCCTCGTTCGTTCGGTATTCGCCAACGGGACGCAACGATGCCATCGTCTGGCGACACATTTCTCCAGTATTCCTCAATTATCAAGCAGTCTCGTGGTGACATAATTGCAAGCTCCAACGCTTCAGCATTCACCTTCGCCAGCAGATATCGGCATCAAACATCTGCCCTAGTATTCTTTGCCAACTCTCCGGCGAGCATCGTATGTTGCTCCAGACCTCGTCCAGAGCAGGATAGAACGTCACATTCAAGTTTGGAATCACATACTCGAGGTAGTCCGCAACTGTCACTACTAAAATTTTAGGCCCTGATTGTAGTACCTCACCTGGCGCAGGTAACGCAGGGCTGGCCTAAGCGCATCATTGCTCCGAAGTGGTCTCCACTGCACAAAGGCCTCAAGGACGCGCTCGTGCGCGACGAGAAGTTCAATGCACTCCTGGTCAGCAGCGGGCGCGTCGCGCAGCAACGCTTCGAATCGAACGACGGCCGGTGAAATCCTTCGGGACATTTCGAGCATCAGCATGTCCCATGTGCGGAGTTTCAAACCCTGCTCGACAGCGGACTCGTTTGCGGTCGATGCTGTCGGCGCGAGGCATTCAATTCCGTGCCTTACCAATAACTCTCGCAGCAACGCCCCCGTCTCTCGTTCGACCTCGGTCAGAAGCTGGAAAGCACGTCTTGCATACGAATCCTTTCGGTAATGGCGAGACAATTCAAAAAACAACCTCTGACCCAGCACCTCTCCTTTAAAGGCTTGTTGTATTTCCTGCCTGTAGCGTGTGGCCGCCTCCTCTGCTTGACCGTACGAGCTTCGTTTCATACGTCGTCCGTTTGACGTTGCCGCTTGAACCGCGCTCAGTGAGCTGCGGCTTTCTTGAAGAAGCGCAGCACATAGTCGTTCGCAGGATTATCACGAATCTGCTCAGGGGTACCCACCTGAACGACTTCCCCATCTTTCATGATGGCGATTCGAGAGCCGAGCTTCATGGCTTCATCAATGTCGTGTGTAATGAAAATGATGGTCTTCTGCAGTTCGTTCTGCATCTCAAGTAACAGGTCTTGCAGGTCAGCTCGAATCAATGGGTCCAGTGCGGAGAACGCCTCATCCATCAGAAGTATGTCGGGATCCGACACGAGTGCACGCGTGAGGCCGACGCGCTGGCGCATTCCGCCCGAGAGTTCATCCGGGAATTTGTTTCCGTATCCACGCAAGCCCATGCGCCCATCAAGCCATTTCTCGGCGTCTGCCATGGCAGCGGATTTCGAGTCGCCTCGCAGTGTCCTCCCGAAGATGATGTTTTCCATCACCGTTTTGTGCGGCAACAGTGCAAAGCTCTGAAACACCATGCCGATGTTATACCGCCGAACCTTTCGCATCTCCGCTTTGGACAGCTTTAAAAGGTCCTTGCCGCGAAACAGCAACTGGCCGGACGTCGGCTCAATGAGACGGTTGAAGTGACGTACCAACGTCGACTTTCCGGACCCTGACAGGCCCATGATGACGAAGATTTCGCCCTCACAGATTTCCAGTGAAACATCACGGACTGCGACGGTGCAGTTCGTTGTTTCAAGAATGTCCTGTCGGCTGCCGCCATTGCGTGCGGCGTCCTGAGCCGCACGGAGACTTCCCGAATCCCTGCCGAATATCTTGTAGACATTCCTCAGCTCAATCAGCGTGGCGCTCATGCTTTTGCCTCCTGCTTGTCCGCAGTTGCTGCGCTCGAGTTACGGATAGGCTGCTTGTTTGCTTTAGCCGTTTTCAGACGCTCACGTCGCGAGCGACCATATGCCTGCGTAATGCGGTCGAAAACCACTGCGAGCATGACGATGGCAAGGCCCGCCTGGATTCCCTGCCCCATATCAAGGTTGTTGATACTTGCCAGAACGTCCTCCCCGAGACCTTTCGCACCAATCATCGAAGCGATGACCACCATGGCGAGTGACATCATCACCGCCTGGTTAATGCCGGCCATAATCGACGGCAACGCAAGCGGTAGTTCAACGGCAAATAGTTGCTGCATTGGCGTAGCGCCGAAGGCTTGAGACGCCTCGAGCACGTCCTCCGGTAGCTGCCGAAGACCGAGTTCTGTCAAGCGCATCAGCGGCGGCAAGGCGTATACCGTGGTCGCGAATACGGCCGGCACGCGGCCAAGTCCGAAAAGCATCAGGACCGGAATAAGGTACACGAAGGACGGCAGTGTCTGCATCATGTCGAGAACGGGGTTGAGCACTCTTCTCAAAGCTTTCGACTTGGCCATCGCGATGCCCATTGGAATCCCGATGATTACCGTTACCAGCAACGATACAACCATGATGGAGACTGTCGAGATGAGTTTGCTCCACAGACCCAGGCAACCGATGCAGTAGATAAGTGCAACCATCAAGAGAGTCGGTCCAAGCCGTCGAGTGCCCAGCCACGCCAATACGCCAAGGGCCAGCAAAAGAATGACAGGTGGTGTCGCTTGGAGCCCATGTTCAACCGGGTTGAGCACCCATACCAGCAACCAGGTACTGACTGCGTGGAACTGGTCAGCGTACTGCTGGACCATTCGGGTGAAACCCTGATTGATGGTATCAGCCAGATTCACCGAGAAGAATATACCGTTCACAGTTCTGCCTCCAGGTCCTATTGCCCACCAAGGGCAACAGGCATCGTACCTAATTCGAAATCGACGCTTCAACTTTCTTCGCCACGTCAGCAGGAACCCACGTAGCGAGTTCCTGCGGATTTGCCTTCAGGTATTGGATTGCAAGGGACCGTGGGTCTGCCTTTGTCGCTCCCATGCTTGCAAGCGCCTGATTCACCGCCGACATGGGCAACGACATTTTGTTTAGAAAGTCGACCGTGGTGCTGTCGGCTGCCGCGAAGGGGGCCGACACTACAATCTTCAGATTCGTTACAGGGGACGCCGACGGACAAGGATCCGAATCTTTACTGTTATTGATGGTCTTCCAGCACCTCTCGTTGAACGACGGTTCGTCCAGCCTGATCGACGGGTATCGCGCGAGCAGGGTCGACGGTTGGTAGTAGTAGTAGACAATCGGCTTGCCACGCTCGTAAGCCGACGCGATGGTTGCATCCATTGCTGCCCCGGTCCCCGGATGAGTGTTGGTATACGCAGCATCAAGCTTGTAGGCCTTCAGCTTTTGAGTGTTGTCAGATTCGCATTGCCAGCCGATTGGACAGTTGAGAATGCTCCCTTTCGTCGGGTCTTCGGGGTCAACGAAAATCTTGCTAAAACCGGGAAGCTGCGACACGGATTTCAGGTCAGGCGCCACAGCTTTAATGCCGCGCTTCGGGTCACCCTGAACTACGTAAGCAGGCACGTAGAATCCTTCGACACTTCCGCCTTTTACCAGGTCGCCTATGACCTTGACTTTTCCGTCCTTGGCTGCGGTTTCAACAGCCGCAGTACGACCGTTCCAGTACTCAACGAAGACCTGGAGGTCGTTACTTGCGACAGCGCCGAGCGTAATGGAGTTTGAACCATTCACCGTTTCAGTCTTGCAGTCGTAGCCCTTTTCGAGCACGTAGCGAGCGACCTCAGTGAAAAACTTTCCGCTGTCCCAGCCGATTTCTGCGAACTTGATGGGCTTCCCCGAACTACACCAAGGCGAGGTGGTTGCGGCTAACGTCGGCGCAGACAGGCCGGCAAAGCTGAAGGTAACCGCCGCTATTCCTAGAATCTTACGATAGTTCATAGGTGCCTCCTGAGGTCTTAGATAAAATTTAACTCGCCAATCTCTTGACCGAGTCTATGTGGTCAGTCACAACGCTTATTGGGCCTCAGTCCACTGAGGTACTGCCGTAAAGAGGTCGGCAACCAGGCCGTAGTCTGCAACTCCGAAAATCGGTGCATCTGGGTCAGAGTTCACAGCGACGATGATTTTCGATTCGCGCATCCCTGCGAGATGCTGGATGGCGCCGGAAAGACCAATCGCGACGTACACGTCGGGCGCGACAACCTTCCCTGTTTGTCCGACCTGGCGGTCATTTGGGGCGAAACCGGAGTCTACCGCGGCCCGCGATGCGCCCAGGGCCGCACCAAGCTTGTCTGCCAGCGGAGTCAGGATGCGGTCGTAGTTTTCTTTGCTGCCCAAGCCCCGGCCACCCGAGACAATGATTTTTGCCGACGCCAGGTCTGGTCTGTCGGAGACTTCATGCTGTCGTTCCGTAACCCGAGCATAACGCCCGTCCGTTTCGGCATCGCACATGCCAATTGGCGCCGCACTCTCTCCAGTCTGTGCTGCGGTGAACGCAGTAGAGCGCACAGTGATAACCTTAACGGCATCAAGCGCTTCAACGGTTGCAATCACGTTGCCGGCATGCGTAGGCCGCTCGAAGAGTGATTGTCCTTTGACTGCCGTGATATCAGAGATCTGCGCGACATCCAACTTTGCGGCGACGCGCGGTGCGACGCTCTTGCCGAAGCTCGCGGCGCTAAAGAGAATGTGGGTGTAACCGTTCCTGGCCAATGCGAGAACGGTCCTTGCGACACCCTCGGCGTTTCGATCAGCAAGGCCCGACGAGGTAGCTGTCAGAATCTTTCCAACGGGAAGTCGACAAGCGCACTTTTCGGACTCGTCGAAATGGCCGCCCACCAGCAGAAGATGAACCTCGCCGCCGGCGTAGCTCGCGATTTCGCGCGCCGCCGTTACAGTGTTGAAGGTCGATGGAAGCAGGGTGTCGTCAAGGACGTCTGCGATAACAAGAATAGCCATGGATCTACCTTTTGTTTAAGGTGGTCTCGGCGCGCAAACGCGACACAAGGGTGGCCACATCGGGAACCATTTCGCCCGCTTTGCGCAGCGCTGGCTCACGTACGCTCACGGTGCGGAAACGTGGCGCGACATCGACGTCCAGGCCTCCGACCTCGATAACCTCCAGCGGTTTCTTCTTCGCTTTCATCAGGTTTGGGAGTGTCACGTAGCGCGGTTCGTTCAATCGAAGGTCTGCCGTAATGACAGCGGGCAAATCCATCTCGACCGTTTCGCGCCCGTCATCGGTTTCCTTCACGACCACGAGCTGGTCGCCGCGTCGCTCAATTGACGAGGCATACGTCGCCTGAGGTACATCAAGCAGCGCAGCGAGCAACTGCCCGGTCTGATTGGAGTCGTCATCGATAGCCTGCTTACCCATGAGCACAAGTTCTGCAGCCTCCCGGGCGACCAACGCTTTCATGATCTTTGCAACGGCCAACGGCTGCAGTTCGGCATCGGTCTGAACGAGAATCGCCCGGTCCGCGCCCATCGCTAATGCCGTCCGCAGTGCGTCCTGTGACTGAGCAGTTCCACAGGACACGACCACTACTTCGGACGCGTCGCCTTTCTCCTTCAACCTTACCGCCGCTTCGACCGCAATCTCGTCAAAGGGGTTGACGGTCATCTTGATGTTTGCGAGGTCAACACCGGCACCGTCACCGCGTACACGAACTTTGACGTTCGGGTCGGGGACACGCTTTACGCCTACCAGAATCTTCATTTCAATCACTTCCTGGATTACTTTGGCGCACGCATGCGGGCGCCCGTCGGGTCATAAGGGACTTGCGAAACAAGCTTTGCAGCTCGACGCTCGCCGAGCACGTGAACGTCGTAGTTCGTATCGGCGTTGATAGACGATGTCTCAATGTAGCCAAGCGCCAGGCTCTTCTTCACCGTATGCCCGTATCCGCCGGACGTGGTGAAACCAACGACCTTCTCGCCAATCCAGATGGGCTCGAATCCGCTCGCATCCGCGTCAGTGGCTTCCACTTCGAGCATCACAAGCTTGTGTGTTGGCGTCTCATCCTTCGCCTTTATTGCCGCTTCCCGGCCGATGAAGTGAGCTTTCGCAAGGTCGACAAAGTGGCCGAGGTCGTTCTGGAACGGTGTGTACTCGGGTGCGAATTCGCGAGACCAGATACCGAAGCCTTTTTCCAGACGCATCGAAAGTAGCGCCCATACGCCGTATTCGCGCAGACCGAGGTCTTTGCCGCTCTCGAATAGCTGCTTGTACAGCGTGCGCACGTAGGTAGACTCACAATAGAGCTCGAAGCCGTACTCGCCCGTCAGAGACATGCGAGCCATCATCACAGGCACGATCCCAGCTTCTGCGTGAGTCACAGAGAGCAGTGGCTTCGCCGCATCGACAGCCACTTTGCCGACAAGTCGCTCGACCAGTTGGGCTGCCTTGGGCCCGGCAACTGCCAGCATGGAAAGCGAGTCGCTTCGGTTCTCGATCCGGACGGACCCATCCGAAGGCAGATACGATTCAAACCAGCGCATGTGCCACTCTTGCAAATAGCCCGAACCGGTGATGAAGAATGTCTCCTCTGCCGGGCGGAGAATGGTCAGGTCGCCCATCAGTCGTCCGGACTCCCCGAGCATCGGTGCGAGGCGCGCTCGTCCCACTGCAGGAATCTTCGATGCGAACATGCGGTCGAGCCACGCATAGGCGCCGGGACCGGTTACCTCGTACTTGGCGTATCCGCTTGCATCAAACAATCCGACGTTTTCACGAACATTTGTGCATTCTTCAGCGACGACGTCAAACGCATTCGAACGCTTGAAAGTAGGCGTCTCAAACGCTTCATCGCCCTGACGCGCAAACCACATCGGCGTCTCGAGTCCGTAGCTGACGCCAAAGACCGCGTTTTTGTCCTGCTGATACTCATAGAGCGGCGTGGTCCGCATCGGGCGACCAGCAGGCCACTGCTCGTTCGGACGGGCGAGGTAGAAGCGGTGCTCGTAGAATTCTTGTGCTTTTGCGGTGACAAAGTTCTGCGTCAGCTTGGGGAAGCGCGCCACGTCGAAACCGAACACGTTGTCCGACGGCTCGCCGTTAATCATCCACTGCGCGAGTGCGAGACCCATACCGCCGCCTTGGCTGAAACCAGCCATGCAGCCGCAAGCGGCCCAATAGTTTCGCTTGCCGCGCACCGGACCGACGAGCGGGTTCCCGTCCGGGGTAAAGGTGAAGGGACCATTCACGATGCGCTTAATGCCAGCGTTACCCACGCTCGGGAATCGCTCAAAGCCCTTCATGAGTTCATTCTCAAGCTTCTCGAGATTCGGCTGAAGAAGGTCGGTCTCTCCATACTCCCACGGCGTTCCCGCCAACGACCACGGCGTCGAGTTTTTCTCATAGACGCCGAAGAGCACGCCCTTGTGCTCTTGTCGCATGTATATTTCGCCGTCCAGGTCCACCATGACGGGAATTTCCTTGCCGAACGCTTCGAGTTCCGGAATCGTCTCGGTGATCAGGTAATGGTGTTCCATCGGGATGAGCGGAAGCTTGACGCCGGCCATCATTCCCACTTCGCGCGCCCACAGGCCTGCAGCGTTGACCACGTGCTCGGCATGGATAACGCCCTTGTCGGTGTACACATTCCAGGTGCCGTCAGGCTGTTGCTCGAGGCTTTCCACCTTCGTATGCTGATGAATCTCAGCGCCTTGTTTCCTGGCTGCGCGGGCATATGCCTGCGTGGCGCCGTAAGGATCAAGGTGACCCTCGTCAGGTGTCCACAAACCGCCCAGCACTTCTCCAACCTCTGCGAGCGGGCAAAGCGCCTTGATCTCCGAGGGCGTGATGAGCTCACTCTCGATGCCCATGAAACGGTGCCGGCTCGCCTCAGTACGCAGGAACTCCCAGCGCTCCGGCGTCGCCGCCATGGCCACGCCGCCCGGCACGTGCAGCCCGACGTCCTGGTCGCCGATTTCCTGAATCTCCTTGTAGAGCGCGATCGTGTAGGCCTGGAGCCGCACCACGTTGGGGTCGCTATTGATGGAATGGAAGCCCGCTGCCGCGTGCCATGTCGAGCCGGCCGTCAGTACTTTGCGCTCAAGCAGCGCGACATCTTTCCAACCAAACTTGGTCAGGTGATAGAGAACCGAGCAACCAACCACACCGCCACCAATGACCACAGCCTGATAGTGAGATTTCATTTTTCCGCCAGTTTCAATCTATTCGTCTTCGCTTGAGTGAATCAGGAAGGCCCGTCAGTGCAATCCACCCAAAGGTGAATGTCGAGCCTCAAACTTAGGTAGCCAGAATTCGGGCCGAAACTCAAAAGAGTTGAGGTTATGCATCAAAATTTTCATGCAAGATCAAAAGCGCCCCAACTCGCTGATATCATGGGATTTCCACTCGACGCCTTATGTGGCGGGCAAAACAAGGTTAGGGAAATTCCTGAGGCGGTTTAACGCCGCGCGCGTAGCCTGCTTTTTTGGAATCCAGTACATTCCTGGACATCCAGACATTCAATCGCGTGCAGGCGCATCGGCCTGCCCCTATCGAGGCTGACAAGTGGCAACCCAGCGCAAACGTCTTCCACCACTCAACACCATTGCGGCTTTCGAAGCGTCGGCCCGGCTGATGAGCTTCACGCGTGCAGCGGAGGAGTTACATTTGTCTCAGGGCGCCGTGAGTCGGCAGATTCAGGTGCTCGAAGAGCGGATGGGCGTGACGCTGTTCAATCGACGTCACAAGGAAATTCAGTTGACGCGCGCTGGGCTTATATTTCAGCAAGCCATCGCCCAAAGCCTCAATTCCATTCGTCGTGCAGTCACGATGATTGAAGCGCTGGATACCAGCACGGTTACCATCGCCGCAAGCAATGCGATGGCCAGTTTCTGGCTAATGCCGGCCATCATCGACTTCCGCAGTCAGTACCCCGACATCGACATACGGGTATTGGCGAGCAACTTACCCGTGGACCCATGGCAAGACCCTATCGACCTGGCAATACGTTACGGCGACGGACATTGGCCCAATATCACCAAGGTGAAGCTATTCGAAGAAGAAATCTTCCCGGTTTGTGCCCCCTCATACCAGCACGAGCACAACATCGAGAGCATTCAGGACTTGCTGAAGTGTGAGTTGATCGAGCTCGACTCGGGAATCTCCGAATTCAACTCTTGGGATGCGTGGTTTGAAGGAGCCGGATATCAGCCTGGCGTATTGCACAAAAACATCACCGTGTCGAACTACGACCTTGTCTATCGGGCCGCATGCAGCGGCAAAGGTGTTGCGCTGGCATGGGCCTATGGTATCCCGCACGAAGCGCGCGAAACACTGCTGGTCCGGCCGCTCGACATCTCCATCAAGACCGGCCTTTCCGAATACATCATCTACACCGAAAACGAAGAACTCAGCGCGCCTGCCCGCACGTTCCTCGAATGGCTAATTGCCTTTGGCAAGCGGAGCCTGTGGACCTAACGCCCTCAATACTTGATTGTGATGTTTGAAAGTGGCACTGAACAGCACGTCAGGATGTAGCCCTCATCGACTTCATCGTCCGTAATCCCGCCGTTGTGCTGCATGTCCACTTTTCCATCGAGCATGCGCAGCTTGCAGGTTCCGCACACGCCCGACCGACAGGCGTTCGGTATCTTTACGCCACGCGGCGACGCGTGCACCGCGTCCAGGACCGTGGTTCCTGGTTCGCAGATTACATCAAAGCCAGACTCCGAAAGACGAACGGCCGAGACGCCAGTATTGTTGGCCGCGTGCACAGGAGGCGCCTCGGGAATGTTGAAGCTCTCCTGATGGAATTTCGTCGGGTCGCCGCCGCTGCTAACGAAGACCTTTCGCATATCCGCCATGAAAGAATCCGGCCCGCAACACAGCACCCTGCGCGACTTCCAACTGGGGACAAACTTATCCAGTAAGTCGCTACAGAGCCTGCCCGGCTGACAATCGCTGTTGCTCGAACGCGAGGCGAAAAAGCGCGGCACAATCCCGCGCGATGCGGAGCCCATTTCTGTCAGCTCGTCACGAAAGAGCATATCGTCTGACGTTCTCGCGAACTGCAGGAACTCGATGTCCGCTGCTTTTCCCTGCGCGTGAAGTTGCCGAGCCATGGACATCAAAGGCGTGATGCCGACGCCTCCCGCAATGAAGAGCAACGGCTCGCTACGGTCATGCGGCAGCACGAAGTCACCGGTAGCGTGGGATACCTGAACTCTCATGTTGACCTGCAGCGTCTCGTGCAACCACGTCGATACCAGCCCGCCAGCCGAGTGTTTGACCGTAATTTCGAATTCGCCCGGCCCCTGACTTTCCGGCGCACAGGAGACGGTGTAACAGCGGTAGAGAGTCTCCCCGCCGATTTCCAGCCCCAAGGTCACGTACTGTCCGGCCTTGAACGCGAACCCGCCGTCCGGGTTACCCGTCCGAAATCGGAACGTCTTGACATTCCAAGTCTCGCTTCGAATATCGACGCACGCCGCCTCAACGAATGGACTGCCGGTCATGCTTGGGTGCACTCCACAGGAATGACGGTGGGCGCGCCTCGCAGCTCGCTTCGAAGCGTATCGAGATACCAGTTGATAAATTCCGTCACTCCGCTTTCGACAAGCGGCGAATACGGCCCCGGCTGATAGCCCTTCGAATTGATGCCTTGCTGATTCGCCTCCACGAGCTTCTGGTCCTGCGCATTGGTTGCAGCCCAGACAGCGGTAAGCTCATCCAGGTTGTAGTCTTCGCCTTCTACCGCTTCGCTGCTGACCAACCACCAGGTCGTCACTTGAGTTTCTGTCGGACTCAGCGGGAGAATTCGGAACGCAACCGCGTGGTCGGACAGCACGTGATTCCAGGTGTTCGGGAAGCGCAAAAGACGAAGCGAGCCCACGTCAGCATCTTGATTGGTGCCGAGCAGTTTTTTGCTGGCAAGCGCGCCACTCATCGTAAATGACAGACCGCGCTCCATGGCAACGCGTACGAGCCGGTACCCCTCATCGGTCTCGATGGGTTGGTGGGGCAGACCTGCGGCCGTCCAGCGCGCCTCGTCCTTCTCGCATTTGATCGCGTAGTCACCACCGAAACGTGGGTCAGTCGGGCCATCGAATTCAGAAATGGTCCTCAGGAGCTCTGGGTGACTGCCGGTGCAGTGATAACACTCGCGATTGTTTTCGAGGACGAGCTTCCAGTTGCCGTTCTCGATGATGGTCGTTTCGTGTGCAATTTTTGCGTTGTCGAGTCCGTGGGGCCGGATGTATGGAGAGACCTTCTCCCTGAACTGGTCGAACGCAGCAGGCTCGTCAGCCAGAGAGATAAAGATGTAACCTTCCACGGTTTCGCAATGCACCGGCTTGAGGGGAAACTCGGACATGTCGAAATCCTGCCCCATTTCCTTTGCGAACATCAGCTTGCCGTCGAGTCCATACGTCCACTGGTGGTACGGGCAGACAAGGGTACCGGACGAACCCTTGTCGCCGGCGCAGATGCGTGAGCCTCGATGACGGCAGGTGTTGTAAAAGGCACGAACGGCCTTCGCCCGGTCACGGATGACCACGATCGAGCTTCTGCCAATCTGGACGGTGAACCAGTTACCCGACTTCGGAATCTGCGCCGTCATGCCAACAAACAGCCATTGCCGCTCCCAGATGAGTTCAAGCTCGCGGTCAAACACGGCCTTGTCGGTATAGAAAGGCTGAGGCAGCGACCGGCCGGGCTGACGGGAATCGACTAGCGTGGAGAGTTGTAAATTTGACAGCATGATGAGTTTCTTCGTGAAGTGCGGTGGGGAGATGACCTATCTTCCGATTTGAATCGCAACGAAAATCCTGCGCAATCGAGAAATCCTGATGCGTTGCATGCATTTTTAGCGGCCTCCCATTTGCTCGATCTCGAGAGGCGAGTGCTTTGGGCGGAGCTTCAATGCTGCTGCCGCTCCGCCGTGCCAGGACGTTAGAAGAAGTGTCGAAGTGCCACGCGAGTAACGACCTGCTTGTTAGTCGACGACGAGTTATCCGTACCCGTGATGTAGGCTTGGTCAAGGAACGTTCCGGTCGAACCAGAGACCTTCTGATACACGGCCTGGACGTACACATCCGTGCGTTTCGAGAGGTTATAGTCCGCCATCAGGCCAAACTGATTCCAGTTCGGATGCGAGTTGCCGTTGCTGGCGTCGTAATGACCGCGCGTATAGGTGTACATGCCGCCGACAAAAAACGTTGGCGTGATGTAATACTGCGCATTCAGTTCGAAGTTGTCGAACGTCAGTGAGTTGACGTTGATGCCTGCAGGGAAAGCTGACGGCGTCAAATAGCCGTTGCCAGTCGGATTATCGAGGCGGGTGTGGTCGTAGGCAAAGCCGACAGTTGCCAGTCCAATCTTATAGTTGATGCCCGCACCGAAGGTGCGTTCATGTCCTGCGAAGAAGCTTGCATCGTTTGCCGCGACTGCACCTGAAGACCCGATACCTACGTTGTTGATGTCCATATATGCCGCCCCAATCGTGACAGCACCGGCCGAGTAGCTCGCCCCAGCACTCATGAGTCGATTGTCGGCGAACTGTCCAGCTGTGTTGCTGAAGCCATACACGCCGCCGAACTGGAATCCTCCGAGGTTCGGACTCGCGTACTTGACTGAGTTACTTACGCGAAACGAGTTATCGGTGTTGTCGTTGTCGTACGGGTGGGCAAAAAGGTACCCTGCCCAATTACCATTGGCGGTCGTCGGGGCCATGTAGTCGACCATCGAATCGTACTGACGGCCCATTGTGAGCGCACCGTATTGGCTGCTGACTCCAACATACGCCTGTCGGCCGAACATGCGTCCGCCCTGACCCGCTTGCCCGTTGCTGAGGTTGAAACCATTCTCGAGCGCGAAGATTGCCTTCATCCCCCCGCCCAAGTCTTCGTTTCCTTTAAGACCCCAGCGACTTCCATAGGCGTAGCCCGACGCCAACTCCCAGTTGTGATTGCCACCGGTGTTGTTCGTGTAGTTAAGTCCTTCGTCAATAATTCCGTAGAGCGTGACTGTCGACTGCGCGAAGACCGTCGGGGCTGCCGCAAGCATCAATGCGAGCACGGTGAATTGTCTTTTCATTTGTATCTCCAAACTTGCACATCGTTAACAAGACTTGTGGCCCGGGCGGATAGAACGACTCTTGGCCTGTTTGAGGTCGTGCACGAAGGAGACTAGGAAACGCAAAAAAGCACCGCAAACCAAAGAATCGAATGCATTGCATTCTTTAAGGAATGGCTGGGGCGCACCTCGCAGCGACGGTGCTGCGGGCGCAATGGGCCGTGACCGAATGCACCGCCATAAGGGTTTTTGGGGAGGCCGAGCGCCCTGGCTTTGTCGTTGACGTGGCAGCCTCAACCGTTAGCAAGGGCCATTTAAGGGCTGAGACAGAGGGAGACGAATCGGCTGATACATCGATATTTAGACTCGCGGCAACCCAGCCTGTACGATTGTTTGTACCAGCACTTCAAGCTGACCTTCAACCTCCCCCTGCGCGATATCGAACAGGTCAAAGACGCCCATGCCTCGCAGGCTCGCGAAGACAAAGCCGGCAAACTGCTTCGGATTCGCGTGGTTCGCTCCGATTTCGGGAAAGGACGTAATAAAGCGCTCGAAGAAAACCGGGTCAGAGCGCGCGCGGTTTGCGTCTATACGGGCGAAGAGCTCTGGCGTCGCCTTGCAACCAAAGAAGAGACTCCATGCCGCCACATAGCTGGGTACGCCATAGATGGTTTGCCAGGCAAGGCGTACGAACTCGCGAGCTCGCTGCTCAAGCGGTAATTCGGGCGGCGGCCACACCACGCCGACATCTGACAGCGGCGCCATGACTTCATCGATCAGCCGCTCCATCAGCACTTGCCGATTGGCGAAATGATGCTGCAAAGCCCCAAGGGTGACTTTTGCACCTCGGGCGATGTCCTGAAGATTGGTCGCCCGGAATCCCTTTTTGTGCAGCAATCGCATTGCTGACTGAACGATGCGCCGACGGGTCGCATCGCTGCGCTGTTCCTGCGATCGTCGTGCTGGTGCCCTACTGGGCAGATCCTGTTTCGTCACTGTACTCATAAGGCGAATCACGTTTTCTTGCACACGAAGTCGATTACAGGAGGGAAGCCCTAAGCCTATGGTAGCGCAGGCAAGGGTTTACCACAAACAAGTAACAATACTTTTTTATTGTTATTGATTCATGCCGTGCCTATACTGGCGCTAAGATGGTGTCGCCGCGCTTTCGGACGGGGCGACTCTCTACTTCATGGTGATCTGACAAACGGTCCTGGCACGGTCAAAAACAATAAATATTTATTGTTTTTGACCCTGCCAGGAGTCGGTGCCGCAGCAGGCAGCGGGGTTGGGATTGCGTGACCGGCCGATTCCGTCTGGAACGTATCGATCGCGAAAAACTCGTCTCAAAGGCGTGTAACCATTCCGCTCACCACTATTTACTCATCTTCAGCAGCAGGAAACTTCCATGTCGACCGCACCTGAGAAAAAGACCTCCGATTACCTGTTCACCTTCGAATGCCCCGACCGTCTGGGCATCCTCGCAAAGGTTTCGAATCTTATGTTCGAGGGCGGCGCATTCGTGACCGAATCCTTCCATTACGGAGACCCTCACACTGAGAAGTTCTTTGCCCGCATGGTCTTCGATGACCATGTGCTCAAGACTCCCGTGGAAGGCCTGCAGGACAGGGTCTCAGAGTTGGCGAAGGAACTCGAGATGAAGTTCACGATTCGGCCAGCCAGCTATCGACCGAAGGTCCTGATTGCGGTGTCGAAGTACGACCACTGTCTCAACCTGTTGCTGACCAAATGGCGCGCCGGCGCACTGGCAATCGACATTGTGGGTGTCGTTTCGAACCATAACGATTGTCGCAGTCTTGTCGAGTGGTACGGCATTCCGTTCCACCACTACCCCATCACGCCGGAAACGAAGCCGCAGCAGGAAGCGCAGATTCTCGAGCTGTTCGCTAGCACGGGCGCAGAGTTGCTGGTGCTCGCCCGATACATGCAGATTCTCTCGGACGACTTGAGCCGCAAGCTGGAAGGCCGCGCCATCAACATTCACCACTCGTTCCTGCCAGGTTTCAAGGGCGCGCGTCCCTACCAGCAGGCTCACGACCGCGGAGTAAAGGTAATCGGCGCAACCGCTCACTTTGTGACCAGCGACCTCGATGAAGGTCCTATCATCGCGCAGGAAGTAAAGGCTATCGACCACACCTACACCGCCGAAGACATGGTGCTGGTTGGACACGATACAGAGGCCATCGCCCTGGCGAATGCCGTCCGGCTGTTCAGTGAAGGCCGCATATTCCTGAACGGTCATCGTACTGTCGTTCTGTAATCGCACAGCGGAAGAGGTCGCGCTTGGAACACTATTCATTCTGGTCACTCGCAAAACATGCGTTGTCGGGCCACCGCAACTGGACGCCGGCGTGGCACTCCCGCGAACCGAAATCGCGGTACGACGTCGTCATCGTAGGTGGTGGAGGCCAAGGCCTCGCGACCGCGTACTACCTTGCGAAGAATCACGGCATTACGAATGTCGCCGTGGTCGAAAAAGGGTGGCTCGGCGGTGGCAACACCGGCCGCAACACGACCGCCATCCGCTCGAACTACTTCTACAAGGAGTCGACGAATTTCTTCGAACGCTCGTTGAAGCTGTACGAAGGGCTGAGTAAGGAACTCAACTACAACATCATGCTGAGCCAAGGTGGAGCATTGACGCTTGCTCACAATCCGCAGCAGATGGACGGTCTCGAACGTTGGTCAAATTCCATCCAGTTGCAGGGTATTGACGCGGAGATGCTAGACCTGAACCAGATTCGCGAGTTCATGCCGGTGCTAGATACGGGTCCAGATGCGCGTTTTCCGATTCTTGGTGGCTTCGTTCAGCGTCGCGCTGGTGTCGCGCGACATGACGCCGTGGCATGGGGCTATGCGCGAGGAGCGGACAATCTCGGCGTCGACATCGTCCAGAACTGTGAGGTCACAGGTCTGCGAGTGAGCGGTAATCGAATCAACGGCGTCGAGACGAAGCTTGGTTACATCGAGGCAGACAAGGTCGTGATCGCTGTTGCAGGCCACTCTTCGGTGCTGGGAAAGATGGCAGGCATTTCGTTGCCTATCAACAGCGTCGCGTTGCAGGCGATGGTCAGTGAACCGGTCAAACCTGTCCTCAGTGGCCTTATCGTCTCGCCGCTCGTGCACTGCTACGCCAGCCAGTCCGACAGGGGAGAAATTCTCATTGGCGGCCGTGCTGACGCCTATCCGTCGTATGGTCAGCGCGGAACATTACCGGCGCTGGAAGACACGCTGAGCGCTGCGCTAAACCTGTTCCCGTCTTTCAGCCGTCTCAAGCTGATGCGTCAGTGGGCTGGCATCGTCGACATTTCTCCAGACACGAGCCCGATTATCGGAAAGACACCGGTTACGGCGCTGTATATCAGCACGGGTTGGGGAACAGGAGGCTTCAAGGCTATCCCGGTTGGCGGCGAGACGCTGGCCTATACGGTGGCCAATGACCGTCCACATGACCTCATTGAACCGTTCGGTCTGGACCGCTTCGCAACGGGTCGTTTCGTCAACGAAGCAGCAGCAGCTGGCGTTGACCATTAAGCGAGAAGAATCATGTTACGCATCCAATGTCCGTTTTGCGGCAGCACGCGAGACGAAGACGAATTCACTTACGGCGGACCGTATGAACGCGTCCGTCCGACCGCGCCGCAGGAACTGTCGGACCAGCAATGGGCTGATTTTATGTTCACGCGCGATAACACGCGTGGCAGATCGCTTGAGCGCTGGCGCCATACATTCGGCTGCCGGCAGTGGTTCGGCATCGAGCGTGACACAGTGAGTCATGAACTGCTGCGTGTTTTCACGTTTGCTGAAGTTCCTCGCACTGGCATACCCGCCATGCCTAAGGAAGGAGGTCTGCATGAAGCCGCTTGACCGCGTACCCGTGTTCGGCCGTCCAGCTAACGAACCACGTCGTAAAGTCCAGTTCACGTTCGACGGCAAATCCTACGAGGGCCTGGAAGGCGATAGTCTTGCGGCGGCTCTCCTCGCCAACGGCGTTGACATCGTTGGGCGCAGCTTCAAGCTGCATCGCCCCCGAGGCATCATGGCCAGTGGCGTCGAAGAACCCAACGGCCTTGTGCAGCTTGAGTCGGGCCAGTTCGACGAGCCGAACGCTCGCTCGACGATGGTGCCGTTATACGACGGCCTACGGGCAACGAGCCAGAACGCCTGGCCGAACGCAGAGCACGACGTGCTTGGCATCATGGACCGATTCGCCAAAGTACTGCCCGCATCGTTTTACTACAAGTCGATGATGTGGCCAAACTGGCACTTCTATGAGCGCTTTGTGCGTCCTATCGCGGGACTTGGCAAAGCGCCAAAGGAACCGGACGCCCAGAACTACCATAAGCGCAACATCCACTGTGATGTCCTGATTGCGGGCGGTGGGCCCGCGGGCTTGTCAGCTGCGTTGGCCGCAGGCAAGTCCGGTCTGCGCGTTATTCTCATGGACGACCGAGAGCATTTCGGTGGCTCGTTGCTGGGAGAGCGATTCAAGCTGGACGGCGTTCCCGGCGTAGAGTGGGTACAGAGGACTGTTGCCACGCTCGCACAAATGCCGAACGTGCAGTTGATGCCGCGCACGAACGTGAGCGGATATTACGAGAACAACTTTCTGGTTGCGTCAGAGCGAGTTCGCAACCACCTCGGACCGAAGGGACAGAGTGGCAAGCTGCGCGAACGTCTATGGCGTATCCGCTCGCGTTCAGTGATTCTGGCTACGGGCGCCATCGAACGCCCTCTTGTGTTCGCGAATAACGACCGCCCTGGCGTCATGCTCGCTTCCGCAGTGCGAACGTATGTGAACCGGTTTGGTGTTGTGCCTGGCTCGCGCATCGTCGTTGCCACAAACAATGACGACGCTTATCGCACCGCAATCGACTTGCGCACAGTGGGCGTCCAGTCGCTGACGGTCGTTGATACACGATCCAAGGTCGCGGATGAACTGACGCGCGACATGAAACAGCGTGGCATTAGCCACTACGTCGGCTACAGCATTCGCGACGTCGTGGGCAGCCGGAAGGTCAAGGCGGTGAAGCTGTCGCGTCATCTCGGCGGCGGCAGGCTTGCAGAGGACACTACGGTAGTTGAGTGTGATACCGTGGCCATGTCGAGCGGCTGGACGCCGACTATCCATCTCTACAGCCAGGCGGGCGGGTCACTCGAATTCAGGGACTGGCTGGCGTGTCTCGTACCCAAATCGTGTTCACAGGAGGTTCAGGTCGTCGGCGCGGCGAACGGCGCGTTTTCTCTGCCTGAATGCATCCAGGAGGGTATTGATGCGGGGCAGAATGCCGCGGAAAAACTCGGAGCCAGGGTCACGTCAAAAGTGGCTATGCCGAAGACACACAGCGCGGACCGCGAATTACTGCGGATTGAACCGTATTGGTACACCCGAAGCGCGCGTACGGACAAGCAATGGCTCGACTTCCAGTATGACGTCAAGGTATCCGACGTGGAACTGGCGATGCGAGAAAACTTCGTCTCCGTCGAACACGTGAAACGCTACACCACGGGTGGCATGAGCGTGGACCAAGGCAAGTCGAGCAACTTCAATATTCTGGCCATCATGGCGGAACTGAGTGGTAAGCCTATCGCCAAGGTGGGCACTACGCGTTTTCGGCCGCCTTATCAGCCCGTAACCATTGGAGCGTTCGCCGGCAACACAGTGGGTGAATTGTACGCCCCGTGGCAAACGCTCCATGCAGCGGCCTCGCACACGGCCTCTCAAGCGCGTTTCGGCGATTACGGATGGCGCCGACCCGACTATTATCCACAGGGGCAGGAAGATATCGTCGCTGCAACACGCCGCGAGGTACTGGCCGTTCGCAATGGTGTGGGTATGTTTGACGGCTCGCCTCTTGGCAAGATTGAGGTGAAAGGTCCGGACGCCGCAACCTTCCTCAACCGGGTGTACGTGAATAATCTCGCCAGTTTGAAGCCCGGTTTCGCGCGCTATGCGATGCTCACCAACGACAACGGTGTGCTTATCGACGACGGCGTGGTCGTGCGTCTTGCGGAGGACCACTACCTTGTGCATGCGACGAGCGGCGCTGTGGCACGGGTATTCCTGCTGTTGGAAGAACACCTTCAGTGTGAATGGCCGGAACTTCGCGTCCACATCAACAACGTCACCACACAGTGGGCAAACGTCACGCTGTCTGGGCCGAAAGCTCGTCAGGTACTGCAGCAATTCGAATCAGACATCGACTTCTCGGCTGAGAGCTTCCCCCACATGCACTTCCGTACTGGCAAACTCACGGGCGTTCCTGTTCGTATCCTGCGGGCAAGCTTTACGGGCGAAGTGACCTTCGAAGTCTCGATTGCCAGTCGCTATGCGAAGTCGCTTTGGGACCATATCGCGAAAGCCGGGCAGCTGTTTGATATCACGCCCTACGGTATCGAAGCTCTCGAAGTGATGCGCACCGAAAAAGGCTACCTGCACGTCGGCGCTGATACCGATGGGAACTCGAATCCGCTGGACATCGGCTGGGCGAAGGTGATTGAGAAAAAAACCGATGACTTTATCGGTCGACGGTCTCTCCAGCGTCCAGCAGACAGAGAAGCCGGTCGACTTGAATTCGTCGGACTGGAATCTGTTGACCCGAAAGTGGCACTGACGGTAGGTGGGCATTTCGTCGACGACACGAGCGCGAAAATTCCTGTCGCCTCGCATGGCTACGTCACCTCTGCCTGCATGAGCCCGATGCTGAACAAGGCAATCGGATTGGGCATCCTGCGCAACGGCGCTTCCCGCATTGGCGAAGTCGTGAACATCTATGCAAAAGGCAAGATGACGACAGCTCGTGTTGTTCCGACGGCACATTTTGACCCAAAAGGAGAGCGTCTCAATGGATAAGCTAATCGCACGTACAACCGTATCTCCAAACTTTTTCAGCGAAAGTCTGTTCCCGGTCCGATTCCCGTCATTACACGTATCCGAACTGCCGCTCTCAGGCATTATTCGGATCCAAGGCAGCTCTGAGAGTCGCGCGTTTCGTTCTGGCGTAGCATCTACACTTGGCATTCAACTGCCGGCCCCTGAGCGGATGTCCGGGGGTGGTGACGTCAAGCTCGCATGGGCCGGTCCGAACGAGTATCTCTGCTTCTGTTCGCTCGAAAACGAGGAAAAGTGCAAGTCGATGCTGGAAGAGGCGCTGGCTGGCGAATTCTCAACGGTGACCGTGGTTTCGGATAGCCGCGTCGCTTTCTTCGTTGCTGCCGAAGATGCTCCTGCTTTGGTTGCCAAGGGATGTTCGATTGACATGCATCCGTCCGCCTTTGCTGCGGGCCATGTCGTGACGACCCGATTTGCTGGGCTGCCTGCGATGTTGGTGCATCGTAATGTCAGCGAGTACGTTCTCTACTTTGACGTCGCCTACACAGAGTTCATTGTGAAGTGGTTGATGGACGCGGCCGGGGAATTCGCGGAACATGCCGTATGAGTTGAAAGTGCGCAAGCGGTAGCGCGAGGCCTGCTGTGCGTGTTTATTTCCGGGAATCAGCAGGCGCAGCGACAGTGCTATGCTTTCCGGCGATGAAACTCAGATTGGGCACCGATGCCGCGGGAAATGATTGGCGAAAAGGCAACGAAGAGGATGACAAAGGCGGCACGACCGGTCGTTGACCGGGAGGTGTGGCTCGACGCTGCGCGGTCCATACTCATCGAACAAGGAGTCGATGCGGTCAAGGTCGAGCCACTGGCGTCGATGCTTGAAATCAGCCGCAGCAGCTTCTACTGGCACTTCAAGAACCGCCAGGATCTGCTCGACGCGCTCATCGAATATTGGACAGAAGTGAACGACCGTGTCCTGCGGTCGCTGGTCGAGCCACACGAGTCGAACCCCAAGGGGCGCGAAGAATTAGCAAAACTCCGGCTTCGACAACTGATGATGCTTTTCATTGATGAACGCCAGTTCTCGTCGGAGTTCGACATGGCGATGCGAGAATGGGCCCGGAAGGACGCGGCCGTAGCGAAAGAGGTTGCCCGCATCGACCGGCAACGTATCGCTCACCTGCAGAAGATCTTTCAGGCTATGGGACATTCAAAGCCCGATAGCCTTATACGCGCGAAAATTCTCTACTTCCACCAGCTCGGCTATTACCTCACCGGCATCAAGGAAAACGACGCAGTCCGCAAGCGCGTCGCCCCTCGCTACCTGGAGGTGCTCAGCGGCATCAAGCTTTAACGCTGACCCTGCGTCAAAAAAGCGGCGGCGGACTGTCAGCGCACAACCTTTGCGAAGGCGTCAGCTACGTACTCGACGTTATTTTCATTGAGCCCCGCGACGCAAATCCGCCCTGACCCAGCTGCGTACACGCCAAAGTCTGACTTCAGCGCCGCAACCTCCTGCGTGCTGAGTCCGGTGTAGGCGAACATTCCCCGTTGCTTCACGATATGGTCGAAGTTCCGTGCCGGGACGGCAACCGACAGAGCTGTATGCAGCTTTCGGCGCATATCAATGATTCGAACGCGCATCGCTTCCAACTCATCAAGCCATTGTCTTTGCAACGTGTCATCCGTCAGAACAGTGGCAATCAGCCGCATTCCGTGGGCCGGCGGCGACGAATAGTTTCGTCGAATCGTGAACTTCAATTGCCCGAGTACGTTAGCCGTTTGAGCAGAGTCGGCGCAATGCACGGTCAGGGCACCCGCTCGCTCACCATACAGTGAGAAAATCTTTGAGAACGAGCTGCTGACCAAAAAGTTACGTCGCCGTCGCGCGAGCTCGCGCACGACGTACGCATCGCTCTCAAGTCCCTCAGCGAAGCCCTGATAGGCCATATCTACGAAGGGTATGAGATTACGCTCGTCGATAATGTCGAGAATCTGGTTCCATTGCGGACGGCTCGGGTCAACGCCTGTCGGGTTATGACAGCACGGATGCAGCAGAACGATGTCTTGCGGCTTCAGGCGTCGCAGGTCCGCCAGCATTGCTTCGAAGTCGAGTCCCTTGGTATTCGCGTCATAGTAGCGATATCGCCCGACCTTGAATCCCGCGCCATCGAAGATGCCGATGTGGTTATCCCAGGTTGGGTCGCTCACGAACACGGAGCTTTCCGGAAAGTGCTGTCTTAGAAAGTCGGCGCCTACCTTGAGTGCTCCGCTCCCACCGACGGACTGGACTATTGCCAGGGAGTCCCGTAGGGATTCAACCTGAGGTCCGAACAGCAATCCCGCAACCTGAGAGCGATATCCAACGTCGCCTTCAATTGGTAGGTACGACGTAGGTGCATTCGCAGAAAATACCCGTTCAGCGGCGGCTCGGACAGAGCGAAGTACGGGAATGTTGCCTTCGTTGTCGTAGTAAATGCCGACGCCAAGGTTGACCTTCCCGGAGCGAGGGTCGAGCGCATACGTCTCCATCAAACCCAGGATAGGGTCGCCAGCAAAAGGTAGAACGTGTGAAAACATCGTCGTTTCCTAAAGAGTGGTCAACAACCTGCGTTTCGCGCCGGGTATCAGCGCGATGGTGCGGTTTCATTGCAGTGTTCTCGCGTCGCCGGGCCGACTTTCGCTTACGGCCGTACCAGACCTCGAATTCACCACTTCAATAGAAGCAAGAACAATCGGAGCGCGGAGCAGCGCGCATAGAGCGCGGTCGATAAAGGTAGAGGCTGAGGGGTTGCCCGCCTCAAGTAAAGAATCGCGCATCACGTTGTAGTCAACGACTTTCGCAAAATCGTCGCCGCAGGAATCCGAGTCTTCGTAACGGACATAAATCTCGACGTTAACCAGTAACCATTCTGCGCAACTGGCGGTGTCGGTACACCGCCAGTTGCGCAGAAAGAGCCGCCTGCAAACAATCGAAAGCTCGCCGACAACAATGTTCATGCATCGAGCCTTAAACCTTCAGCGCGCCCCGGTCGATCTGGTCGCGCTCGATGGATTGGAACAGCGCCTTGAAGTTACCTTCGCCGAATCCATCATCGCCCTTGCGCTGGATGAATTCGAAGAATACGGGTCCGAGTACAGTTTTCGAGAAAATCTGCAGGAGAAGACGGGGCCTGCCCTCTTCGACCTTGCCATCGAGCAGAATGCCTCGAGCCTCCAGTTCCGCGACCGGCTGTCCGTGGTCCGGCACGCGTGTGTCGAGTGCCTCGTAGTAATATTTATTCGGCGCCGACATGAGCGGCACGCCCGATGCCCTCAGCGTGTCGATGACGGCAAGAATGTCGTCAGTGAGAAGCGCAATATGCTGAATTCCTTCTCCGTTGAAGGCCATCAGGAACTCTTCAATCTGGCCGCCACCTTTAGCGGACTCCTCGTTCAACGGAATGCGAATTTTGCCATCAGGTGCTGTCATCGCGCGGGACGTCAAGCCCGTGTATTCACCCGAGATGTCGAAGTAGCGGATTTCGCGGAAGTTGAATAGGTTCTCGTAAAACTTCGCCCAGTGCGCCATGCGGCCGCGATAGACGTTGTGCGTCAGATGGTCGATGAGCTTCAGTCCATGTCCGACGGGATGGCGGTCCACACCCTCAACGTACTCGAAATCGATGTCATAAATCGACTTGCCATCTTCGTACCGGTCAATCAGATAGATGGGCGCGCCGGCAATACCCTTGATTGCGGGCAGCTTCAGCTCCATCGGACCCGTGGCAATTTCAATTGGCTCGGCTCCGAGTTCCAGTGCGCGGGCATAGGCTTGATGTGAGTCTTTGACCCGGAAGCCCATGCCGCATGCGCTGGGACCATGTTCGGCTGCAAAGTAAGCTGCCCGACTCTTCGGTTCGCGGTCGACGATGAAGTTGATATCGCCCTGGCGATACAGGACTACGTCTTTCGAACGGTGACGAGCCACAAGGGTGAAGCCCATGCACTCGAACAGCGGCTCGAGGACGTTCGGCTGGGGGGACGCAAACTCGACGAATTCGAAGCCACAGAGGTTCATCGGGTTTTCAAACAAGTCTGCCATGACGATACTCTTCTGCAAAGTGGAAAGGGCTTCGGGTTTGCACGAAATCCAATTTCGTTTAGGCGCATGTCCTTGCTCCGCGTCGCTGTCTATCAATTCACGACACAATGCGCGCTTGATGCAAACAAGTTTAGAATCTCTGCCATGAAATAAGATTTCATTGTTCCACCCTGAAAACCCGAATTTTCACATTTATATTTCGTTTACGAGGTATCCGAATGGCCGCCCTGCAACTCGACCGCATCGATATGAGGCTGCTGGCTGCGCTCCAGGAGAACGGGCGAGCGACCAACCTCGAACTCGCCGAAACCATCAAGCTGTCACCGGCGCAAACGCTCAGACGTCATCGACGTCTGGAAGAAATCGGACTAATCAGGCGCTACGAAACCCGGCTCGACCCAGCGAGCCTGGGGCTGGGTGTCGTAGCGTTCATACAGGTCACGATGGAGCGCGGTCACATCCGCGACCTCAGCAAGTTCATCAAACTTGTTGGAGACCTGCCGCAGGTGCTGGAATGCTTTTCCGTAACCGGTGAAATCGACTACATGCTTAAAGTCGTGGAGAGAGACCTGAAGTCACTGTCCAGCTTTCTTCTTGACACTCTGATGCGCATCCCCGGTGTCAGCGCAGTGAACTCGACCGTATGCCTCGACGAAATCAAGAGCACCACCGCCCTGCCACTCTTCTGAGTTCCCATCTGAGCGTCTACCGACGTCTCCTGAAGCATGGGCAAATGTCGCCCAAACGTCAGCATGTATCGGCCACTATTTATCCTGCTTGACCTAATGTACAGAAATGTCCATTATGCGCGTGAGGACGAATTGGACCCGTGCGGTCACGGGCGATCGCGTGTGAGGAACTGGACATGAATCTAGCGAAGACTATCGACGGCGTTGTGGTGTCGCAGCGGTTGCGGGAAGAAGTTGCAAGGCGCGCAGCCGCTCTTGCGGCAAAGGGTACGACGCCCGGGCTAGCCGTTGTATTGGTGGGCGACGACGCAGCCAGTGCTGTGTACGTTCGCAACAAGGTGAAAGCCTGCGAGCAATACGGACTGTTTTCGACACTCGACCGGATGCCCGCGACTGTGACCGAAGCCGAATTGCTCGAGCGCATTCATCAGTTGAACGTGGACCCGAAAATCCACGGCATTCTGGTGCAGTTACCGTTGCCGCGCCATATCAACAGCCACGAGGTGATTGAAGCCATCGCTGCTGAAAAGGACGTTGACGGTTTCCATGTGGCGAACGCCGGTGCGCTGATGACCGGACAGCCCCGATTCCGTCCATGCACCCCGTATGGCGTAATGAAAATGCTCGAGGCCTACGACATTCCAGTCTCGGGACGGCATGCAGTGGTCATCGGTCGGTCCAATATCGTCGGAAAACCGATGGCACTGTTGCTGCTGGAGGCCGGGGCAACCGTGACGGTGTGCCACAGCAAGACGGCGGACCTCCCATACCACACGCGGTCGGCAGACATTGTCGTCGCAGCTGTTGGCAAACGTGACATCTTGACTGGCGACATGATCAAGCCTGGCGCGACTGTCATTGATGTAGGCATGAACAGGAACGACGAAGGCAAACTGTGTGGGGACATCAACTTCGCCTCGGTCAGTGAAGTGGCCGGATTCGTGACACCAGTCCCGGGAGGCGTTGGTCCGATGACGATTACGATGCTGCTTGTCAATACGCTTGAGTCAGCAGAGCGGACCTTGTGCGTGCGAGGCGGAAACCTCGATGATGAGTAATGAGGCTATTTAGCTACTTCCGCAGCTCCGCCTCATACAGCGTCCGCATCGCTCTCGCGTTGAAGGGCCTTTCCTATGACTGTTGACGGAGCGCGGACAGAAGCACCCTTATGTGAAGAGCCAATCTACGATTTGATGCACGCTCGCAGAAAGATGTTCCTTCGAATTTTCCGTCGTGCCATGGACTACGTATATACGCTGAGAACTTTCTGTGCGGTTGTTGAGTTGCGCAGTTTTCGCGGCGCCGCCGACATGCTTGGCACTTCTCCCGCGGTCATCTCCCGCGCCGTGATGGATCTCGAACGGCGCCTTGGCGTACGCCTCTTCAATCGCACGACCCGCCAAACCTCTCTAACTGAAATCGCCGAAAGCTTCTACATCGGTTGTACACGAGTTCTGACCGAACTGGACGCGCTCGAAGATGCCGTCTCAGCCCATGCAAGGGAGCCTGGTGGCATGCTCCGTCTGGTCGCGCATACCACCGCGACCACGAACCTTTTGACGCCGCTCATCACGAGCTTCAAACTCAAGCAACCCAAGATCGGCATTGACGTAACCCTGACGGAAGGTCCAGTTGACATGGTTACAGAAGGTTTTGATATCGGGCTCGTGCTGCCTTATATGTTGAACACCGACATGGTCGTGACGCGATTACTCGATCGCATGGCACTATTTATCGTAGCGTCGCCCGAGTATCTAAAGCGGCACCCCGCACCCCGACATCCCACTGATCTCGTTCAACACATCTTCGTCGTACTTTCGAGGGCAATACAACAGCCGGAATTGACTTTCCTTGTCGACGGAGAGCGCCTGACGGTACCGATTCGCCACGAGATCTCATCAAATAGTGCGCGCTTCAACCATAGCCTGGTGCAGCAAGGATTTGGCCTCGGGATCCTGCCCATCGCCATGATCCGGGAGGATATCGAATCCGGTCGGCTTGTGCAGTTGATGGAGGACTTCGAGCTTGCGGATGCGACGGTTGAACTGAAGTTAGCGTATAGATCCCGTTCCCTGTTGCCCAAAAAGGTCAGAACATTCATCGGCCATTCCGTGGCGCATTTCCAGCAATCCCTGACTTGACTGAAAGCGCGACCACATAGACGCGCCAGCCCTTTCGGGCACCGATTGTTGCTGCAGATTTGTTTCGGCGACTAAGTTTCCGGAATTCTTGAATTCATGGTCTCACCACGTGAATGCTGTCAATTGGCGCGATCCACTCACTCAAGCGGGCTTTCGCGAAGTTGCTTCCAGACTGAAAATGAATGACTCGTACGGTCGGCCCATTGCATACTTCAATTCCATTTCACATTTCGCACGTTCGGTTTGCTGAAACGTACGCGTCGGCCTGTACATTATTAAGGTACGCTTTCTGATCCCGTGTTGCAGAGATCACCAGTTCCGGATGCAGAAGGCCACGATCGCCCGCGGTTCAGCAACGCGTTGCACCGACGGGAATTTCGACTTCCGCGGCCATATGCCCCCCAACGCGTTTGAGGTCTTTAGTGAGCTTGAGATGCGATATCGCGCAGGTTGGGTGGACGGCAATTTTCTCCAGCGGCGCATAGACAGTCAAATCACGCAAAAGGTCTGTGCACCAGGTGATCGAATCCGTGATTTTTAGCCAGTGTCGTCGAGCCCGCAGTTCCGGAGCAAGCACCTCGTCCAGTCCCCTGACAAGGCCGTGCGTGCATGGGGCATGCGCCTTCTACAATCGAAAGTCGTCCCTCAGTCTTGGCGGACGCGTGGGGGCCCGCCAAGACACGCGCGTGGATCGATCTGTTAAAGGTGGAATTGCCGGCTGCGCTCGAACGCGACGCGAGTTACTTTTGCCAGCATGAGCGGCCCAAACGACGCCGCTCGCGTGCAGCAACTTCCTCGCGATGATTCATGCGGAATCCCCGACACTTCGCACCCGACGATTGTGGCAATTCCGGTCAATCCGGTTCTCCTTATAAGACTACGAACAGCTACTCGAAAGCGGTGCAGGAACTGCGAGGTTCGCTCGTGAAGCCGCGTCTCGTAGGTCAACACTGGCGCGGCCCAAGTTCACATCTAGAACACGTGACGTATGCCGAGATCCACACCCGCCGTTGTACCCTGCACGCCATACAGCGCACCGTTGACGGATAAGCCCGTATCCATCGCGCCGTGGTTGTTGACGACGCCAACCTGGCCGTAGAGCGTTGTGCCTTTCGACAGGAAGTACTGCGCGCCCAGCCCCCCCATTACCGAGTGGTTCGCCGTGTGGTTGCGGTCGCTCGTTATCCAGACACCACCATTGATATCAAGAAAGGACGACACAACGTAGTCGAGACCACCGCCGTAAACATTGCTGTCGAATGCTCCGGCTACCTTGTAGTTCGAAAACGATACCTTCGCAGTCAGAACGTCGAACTTATAGTACGCACCGAGCGTTCGCCCTTCGAATTCCACCGTGGTGGGAACCGGTGTCTGCCCCGTGCCGCCGCTATTGCCGTTGTAGATCGCTGCATTGACCATGAAGGTGCCGTTGTCGTATTTCAAGCTCGCCGAGTATTGCCTTCCCGCCTGAAAATTCCCCGGTTCACCGCCCAGCGCGTACAACACGCTGCCCTCGAATCCGGCTATGTGAGGCGTCGTGTAGGAGACCGCATTCGGATTCAAGATGCCAGTGGCGACGACGTTATCGATGTACGTGACCACGCCGCTGCCGAACAACGAAGCGTCGCGCGGATCTGACTCATACACGGCGATAAAGAACGGCGAGAACTGCAGGCCCGCCTTGACCTCGCCGAACTTACCCTGAAGGGCAATCCATGCCTGACGGCCGAACTGATTGCCGTTCGAATCGTTATAGGCGCCCGTGGCCACGCTAAATCCGCTTTCGAGCTTGAACTTCGCCTTCAACCCGTCGCCCAGGTCCTCGATCCCCCGCATACCAAACTGCGACGGTGACGAGCCACTGTCTATCATCGAAAACTGCCTGCCGGCATTCTGGCCGGTAGTCGGATCCGGTGTCCTGCTTGTGTACAGCAATCCGCCGTCGACAACCCCGTACAACGTGACGCTGCTTTGCGCCTGCACGAGACCCGCGACCACCAGACCGACCGTTCCGACCATGAGTTTCAGCATTAAATCTTGCTTCTTGATCATCCTCTGCCTCCTGGTTTCTAAACAAGGTACGGTTAATTTCAAGGCGTGCTTATCTCGATCCGTACATTAGTAGTAGTACTAATTAAATGCTTTGAGGAATATTTCTGAAACCCGCAGCTTTTGAATATACGGGCTTCGAAATCATTAAAGACTTGCCTTACATCACACGCTTTCGCAGGGAAAAATTTACGCAGTTTGCGCGGGCGGTACCGGTATTTGCGTCACCGCACACCCTTCATTAGCCTACCGAGCTCTGCAAGAATGCGCTGGCGAAGCTTGAACTTCTCCACCTTGTTGGTGGGCGTGCGCGGCAGATCTTCGACGATTCGCACATGTCGCGGCCGCATGTACTTCGGCATGGTTTGAAGCGCGAAATCGTGCACCGCCGCTTCAGTCAGACTCTGGCCGTCTGCCGGCACGATATAGGCCACCACCTCGTCTTCCTCCCCTTCATCGCAGGGGATCCCGACGACCGCACACAGTTGCACTGCGGCATGCTGAACGAGCATATCTTCGACCTGGAAGGACGACAGGTTTTCCCCGCGGACGCGGATGCGATCGCCTAGTCTGTCGACAAAATAGAACCAGCCGTCCGCGTCCTGGACGGCGGCGTCACCCGTGTGAAGCCAGAGATTGCGAAACGCCTGTTCGGTGGCTTCCGGTTTGCCAAAATAGGAATGCATAAACAGGCCGGGCAACTTCGACCGCAGACAGAGCTGGCCGACTTCTCCGGGCCGGCATTCTTCGTCCCGCTCGTTACGTATCGTGGCATCCACGAAAGGTGTTGGGCGACCCATGAGGCTCTTTCGTGTCAGCGTCTTGCCTCGCAATATGAACATGCCGAACTGATTGGCAACCTCTGCAATCCGACCATGTGACAGGCCTCGATACAGCTCATCAGACGTGCCTTCGCCCTGCGCACACTCTTCAATGACACTCCAGAGTGCCAAGCCGGCTTCGGTTTGGCCAAAACCGGCCGTCACAAAATCAATGCCGAATCGCTGCGTGAACTCGGCATGCAACAGCGACATGGGCTGCATATGAACCTTGTTCAACGTGTTGCTGCGGTCGTCGGCGCGTTGAGGTGCGCCGGTCAACCGTGGGATCATCACATCCAGCAGGATCGCCGTGGTCGCGCCGCGTGATTTCACGCGAGACCAGAAGTTGTCGGGACTGAAGCGGTTCCATACGGCGACTTCGCAACCAACCCACGCGGCGCGGCAGACGTTTGCGATCGCCCCCCCCACGTGATACATCGGCAGGTCAGAATAAATGACGTCGTCGGGAGTAGTCAGCATGCGCAGATAGAACGTGTATTGCGCCATCCATCTATATGGCTGCAATACTCCCTTGGCCGGCCCGGTTGTGCCCGATGTATAGATCAGATTGGCGGGATCGTCGAACGAAACGTGGATGCCCGGGGACGCAGCATTCGCTGTAAGCGTTGCCCAAGCGATTTCGCGAAACGTTGCATGAACTGGTGCCGCTTCTGACGAATAGTCGTGGGCGTCCTGAGGCGGCTGGTACACAACGACCACGGGCGGCTCGTCCAGGGATTCGACCACTTCGTTTAGCGCTGTCACACGTTTGGAATCCGTAACGACCAGCTTCGGCGAAGTGTCGTTCAACTGGTAACTTAACAATCGACCCGCGTAGGCGAAGTTCACCGGGCAGTACACCGCCCCAGCCTTCCAGATGCCGAACATCATTAGCGCGCTGGTCAGCGGGTTCCCACTGAAGACGCTGACGCGGTCCCCCTTCCCTACGCCATTCGCCGCCAGGTTGCCGGCTATCGCGTCTGTCCGGGTAGCGAACTCGGAGAAGGTCAGAGTCCGCCGGTCTTCGCCATAGTGAAAAAATGGACGGTCTCCGGCAACGGTTGCCCAACGATCGAGGCTCGCCGTGACAATCTCTTCGTCAATTCGTAATAGTTTGGTTAGGTCGCGTTCATGCATGTGAAGCTCCATCTCCGCCACGAATTGCAGCAGGTCGAATTAGAATCAAGGACGTGTTCCGAAAGACGGTCGGCCGAGAAGTTCAGGCAGCAGGCGGTACGCGTCACGCACCCAATCGCACAAGAGCGGGCGGCTTTCGCGAGGATCGATGAGATCCTGGACGCCGAACTTCTCCGTAGTACGGAACGGGGAAGCGATCTGGCTCAGTTCCTGGCGGATACGCTCGATCTCCTGCGAGGGGTCCTCCGCCTTCTCCAGCACCGCACGGAATGCAGCCTCGATACCGCCCTGGGCTGGCAGCGATCCCCAAGTTCCCGAAGGCCACGACCAACTCCTGCCCGGCCGATGGCGATTCACAATGCCAGCTCCACCTACGCCAAAAACGCGCCGCAGAATCACTTCTGCCTGCGGCACCCGCGCCTGATACACGGCGGAAATCGCACGAGCGCCAAATCGGATCGTGCCCCGGCGTTCAGCGACGGAACCGATGGACATGCCGGCCTGGTCGGTGAGGCTGACGATCGGAAGATGGAACGTCTCGCATAGGTCCACCAGCCGCGTTACGGCTTGGGCGCCTTCGGCCGACATCGTGGCCCCTTTGAATGGATCCGTGGCAATGACACCGACCGGATGACCATCGAGCCGTGCGAGTGCGGTGACAGTGCCCCCCCCGTACTCGGCATAAGGGAAGAATGACCCCCGATCAAATATTGCGTCCAGGATCGGCTGAATCTGATATGGGCTTCTCGGATTGCGCGGAATCGCCTTCACCAATCCCGCGTCGCGACGGTCACTCGGATCGTCGCAAGCCGATACAGGCGGCATTTCAAACACGCTGCCCGGCAGATAAGAGAGAAAAGCCCGTAGCACACCAAATGCTTCGCCTTCGGTCCCGACAATTCTCTCCACGATGCCGTTGTCGCGGTGCACCGCGACACCTCCGAGTTGTTCCTTCGTCAGATCCTCGCCGGTGCTGCCTCGCACCACGGGAGGCCCCGCCGTGAACACCTGCCCGATCTCCTCGACCATGATGGCCAGATGGGACATCACCAGGCGCGCGGCTCCCAATCCGACTGTCGGCCCCAGGCAGGCTGCCACGACCGGCACAAGAGACAGGTTGTCGACGACCGCGTCCCAGCCAGGATTCACAGGCACGTACTGGTATCCGGCCTCTTGCGCCATCTTGACGCTCCCCCCTCCGCTGGCGCCGTCCAGCAGTCGAACCATAGGCAAGCGCATCTGCCGCGAATACCGCTCAGCGAAGATCTGCTTCGCGTGGATAGTCGCGTCGCCGGAACCCCCTCGAATGGTGAAGTCGTCGGCACCGACGACCACCTTGTGGCGGTCGATCCGTGCGGTGCCCGCAATGAAGTTGGCCGGCACTAGCGAGGTCAGTTCGCCTGCATCGTCATAGGTACCAAACCCCGTAAGCGCACCGATCTCCGCAAAGCTTTCCGGATCGACCAATGAGGCAATGCGCTCGCGGGCGGTAAGCTTTCCGGCCGCATGCTGCCGCTCGACCTTTTCGGTCCCACCCATGCCGCGCGCTGCCTCATGGCGCTGCCTAATCTCTTCGGTCTCGGCAGACCATCCTGGATCGTCCTCCGCTTCCAGAGGCCGCGGGGACGCTGACGTGGCATTGTCTTCGCTGTCGTTGGGCGCAATTACGAACATCGCTTCACCTTCCGCGACCGCGTCGTTCATGCCAATCTCCACAGCAGTGATGACGCCGTCGCATTCGGCGCGTACCGTGTACTCCATCTTCATCGCTTCAAGCACAACTAACGGATCTCCACGACGCACGGAGCTACTCCCGGTAGCATGCATCGAAACCACCATGCCAGCCATGGGAGCAAGAATCGTCTGGGTCCCATCCTGTTTGCCGGCTTCAAGATAGGAGCTAGCCGCTGCGCGATCGACCTCCATCAAGGACACGGCGGAAGCTGGAGGGGTCAGCGATACCTGAGCTCCGGCATCCTCCAATAGTTTCGCCAGGTGATGGTCGATGAACGAAGTGTCGTACTCTCCAGTCAGGAAGGCGGGATGAGCAAGAATGCTCTGAAGCAAGGGGATATTCGTCGGCACCCCGTCGATATGGAACTCGCGCACCGCCCCGGTGACGTTCGCGCAAGCATTTGCGAAGCTGCGCCCACGAGCAATGACCTTGGCCAGCAGGGAGTCGTATCGCAGGCTCGTCTTGTACCCGGCATACCCATAGGTATCGACACGCACATTGGGACCTGAAGGCGGTGCGAACGCGGTCAGCGTGCCCGCTCGTGGCAACGGCGTACCGTCTGCTGCCAGCGACTCAAGGTTGACACGTACCTGTAGAGCGAACCCGTTCGATTCGGGGGTGCGCGCCAGGCCAAGTTCGGCCAGCGATGCTCCGCCAGCAATCCGGATCTGTGTCTGCACCAGGTCGACACCGGTGATCTCCTCGGTGACGGTGTGCTCGACCTGCAGTCGAGGATTCGCCTCCATGAACCAGAACTCGTCGGCGGAGACGAGAAACTCGAACGTACCGAGGCTTTCGTAGCGCACATGCGTCGCCAGACGAGTTGCCGCGGCGAGAATGCGATCGCGCAGCGCAGGCCTCAGCGTTGGGCTTGGTGCGATCTCGACAAGCTTCTGGTGGCGCCTCTGAACCGTACAGTCCCGCTCCCACAGATGGCACACTGCGCCAGAGCCGTCGCCGACAATCTGGACCTCGATATGGCGCGCAGAGGTCAACAGCTTCTCGATGTATAAGTCACCGTTCCCGAACGCCTGCTGTGCCTCGGAGCGGCAACGTTCGAATGCCTCTTCGAGTCCGGAAGGATCGTGCACCGCACGCATGCCACGCCCCCCGCCCCCGGCCAGCGCCTTGAGCATCACCGCACCATGCTCCCTAGCGAATACACGCGCTTCATCGAGACTGGTCGGCCGCGAGGTGCCTGGCATTACTGGGACATCCTGGTCGCGCGCCAACTCACGAGCGCGGATCTTGTTGCCGAACAAATCCAAAAGCTCAGCGCGCGGGCCAATAAAGTTGATGCCAGCCTTGACACAGGCGCGCGCGAAGTCTGCGTTCTCGCTGAGGAACCCATAACCGGGATGCAAGGCTGAGCACCGGGTCTCACGGGCAACGGCCAGAATCGCATCCTGATCCAGATAGGCGGCGGCGCCGGCGCTAGGGAGTTCACGGGCCTCGTCAGCAAAACTCGCATGCAACGAGGCGGCATCATCCCGCGAAAATACAGCTACTGTGGGAATTCCCAACTGTCGCGCCGCCCGCATGATACGAATCGCGATCTCACCTCTATTGGCGATCAAGATTGAGTTCATAGTCTCCTCTACTTGGGCTGCGACGGAGATGCACCGCCATCACTAGTAATGCTGCGCATCAATTGCGCGGTTAGACCATCTGTGACATCCTTTTCGGTGAGGTCACGGCTGGGGCTATACCAGGATGCCGGCGACGTGCACGCGCGTATCAAAGTGAAGCAAGTCAGCTTCACGTGTGCATCAACGAAGGAACCATCGGCGATCCCCTCCTTCAACAAACCCATCAGCAAGCGCTCATAGCGGCGCTCAATACTTCTGACCTCGGCATAGTGTTCTTCGTCCACGCCGATGGACAGGGGTGTAAGGATGATGTGACGCGTCGCCTCGTCGAAGTTTGTGGAGATAAGGTCACGCAGCGCCTGCTCCATCCGCACCGGTACCGGCAGAGAATGACCAACTATCTCTTCGAGGCGATCGGCGGCGCTGCCCGAGGCTTGGCGCCGTGTCTCGACGATGACTTCCTGCTTGCTTCGGAATTGGTAGTAAAGAACACCTTTGGTGACACCCATCTCAGCCGCGATGTCGTCCATCGTTGCGGTCGCGTAGCCTTTTCGGGCGAAGACCCGTCCAGCTGCGGCAAGAATTTGGCGTCGCTGCTCGTCCCTTTGATCGGGGTTGCGAACGACCTGGCCACGCAATCCCACTTCGTTCATTTCATTTTCAGGCTTCATTCGTAGAACCAAGATTGGTCAATGATCTAGGGCAACATATGCGATTGCTGACTGGTGCCAGCGGTGCTCCTCTGAGCAAACATTTCCTTCTTTGCCGCAAAATATCCGTGCCTACTGCCGTGGACACCGCAGCTGGGGCGCGCGCCAGCACCAATCAAATTTCAGTGGCATGGTGACTGTCTGAAGGTCGAAGCGGTACCACCACGGTTGGCGCGGCGATATCAATGCTTGCGATCGTCGGAAGGGCGGTGACGACAGCCACAGTCGTAAAACTGATTGACGCAACGGCTTGCGCCCCATTCGGTCTCCGCACGACGCAGCAAAGATCCACCCGAACGAGCGTCTTGTGAGATTCGTCGTGCAGGTTGCGACGACAGCAGCAATCGATGCAGGGAACAGCACTCCGAGGACCTGGGAGACCGCAGTGCCGAAGGTACGTAAGTCGTCCCTCTCAGGTACGGCACAAACGAATCCCGCGCGAATGTATTTGCAAGGACGCGGCAGTTGTCCTTCGACATCCGGCTCATGTTGCCTTCCTTTGGTACGTTAAAGCGTGCGCCACTGCGAGCATCAGATGGCTAACCCGCATTTTTTCCGATCCGATTTCGAGTACTGGATGATTCATACTTGCCAGTTTATACGCGTCGGTATAATTAATAAAGGGTGAGTGTTGAGACCTCGGGAAAGTCCGTAGATATCCGCAGATGTGCAAGTCGCGGCGGATGCCTCTTGGCCCGGTATGCGTTAGCGCTCGATTGGTAGCTCAAGAATGGTACGGATCGAGTCCGCCAGTACGACGAGGTTAGAGAAACCTGATGTAGGGTAATTACTGTCACTACGAAGAATGGCGGTACGTTGCGTCCTGCAGGCACGTCCACCTGCGATCGTCGCTCGTCGCCGGACGGTTCACACGAGGTCGTTGTCGCGAATCTTGCGCGCACGCCCGACGGTATCAAGGTCGATGCTGAAAGCCAGCTGGTCTATCGGACCAAGATGGGAACCGGCATGCACCTGGTCGACGGCGATGCAGCTTCGGGCGCAGTACCCCCGGACGGCGGCACGATCGAAAGCGCGCAGCTCGACGGAAGCGAGCACCGTGTGCTTGTGCCTTCCGGCATGGCCAGAACGCCCAAGGAACTCGGGCTGAACAAGGAGGGTGGCCGCCTGTATTGGGGGGACTGCGAAGGCATGCGAGTCATGCGCGCGTGGCTGGACGGCATGGAAGTGACGAAGCTCGTCCGTATCGTAAATTTCCTCAAGGATACATGCGATGCGAGCCGCCATTGCGTAGGCATCGTATTGGATAAGGCAAACGGGAATGTCTACTGGACGCAAAGGGGACCGCCGTATGCTAGCGAAGGCCGCATCTTCAGACGGCCATTGAGCTGCCACCAGGCGCAACTCCCGATCAGCGCCCGGATATCGAATATGTGCCTGGCCGATCTGCCCGAGCCGGTCGATCTCGATCTCGATCAACGAACGCGGCACATGCTTTACCGGACGGATCGTGGCGACGATGCGTATGACGGAAGTACACTGAAACGCGCAAGAATCACGGCGTCCGGACGGGTTGATCGCCACGTGCTCGCCCGCGAGTTGGAAGAGGGGATTGGTGTGTCTCTGGACTTACGGGGCGCCGTGCATTTGTGACCGATCTGGGCGGCAACGTGGACGAACTGAACATCGATACGTAGCACGAGTCGCCTTTCACCATCGTTGCTCAACTGGGTGTGCTGACCGGGATCGACTACATCGACATCTGAGTTGAATCCCCGAGGGCTGCCCGGGCCGTATCCGCGCAGTCTTGCCATGTCGACGCCGATTGTCACGCCAGCGCCCTTAAGCTTCAAAAAAGCGGCCATCGCGACGTTGTCATAGAGAAGCAACCGTATATGGACGCCTCCTCGCTTGCAAACACTAGCCGGATAAGCATCAGTGTCACTCGCTCACGTAGATCCGGTCCGGTACACCTGTGCCACCGTGAGGCAACGGACCCCGATGGACTATTCGCGCGCCGACTCCCAATCGTTCCCTCGGGCTAGATGCCATCTCGTCATACAAACGTGGATACAGGCATCAACCATGTGTAGCTGGAGCTGGGGTGCCTTCAAGAAACGCGCCGGCAGCACTCAACGAGGAGCAGATGTGGTCTTCACTGACGCCCGCACGTACCTTTGATCCGATTAAAGATGCGCCGATATGCGGTCGATACTAACGACCACTTAACGCGCCACGAAGCCGCCATTGGTGAATCAGAGAAAAAGCGTCCAACAACAACGGCTTGGATGAGGTACTTCACGATGACTTACCTCCAGACTTTGTCTTGACGTTCTACGAACAGCCCTGTTCGTAAACAGTAACAACAGTCTAGGTAAGTTAACGTTTAAGATTAAGCCCGCTGTCTGGAGGGGATCGTTGTCAAATTTGGGTTAACCCTGATGCACGTGCGATCAAAGGTTGGGTTGCCTTCTGCGAATAGGGTCGTGACCATGACTGAATAATGTCGATGAACCGCAAGCACATATGGGTCGGGGCAATCCCCACAGGACGTCCTTGAGGGCCGCCTGAACCCCGAGTCCCGCGCGTGAGTCCTAATCGATCCTGAGCAGGACGTTTGCGATGAGCAGCATGAATTAGAACCGGGACCAGGTTGACAGTGAGTACCGGGGAAGGCACGAAGGGCCAAACGACTTGGCGACGAGACCGCCTTCCAATCCGGCACCACTGTCATTCTCCGTTTGCGCCGTCCTTCTCACCCCGCATCCGCAAACATCGATTGATGACAATGGAAAGCGGTACATGCGCACGCATATTGGCCACGCGCATCTGCATCCGCGGGATCGTCGACGCCACGATGCGCAATTCGGGATGGGGCTCGACGCATCGATCGAGTAGCGCTGCGTGTTCAAACCCCACAAGCCCTAGCGGACTCGCGACATTCGGTCCGGCGCCTAGACGACGCCGCACGTCTTCCAGGTCAAGGACTCCATCGAAATCGAGATACGGCACGGGACCACCTCGCCAGCGCGGCAGCAAGTCCATCGACTGCCAAGGGAGGCGCAGCCCCACGGCCCTAAGCGCGTCCATTGCCAGCGCCGCTCAGCAACCGGCCAGGATGCGCGGCGCTTTCGGCCGCCAGAGCCGCTTACCGCGCGCAGGCTATATCGCCAGGGCGTACGGCACCGAGAACGTTCGCCCCGCTGTGATCGTAAACCGGGTCACCGTGAGCAGTCGCTTGCCCTCGCCACCGTGCAGCAAATCGCCACGACAAACTCAATCAGGATCTTGATCACTCTTCCTGTTCATGGTCGAACGGGATGTGGATCGAGACGACCGTGCCCGCGCCGAGCGTGCTGTCGATCAGTAGCAAACCACCTATAGCCCGGGCGCGCTCGCTCATGCCGAGCAGACCGTACGAACAGACTTTGCGTGCTGCAGCCTGATCGAAGCCGCAACCGTCATCGCTGACATAAAGGTCAAGGGCGGTCGCGGTGCTGGTCAGCGTGACATCGGCCCGTGTCGCCCGTGCATGACGCGCAATATTGGTCAGTGACGCCTGGACGATGCGGAACACGGCAGTAGCATGCGTGTCCGGCAGACAGGGCTCGCCGCCGTTGAAACGGAGCTGGCACGGAACCCCATTGCGTCGGCCGAAATCTTCGACCAGCCATTCAAGCGACGCAACGAGTCCAAAGTTAAGCGCAGCGGGCCGCAGATGGTTCGCGACATTCCGCACCATCCAGATGGTCTTTTCAACGAGTTCGCGCATGTCGTCGGCTTTCTTCGCCGCCACCGAATCATCAACAAGACGCATCTTGAGTAGCGAAACGTCCAGCTTCAGGGCCGTCAAAAGTTGGCCCAGCTCGTCGTGCATTTCCATCGCAATACGCTTTCTCTCCTCTTCGCGAATTGCCTCCATGTATACCGCTAACTCGCGAAACTGTTCGCGCGACCCGAACAGTTCCCGGACGATATGCTTGCATTCCGTGACTTTGTTGAGGTCGGCGTCGGGTGATCGTACTTTCCGTGCAAAATCTGGCGCCATAATCCTGAAAATCCTGGCGGATCAACAACTTGCAAAATCACCGAATACGGGAAGGTCGTAGAGCCGCCGAGCCTTACTACAATCGACTCTTCACGCGACAACCGCTAGATTTTTCACGGTTCGGACAATTACCCTTAAGAGACCATTTCAAAAGACTCCGATGGGCCTGTTAGCCCTTGCGGCAAGCTGTTAGCCTTGGCCATCTGCACAACGGGAACCAAGCGGATGGCCACGCCAATCACTGCTGACAAGCTGTGGGCCTTGATCGAACGTTTGCTGCTGCCGCCAAAGTCGCAACGCAAGAAATATCCAGCCCGCCGCCTGGTTTCGGACTAGGCTGCACTGAACGGCATCCTGCTCAAGACCGGGATATGCTTGCGGCCTGTCGATCAAGTTGAGATTTGGTTCGGGCCCGACCTGATGGCGTCGCTTCCGCGACTGGCAAAAGGCTGGCGTGTAGGATCGGTTGCATGAGATGCGGCTCGCAAAGTTACGCGAGGCCGGCCAGCTCGATTTCTTACGGGCAGCCGTCGACTCATCGTCGGTGGGAGCCGTTGGGGCGGTCGAAAAACTGGCCCGAATCCCACGGATCGCTCGCGCCCCGGTTCCGAGCACTACATCCTCGTCGATGCCAATGGCGTCCCCATCAGTGCCATCCTGACCGGCGCGGACCACAACGACGTCACCCAATTGCTGCGGCTCGTCGCGGCGATTCCGCCGATTCCCGGAGTGCGTGGCCGGCCACTTCAGAAGCCCAAAATCATTTGCGCCGATCGCGGCTACGACTCCGAACCACATCGCCGCAAACTTCGCAAACGCGACATCTAGCCGGTGATCGCGAAGCGGCGGACCGAGCACGGCAGTGGACCCGGAAAATTTCGCTGAATGGTTGAGCATATTCACGCATGGCTCCTTAACTTTCGTCGTCTTCGCATTCGCTTTGAGCGCCGCGCCGGCGCCGATATTCACGAAACGTTTCTCAAACTTGATTGCTGGAACATCTTCAGACGTACGGTGCAGTCTTGTTGAAACTGTCTCTTAGTTACACGAGTAACTGGTTGCCGACGACCTATCACCCGACACGTAAGTCAATTTTGCAGGATACTGGCACAGCGGGCGCGTAACCTTCCCATCCGTAGTTTTGACGATCACGCTGCTCGGTGCAATGCCGCTCTCGACCCAAGCTGTCAGGTTCGAATAGAGCTGCTGGTTTGCGGGCAGAGGCGGATTGGCTGCAGGGCTCACTCCCGCGACGCCATTCACAGACCCCACACCGCTGCAATGCCCCATGCCCGGGATCTGGAAATAGCGTGCGAACGTCTGTACGGTGGCTGCGCCGCCCATTGTTGATAGCACGCTGTCGTAGTAGCGATTCGTGCTTTGCGGCGCGATAAGGTAATCCGAAAGCCCGTGGTAAATGATGAGCTTGCCCTTGCGCGCCTGAAATTGCGTCAAATCCGGATTGGTGGTGTCGATGCCCCCAAGGGCAGCTTGAAGCAAAATGCCCCGTTTTGACGCGTTTGCTAGTTGGGCATACGAAAGTGATGTCCAGCCATTCGTGCCGTTGCCTGTTGCATTGTGGAAGGCTGGAGTTGAGATGCTCGCATCTCCAAGTTGTATCGCAACCTGATCGGTTGCCACCGGGAAGGGAGTTGCGACACCATTCACAGCACCCATCGCGCCGAAACCTGGGCCCACGTTCAGATTGGTACCGCGAGTCATCCCGAACCATTGTTGATTACTTGCTAATTGATTCGAGTATCCGTTGCTCACCGCAGGGTCGGGGGCACTGCCATCGCTAGTCTGCCCGAACCATGTCTTGTTGAATGCCAGAGCCTGGGCGGATGAAACGCACGCCGCAGATGTATTTGCACCTCCGCTTGATGTGCAAAGAACGGTCGGGTCCTTTGTAGGATCGTAGTGACAGGAAGCGGGGTCACTGACGTACCCGTCATGCTGACCGTTGAGGGTGCTGTCGCACGCGCTGACGGCCGCTGCGGAAACCAGCGCCAACTGATCGTCGGTCATCTGCACGCCGGAGAGATCGCGTTGTACAACGAGTTCCGGATAGACAAGACCCGGCTCGAACTGGCTCTGATTGATTGCCGATGACCCGGCCAAGATGCCGTCGTAGTCGTCCGGGAACATTTGAGCCTCTTTAAGACCCTGGCGTCCACCAGTCGAACAACCGTCAAAGTACGCGAAGGTAGCTGGTTTCGCGTAATAGGCAGCGGCGATCGCTTTTGTCTTCAGAGACATCTCGTGGACGCTTCGACTTGAAAAATCGGTCCAGAGCGTTGTGTTGATGCTGCCATCGGGGTTCATTCCGAACGAACCATCAAGGATCCCTCCCGCTACCAAGTTCGAAGCAACGTGCCCAGTATCGGTGGTTGCGGCGACCGCGCCTTCCGTGCCTGCGATTTCCGCGGCAGTGCCGGCATATACTTGCGTAAGCGAACTGATCGCCGGTTCCCCATCAAAGCCGCTGCCACCAACGTTATGAATCCGGCCATTCCAATTGGCTGGCGATGGAAGCCAGATCTCGATGCCGATACCTGACGAGGTGGAGGGGGCACTCGCTGGACCGGGATTCCCCGGGCCGATCAGGAGTTTGACCATACACAAATCGTTGGCGGCAACATTGCCCGTCTTGGTGCCGTTCAAGTTCAGGTCGTCACCTGTGTGGAACACCTTGACCACCGTCACTGTTGTGTTTGCGTCGGGCTTGAATGCCGTCTTCATCGAATCATCACACGTGAGAGCCTGCGGTGATTCGACATTGGAATTCACAGAGGAGTTGCCATCACCATCGCAGCCGCCCAACATGCAACTGGCCAGTGCGAAGGCCAACAGTCGTGCTCGTGCCGTGATTTCCGCGTCGCTAGCGCGGAAAAGTAACCGTCTCATAGTCGTGCCCTGGTTAAGGATGTACTACGTAGGCATGGTTGCGGTGAACTCGGAAATCGCTATAGGCGACGCTAGTCCGACCCTCCGGCTCCGTACGACGTCAAATGGACGGCTGCTTCATGTCGGCCTCGGTGCCCGCGGCGCTGTGCTCGGCCAAGACTGGGTCGACAAGAAAAAGGTTTCCTATTAAGCCAAGCACCGCACCGAAGATCACGTAGAAAACCGGCGCGATGGGCGACCCGGTCGTGTGAATCAGCCACGTGACAATGAGTTGCGCGAAGCCTCCAAACACCATCACCGCGATGTTGTAGGCGACCGCCATTCCGGTGGAGCGAACTCCAGAGGGGAACTGTTCAGCCAGCGCCGACGAAAAAGGGCCAAAGAACGCACCAAGCAGGCTGCAAAGCACGACCTGCATTACGATCAGGTTGGAAACGCTAGGTTCTGCATTGACCCAGTGGAACAGCGGATACAGCAGCACGAGGTAGAGCGCCATTGAACCTGTCATGATCGGCTTCCGACCGATACGGTCGGAAGCGGCACCGAACAGCGGCACCGTTAGAGTGAGACACGAGACGCCGATCACCTGCGCCAGGAATGCGGCATCAAGTGGCAAATGCAATTGCTTGTTCGCAAAGGTCGGCATATATACCAGTACGACATAGAAAGACACTGTGGCGCAGATGGTAAGGCACATGCTTACCAGGACACCACGTCGATGCTCTCTAAACACGGAGCCCAGCGTTTGTTGACTCTTTGCATCTTTCTGCGTCTCGATGAAGGCTTCGGTTTCCTCCAAATGTCGGCGAATCCACAAACCTACGGGGCCAATCACGAGTCCGCCAATAAATGGAATGCGCCAGCCCCAAGCCTCCACCGCCTCGGGAGACAGGCCCTTCGTGACCAAGGCCCCCACCAACGCACCACAAAGAACCGCCAAGCCCTGACCAAACATCTGCCAGGAACCATACAGCCCACGACGATCAGCGGGAGCTGATTCGACCAGAAACGCCGTTGAGCTGGCAAACTCTCCACCTGTAGCGAAGCCCTGCAGCATCCTGGCCAGCACGATGATCAGTGGACCACCGATTCCAATTGCCGCATAGGTCGGTGCAAACGCAATCATCGCAATCGCCACGGTCATCAGACCGATAATCAATTGCAGCGCGGCTTTGCGTCCCTTCCTGTCCGCGTACATGCCGATCAATATTCCCCCAACGGGGCGCATGAAGAAGCCAACACCGAACGTAGCTGTGGTAAGTAGCAGGGAACCGTATTCGCTATCTGTTGGAAAGAATAGCTTCGAGATGACAATGGTCAGGAATCCGTAGACGATGAAGTCGTACCACTCCAAAGCGTTGCCGATGATCGCTGCGATCACCTGGCGTGCACGGGGTGCGCCAGCTTGCGAGCGTTGTGAATTTTGCATCGTAGTCTCCTGAAATAGGATTTGGCTCTCTCGTTCTATCGGGGCCGTAGGCGGGGAACGTCGAGTTACTGCACTAGTCCTAACTCGACGGAAGTGCCCGCTCGGCTAACCGCGCCAATAGAGCACCTCCGATCGGGATGAGTTCATCGTTGAAATCGAAGTGCGGGTTGTGTAAGCCAACATCGCTACCACTTCCCAGATGGATATACGCCCCCGGACGCTGTTGCAGCATGTAGGCGAAATCTTCGCCACCGAGGCTGGGGCGAGGGTCTGCGATGATCTTGTCTGCGCCGAGAAGTTCAGCGGCGACCGACCTGGCGAATTGCGCTTCTTCCGCCGAATTGATCGTTGCCGGAAACACTCGTTCGTACTCAAGCGTGGCAGTAGCACCAAAGCTTTCCGCAACGCTCTGCACGACCGTCTGCAGACGCCGCTCTATGAGGTCCTGAACTTCGGGGCGCAGTGAACGGGCAGTGCCGACAATCACAACCTCCTCGGGAATCACCGCGAAGCCGCGTTCCAGATCCCCGCCTTGAATCGCACAAAGGCTGATCGCAGCGGCTTCCAGTGGATCGATATTGCGGCTGACGATGCTGTGAGCGGCCACAATTAAATGCCCAGCCACCAATACCGGATCTACCGTGCGATGTGGAGCTACTCCACCGTGCCCACCGTGCCCACGAATCCGTATGCGGATCCGGTCCGTTGCGGCCATTACCGGTCCACTTGGAATGGACACGGTGCCCAACGGCAAACCTGGCCAGTTATGGAGCGCGTAGAGTCGATCTGCTGGAAAGCGCTCGAACAGCCCGTCCTCAACCATCGCGCGCCCACCGCCACAGCCCTCTTCGCCAGGTTGAAAGATCAGATAAACCGTGCCGTCGAATTCGCGTGTATGTTGCAGATAGCGCGCCGCGGCAAGCAGCATGGTGATATGACCATCGTGGCCGCAAGCATGCATGCGGCCACTACAACGTGATTGGTGCGCAAGTCCGGTAAGTTCCTGCAGCGGTAGCGCATCCATGTCCGCACGCAGCCCTACAGAGCGCCCGAGGCAATTACTGCGTCCCTCGATCACACCGACTACGCCAGTACGACCTATGCCGACGTGATGGGGAATCTCCAACCTCGAGAGTTCCTCGGCAATGAGGCTCGCTGTGCGGTGTTCCTCAAAGCCGAGTTCGGGATGTGCGTGCAGGTCGCGTCGAATCGCACGCAACGCGTGTATCGCGTTCAGGATCTGTTTCGTCGGGGGCATCGTTGTCATCATCTATAGAAAGCCTGTCCTAGCGAGGAGCGATATGCGCGCCGTACGGAGAGTCACACGTCCGGCAGGGCCGGCGTTGCGTGTGATCTCATTATTACGGATTGACGAACAGGGGAATAAATACTACTTTCCGATCCCATCCATCACTTCTATGTATGGCCATGGAACTACGCCACCTGAGATATTTTGTAGCGGTCACGGAGCATGGGAGCATCAGTCAGGCAGCGCGTGGCGTACATATTGCGCAGCCGGCCCTCACGAAGCAGATCCGCGACTTGGAGGAGGAGTTGGGGTTTACGTTATTCGAAAGACGCTCGCGTGGGATTCAACTGACCCCAGCGGGGCAGCAATTCCTGAGCGACGCTACTCGGATTCTGAATGACGTGGCTTCGGCTAAAGAGCGTGCACGGCGCGTAAGCAACGGTCAGATTGGCTCGCTGTCAATTGCGATTACCGTACTCCATGCTCTCCTTCCTATTTTCTCGCAGATCATGCGGGCGTTTCGCGGGAGTCTGCCTGGCGTGTCGATTTCCCTGCGGCAACTGCTGTCCGGCCCGCAACTCGAGGAAATCCGCTCGGGGAGGCTTGATGCCGGTTTTCTATTCTTCCGGCCCGCAGGCGATGAGGCGCTTACCGGTTTCACGATCCACCGGGAGCCACTTGCGCTCGCGGTACCCCGCGATTCCGCCTGGGCTGCGAAGCCTCCTGAGCGGTTACAGGAGCTGTGCGAAGCAGATTTCCTTTGGTTCCCACGAAAGGCGTCCCCCGCGTATCACGATCAGTTGATTCACTGCTTTCGGAAGGCTGGCTTCACCCCTCGCGTTACACAGGAGGGAGAGGACAATAGTTCGCTCCTGAGTCTGGTGGCCGCGGGACTGGGCTGCACGATTCTGCCTGCTACGGCCAGCATAAACGCGCCTGACAGCGTGGTTTTCCTAGAGGTTAAAGACCTTGATATCAAGTTGCCGCTGGAGTTGGTTTGGCGCTCGGACAACAGTTCGCCAGCATTGCAACGTTTCGTTGAGGTCGTACAGGCCTGTGTGTCACCCGACCGATAACATAGACCACAGCGCATTTGAAATCCTGCTGCAGGCACGCAACGAGTGTGGGTGTCTGAGCCGTTGGTAGTGCCCGGAGCCGAGGTCAAGCTGCCGTCCGCCTTCCTGGTTGCAGATCAAACAAAGGTATTGCGCACGCTCACGCGGAGTCGCGCAGGGCTCCGTCGCGTTAAACCTGTAGCAAAGCCATAAAGTTCTGCAGCATAGTTGCCGCCGTTGTATGCGATTGATATCGCAAGAGTCTCTACCTGCCGCGGCAGGCCGAGCGCCGAAGGAGCAACCGTCCCGGAAACTCTCAGGCGGAAGGACCGGTATCACTTTTACACTCTGAAGAACCTCGGCGCAAACGTCCGCCGACGGTACCGAAGGAGGAAGCTGCGCGAATGCCGCGCGCGGTGAATCTCTCAGATCAAGGACAGGGGGCGTCTGACTTGCACGTGGTGTGCAGCGAGTTGCCATCCACCATGACGTCCTAGAAGACCCTGTCATGACATCCATTGCAGCAGTTGGCGGGGGATCACCGGCGTCACGACGGCTTACGCCCTGGCTAAACACGGTTTCTCGGTGTCGTTGTTCGAACGGCATCGCTATCCGGCCGTGGAGACATCGTTCGCAAACGGCGGGCAACTTTCAGCGTCGAACGCCCAGGTGTGGACTCATTGGTCCACGTCCGTAAAAGGCATCAAGTGAATGCTGCGCAACGATGTTCCCTTGCGCGTGAACCCTCGAGCCGGCATGGCACAAGCTAAGTTGGTTCGCCGAATTCATCGCATCGATTACGCAATATAAGCGCAACACGTAGAGACGGCTCGGCTGGCAATTGTGGTACGCCAGAACCTGTTTGAATGGGCCGAGGCGAAAGGTATCGATTTCGACGTCAAGAAGCAGGGCATCCTTAATATCTATCGAGATAAGGCGACCTTTGACCACGCCGGCCGCGTGTCGCAGTTGCTCTCCCAAGGCCGATCTCGCGATTTGTCGGATCGACGGCCGGCCCACTGCACACCGTAGAGTCAATCTCTGGGGTGGTCGGACGCAACCGAGTCAGTCGATCATGCCACACACCGGCACACGGTTTTGGGCACACTGCAAGAATTCGGTGACCAAGCTGATATGGAATTAGCCGGTGCGCAGCTTGAACAGCCCCACCGTGTGCGCCAGGCCGTGCGCCTGTTCATTGAGCATCGACGACGCGGCGGCTGACTGCTCCACCAGCGCTGCGTTCTGTTGCGTGGCGTGGTCCATTTCGGCGACGCTGCGATCGATCTGGCTGATGCCTGCGCTCTGCTCATGCATGGCGTCTTCGATCTCGCCGATGATGCGTGCGACGCGCTCGATGCCGGCCACGATACCCTGCATCGTTGCGCCGGCGGCCTGCACGCGCTGCGCACCAGTCTTCACGCTGGCTTCCGATGCCCGGATCAGATCGCTGATCTCGCGTGCGGCGGTGGCGCTGCGTTGTGCGAGCGTTCGCACGGCGCCAGCTACCACGGCAAAGCCTCGACCGCTCTCGCCTGCGCGCGCGGCTTCCACGGCGGCATTCAGGGCCAGGATGTTGGTCTGGAAGGCGATGCCGTCGATCGCGCTGATGATCTCGGTGATACGCGCCGACGACTTGGCGATCTCGTCCATAGTGCTCACTGCGCTGGAGACGACCTCGCCACCGCGCGTGGCCGCATCGCTGGCGTCACCAGCCAAGCGCGTGGCCAGCACGGCTGCATCGGCGGAATTCTTCACGCTGGCGGTCAGCTCAGTGAGCGCTGCGGAGGTTTCCTGCAGGTTGCTGGCCGACACCTCGGTGCGATTGGACAGATCACGGTTGCCCATCTCGATCTCGCCGGTAGCCGACTTCATGTTGTCGACGCTGGCACGCACTTCCAGCAGCAACTCGCCTATCTTGTCAATGAAGGTGTTGAACGACGCGGAGATCTGTGCCACCTCGTCGTTACCGATCACGGGCAGGCGACGTGTGAGGTCACCTCCGCCGGCGCCGATGGTGTCCATCGCATCACGCACCTGCGAGAGGCGGCGGAACGACTGCGACGTGAAGAACGCGGCGATAGCCACAGCAGCCAGTGTCAGCAGCACCGTGGCTACGCCCAAGGCACGCACCACGTCGCGCAAGCCTGCGGTGGCCTCGACCTTGTCTAGAGCAATCACCAAGTACCAGTCTGTGCCGCCCACGGCTTGCGCCTTGAGCAACTTCGGTGCGCCGCCCAGTTCAACTTCCAGTGGGGTAGAAGCCCTGGCGAGCGACGCTAGCGCATCGGCATTCAGCGATGCAACCACTTCGGTCACCGGCTTGAGCATCAGCTTGGCATCGGAGTGGGCGATCACTTGGCCGTCTCTTGCGACCACGAAGGCCAAGCTCGAGGGCGTTGGATGCACGGCGGACACCACCTCGCGCACGCCATCGAGCGGCACGGCGCCGCTCACCACGCCAATGGCCGCACCATTGCGTACAATCGGCGCAGCAAACGCGACGTACTGCACGCCGGTCGCTACATCGCCATACGGCTTGGTGACAATCAGCTTGCCTGCGGCGACGGCCTGCCTGTACCACGGGCGCACCGTTGGGTCATAGTCTTTGGGCGTGTTACTTGTCGAGAAGAACGTCTTGTCGGTCCAGCCAACGCTGACGATAGGAAAGCCATTGGCGTCGCCCATGTACTTGACCAGCCCGCGCGTGTCGCCGTGCTCGACCACTTCGGCGGCGGTCTTCACGGCCCTTGCCTTGGCGGCAACCCACTTGTCGATGGCGAGTGTGTTGCCGCTGGCGATGGCGGCGAGGTTGTGGTCGATAGTCTGCATCGTGCTGTTTCGCACGATCAAATACGTGGCGGCACCAGACAGCCCCAAGGCACCGATCACGGTAGCCGAGGAGATGAGCAGAATACGGGTGCGAAGGGAGGACATCGTGACTATTGGCGTGTCCGCATTATGTACGAGGCCACATTCTTGCCCAACGAAGAACAAGGGAAGAAATACTCTTTTGTGATACCACCGATCGCATTTATGTATGGGTATACACCCGCCTCCAAAGCCGTAGATTCACCTGCGAGCGAAGGCCCGCAGGAGGTCTTCATCGTGGGGCAAGACTGAGCTGGCGTAGCGACTCGAAATTCGCCGAACGCCAACACCTAACTCTTGTGTACAACTTCAAACGAGTATCCGTCCGGATCTAATACATCAGCCGCGTAGTACCCAGGATAGTATTCGAGCCGTGCGCGAGGCGGAATGTTCTCTCGTGCACCGGCGGTTATTGCGGCGTCGTGGAATTCGTCGACCTTGGCGTTGCTATGCGCCACAAAGCCCCAGTGAATAGCGTCGGGATTCGGATTCCCCTGCTTTAGCCAGAAGAAAGCCTTCTCACCATCGCCGAAGCCCCACAGGTCAGGATGTCCGTTCTCACCTTTGTATGGCAGGAAGAACCTAATCCCTATTGGCTTCAAGGCAGTTTCGTAGAAAGCCAGCGAACGCTCGATATCGCTGACGGTCAGAATTATGTGATCAAGCATGCTTTCCCCTCATAGTGCAAGCGCTTCGATGACTCGCTCGCCGTTCGCGATAGCATCCAGAGCAAGCGCTGGAATATTCATGCCTTCCGCACGAACAGTCTGGATATCCGAGATCCCGATGAAGCCAAGAATTTGCCGAAGGTACGGTTCTACAAAATCCCAAGGCTTCCAGGGTCCCTCGCTGAAAACACCGCCCGACGCGAGCAGCAAGAATGCCCGCTTGCCTGTCGCCAGCCCCTCCACGCCAGCACCCGCGTAGTTGAACGTCTTGCCGGCTCGCACAACATGATCGATCCAGGCCTTCAAGGAAGCCGGGATCCCGAAGTTCCACATGGGAGAGGAGATGATCAGGATGTCCGACGTCATGACTTCGTCGACGAGCCGATCGGATACATCCGCAGCGTCCTTGAGCGCCGCGGCTTCCATTGTATCCTTGCTGGATATGGCTTTGAGCGTGACGGCGTCCAGGTAAAGTGGGGGCGCCTTTGCGAGATCGCGCACAATCACGTTGGCCGTGGGATATTGCTGCTCCAGTCTCCGCCGTAATCTATCGGTCAATTGGCGGCTGGCGGAATCAGCTTCTCGAGGACTGGATTCAACGATGAGTATCTGGGTCATAGTTTGCACTGGTAGATGAGAGCGATCGAGGCTCGATCGATAAACTTTAACAGCGAGATCAATTGCCACCAATACGGCACATTGAGATCAGTAACTTACATGGATGTACGCATGGGTAAGACTAAACAGCCACTAGATTCGGCGCTGGTCTGCGGCCACGAGGATCCAATCGCGGTTCGCGAGTTACTCACTCGAGTCGGTGATAAATGGAGCATATTTCTTATTCTGTCTTTAGCGAAACTTGGCGGTCGCGCTCGCTTTTCTCAACTTGATCGCGCAATACCAGGGATATCGCAACGAATGCTGACTTTGACATTAACGCATTTGGAGCGAGATGGATTGATTGCGCGAGAGGTGTTCGCAGAAGTTCCTCCTCGCGTCGAATACGAGCTGACAGCGCTTAGCCAAAGCCTAGTGGAGGCCATGCAAGGATTGGTGGACTGGGTGGCTCAGAACTGGAAGCAAGTCAGCGCAACTCGAGCGGAATACGATGCACGGTAGAATTCAGAGCGAAGTGTCTGCGGTAAGTATTGCGAGAAAACAGATTTCATTTCGCCGCACCTATTTGCCGCGTGCTCGGAAGAGCCGTCCGATGGAAATTGAATTGCGTTTTCTCGCAACACTTACAACACTGGCATGTAATTTTCGCGTTTGCCGCCCGAGCCAGCCGAGCCGGAAAAGCGGGTACGGTGAATGAAGCGACTACGGGCTACATGGCGATTCGATCGGTGTAAACCTGAACGGTTAGGGAGCGTGATTTGCTCTGCTGATACAGAAAGAGAAAACCCACCCCGAAAACGTCCATGCCGCAAACGCAAAAAGCCAGCGCGAAGGCTGGCTTGAGCGTAGCTAGTCCGATAGCGGACGGAGTGTGAGTTCGCAAATGCAGGAAGTCGGCGTCCAGTTGCCCAATGCCGCCACCGTCAGCAATCCGTCAAATTGCGGACGTAGAATCCAACCTGCTCGATGTCGGCTTCGGCCGAGGGGACCAGACTTTAAAACCAACTGGAAAGTTCACTAGAGTTCAGCATCGCCGACCACGGGATCGTCCAACCGGGCTACGTATCATGTCGTAGGCCATGGTAAATCATTTCACTGATACTCGCCGTGGATGTTGCTCGAACTCCGGAGATCCTTGCTAGGCATAGCTTTCCGGCATGTCCACACCCTGTCAACTAACGGGTGTAACGGATTCTGGAAATTCTTGGCGTGTCGGTCAAGGTGTTGGCCAAAGAAGGTTGCGCCGCCTTCAGCACGCGTTGGGTCGCCACCGAGGCGGGTATTCATCTGAGCACTTTGCAGCATTATTTCCCCACTCGCGAGAATTGTTGCGCCCGACCGTCCAGCAAGTCATCGGCACATATCTCGAGCGTTTCCGGCCTGTGACAGACAACACGCATCTCCCTCCAGAGGCAAGCTTCGATGCGTTGATGGACTCTTCCTTGCCGAATTCAGCAAACCCGAGGCGGCGGCCTTCTGGACGGAAGTGTGGGCGATGGGTCGGCATGAGACTTTTGCGCGCGATGCGAGTCAGAAGGGTATCTGCGATCCAAACAGCTCTTCGCCGATCTCATCGCCGAGATCAACCCGGACCTATCTCCCATGAATGTGCCGTACGCGGGGCGATGATTAACTTCCAGATGGAAGGCATAATCTCACTGGTCAGGCGATTTTCAAAGAATGCACCCGATCAGGAAGCCTTATTGGTGGCAGCAAAGGCAGTGTGCAAAGCGCTGACACAGAATCCGGAATAGCGGAGCCGGATTTCGAGATTGGCTACGGCCCGTTCACTCCTTCACTGTATGCGCTGATTGCATCCCGCTTCCTCGTTGAAATACACAACTGCGCCGATCCTGACAATGCAGTCACCCGCAGACTGCGGGGCGTTGCCGCCTCCGACGGTGGCCAACTGCCCATACCCATCCTCAACCCGCTCACTCACGCAGCGTCCACCAGCATTGACTGGCGACAGCCCGCAGCAGCACACCGACACGCATACTGGGCTCGAACATCTTGATCCGACGGATCGTCAGTCGCCAGCAAGTATTTAATGAACAGCTCTTCACCCGGCTCGATGGTCCGCAGCGTGTGAATGAAAATCTGTCCCTGGTCCTCGATGGTTTCGCAGTTCGGCGTGCAGGCGTGATTCAGCCAGCGTGCACTGTTGCCACCGCGGCTCCAGCCGATCACAAACCCATCCGACAGCCCAAAAAGAAACGTATGGCCTTCGACACCTTCGCGCTGGTGACGGCGCACCGCATTGCGCCACGACGTGATTGCACCTTTGTACTGCAGCACGCGCTCGCCCGCCGCGAGCGGTTTTATTGCGAACACGCCCCTGCCGTGAACTGACGATCGCCGGACGATCACACGTCTCATGGGGTTCTCTCGATTGACACGTGCGCCAGTATAGAAGAAGCATAAATCCGCATCCACACTGACGTGGATACGTCACTCGCGTCAAGGTTGCGGCAATCGCTTCGGGTTGAAACTGGAAGTTCGCCCTGGCGCAATCAGCTGGTGGTCCGGAACCCGCTCAACTGAAGGCAGCGTCGGACCAGAAAAGCTGATTGCCCAGCTCACGCAGGCTGGCCCACTTCACCGTGCTCACAAAGGTCCTGCCTGTGACGTCGAGCGATTCGATCATCGCGCGTTGCCCGCGGGCTTCCGCAATCACGCGCACGATGCGCATGCGGTAGCGCAACAGCGCACCGATCGGTGGACACAGCGGCTCCCGCCTGCTGCGCGATCGTTTCTTTTCCATACGGCTATCTATCTAGGCATGCAGCGAATCGCAGGGACCGCGGTACATCGCGGCATCTCGCCACCGATGCTACCAGGCCGACTTGCCCAGGTCCAGGCTCTATGCGCATTCACGTCCACTCCCTGTCGCCGCCCAACGGTAGGGGCGACGTGGCCGGCTGAGTACGGCCGGGAAGAACCCGGCCGATGGCTTGTGCCTGGTCTCAGCCGCCGTTCACGGCGTCCTTGAATGCCTTGCCCGCCGTGAATTTCACCGTCTTCGCGGCCCGGATCTGGATTTCGGCGCCGGTCGCCGGGTTGCGGCCGACCCGCGCGGCGCGTGTGCCCGTCGAAAACGACCCGAAGCCGATCAGCTGCACGGTGTCACCTTTCGTGACGGCTGCGGTGACCGTGCCGATAAATGCATCGATCGCCTCGCCGGCGGCCGCCTTGCTTGAGCCGGTCTTCGCGGCGACCGCATCCACCAGTTCCTGCTTGTTCATTGCTTTTTCCTCGCCGTGGTTGTGAATGTCGTCACCCTACCCGATCCGCGCGCCCTTGCGCAATCGGCGCGCCCTCGCACCCAATTCACGACACAGACCAGGCGCGCACGTTAAAGTGTGCCCGCCTCAAGACGCCGCCATGAAGCCGGGTCTCCTCTGCTGTCGATCGCCCGTCTCAGCAGCATGGATTTGATGACCAGGCGGGCGCAGCCCGCTCCGGCGACGCGCCAGCCAGGAAATGCGGTCGCTCCCGGCGCGCCCGCGCGCACCGTCGGGTACGTCGGATGGAGCTCCTGCCGCCGGTCGGCGCCTGTTGCGTCTGCGCCCGGCGTGCTGTCCGCTGGCCGGGCCGCGTCGCGACGATCCGGTTGCGCGCACGCCGGCTACCTGTCGGTGCACTGCGCAGGCACGCCAGGGGCGATCCGGCGACGTCATCCGGTTCCTATCAGGGCCGGTGTCCGCAAATGAAGGGGTAAATAGCTCGGACAATCTACCCCCTCAATTCACTGCCGGCTGTGAGAACGGCTGCGCGTCATTCATTCCGGCGCTTTCCGGTTGTTTCAATGCTGATAAGTCGTAGTATCAGCATTGCGTTTAATGCTGTATCTGAGCGGCGATAACCGCGTTATCGTCAGTGACGACGCAGAAATCGTCGACGGTGTACTATTCTTGAGTTGACCCGCCAATCGTCGGAGGTCTGTAAATGAATGCGTTTATACGAGAGTTCGTGATGGCTACCCGACAAAGCCCCCGACTCTTTTTCGCACCTATCGTTGGCGTTGTGAAGGCTGTACGTCGGGAACTCGTTAGCATGAACTAGTCCGCCGAGAATTTCACTTCGTCGACCAGAGTAGATCGCGGAAACAAGGGAGGCGGAGTAAGGTCACACTGACGAAACGCCCCCTCATTGTGCCCCTCTTCAACACGCACGAGCGTATAAAAATACCCCCACGGCACTGTGATAAGGTGCGCCTTGACCGCCGAACAATTCGCGAGAGCGTTCCCTGCAGCAATGGCATCCTGTAGTGAGATCTCGCCGTGGCCCTCCCGAACTACGACTCCGTGCTCACCACCAAGCGTCCTGATCACCCGCGAATTCTTGTCGCGCCGCTTCGAGCACCCGTGCCGGTTCGCTTGTGAAAGACTCTGCCGGCGACAGACCATCTAGAAGGGCATGCGGCGAATACAACCAGAATGCTCGCCTCCATCCCCCGCGGTCATCATCGTCGGGTAAGATTGAAAGCAGTTCGGCGACTTCCGGACGGAGCTTGCCGTGCTGATCAAACTGGAACAACGGGTAAACGAACCTGCGGTCTCGCTTGGACCAGACACCCAGCAGCCGCCCCTCAACGCGCGCACGCGCCACATGTTCGCTCGGGTCCGCGTCTCGCGGCACCCCGATAAGTTCCGCGACGCGATGCTCGTCCGGCCAACGCTTTTCCAGAAGCTCACCGCGAAAGTTGATCGATGTCTGGAACGACTCGCCAAATGGGTTCATCAATGAACTTCGCGCTCGTCACCAATTTTGCCGTTCGCAACGGCGCCCAAGTGACGCGAACAGCAAAATCGCGAAGCCACGGCGCCTCAGTATTCAAGAGTCTTTCAACAAAGCTCATTCTAAACCTTGATGTATAGCGTTCGCCCTTAACCCTATAACAGTCGCGCGTAATACTACTTGTACGAATAACATAGCGGTGCGCTGCGAAGTTGCCGGTTCAGACACATCCGGCATCTCCCCGCAAATCCATGTGCTTGCGACGATTTGGTGCGGCGGAGATAATATATGTGCGCTCCACGGATTTCCGCACCAAGTACACGTGCTGACTGCGCCAGCGCCGTCAGCACATAATTTGACGCATGTCTCGAAGTCGCACGCACTCAGCACACACCTCGTCGCCAGCGCGATCGCCTCTCCCATTCGGCTATGCTATCGAAGGCCCGTGAGCCACATTTGAGACACGCCGTTCGCGGTCACTCGCGATTCGGAATATGTGCCTTACAATGGGATCATCTGCCAATTTTGAATCGACCGCTACCAGAGCGGAATCGAGACGCGCCATGAAGGCTTCCAGAATGATCAAACGTAAGGATCGCGCGTGGGTTGAAGCTCTCCGCGATGTCGCACACATTGGCATTGCACATGTGAAGGCAGAAAGAATACAGACCCTTGGTTCGCGCGAACAACTGGACCAACACTTCAGCGCAAACGCGGAAGACGCGATTGCGTCCGTTCATGACCAGCGCCGCGTCGAAGAATAAGGATTTCGTGCCTGCTCTGTTGGTAAGCAGCGGCAACCATAGAAACATCGAATTCCGTCGTACGACTTACATCCGATCCAGCTTATCGATTTAGCTGCGTATCTTTTTTCGGTTCAGAGCGCTCCTCGCTTGGCCCATGGACTCCATTAATTCCTCCGCTTTAGGCCGCTCCCGTCGTCGAGGTTTTTCCTGTCGTTCTTCTGACATCGTAGCGCCGCTGCTAGCACGCGCCTCATAGAGCTCTCTTTTTTCCACGGTATTCAACGCCGCTTCTACTATCTTACGGGAAATGTCCTGCTCCTGCTGTCTGATCCCGTCTTGATACTGCTTCTCATAATCCAATTGCAAGTCAAAGGGACATCGAAGATCGTCGGGAAGTGAGTCGCTCGTAGGAGAATGACTTAGGAGCTGTTCTACGTCTCGACGATGCTCGCTGTACATAGCCGAGCCATAGGTATCTTTGATCAACGACATATCTGCTGCTTTCAGCTTGCGTTGTCGCATCAAGCGATAGCTGACACAGATCAGGTCCACCAACATGCGCCTGATTCCGAAGGTATAGCCGTGAAGTTGACCACCATCCTTCCTGGCGTCAATCTTCAGCCAACTTCCTGCGACACGCTGACACTCGTCAATGAAGTTACGCCAGTCATCACTGTCGCGCAACTCGGGAAGCATCACGACTGGGTCGCATAACAAACGATCCCGTTCATGTTGCCAGCGCTTCTTCAGGAGATGAATGAGGTTGTAATTGCTGACATACACAAATGGAATGTCCAAATATAGCAACGAAATAAGAGTATTTGTTACCTTGGTGTTCGCGCTCGCTCCGAAGCTGATGAACTGGCATTCATCAGCAGCCATCAGTGCCGTACCGTCTCTGAAGGCACGCCACCTCGCCTGATCTATGAGATCCGAAACATCTATCCGCCCACGCGGCAAGGCAGTCCCGTATGCAAGTTCACGAAGCGTCTTGAGAAGACTCGGTTGTCGTCGGAAATTGTGGGTCCAGCACGGGTCAAGGAGGATAGGCCTATGCCCACTACCAATATCGACATAAGTCTCGCTAGCCAGCAACCGTCCCAACGCGTTTACCAATTCAGACTTGCCAAGGCCGCCAAGCCCGGTCAGACAGATGGCCCGGGCATCCAGTCGTTTGGGGATTTTCGTCTTGTCGTATAGCGCCTCGATGAATGACCTGTCATCCTGGTACCGGTCAATGCAAAATCCAATTGCTCGCTCAAGGAGCCCGCGCAGGATGATGCAATCCTGCTGCGTCGGCTCATATATCTTCTTCAGTGACGTGCGAATGAGATCCTCAGCTGCGAGCGGTGCCAAACTGCTCAGATTTCCTAGTGCTGGCGGTCTACATCGTACCTTCTTCTTTATCACTTCCTCATCCAGCAATTGAACAAATCTCTCGACCCACGGGTTTTGAGTAATTCTCATTTTGCGTTTGCCGGCGACGCCACTTTCATAAAGGCAGCTTGAGCCGCCTTTGACTTTCGACAACCGGTCTTCGGTCTTCCGGTCTTCCTGCTTCCCGCATCCCATGCCATGCCGGTCGACTCTTCAAATCTCTCTTCTATTTCAGATCTAACGGCCTGTTGATGCTCCCGAAATTCAGCTTCCAGGATTGCCTTCCGCGCGGCTCGCTGCTCCAACTCCTGGATTGTTACGGAAAGCTGGCTCTCGTCATCGCGAATAGATAGCACTGCAGCAACTTCAATGATTCGACCGTCAATCTCAATCCATGCGTATCGCACGCACAGGTCAAGTACATAACCCCTCCATTCCAGACGTTGCCCCCTCGCCACGCGATCTATAACGCCTGTGGCGCGCAATTCCGAAGAGTCAAACCTCTGCCCATGAAGATAGACACCATCACTCTCCACCGTGAAGTGCACTTCCGTGAGGAATCTCCTGACAGCATCCTGGAACGAGATCGCTAACGCATCGGTTCTCCCTTTCTTTTCAAGATAAGCCCATATTCCCGCAGGAGTGGGCATCGTTTCCGCGTCAATCATCTCCGGTGTTAGCTTATGTGAAACGTCGCAGGAGTGGTTTCTTTCGATGAGGCGATAAATCTCCCGAACTGCCATCTGCACCGGATTGAGATCACTTTTGACATATGTCGGCTTTCCTTCGATCGTCACCGACCTTGGGTTCGCAGTTTCGACGGTGGCCTTAGATCGTCCCGAATGAGATGGAGGTAGCTCGCGGATCGGAACCAGGTCACCGCATTGCTCGCGTAAGTCGGCCTTTGAACCAGGCCCTCGATCACAGACCCAGAACGGTGACAAACCAATGCTCTCCCACTCGCCGGGGTTCAGGCGAATGCCAAATAGTCTGGCGAACTCCACTTTGGAAATCGCTGCACAGAATTGCGCCATTCGATATGCGTCGCTGCGCTCCTTTGTCAGTGAAAAGCCGATCCCAACTGAATACGAAGACCCAACGTCAATAGTCCGCACTACACAGAGTGGTGGTAGGATTTCGCCCCCGACCGGGCTACTCGGATAGTCGCTTGTATAGTAGCCGTCGCTCTCGACCCGTTCCATCAGATTAGCCACAGCTGATGAGAATCTTCCTGCTGACGCGGACGAGCGGTTGCGCACGCGGTCGTCTCCATACAGCGCACGTCGGACCTCCTCCGGCGTGAAATATTCCACTACGTGATAACGATATTGGCCATAACTGGGAAACGGTTGGGAATCTGGATGATAGAAGCATTTTCGGCCCTTCTCATCGGTCAGTACCTTGCAGCCAAAATCGGCACCCATAGCCGTGCTATAGATTCTTAGAAGCGGCTTGCCGAGATCACGACGCCGGACGTAGGAGTTAACGATTTTTTCCTTCATCCTCTTGTCAACGCGATAGCCGCTTGCGGTGCCGCGTTTTTTAGATCGGCGGCCATATTTCGGACCACAGGCACGCTCGGGGCTGGTTCGATCCCAGTGGCCGATTTTTCCCAAATAATCGGGGCACAAAGCAAAGACGTTCCGTCCGAATAACAGGTAGCTGAGAAACCACGTTCTCAGCCGTGTTTCGTTCTTCCCGATTGCTCGTGCACATCGGTTAATCTCAAGTGTCGGATTCTCAGCCGACAGGATTTCCGCTTCCCGCGCAAGCAGAGGTTCAATGTGTTCGAGCCGTTTCTCAGCTCGCCCCTGTAACGTCAGTTCCCTGCCGAGGCGAACCTGATCAGCTTTCCAGATTTTCTCCTCGCTCATGTTGCCTAGCCAGGGAGGGAGGGTTTGCTGCTCCTTTATAACAGTCAATTCGTTAGCATCAAGGCCACCCTCGAATTCGGATCTTGGTATTCCTATCAGAATGCTGTTCGGACGAGCCCTTGGCTTTAGTATGAAACGAACGAGCCACACCTTTGAGTGGACGGCGTCGCTTTTGAGAAAATAGTAAGAGGCATCTTTATCGAGCCCGCCGAATCCGTTAGAGGCGGCAATTTGAGTTCCGATCATCATGATGACGCCCTCCTCGCGAACCAATAGGCGTATCGACCAAGAACGTCGCACGTTTCAATATTCAGAGGTCGGTCAAACAGGACTGGCCGAAAAAGATCGACGCGGAGCTTGCGTTTCCAGATCGCCTGGTGAAGCACAATCTTGCAGTCGTCAAGTGTGCAGCCAAGGACCACACATAGTGATCTCGCGCACTCCAGAACCGATATCTTTGAACCGATAATCTCGCCGTACCTTTGAATCAGAATTTCCTGCGATCTGGCGTCCAGTTTCGTCGTCCTGTTAAGGTATGTGTACGACACCTGCAGATTCGCCGCGACGTGCGTGTCAATATCCGCCTCTGTCACGCGAACGGTGGGAATTCCGACATCCTGATAGTAGACATTCTCTATTTCGTGGCGTCGCTGAGATCTCTCCTCTTCACGTGCCTGTCCGGCGAGCGTTTGCCTCAACCCTAGTCCTCGCCGGAATCCGTTGCCATCCTTTTTGATCGTCCAATTCACACAGTAAGGAGAATTATCCGACCCCTTTAAAAAGAGAAGCAGATCACCCACGAAAGGCATCGGCGCCCGAAGCATCTTTGATCCGCCGCTCGGGTCCTGGATCGTTACCCTCGGATGCGAAGAAATGCACCCCAGCCGAACCGCAACATCAACGGTCCCTCGAAACCAGGGCATGCCGCTCACTCCAGGGTAGCCATAAAGCGGGTGCGGCCAAGGGTCGGTTGAGAGGACCAGCTGTTCCTGGATTTCGAATAGCCAGGGGTTGTACAAAGCCAGCAGCGCAGCCTTTCGTTCCGGCACGGAAAGAAGATGAATATCCCGTCCCAGGAAACCAGCATACACAAGCGACGGTCGCGACATTCGAGGCGCCTCTTTTGGATTGGCACGAATTCCCGGTTCGTATTCCGTAGTCCAGCCCCGAGGTTGGCGAGACAGCAGGCGATAAAAGAGCAGCTCGTTTCGGTCACGTAACGTGCGGGTCTGTTGCGACGCTAATTCTGACATCTTCGACATCGAATTCTCCCAAGATAACCACCAGTCAGTTATCCAAGCCCAAGCGCCGCGATCCTAAAGCCTGCGCTCGAGGCATAAACAGCGAATTGGGGGGAATTCACGCCAACGATACGGAATAGTGCACCGTTGGAAGTGCTTGACAGCACTGCCATACCGTTGCAAGATGGGCTCGTCAGGCAGCAAACCGACGGGCACACCTCGAAAGGCCAGCTATCTTTTCCACGAGATAGCTGGCCTTGTGCTTTTCGCACCCCACTTTCCCATGTGCCGATCTACGACATAGGCATCCTCCTTTCATCCGGACGATTTTCCAGGAGCGCCTTCACGCCAGTGCTCTCCGCCTAGTCCGGTACTTTCAGGACCCGCCTGGCTATCCATGAGCGAGCATTCAACAGACGGTTTGATACCAAGGGCCACGGCGATACGATGTGCCTCGCCCCGTCGACCACGCGTTCGTCCCCCGAGCACCGCATAGACGTCCTCGCGCCGAAATCCATGAGCTGCCGCCCATTCGGTCACCGATAGTCCCTGCGCCTCGAAGGCAGCGAGGACCTCCTCTCTCGTCCGGGTATGTTTGATCATTTTCGGTCGCATCGTAAAGTCTTGGAGCTCATTCATTCGGTTCCACCCGGAATGTCGATGGTTCGATTGAATTCAGGCTAGCACAATTTTCTTTTAATAAAAAGCTTTCCAGTCCTTAACATTAAAACGTACATCGCCTGAATTAAAAATCAAACATAACACGTACTATTATCTCATGATGAATTACTGAGATTTCGCCATTGATCTACGACCAGAATCAACACCGTGTGACTTCCTGGATATTCGCGCAGCGGTGTACTATGTTGAGAAGGAGCAGTCAGGAATTCATGAAGCAATATCGGAAGCTTTACGTCAATCCAATCTCAAGCCGCCTCAATGCACGATATCTCGCCGCGTCAGGGTTCGTTCAATTTTGAATCGGACTTACCCATTACCTCGTGGCTACCAGATGAAACGCTCTTCAGTGTTGCAGGTCGACATCACGTCCTGTTCGGCAATTACCATGCGTCACAAACGTTCGTCCAGTTATTTGGACATCCGCGATTCAGGTCCCACCACGATCTCCCGTCTCGCATTGATGTGTTTGTCAAAAACACTCGAGGGGTATTTGGTGACGCGCGGCAGGTGATTCTTGAGCATACGCTGCTCCCTTTCTATCTACCTTTGAAGTCACCGGCACATCTGGACGTGGCCCTAAGCGCTATGCGCGGAAATCGAGTCGGAGCATTGAAATACCAGTTGGGAATGTTGGCAAATCATTTTGAAGCGCATCACCCGCTAAGGGCATGCGTGACATGTATGGACGAAGATGTCAGCGGTTTTCATGTGGCGTACTGGCATCGGATACATCAATACCCCCTGGTCTGGGTCTGTCCGCGACACGGAACCCTTCTTCTTGAATCAGCTGCCAGACAACCAGGAACTCACCACTATGACTGGCATCTACCGCAACGAAGCTTCCTTGAACCTCCGGTCAACTCCTCGTCCGCTCTGATGACGAGTGGTCGTGGGTTACTTGCACGACTCACTTTCGCCGCTATCGGACTGGCAGGGCTCGCAACAGCTGTATGTCTTGACCGGCAACGAATGGCACAGGTTTACAGTAAGAGACTCTCTGATCTTGGGCTGAAAGATACGTTCGGCAAACTTGATGTAGGAAGATGCGTCGCCTCAATTCTTGACATGGCAGCGCCACTTCGAGAAATATACGAATTGTTTCCGCTCCCTTCTTCACCGGACACGGCACGCGCATACGTTTCCCGGCTTTGCTGGTTGCCCGCCGGCAACTTGCATCCGATCCTGCATCTGTTCGCAATCGTCTGGCTGTTCGACACATGGCAGAAATTCCTGGCTGCATACTGGCTTGAAACTTCCAACTGCAATCAATCGGATATAGCGTCGTCTGACGCATCCAGAGAAAAGCAATTTAAAAATATAAGGAATGCTTATCGTGAAGAATTCGACTGAGCCACACAGGAATGGAACTGGAACCAACTCTTCAAAGATTAAGGGGAAAATCCGATCTTCCGATCTTACAAACTATATTCACCATGTCCGACTCCGGAGTGCACGCCAGGCATCTCGACTTGGTTTCTGTGGATGTCGGCGTCAAGCTGACGCCCCCTGCGGAATCGGAAACCATTCACAAGACGGCTCTTTTGATTCGCTATAAAGACGTCGAACAGGATCTTCATCATCAACTGACGCCAAAGACGTCACAAAATTCAACCCTGCCTTCATGATTCAGGAGGATCTTGTATGGTTATTGCGCTCCCTCTTCCGGACGAATTCATCCGCGGACACTACGGTCGACTCCGTCAGTTGCATAAGTTTAGAACTACACAACGCTGCGCGTCACTGCGCTTCCTTAGCGGCAGCGAAGTGAAAGGGGAAAATCGCCAGCTTCCTCATCAATTGGTCGCGTCCGCAATTGGGATGGATACTTCGACATATTTGCGGCGTCATTCACTCATCCCGTTTCTACAACTTGCAGCACCGGATGAATGGTCGACTAGTGATTTTGAGACACCTGGAGCAAAGAAAGGAACAGCCACGAGCCTGGCGAGAACAAATGCCTATTTCTGCCTCGATTGCATACAATCTGACCGTGAAACGCAACACTTCTCTTACTGGCGGCGAGAGCATCAGTTGCCGGGGGTTGATGTGTGCGATAAGCACCGCCAGCCCCTTATGTGGATCGGCGATGCGCGAGCATTTGAATATCCTCCCGAAGCCTGGCAATTCTCGGCCCAGCCAGTCTCTTCCGACCTCGCCAGCCTCTACTCTCTGCCCATTATTGTCCGCTATTTATCAGTCGCAAAGAGGTTCCTCACGGGGGGACAGCGGGTCTGGCGCCACTCCGCCGCCGTTCATCACCGAATGCATGCGGCGCACCACGGCCTTAGGGTGGGGCTAAGAGGCAACCGGCCAAATCTTTCCTCATTTGTGGCCCGAAATTTTCCGAACTTGTGGCTCGAAGAACACTTCCCTTCCCTACTAAACATTGGAAGTGATAAATCGTGCGCGACAATCGATGCAGCTTGCCGATCGGCTCAGCACACCGCCGGTATGGCGCACGCGATGATACTCGCGGCCACTTCGGATTGTTCGACCACTACGCTGGACGAGTTTTTTTCGCCGGTAAGTCAAAACTTCCGCGAATCTCTACGACATGTCCAACGTGAAAATCGAAGTTCGCAACAACGAAAGAGACGCGAACAAAATGAGAGTCGAAAGCGTGCGCGCATCGCCGCCGATAGGCACACTCTTTTAGCGCCGTACCTTGAACACCGAGGTGTTTATTCTGATATTGCGAAAGCCTTTGGAGTAAGCGTGGTGGCTGTTTCAAAGAGATTTCGTAGGGTCGAACTTCCTTCCCTTGCCAGGAAACCTCCGCGGATACAGGATGAAATCCTCGTCCGCTTAAAGAATGAGCTAACCCGCGAAACGCACTGTGCGAGAACCCACGACGGAATGCATTCTTCGTTGGATCACAGCCTCCCGGCTGACCCCACCCCATAACCACTTTTCGGTTCCGGTAGTCCAGTACTAGTGCCTATATGAGGCAAGAGCGCAACGCGCAACCCAATGAACAAACGCGCCCGAGCAATCACGCGAAAAATGTGGAAATCCGACTTGAACACCTGGAAATACCTGGCTGGCACACCGTGCAACTGCCCTGAGCCCCGCTGCATCGAGAAGGTGTTAATGCATTACGCCGAAAGGTGCGACCGATGAGTCATGTCGCCGCGACCGGCCAACAGCCCTTCAATGGAAATGTCCTCGTCGATGGCGTCCCAATGTAGGCCATAGCGGCCAATATCGCACTCGGCTCGCTGCTCTGGTGCGGCGTGCAAAGCGGGGGAACCAGGTCAGCGGCACGCCGAGTGTGCGACCGTCGACCAGTTCGACCCACATGGTGCAGTCATCGAAATGGACTTCCTTACCCTCGCTTCGTGGAATGTGGATAGATCGCGAAGCGCTCCATGAGAACATCCTGAACTCGTCGAGAGGCAGACCATTCTTCTCGATGTAGTCGTTGTAGCACGCGATCGCTTCCGCGTTCTCCTTCAGCCACACCTCGGCACGCTTCTCGGAGACGGCTCTCGCCAGCCCTGCCTCCGCCGCCTGGGACACGTTCAAGCCAAGGTCTTTGGCTTCGGTCAGCAAACTTTCGGCCAGCGAAACATCGGCAGATTTTTTGGGCAGGGGTGCGTAGGTAACAGGCACGATCGGGGTCCCGGTGAAGGTTTCACGGTCATGCTGCCACGAGCCGGTCCGCTGCGCAACATTGCCAATGCGCATTCTAGATGCACTTTAGTGATGTAGCTGTGGCTACCGTGACTTCGCACGGACTGTCACCATCCTCTTGCTGCCGCAAAAACTACCTGCCTGCATGCTTTCAGAAGTGCAGGTGACACCAAACCCCGACGACGCTCTATTGGTAGATAATCAGCGATGGTGCTTTGTCCTGTCGCGGCGGCCTCCGGGTATCCATACAGCCGCCCAATTGATATGGAGACGAAGATGTTAAGGCATGTTGACCTTCTCCGGACGTTTACGCGACTGAGCGAGCAGTCGAGGGAGGATGACGAATGGATAACATACCTTGACGCCAAGCATGGCAAGCTGACTTGGTCTGACCTGCACGAGAAGCGCGTTGTGGTCGTTGTAGGTGAAGCCGGCATCGGAAAGACGACCGAATTCAAAGATGAAACGGAGCGCCTAGGAACACAAGGCAAAGTTGCCTTCTTCGTCGAACTCAGTCAGCTGGCAGTGAGCGACTCGTGGGAGCTGGCACTCGGCCACTCTGATTTTGCGTTTGAAGCATGGCAGCAGTCGACCGAGGTCGGATACTTTTTTCTGGACGCCGTCGACGAAGCACGCCTGACCAGCCACGTCGCACTAAAGAAAGCGCTTCGGCTAGTTCACGCAAACTTGCGGCTGTACTTCTCCCGTGTGCGCATCGCCGTTTCGAGCAGGTGGACGGACTGGTCAATTGACGACGTGCAGACGGCAGTCAAAGAATTACTGGTCGAACCTATCGACCGGGCTTGCCGCAAACCCAGGCTCGAAGCCTCTGAAGTGCCGCAAGGCCATGCAGTGCCTCCTTCCTTTGACGAGCCGGACACGTACGAACCCCCAGAGACATTTGTCGCATCGCTCGCGCCGCTGTCAATTCTGGAAGCACAGAAACTGGCTCGCGCATGGGGTGTTCCGGACGAAAAAAAATTCTGGTCCGCTATCAGCGATGGCGACTATGAACATCTGGCAACCCGTCCGTTAGACCTGAACTGGATGGTAGAAGTATGGAAGGGAAAACGTAGCCTTGGCACTTATCGGGAACTTATCGAAGGCAGTGTCGCAAACCGTTTGCAAGAAACAAACCCTAGTTACCATGCGTCGGGAGCAGTCCTTTCACCTGCACAACTTCGCGAGGGTGCCGAACTGCTGGCGGCGGCAACAGAGCTGTCCGGTCGTGCTTACGTCTCGTGCGAAACGTCAGCGCCCGTCCGCGAGAGCGAGGTTGCACCTCATGCGGTGCTGGCTGAATGGCGCGACGTGGAGGTCACACGATTGCTCGCGTCCGCATTGTTCGATGAAGCGACGTTCGCTCGTGTGAAGTTCCATCACCGGACCATTCGCGCATATCTCGCTGCCTGCTGGATAGACGGAGAACTCCAAGTGGGAGTGCCACTGCATCGCGTTCTACAGTTGTTCGTTGCCAACCCGTTTGGCGAACCTGTATTGATTCCGTCTCGGCGTTGGGCGCTTTGCTGGCTGGCAGCGATAAACGCGACGGCCCGCGAGTGGGTCGTCCGACACTTTCCAGAGATGCTTCTTTTTGATGGCGACCCGGAATCGTGGGATACATTGTCAGCTGATGCCGCTTTTGCAAGCTACGTTCGGCGACGCGATGAGGGATACCGGCCCGACTGGTATAACGACGCGGCAGAGTTTATGCGGGTCGGCAAACGACTTTCGCGCGGCCTCGTCGCAAGCTACCTGTCCGACGTGGAATTGCCAAACAACGTGAAAGTTTCGCTCTTGCCTATCGTCGTGCATGCGCGCCTGACAGAATGCGCGACGGCAGTTTTCAATATTTTCTCGAACTCGAATGCTTCTTCGCGCGAGCAATTGTTGGCGCTGGAAGCGCTTGAGGTCATAGCAACACCTGAGCAGCGCAAGGTCATGAAGACTATGCTGTTGTCAGCCTCGTTTCCGTCGAACGCGCTTATAGCGGCGGCGCTTGCAGCCGTAGGCGCCGAGTCGTTCACCGCCACAGAGCTGACCCAAATTTATGCGATGACTGGCTCCGAGGATGAGTACGGCCTCGGACCGATGGCGTCGGCCATGAGCAGGGACCTGCTTCCAACCACGACTGTACAGTCGGCGAGTGCACTTCTGGAATCCGTTGTCGCAAGCCTGCCCGTGCAGAATGAGACAAACGAATTTAACAAGTATCAAGGCCCCAAGCCGCCCCGCGCGTGGTTGCTGGATGTTCTCCCCGCATGCGTCGAACGGCTGCTGTCAATTCTCGACTTCGCAACCGACAAATACCCTGCTGCTTGTCTGGAAGCGGCTGTTTGCATTGAGGTGCTGCGCAACACCTGGTACTCCGACCATGACTTAAAAATCATTCACGACCAGATTGCTGGGCTTCCAAACCTGCGATGGCAACTTGCTGAAGCCTTTGCACAATCGTCGCGAATCTCACATTTGACCACTCGACTGTGTTGGTCGAGTTGCCTTGTCAATTTTGACGTCGCAGACCTCCCTGCCTTGACTCTGCGGGCAAACGATGAGCACTTGCCGCCAGAAGAGCGAGAGTTCTGGTTTGAGGTCGCGAAGGAAGTGGCGATGGGCCGTCTCGTGCGCCGCGCAAGAAAAGAGGCGCTCGCTGCTCTCGCAGTTGGCCCTGACCAAACTGCGCGCGAGGACCGGATTACTGCAGACCTGACCGCGAGGGCGGCCGCCCAGATGCATCAACGTCAATGGAAAGCAGAGCATCGAAAGCGCGAATGCGAGAGGCTCGTCCAACAAGAGGGGTATGGGGAGCAAGTCAAAGCGCAAATTGTTCACGTTCGTGATGCAAGCCACATGGGAACGTTGTGCTGGCTCGTTCGGTATTCTTATGACCACGCTGGTCGCAACGACATGTTCCGTGTTGATTACGGAGTGATTGCTCGCGACCTGGGTGTAGACGTTGCTGAAGCTCTCGCCACTGGTTTAACGAGAGTGTGGCGCAGCTTCGAAGCGCCCAGCCCCGCTGATTACGCGAATGGCACTGTCCCTTGGGAAGTGACTCTGGCACTGGCCGGTCTTTATACTGCCCTGAAGGAGGGACAGGATATCGGAGCATTCAGTCGGAGCGATGCCGCTCGGGCCGCCCGTCTTGCTGTCTGGGAACTCAAGCGCCCACCTGACTGGTTTGACCATCTGGCAGCTGGCAATGGGCCTGCAGTGGAAGAAGCCTTACATTCGTGGATTGCGAGCGAAGCTCATCAGGAACACACGACGAGTCATACGCGGCGAACACTCGACCTCGCCCTTCATTGTCGCGGTTCTGTTCGCGCCAGACTGCTGCAGCCGCTGGTTTCAGCCGTACTTACTCGGCAAATCGCGTCGCCAGCGACCTTCAAGGAATTATTCGACGCGCTTCGCGAAGACGGTCTCGTCCCGTCAGACACGGTCGAAGAGTTCTGCAGAACGCTGCTGGTCGAATCCAAGAGGCTCGATGGACTGCTCGACGACCCACATTGGCTACGGGTCTGGTTCGAGCAGAACCCACGTCACGCCTGGACGTGGTTCGAGGACAATCTTTCTATTGACGACACAACCGCCAAGACGCAGGTAAAGCAGTTCGTTGAAACGATATCTGATTTCAAATGGGTTCGAATGCCGGCGGAAGATTCCACGGTCAGCGTACTGATGCAACTTCACACACTGGTCTCCAGACACCGTTCCGCGGAGGATGCGACTTCGGATAGGGCGAAAGATGATTTATTTTCCCCTTCGATGACCCGAATGTTGGAGACGATACCGGGAATTCTTGTCCGCACTCCGGGACGTGCCGCACATGAGGCGCTATTGAAGCTCGTTTCAACCGAAACGGAACCAGTAGCAAAGACATGGCTTAAGGGGCGCGTGCAAGAACACGCGGCTCTCGAGGTGTCGCTTGTATCCCGCTTTGATGCCGGCGATTTACATTCGCTTGGGACACCGTTGCACAGCGAACCTCGAAGCGAGCGCGAACTTTTCGAACAGGTGCTTTCCCGGTTGGAGGAGGTGCGGATTGGCGTTGAACAGGGACCATTCAGCGACAGAGGCCTGTTCTACGTTCGCATGCGGGAGAAGTTGCTGCAGCTTTGGCTTGCCGCTCGTTTTCGCGAGACGCCGAATCGACGGTTTAGCGTTCATCGCGAAGAAGAGGTCGATGATGACAAGGCGACCGACATACAACTGAGTGCGCGCAGTTGGAACGTCTGCATTGAGATTAAGCCTGTTGACCATCGACGCGGCTATTCTGCTGCGTCGTTGACCGGCACACTCCGCGACCAACTGGTTGGGCAGTACCTGAAAGGTTTCAACAGCGGCCATGGAATTCTGGTGCTCTTCCGACTCGACAATAAAGGGTGGGACATCCCAGGAGTTGGCAGGGGACAACCATTTCAGGCGTTGGTTGAGTACCTGCAGGGACAGGCACGACTCGTCAAGGAAGAACAACCGCACGTTCAGGAATTGATTGTGTTCGGCGTCGATTGCATCGCTCCTGGCCTGGCTGTCGAGAGTACAGTTCCGGCTTCAAGGCGTGCGACAAAGAAGGCTTCGACAAAGCCGGCGACTGCCATCAAACCGGCTGTCGGCGGTACGAAAGGGGGCGCCGTCAAAAAGGCGGCGAGACCGTCGTCGCTGAAGAAGTCTGCCGCAGCGAAGAAGGGGCTTGGTCGGAATGCGCCGGATGCCGAGGACGTTGCTGCGGAAACCGAAGTCACATTGGAGCCGACTTCACCGGGTGCGACGTGATGCCGTCGTGACGGGAAGCTTCGAAAAAATCGTTATGTCTTGTCACCGACTGTCATCCGGTTTACACCGATCTGAGTCAATTCAGGTATCTCGTTGGCCAACATACCAGGTGCTTACGATTTCACGCGCATTGCCGACATTGGCACGGCGGTATTTACTCCGGCGTAGGCTGTTGCGGACCGACGCCAACGAGATACTAACCGTGGTTATCGACCCAGGCGCGTGCCCAGCCTAGTCCCGCGAGTTGGGCCTCTTCTTCGGTATCAAAAACGCCGAGTACCCCGGAGGCTTCGACCATCTTTGTATCGCGGGTGATGGTCCCGCTGCCTGCGTATCGTTCAGGAGAAAGGATGTTCTCTTGCTGGAGTATGGCGTGACCGAAGATGCGGTATCCGTTGTAGCTTCCCGACTCCATCAGCGCACGACCTCAACATGCGAGTCGTGAGCATCAACGCGCAGCACGTTCCCCTCGGGTGTTATCAGACGGGGCATTTCCGACACGTCAGGAGTAACGCGTCGCGTACCTGCACCGGCAGTTCCCTGCTTCACGACCAGCTTCGCGGCGGCGCTCGGCGCGCGATGCGCCTGTGTTTTTACCAGATAAGGCACACGCCGCTTATGCGCAAGCAACTTGGGCGCGCCTCCTCCCTGAGGCAATCCACCGCGAGCTTCGGGCGGATTCCAGATTTCTATGTAGCGCTCACCTGCAAACGCGGACGAAGTACACACCAGCAAAAGCAACCCACATCCAACCAGTTTCACTATCGTTTCTCCTTGGCGATGCGATTCAGTCTGTCGCTGCAGGATACATCCCCTCCGACGCACGACCCGTCGCAACCGTCACAGTAGTGGCGGTCGCGCACGGTGCCGTCGACACGCCAGACATCCGTTTCCACCGGACTAGCGGTACCTACCGCGCGGCCGTTTTCGCACGCAAAGAACGTCGGCTCCCCGGCTCGGCCGCGACGAATGGCTTCGTCGATTTCCCGCTCGCCAAACGCCGCTTTCAGGTCCGCGACAAACGCCGCAATCTCGGGCATCGGATGACTGACCGGCTTGCGAACGCGCATATCCATGAAGTTTCACCCCAAAAAAGTGTCTGTTCGCCGCTACGGAAATCCGTGTAGGATACTGTACATCCATACAGGTGTTTTCGCAATCCAATGACTGTCCCGTCCCCCATTCCGGAAGCAATACACCCGTCGCTCTGGCGGGCGTCGCAGCTTGCGCGGGGCCGGGGCCGTACGGTGGACACGGGATATCCGGCGTTGTCCGCCGAACTGCCCGGCGGTGGCTGGCCCGTCGGCGCGCTTGTCGACCTGCTGGTCCAGCACGCCGGCGTGGGTGAAATGCGGCTGCTTCGTCCAGCGCTCAGCGAACTAGGCAAGCGGCCGGTCGCGATGGTGCAACCTCCGCATGTTCCGAACGGACTTGGCCTTGAGTACATCGGCCTTTCCCCTGAGCAACTGATACAGATTCGGGCCTCGAAGACAGCGGACGCACTGTGGGCAGCAGAGCAAATCCTGCGCGCCGGCAGTTGCGGGGCATTGCTGTTCTGGGCGCAATACGTCCAGACCGCGTCGCTGCGTCGGCTGCATCTGGCCGCGCAGGCCTCGGAGACGCTCTTCTTCATGGTCCGCCCGCTGGCAGCAGCACAGGATGCATCACCTGCGGTTTTACGGCTGGCCCTCCGGCCAGAACGCGACGGTCTGACCGTCGACATCACGAAGCGACGAGGTCCAGCACGCGCAGCGCCTCTGTCCATCCCACTTCAACCAACACCTGTCCTGTTTTCGCACCATGCGCGTATTTCTCGCCGTCCACTTGCCCCGGTTGCAACTCGAGGTCTTCCGACCAAAGTGGCTGCCTGAGCCCGCACACGGCTGCGTGGTCCTGGACAGGGACCAGGTGCTCATTGCAGACGGGGTAGCCAGGTCTGCGGGAGTGCGGGTTGGCATGAAGCGCGGCGGTGTGTTGACGCTCGCACCGGAGGTAGAGATGTACGAGCGCGACCCCGGCCGTGAATATGCCGCACAACGCGAAGTGGCAGTGGCGCTCATGCGGTTCTCGCCGGATGTCGCTGTGCTCGAAGAGGCTGTTGTCGTATTAGACATCGGCTCAAGCCTGCGCCTGTTTGGTGGACTGCTCGCCGTTTGTCGGCAGGCGAAAGCGATACTCGAAGCCATCGGACTGACCGCGCGGATAAGTGCCGCACCAACTGGTCAGGGCGCGTGGCTGCTCGCGAAGCACCGGAACCGGCGCGTACTCAAGGTCGACTCGCTCGAACGGCAACTATCCGCATTGCCACTGCTATCGGTACCGGAGGTGCGACCGTTCGCCGACTGGTTTGCAGGACTTGGCTGCGAGACCATAGCGGATGTCCGACGGCTACCGCGCGCGGGACTGCAGCGCCGTTGCGGCGAGCACCTGCTTGACTCACTCGACCGGGCATTCGGCACTGCGCCCGAGCTGTTTGACTGGCTGGAACTGCCTCCAACGTTTTCTGCGCGCATTGAAATGCCCGACCGCATCGAGCACGCAGACGCAGCTCTGTTCGGCGCGCATCGCCTCATCGTGCAGTTATGTGGATGGTTGTGCGCAATGCAACTGGCGCTCACGGGCGCGACCCTTCTGCTTGAACATGAACGCGGCAGGCAGGCGATAGACCCGACTCCCATCGAGATTGCGCTGGGCGAGCCAACATGGCGCGAGGACCATCTCGTCCGGCTCATCAAGGAGCGGCTTGCCCGCGTAGAACTGACCGCGCCGGTCATCGCACTGCGACTCGATGCGCTGAACGTGCAACCGGCGGTGCCGGCATCCGACACGCTCTTTCCAGAGCCAGGTGGCTCCGCAGAGGACCATGCCCGTCTCGTCGAACTGCTGGTTGCAAGGCTTGGCGAAGACAACGTACTTCGGCCCGCGCCGACCGCGGACTATCGGCCTGAAGTTGCGAATCGATGGGTGCCGGTCGGCAGCGCGTCGAAAAGCACCACGCTTCCAGCGGGGCTCCCTCGCCCAACCTGGCTGCTGGAAAACCCCGTGCGCCTGCTGATGCGGAAGCACCGGCCGTTCTACGGTTCGCCGCTGCGCATGGTGTCGCCGGGCGAGCGTATCGAAGCCGGGTGGTTTGATGGCGAACTGGTGACGCGTGACTATTTCGTCGCGCAAGGTGAAGACCAAAGCAGCTTCTGGATATACCGCGAGCGAGTCAGCAGTCGTGACGCGGAAGAAGAGCAGCGCTGGTTCCTCCATGGCCTTTTCGGATGAAGCGCCATGGACACGACGTTCAACGTTCTGCCGGCGTACGCCGAGCTGTTCTGCTTTTCAAATTTTACGTTCCTGCATGGCGCTTCGCACGCGGAGGAACTGGCGAAACGCGCGGCGCAACTCGGTTACTCGGGTCTGGCGATAACTGACGAATGCTCGCTCGCGGGTATCGTGCGGGGCCACGTCGCGGCGAAGGAAGCGAAGCTTCCGCTCGTCATCGGCTCATACTTCCGGCTCGTCAATGCCGACGGCTCACCAGCGTTCGGACTCATCCTCCTCGCCCAGAACCGCGAGGGATACGGGAACCTGTCCGAACTGATTACGCTTGCCCGCACGCGCGCGCCCAAAGGCCAATACCGGCTGACGCCGCAGGACCTGTCGCGGCCGGACCGGGAAATCAGCCACCTGCGTGGCATGCCCGACTGCCTTGCAATACTGGTCCCCAACTTTCCCGCGAAAGAGGATGTGCTCGACGCGCAGCTTGAATGGCTCGACCAGACATTTCCAGGGCGCGCATGGTGCGGGCTGGTGCTGCATCAGCGGGCGATGGACGACATCCACCGCGGCGCCGTCGAATACGTTGCCGACAGGCACGGCATCCCGGTCGTCGCGCTTAGTCATGTGGTGATGCATGTGCGCTCGCGCAAGCCATTGCAGGATACGTTGACGGCCATTCGTGTCGGCAGGCCGGTGCACGAATGCGGGTACGACCTCGCGCCAAACGCGGAGCAGCATCTGCGGTCCCGACTGCGGCTGGCGAATCTCTATTCGGAGTACGCGCTCAGCGAGACGACCAACGTCCTTGCGCATTGCACATTTTCACTCGACGAGCTTCGGTACGAGTATCCGGACGAACTGGTGCCACCCGGATTTACCCCTGCGGCCTATCTGCGGCAGGAGACGTACATTGGTGCACAGCGACGTTTCCCTTCAGGCATTCCGCACAACGTTCAGGAGCAGATTGAACACGAACTTGAGCTGATTGCGGACCTGCAATATGAGCCGTACTTCCTAACCGTATATGACATTGTGCGGTTTGCACGGAGTCAACATATCCTGTGTCAGGGACGTGGCTCTGCCGCAAATTCGGCGGTCTGCTACTGCCTCGGTATTACTGAAGTTGACCCTGCACGTGGCAGCATGCTTTTCGAACGTTTCATTTCGAAGGAACGCGGCGAGCCGCCAGATATCGATGTCGACTTTGAACACCAACGACGTGAAGAGGTGATTCAATACATCTACGGGAAATATGGTCGCGACCGTGCCGCGATTGCCGCAGCTGTGTCGACCTATCGGCCGCGCGGCGCTCTTCGCGAAACCGGAAAGGCGCTGGGCGTTGACCCGCAAATTGTCGATGCTGTGGCCAAGAGCCATCAATGGTTTGATGGCAGGCAAGACCTCCTCAAACGTTTTACCGAGTCCGGCCTGAACGCGGAGACTCCGCTGATTCAGGCTTGGGCGTCTCTCGCGTCGCAGTTGCTTGGATTTCCGCGCCACCTATCCCAACACTCCGGCGGCTTTGTTATCAGCCGGGGCAAGATTACGCGCCTCGTGCCAGTTGAGAACGCTGCGATGGTGGACAGGTCGGTCATTGAGTGGGACAAGGATGACCTCGAGTCGCTGGGGTTATTGAAAATCGATGTGCTTGCGCTCGGCATGCTGTCAGCAATCCGCCGCACGCTGGACCTGGTATCAGACCAACGAGGTGAGCGGTTCGAGATGCAAGACATACCTGCCGAGGACCCGGAAACGTACGAGATGATTTCGCGTGCAGACACCGTTGGCGTTTTCCAGATTGAGTCGCGAGCGCAGATGAGCATGCTGCCAAGGCTCAAGCCTCGTACTTTTTATGACCTCGTCATTGAGGTTGCGATTGTTCGCCCGGGACCAATTCAGGGCGGCGCCGTTCACCCGTATCTGCAGCGCCGACAGGGATTCGAGCCGGTGACTTACCCCAGCAAAGCGCTTGAGACGGCATTGGGCCGCACGCTGGGCGTTCCGATTTTTCAGGAACAGGTGATGCAGGTGGCCATCCTGGCGGCCGGCTTCACTGCTGGGGAAGCGGACCAGTTGCGCAGAGCGATGGCGGCCTGGAAACGTAAAGGTGGCCTGGATAAATACTACGACCGCATCGTCAACGGCATGCTTGAGCGCGGGTACGACAAGACATTTGCGGATGGCATCTTTCAGCAGATTCTGGGCTTCGGCGAGTACGGCTTTCCAGAGAGCCATGCGGCCAGCTTTGCGCTGCTGGTGTACGCGAGCAGCTGGCTGAAATGCCACGAGCCGGAAGCGTTTCTCGCGGCGATGTTGAATTCACAGCCGATGGGTTTTTACTCGCCATCGCAACTTGTGCAGGATGCGAAGCGTCACGGAGTCCAGGTACTGCCGGTGGATGTCACAATAAGTGCCTGGGACTCGTCGCTTGAGCATATAGATGGAGCTGCGAAACCAGCCGTCAGGCTTGGTTTGTCGTTGCTGCGAGGCATGCGCGATGGCGCCGCGGAGCGTGTTGAAAATGCACGGGCCGTGCGACAATTCACGACGGTCCCCGACCTCGCGCGACGCGCTCAACTGGACCGTCACGACCTGCAGGTGCTCGCCGCGGCAAACGCACTGTCGTCGCTTGCCGGCAACCGACGCGAAGCGTTGTGGCAGTCGGTTGCCTCCGTGCCTGACAAAGACATGCTCTCGGTTGCGAAGGTTGAAGACGAAACACCAGAGCTGGGTGCGCCCTCCGAAGCGGAAGATATCGTCGGTGACTACAGGTCGACGGGGCTAACACTGGGACGACATCCTCTTGCGCTACTGCGCCCCCAGTTGCTCGCCAACAAACTGATGCCAGCCTCAACGTTGCAGACCTATCGAAACGGCCGGCTCGCTCGCGGCTGCGGCATCGTCACCGTGCGTCAACGGCCTGAGACCGCGAAGGGCGTAATTTTTATCACCATCGAAGACGAGACCGGCAACGTCAACATCATCGTCTGGCCCAAAGTGCTTGAGAAGCAGCGCAAGGAAGTGCTAGGCGCATCACTGCTGGGCGTGCTCGGAGTGTGGCAGTGCGAAGGCGACGTACGACATCTCGTCGCGCAACGGCTTATCGATATGTCGTATCTTCTTGGCGAGCTGCCATCAATGAGCCGTAATTTCCATTGATTGCGTAATCTGGGACCCAAGACCAACGCCGGGCATGCATCTGCCACCTCTATCGATTTGTTTCAACACACGAATTCATCCCCGGTTCGTCGACTCAAAGACTGCATGCGATTGCAGTCACTCGTTGTTGAGCCGACTGCCCGCCAGGTGGGATTATCATGGAGACGCAAACTGGAGGTTCACATGTGCTACTCGGCCCAGATTCAAGCTGACTATCGCAAGTTCGTACGGATGTTTGGCGCGACGATGAGCATCAAGGAGTTCGCGCAACTTTTTTTCGAGCGAGCGGAGGGTAGCAAAGCGAAGATTCCGAAGGCTATGGAAGACTCGTTTTCGGAGCCGCAGTCCAATGCCGAGCGCGAGGTGAAGGCACTTATCGACCGGTTTAACGCGGACCAGGTGACGAAGCTCGAGCAGGACATGTTCAAGCAGCGCGCACGCTTGGCGGACGCCGAGCGTGTACTCCAGACGAAGGTAACGAAAGCCGCTACCGAAAGCCGACGAATAGCCACCGACAAAATCGCGTGGACACTCAGCAAACTCGAAGACATACGGCGGGTCGAGCCAAAGGCCCGCGACTCGCGCATTTTCCCCGGGCACTACGCGCCGGTCATGGTGATGGAAGATAGCCAACGCGTCATCAAACCCATGCGCTATCAGTGCCGCATTGCTGGCAAACCCGCCAATTACGACATCAAATTTCCTGGCACATACAATGCTCGTCGGGATAACCTCGAAGGCTTCTGGAAGCCGCTCTTCGGCCATTCGCACGGCATCCTTGTCGTCAACGCGTTTTACGAAAACGTCAGCCGCGTGAAGATGGAGGGCCGCGAGCCTGCTCCGGGTGAGAATGACGAAAATGTCGTCCTCCAGTTCAATCCGAATCCACCCCATGACATGCTGGTCGCCTGCTTGTGGTCACGCTGGTCGGCATCCGGTGAACCCGACTTGCTGTCATTTGCCGCGATAACGGATGAGCCGCCAGCCGAGGTTGCTGCTGCCGGCCATGACCGCTGCATCATTCCTATCAAACCGGAAAACGTCGATGCATGGTTAAACCCCGATGCGTCAGACTTGACGGCCTTGTACGCAATACTGGATGACAGGGACCGGCCTTTCTACGAGCATCGGCTCGCGGCATAGCGGTGTGAACCATTCGTACCGGTTCGCATTCGATAAAAATCGGCTTCTAGTAACATTGCGGCGTTAATTAAGCACCGCAGTGAACCAGGCATCGAATGGACATCTTTTACTACTGGCAGAAGCTCGAGCAGAACCTCAAGAACGGTCAAGTTGGCTACTTTGGCTCCAACAACACGAAAGCCACTCAACTCGCTGAGCGATTGCCAATGCGCATTTGGGTATTCAAAACCCCGAGGGGGATGAAAGGGTCTATCCAGTTGGTCGGCTCGCTGCTTGTGAGTGATGAACCACGCGTAGCTGTGGCTACCGACTACCCCAATGTCATTTACTACGACCCGTTCTCGCCTGAATCCGTGATGTTCACGGACTCAGGTACGCAAGAGCGCATCCAGAAGGTCTCTGCCTACTTCCAGTATCGCTTTCACTCTGCGTTCAGTGCCAATTTCAATGGCGATGCCGGGGTGCAAGCTATGGAATCGAATGTCGTCCGCGGGTTTGAAGCGCTGGTTTCCGATTGGAGCACATGCCAGATGCTGGAGCGCGTCAAGGACCGCCGGAAGGTTCAGCCCATCAATCCGTTTGCGAAGCAATCAAATTGACGTCACGGAACGGCTTTCGTTGCATGTGGGCAAGCATAAAAGCAAAAAAGCCCCTCAGACTTCCGTCGCGAGAGGCTTCCTTTCCAGCGGTCCGGCCTAGAGAGCGGCGTCCTTCAGCTTCTTCAGCGGACGCACTTTCAAACGCACCGACGCGGGCTTGGCGGCAAACCATTTTTCCTCACCCGTGAACGGGTCTTTGCCGAAGCGTTTCTTCTTTGCCGGCACGTCCTGAGCAACAACCTTCAGCAGACCCGGCAGCGTGAACTCCTTCGCGCCCTTCTTGTGGACCGATGCGAGCACCGTTTCTTCCAGTGCTGCCATCAAAGCCTTCGCGGCTTTCGGCTCGACACCTGCGCGCTCGGCGAGGTGGGTAGCGAGCGAAGCCTTCGTGAACGAATCCTTGATGGGCTTCAGCGGCGTGGCAGCGACCGCCTTCTTCGTGACAGGAGCCGCAGCCTTCTTCACCGTCGGCGCTTTCGCCTTTTTCTCGACCGGCGTTACAGCTTTCTTCGGCACCGGCTTTGCTGCAGCTTTCGTTGCACTCGTTGTTGCCATAGATTCCTCGTTATTGGTCAAAGGTTGGCCCGAGACGCTTGCCTTTGCACAGTCACCGACAATACGCAAAGGTCCAAATCCTCAGGCTGGCGCTAGCGTAGCAATCCGGATTTGAATCTGCAACGGGGGAGGCCCTAAAACAAGGGGTTTGGCGTCGAGGTGACGCAAAAACGATGACCTGTACCCCTCCGCAGAAGGCTGCGCCCAGGTAAACGGCTATGCGAAAAGATTTGAAGCACGGGCAAGAGGAGCAAACCTCTCGCGCGAGTCCAGCGTCGGGTGCCCATGCAGCTCAACGACGACAACCACTGGTCTATCCTGCATTCCTCCTCGGCGGACGCCGAGACTTAATTGAACAGGCAATTACGTTATGAGGTCACAACGAGCTGTAGCTGGAATCGATATTGGCGGCGACCGGAAGGAAAATCATCTGGTTATCCTGCGTGGCACCCAGATTGTGCACGACCTCCGCAAGGCGACGCCAGTGCATATGCTCGAACAGTGCCTCCAATTTTAGGTAGCAGCGGTAGGTATTGATGCGCCCTGTCAGTGGCGGATTGGCGAGGCCGGCACGCAGGCTGAGAAAGCGCTTGCACGGCAATGAATCTTTTCGTTTGCCACCCCGACTCGTGAACTGGCCATGGCGAGTCAAAGCGGATTCTGCGGATGGATGTTCAACGGCGAGAGGGTGTATGACGCATTCAGCCCACACTTTCCTGTTTTTAAGAACGGTAGAGAAATTGGGGGTCGGCTGTGCTTTGAGACGTTTCCCCACGCAAAAACTCGTGCATTCTTTGGGAAGGAAGTCGCATCTGCGAAGAAAAAGGGAACTCGGCGCCGGGAAACCCTCCAACGTGAGGGAGTTGAAATAACGTCACTGAGGTCTATCGATGACGTTGATGCGGCGCTTCCTGCGGCCAAAGTAGAAGACATCAGGTCACACCTTCCCGCGATTGAACTGTCACGCCTAGCGCGGCCGAACCGGCAAGTGTCCATTGGGTACGTCTGGCACCGATTTCGAGTTCGCTTACAAGCGACCGCGGTTTAATCACGGCAATCACCTTCAAGGAGGAGCGGTGCATCTGACACGACATCTGGCATTGCTGCTGTCACTGACAGCGTTGGGTTCAACCGGAACATGGGCGAGCGATATTCAATGTGCAACCACGCGACAACCGGCTGAGCGCGTCATATGCGACCACGCCATCCTGAACAATGAGTACGACGATATCTTCGCGCAACAGCAGGCTCTGCTGAGCAGTGGGAAGCTCTCGCCCGAACAACTCGCCCGGTGGAGGCAATCGCGGAGCGCCTGCACTGACGTCCACTGCATCGACGGCGTATTTGTTCGGTGGGCGGTGATAGCCAGGTCTGTCGAAACCACTTCTCGCGCTGCAGTGGCTCCGGATATGGGCTCGGCTACTGCAATGGCCCCTGTCGGACCTACTTCGGACGCAATCGCCCTTCCCGCATCCTCAGCCTTGCCGACATCTGAAGCATCTCTTGTGCGTCAGGGAAGTGCCGCCGGCGTGGCGCTTCCGCAGCCTGTCCAGACTCAAGCCTCTTCGCCTACGGTCGCTTCTGCTCCCTCGGACGCGAGTGAATCGCGTGGCACGACCGCCATGAGCGCCGGCCTGATGACGGCCTTGCTTGTCGCGGTTGGATTCGGCGCTCTCTTCCGACGCCGAAGGAGGAGCGGTGGAAGTACCGGGGAACCACCAGGTAATGTTCGCGGCAAGGACAAGCCTTGAGCGGACCGCATTGACGGGCATGGAGCGCGGCGACGCAGTGTTGTGATTTTTGGTGATACGCCGCTTTAGTCAATGCGCTAGCCTTTTCTAGCGCGACCGTGGCATATTGCGGCCACAATCATACGGAGGCCACCTGATGGCAACAACTTTGGAAGCAGTCCAGGCGAAGATGAAAAAACTGCAAGCGCAGGCGGATGCGCTTATTGCAAAGCAATCGTCGGGCGTCATCGAAAAGATTCGCGAGTTGATGGCGAAGCACGGCCTAACCACCGCTGACATTGACGCGCACGTTGGCGGCAAGCAGCGCGCCATGAAGGCAGTTGCTAAGACCATGAGCAAAGGCAGCGCTGCTGCGGTCAAGTATCGCGACCCGAAGAGTGGTGCAACCTGGACCGGACACGGCCGGGCTCCACGTTGGATTGCCGCCGCGAAGAACCGAGACAAATTCCTAGTTGATGGAAATACGGCGACAACGAAACCGGCTCCTGTCAGCAAAGCGAAGGCTGCTCGCAACTATGTCCGTGGGCCGCAGCCGGCGATGTACCAGGACCCAAAGTCGGGCGCGACGTGGAGTGGACGCGGCCGCGCGCCGGCGTGGATTGCCGAAGCCAAAGACAGGAGTAAGTTCCTGATTGCAGGTGGTACTAAAGCAACTGTTGCGACGAACGCAGCTGTTGTGAGCAAGACGAAGGCTGCGGTGAAGAAGGCCTCGAAGGCAGTTGGTGCGACCTCTACGAAGGGTCAGCCGAAAGGTCCGCAGCCGGCTAAGTATCGCGACCCGAAGTCGGGCGCGACCTGGAGCGGGCGCGGTCCGGCTCCGGCGTGGCTATCTGGTGCCAAAGACCGGGCGAAGTTTCTGATTGATGGCGCCAGTGCGGCGGCCGATGCGAAACCGGCGGTCACCAAGGCTGTTGCGAAGAAGACCACGACTGCGAAGAAAACTGCTGCGAAGAAGGGGTGAGTGCGAAGGTTCCGGTTAAGAAGGCGCCGGCGAAAAAAGCGCCACGCAAGAGCGTGGCCGTGCCCGCTCCGTTGGCCACAGTCGAGTCCGGCGCCGAGTTAGCGACCTAAACGTAGTTGTCAGATGCCCGGTGGACCAGCAATTCTCTGATTCCACCGGGTACACCAAGCCGACGACGTTTTATTGCGCCTGTGCTGCTTGTCGTTGGGCGACTTGCTGTTGAGCCTGCTCCTGAGCGTGCTGCTTCGCAAGGTGCCTGCCGACCATGCAGCCGCCGACCGCACCAACCACAGCGTGGTGCCCCGCGTAATGCCCAGCGACCCCGCCGACCACCGCGCCCTTGATGCAACCTGCGGCGTTTGCCGTGCCTGCTGTCGTGAAGACCAGCGTCGTTGCAATCAAGGCGATTCGTATCGGGCTAGTTTTCATTCAAAAGTACTCTGAGGTCGGATTTTTCGGATGTGGCGCCTTCAGGCGTCATTTCAATACCCGCGTCAATCACGATGCTCGCGCCACTCGTGCTCACGCCATTCCTGGCGGCGCCATTCACGTTCACGCCACTCGCGACGTTCGCGCCATTCACGGGCTCGCCAGTCGTCGTCACCGCCGTACGCGATGGCGACAGGTGCGGGAGCATACATGACGGGAGGTGGCGGTGCGTACACTGGCTCTGCCGGCGCATACACGGCTCCGGGGACGCCCAATCCGATGGCGACGTCGACGTGTGCCGATGCGGCTGTTGATGCTGCCAGCACTGTCAGACCGAGCACTGCGCCAAGAATCGTCTTGTTCATTTTCCTTCTCCTCGCACATTGCGTGCAATGACAATCAGTACAGTCTGAGTGTAGGAGCGGGTGACGGACACAGGTGCAACGGCCTTGCGAGATTGGTAACACGGCATTACTAGCGTCGGGGTACCTCATGCGCTTGAGAATTACCGTCTGTGCTCGAATCGCATGTCCCAGAGAACGCAACCGCACGATGAAGAGACTCGAAGAGCGCACGTTTGCAGTGCGTCTTTGAGTCACCGTTGACTGTGATGACTATGACACCGCGATTGACGTGCGCGGTCTCGACGAATTCGTCAGCGTGAGCTCGCAGATATGCGAGTGAAAATAAGCTTTGCTTCATCGTCTCGCCCCCCGTTTTCAGGCGCGCGCATTCGCGGACCCGGCCAGGAGCAGCCGTTCGGTCCGCCTATCAAGCCACCCGACGGAACAGTTAGAATCGGCAGCCATTCAGTCAACGAGACCTGCATCCGACTTTATGCATCACCGCATCGTTTTTGCGCTCGACCGTCAAGGCCGGCTCGTCGACATACACTCGGTGCCCCAAGGCCTAGCGTGCGGTTGCGTTTGTCCGGGGTGCGGCGGCCGCCTTTTAGCGAAGCAGGGGCAAATCCGGGCGTGGTATTTCTCGCACGCGTCCGGGGCCGAATGTGTCAGTGGCGCGGAGACCGCTCTGCACCTTGCTGCGAAACGTCTGATACTCGAGCATCGCTCTGTCGCACTTCCACCGCTCGTGGTCAATTTCAAAAGGATGCACCCGAGGTTCGGTCTCTTCGAGCGTTCGGAGACCGCTGACCTGCCGGAGAAAGTTTGGCGACTGAGCGAAGCCCGCGCGGAGTCGCGCATCGGAACGTACATCGCCGATGTCGCGGGATATCTGGACGACAGGACCGAGGTCATCGTCGAAGTGAAAGTCCGACACGAGGTTGAACCGGAGAAAGCGCAGTATCTTCGTGCGAGCCGCGTGCCCTGCATCGAGATAGACCTACTCCCACTGCTGGCGGACGAGTCGCTCACGCTGCAGGAACTCGCATGGCACGTACTCGAATGTGGGACTAACCGCAGTTGGGTCAATAACAACGCTTACGCTGAAATCGAGGCGGAACTGCTTGCAGAATATCAAGCTTGGGTTGCGCACAAAAGCAGCGAGGTCGCAGGCGTTCCGCGTCACCGGCCCGAACCGCCGAAGCAGCCGAACAAGGCGGACGAGGCTAACGCGCGGTATCAGGCTCTACCCGATGAGATGAAGCGTCTTGAATTGCGCACCGTACTCGGGCTGGCTGACGGTGCACGCTGGCCACGGCATCTGCAGGTATCTGTCAGGGAAGGAGCGCAGGCCATAGGCGACGCGGAAGTTATTGCGTTGTTGCCGCGAGCCCTCCGTAAGCGGGTTGTTGGTACTACACGTGAGTTTCCTCCTTTAGTTGAGGAAGCAGTGACTTGTCGCGGCTTTGTCGGCTCAATCATACGTCATGCGATTGCTCATCGCGTGACAAGTTGGCTTGCGATTGAGAGCAATTTTCGAGGTGTGCCGGCTCACTTTGCGTCGCATTTTCTGGAGCTGCCGATAACTGGGCTTGAGGTTGGCAGCAATCGAGATGCGCTGCGTGCGTCGCTAAAGTCCAATTTCACGAGAGATTGAGGATGAGCGCGATGCGACGACCAGGCTCGGCAATCGCAGGAGATAGAATTGTACGAAACACAAGCGTTAAACAAGGTGGCTTGCTATTCTATTTGGACCTCGACGGTGTCGTACATCCGAATTCGGTGTACTGGCATGCGTCCGCCAGTGAGCCATTTCTCGAAGATGCTCCGGGCCACACTCTATTTGAGCACTGCGAACTGCTTGAAAACACACTTCTTCCCTATCCTGCAGTCAGGATTGTTCTGTCTACAAGTTGGGTCCGCGTGTACCGGGGAGACGTACCCACGGTGGTGAGCCGACTGACGCCGGATTTGCAGACAAGGGTAATAGGCGCAACGTATCACTCGGGCATTGATGCAGTTGGGTTTCAGCAGCAGTCTCGAGGTGTTCAGGTGTATCAGGATGTGCTGCGCCGGCGGCCGGAAGGTTGGATAGCACTGGACGATGATTATCTCGACTGGCCGCAGCACTGCGTTCAGCACTTGGTTCGCACACATCCCGTACTTGGTATCAGTCCGCCTGCCGTGCTTGCGGAGCTGAGAACAAAACTCGCTCTGATGCATGGAGAGCCACCTTGAGCGCTAGAAACTACGTGGTACCTGAGCCCTTAGTGGATACGCGCGTTCGTGTGTACGCGAAAAGCATAGGCTCGCTTTCGGAGCAATCACACCCGCGTCCGGCGTGTGAGGGGAGGTCAATTCTGTTTGAGGGCACCCCTTGGCAACAATGCGTTGCTGCATTGCGCTCAAGGTCCGTTCAAGGACCGTTTCCTGTCTCGAAAGCTATAACGCTCCGCGTAAAGCAGCGGACGCTGTCGTTGCCACGGACGCTAACAACGTGGCTTGTAGAGATTAGCGCGGAGGGCGAAGTCGCGCATGCGCGCATATATAGCACCCTGGCACGACGGGATATCGGTCCGATTCCGGTCGAGCCGACAGACAACGTTCTAGCAGTTGCAATCAAAGTGCTCGAAGCATCTGCATCGCGGCGCTGACGAGCGGACCCGGTGTGCGCGGAGGAGAGACCTATTGTGCGTTTGAAGGCGAGACGTACAAATAGATGTCGACGAAATAATCCGATACACGAAGCTCTATCTGCATGCCTAAGACCTCTCGCGCTCTTCGACAACCGCCGCCGGCCACACATCATGTTCTCGAAAAACTGGGAGCCGACTTGTCCGTCGCACGGTTGCGTAGCAAAGAATCCTTAAAGACACGGACCAAGCGCGTGGGAGTTTTGATATCTACGCAAGTCATCGGAATTTTCAAATGAGCACTTCCGTACCTGACGACTTTCCTCGAGACGTGACGCCGGCTTCTCTTTCTGGCGCTCAGCCGAAACTTGCTGTCACGATGATTGACGGCAAGTTCGTTGCAGGTCTGACTGCAGAAGAGCGAGCTGAGCGCTGGACCATCTGCGAAGACCTGGCACATCAACTTGTTCCCAAGACTCTCAAGGATGCAGCCAGAAATCCAGAGCACTCGCACGAGGAGACGTTGCGGCGAGTGCGACGGGCAATTGAAGGCAAGGGGTGAACAAGCGCCGTCGAGAGGGATTGGCTTATGGAACGATTGCGGGGCCTGCTTGGGTGGTAAGGCCCAACTGCATAACGACTCACCTGTGCATCGACTTGCTTCCAGTGTGGCCCTACAACTGGCTTCTATGACGGGGCCAGGCAGCATCGTAAAAGCCGGTGGCGCATCTCGCTTGACGACAAGGCCGCATTGGCACCGCATGGTGATGTACTTGTTTCATTTACGACAATGTTTCTGGTGCAGCGAGCGGGCAACTCGACGCCATCTGGGCCAAGCCGGAACTCAGTTTTTGGCTCCTGCTTTTTGTCCTCGCTTGCCCTAGAAAGATGTCCGTAACTCACTCAGCAGTGCCGTGATAGGGTAATCATTCGGTGGCCGTTTGGCCGCGGACTCCGACGAGGCAACCTGTTCGGTTAAGGCGTGCGCCTTGAGCGCATGTCGTCGCTAAAGATGCACCTATGGATTCTCAGGCGCCACGGTCGCGGCAGACTTAAATATTTCCCAGGCCTCGTCCGGTCGTCCAAGGTTGTCGCGGAAATATGTGCATACAACATATACCGATAGCTCAATTTGTACTCTTAACGATTCGTGTCCCCGAGGTGTCTCAATTGCTTGTTGGCCCGCGCCTCCGCCATTCGACCAACAATTGCGCTTCTTGAACGGGGTGAAGCGCGCTCTTACTCGACGCCCATTCAACTCGTAGCTCCTTGCCGAGCGTTCCTTTCTATTCCGCTGATACTCGTGTTTCCTCGTAAGTCGGGTCGGCCAGTGGTCTGCGCGCCATATAGAGTCGTGAATCTCGCAGCCTTAAGTTTAAGCCGCGACACGTGCGTACGGTTGTTTGCGTCTTTCGTGACGCTTACGCCGCTCGTCCTTGTGATGCTCAAAACTTGGTCTATATTGCTATGAACGTGCGAAACAAAAATCGAAGGGAAGGGGAAGGGCGATGCTCCGCAAGCTGCTTTTTTCCGTTGTCTTGCTGTATGGATTATTCCCCAAAGTCGCTCTTTCCCAGCTTGCTACGTGCTCAGCGCCAACGCGCCCTGGCGAAATTGTGCTTGTTCAACCGGGCCCAGGGAACGCGCCTCGACCAGTTAAAAAGCCGGGGCCGTCTTCGGCTCGTTTGAGCGGGTTGTCGAGCATATCAGATGTCAACTCAGCAAATCACCAAGCGGCGGGCCTAACGGCAATACTGAATCGCACTTTGTCTTCCTCGCTTATTGGCATGAATGAACAGGTGATTGACCCCTTCCTCCAGACGAATGGTATAGGTCAGCAGCTGAAAAATGCTCAAGCGCTTGCAGCGCAAAACGCGAACATCCTAAACCGGCTGGGGTACGGCGGTAACCAAAAATGTACTGGTTCAATTGTTGACGACGCCTCATCGAGTGACGTTGCATTGATGTCAATGTTTGTCAATGATGAAGCCAAAATTTCGGAGGCGAGGCGCGCGTATGTTGGAAACCCAACGGGATATGTCGCTCAAACAGACTCGACAACGGCTGCGGCGGTGAAAGATAACGTCGAAAAATGGCGTAAGGTGCTTGCTAATTGTTTTATGCCGGCCTCTCATTCGTTAGCCTTTGGACCTTCCGGTGCGGCCGGTAGGCTCGGTGTAATATTCACCGAGGTGGGACCCACCTGCGAGGGACTCCTTGTCACGTCCGACCATATACTAACTGCTCGGCATTGCGTTTATGAGAGTAAAGACATCACTGGACTGTACACGGATGGTGGTGCCTACTTTTCCGTCGTAGGTACTCCTTCGAAAAAATATCAGGTTTGTTCGGTGGTGTCATCATATTCCGGGAAAGGGAAGACACTTGAGGATGAGTCGGTCTTACTTCGGATAGCAGATACTGGTAAGCCATTCGCGATACCAGACACGGTCGATACAAAGATAATCGAGCCATTGCTTACTCAGGGTGTCTTGCAAATGCCCACGTCATTAACGGCATTTGTTGACATCCCGCACGCGTCTGACATTGATTCATCTTATGTTGAAGACATCGGTGTCCCAACTGCGCCCGGGTGTTACGTACTTGATTACGACTCCAATCAAGGGTGCTTCACTCATTTTTGCCCGACATACAGTGGGACTAGCGGAAGTCCGATGTTTGTCCAATCTGGTAACGCCTACAAGATTCTGGGTGTACATATCGGGCCGACTATTGATAGGACCGGCACATACGGGACTTGTACTACCCACGCAATGCAGATTGAAAATTCAGCGGTCGTCGTTAACAAAGCCAAACTGTCGCCATAAGACCAGTTGGGAGTCGCCTCATGAATGCAAATAAATTCGGCAGAACCGTTGTTGGCGGATTGTTCCTTTTATTGGCAACGTCGACCACGCACGCAAAGGACCCGCAGATAAGAGTTGGCATATCGTACATATGTCCCGGAACGGGAAGTCCAACAAACCAGGGACCGGAACTGGGTGCTATTGTTGCTGCCGTGCTTGCGGATGTTGGGGTGCAGGCGGCGGGCGCGCTCATTGACCAGATTAGCGCATACCTGTCGTCGCCGCCGCCAGTTTCGATAACCAACACTGGGTCCCTTCCCGCATTTTTGATTAGCAACAGTGCCGGTGTACAGTTTGATAATGAAGTTCAGTGTGTGTGGGTGGTCGTCGCGGATGATTTTCAGCAACCGACGAAAGACGCGTACGGGAAAGCAACAAACGCCCAGAATCCCGCTCCGGCTGCACCTACTGGCGCGAGTGAGGCGGCAGCAAATCCGAGCGGCGCATCTGAAGCCGCGCCTGGCGCGATACCCAGCACAAATCTTAATTACACACAAATTCAAGAATTTTCGGGCGTGAAGTCGGAGATATTGATGTACTTCGAAGGCCAGATATCCATGTCTAGCGACAAGTCAGCCTGGCGGATTGACCCTCAAGCGTGGTATTACCCAAACTTCCTGCAGAAGGCAAACTTCCTGTTTCAGAAGAAAGCGCATGATATTGCCTTGACGATTCAGTTCGCGTCTCCTGGGAAGGAGTCGGCACCTTTTGCCACTTATAGCCTTGCCGCGTTAAACACTGAGAGCAGTGCACTGGACTTAGGTGAGGTATCTGCAAAGGCGTCGAAGTGGTTGCCACTACCTACGTATACTCGAGCGCAAGGTGCCGTGGGCGAATTTTTCCCGATTAATATCACCGGACAACTCGTAGAAACTCGCAAGCCGAATGAGCTCGCAACGGTACTTAGTAAAGTCGCGGTCGATAAGAAGAACGCTTTGACGACCTCGTTGGGGAATAGAATCCAGCTTGCATTATCCCCGGGCGTACAAGAGCAAAACCAACAGCAGGCAACCACGGCTGCCCAGACAGCTAACACATCCTACGATACCGCGTACACAAACGTCAAAGCTGCCAGAGACACCTATAACAAGTCGAAGGCGGGTGCCGACTCCGCTGCCACTACAGCGGCCTGGAATTCTTGGAATGCTTCTTACGCCACGTATCAAATAGCCGAGAGTCAGGCTGACGCGCAGATGAAAGCGGGTGGGGTGGCGTTCAAGAAGATTGCCGACCAATCCATCGTGCCGCCGAACAGTCCCTGACCAGTTCAAACGTCGCCAGCTCGTGCAAAAGAAGTGCCCGTTTGTTGGGCGTCAAGCAATGTTGTTGAGCTCACGCAAGGGTGCATCTCTGGTGGCGTGGGGGCCACGGGTACGAATTAGATGCTGCGACCTTTCCATCCCGGTAGACGGCGGCGGTCAGAGAGAATGCAATGCTTAGAAAACCGTTCGAAGTTTTTGGTTAATGCTAACGCAGCCTCTTCCGCTCCTGCTGCCAAGAAGTCAGCGAAGGCCGGGAAGTATGTCAGGGGCCCGCAGCCGGCCCTCTATCATGACCCCGGGACCGGCGCGGCGTGGAGTGGACGTGAGCGCGCGCCGGCGTGGATTGCCAACGCCAAGAACCGCAGTCGATTTCTGATTGGCGACGCCGGTGCTGCGGCCGATGCGAAACCGGTGGTCACGAAGGCTGTCGCCAAGAAGTCCCCGGCGGCGAAGAAAACTGCTGCCAAGAAGGCCGTGAGCGCGAAGGTGCCGGCTAACAGAGCCCCTGCGAAAAAAGCACCGCGCAAGAGCGTGGCTGCGCTCGCTCCGGTGGCCACAGTCGAGTCCGGCGCTGAATTGACGAGCTAAAGGTAGTTGACAGGCGCCCGGTGGAGCAACGATTTTTTGGTTCCACCGGGTACACCGAGCCGACGACGTCTTATTGCGCCGGTGTTGCCTGACGTTGCGCGGCTTGCTGTTGAGCGTGTTGCTTCGCAAGGTGCCTGCCGACCATGCAGCCGCCGACCGCACCAACGACAGCGTGGTGACCGGCATAATGCCCAGCGACCCCGCCTACCACCGCGCCTTTGAGGCAGCCTGCGGCGTTTGCCGTGCCTGCCGTTGCGAAGGCCAGCGTCGTTGCAATCAAGGCGATTCTTATCGGGCTAGCTTTCATTCGAAGGCACTCTGAGGTTGGATTTTTCGGACGTGGCGTTTTCCGGCGTCGTTTCAATACCCGCGCCAATCACGATGCTCGCGCCACTGGTGCTGACGCCATTCCTGGCGGCGCCATTCACGTTCACGCCGTTCGCGGGCTCGCCAGTCGTCGTCACCACCGTACGCGACGGCGACAGGTGCGGGAGCATACACGACGGCAGGCGGCTGTGCGTACACTGGCTCTGCCGGCGCATATACGGCTGCAGGGATGCCCAATCCGACGGCGACGTCGACGTGTGCCGACGCTGCTGTTGATGCTGCCAGCACTGCCAGACCGAGCGCCGCTCCCAGAATCTTCTTGTTCATGTTGCTACTCCTCGCACATTGAGTGCAATGTCAGTGACTACGGCCCGGAGTTTAAGGAGCGATGCCGGACACATGTGAAACGGCGCTGCGAGATTGGTAACACGACATTGCCAGCGTCGGCGCCCCGCTTGTTCGTCACGCAGACACTGGCCGCGGACTAGACAGTCTGTTCTTTGGGAAGTGAGTGGAGAAGCTGGAAATGTTCTACTTTTTGTGAAAGTAATTTCCGTACAATGTCTGCACCTTCCCCAAGCAGAAATTGGGACGAAGACGCACAGCTATCTCCGGACAGTTCGGCTCTTGCAGCGTTGAAAAATTCTGCGTTGGCACATAGCCCGAACAACATCTGGTCCAGTACTTCGTGCGCACCTTCTGCAATCACTGCGATGATTGGCAGCACATTATAGATTTTCGTGCGCAGAATAAGTTCGTTGGCAACTTTTACGACAGAACCGGGGGTCGGCGCTCCAGTTCGAAATAGATTGCACATTGCAGTTGCGACGCTAATCGCAAAGTTGTCAGGCCGTGCCGAGGCGAGGTCGCCTTGCGACCAAATGGAAAGCGCCGCGAAACGAATGAAGTGTTCATCGGTGGTGAACGACGGCGATGTGGAGTTGTGCCTGACCCATTGCAGGAACATGCCTTCGTCTGTCAGTTCTTTCAGGAATGGCCTCGCATATTCCTTCGATACTTCCACAAGGTAAACTAGGCACGCTAGTACCTCAGAGCGTGGTAGGTCGGCGCGTGCGCGAAACACCTCAGCAGTTTTCTTGGTTACAAGTTGGAAAAACTCGGAGCCTCGTGTGCGCAATTCCTGCCGGAGCACCCTTCCCGCACGATTATCGACGTTCATCGGCAGCGATTCCGTCACAATCCAATCGGAAAGCTTCTCGTTGTCCGCCGAAACATCAATCATAGCCAGAACGGCAGCTCCAACGGGCTCTGCCTCCAGGATTTCGCAAATTGCAACCCACCTTTCGATTGGAATGGGCAAGGAAATATGCCGACTTTCTGAAAAAGTGGCGGCTGTTCGGATTCTTTGGTTGGACAGTAGCTCATTCAGAGACCTTGTCCACAAATCCCATGCTCCCGGAGCTATAGGGCTGTTCGTATCAGGAATCGCAGAGATTGCATGCAGAAGACTACCCACCTTGGCCGTGGCGAAGCTGGCGTCATTGGTTAGTTGGAGGTAAGCGTCGACTCCCCCTGCTATATTCGGGTTTGAGAGGTCAAGTGAATTTGTCAGCGCCATGACTCGGTCAATTCTTGGGCGGATATGATTCAAAAAACCAGCCGAGAAGTGACCGGAAAGCGCCGGCTCAATGAACATAACCAAAGCACGCAGATACGCGAGGAAAAGCGCCTGCTCCTTTTGCGCCTCCTCAGAAGACTGGGACATCCTGGTAAGGGAGTCAATTAAGTACTGGTCCAGAATGTCATGTGCCGCCGGGCTACTCTCAAGGACCCTGTAAAGGTCGCTAGGCTCTCCCATCTCGAGTGCTCGCTGGAGATTCGGCAAAATCAGCAGATATAGAGAATCAGGTGACTTCTCTGCGTGCAGGTACAAGGTTGCGAAGTCTTGTTCAAGGGTGGGAGGGTAGTGGACTTTGGCTATGTCCGTCGGCACTTGCCATGGCCGCGCCCTCACCTGGTCCCGTGACAGAATATAGGCTGCAAGTGTTGATAGCGGCATATCGCCCTGCCGCTCCGTATAGAGAGCGACCAGCTCGTTTATGAAAACGACAAGCTGCCTTGGAGTTGGCGCAGCACGCGCTGTGCTCGCATGAAACAGGCGAGCGATGACCTCGTAGCTTCCATCTTCGTCAGCACCAAAGCAGTCTGCCAACTTTCGGGCAAGGAAGCCTTTCCAGGGCCGCAGCATTGGTAGTGGCAGCGACATACGTACTTGAAAGACCTTCTCAAGCGTATTCCCTTTCCCACCGCCAGATTCACCCCCGACGGAGAGCTTCGAAAGATAGCTTTCGCCCGCTATCGGAACGAGGAGCCATAGGCGCTTGAACCAATCGTTTTCACGGAATGCGGGATTGTCGAGAAAAGACCGTAGAAGAATCCAGACTTGCTTTGCCTCGTCCGGTTCGACGCGGTCTAAATTGTCGATAACAATGACGAGCTTTCGCTCGCGTGGGTTCAGAACGTCGCTCATGAGACGTCCGAACTCCTGTTGAAATTCTATTGACGTTGGGACAGGTTCGGTTAGCGTATCCGTCGTCTCGTCCTGAGTAGACTTCGTCAACAGGACTTGAACGTTCTTCGCACTGATTCCAATGACGGAACAAAACAAAATAGCGGCGCTACATCCTGTTAGGCTCCAGAGTAACCAAGTTGGTGAGTCTTGAAGAGCCTTTGATATCAGATTGTAGAGAATGGGAGACAGCAACGCCCCTGTGACACCGAGAGCCAATGCAACCCGCGTGCCGGCCGCGAACTCAGGTTTTGAGCGCTTCGTAGTGCGCTTGCTCTTCCCGGAGAAAGTGTCGAGCTTTGCTTTCCACTCGCTCGCAGATTTTGACTTGGGGCGAATCCATTCGCAAGCAAGCAGGTCGTTAACCAGACTCTCGAAGAAGGCACGTCGCACGCCATCGCCGGAATGAATCCACGCGTCGTAGACGAACGTTCGAGTCCGCGGGTCCTTTTCGGATTCCGGTGCTCGATTGGCAGATAGGCGCTTCCTAAGCATTTGAACCACTGTTGACTTGCCCGCACCCCATTCGCCGTCTAGGTGGATGCTTTTGCCTCCTTCGGATGTCTCAATCAGCGCGGCAATCGCGTTCGCAATTCTCTCGTGTGCGCCGAAGGAATCTTCAATCGCGGGTTCGTCAGGAAGTAGCTTGGGTTGGCGAAATGTCATCGGAGGCGAGACCTAGTCGCGCGCGGTATGCTAGCGCGTGTAGCGTAAGAAAACTCATTAGCGGTGAGTCACGATATTTGACCGCGGGTCAGTGCAAACGGAGTGCTCAGAAACAGCTGGTGTTGACCGTAGGACCCATGCTTGCGGACGTGCAATGTGCGCTGTCCAGGCGCACGGTCTGAGGCTGACGGGCGTTTACCGCCTGCATATAGTTGGCCCACGCATTCGGACTGCCTCCACCGTTCGCGTATCCGCGCGTGCCTGGCAGGCAGTCCGACCATAGGATGCCTAATGCGCAGTCCCCGGGGTGGTTGGCGAAGCCTGGTCCGACACTACTGCAGGATGCAAGCAGCGTCAAAACGCCTGAGAAGGCCATGAATTTTGTTTCATGCATGCCGCATCCCCGAAGTTCAGTTTTTACCGTTTTAAGCTGCTGTTACCGGCTGCAGCGTGCCGCGAGAACGTCGCGCGCTACACGGCTAGAGATTCTACGCCACGCGCATGGGTGTCGAAGACGTTTTCGGCTTCTCGGGGGCGTCTAAGTGGACGTGCTTGTAAGTAGGAAACGGTTGTCGCGCGTAGATGGCAGCTAGGTACCGTTGCTCTCGTCTGACTGCCTCGATTCTCCACAGCGCTTGCAGCATCCCGCCTGTGGATACGGCTGAGAAATTCCCGTGTGCCCTCGACGCGCGCGTAGTCCTTTCTCACAAGCTAATAGCTTTCGCCAGCAATTGCCTCCGGTTCATATTTGGCGCACCGCCCGTATTGGACGTCAGTCGGAAGCCTACCTCGCTCTTCCCGCGCATGCCTCGCATCGCTAAATCATTAGGGATAACAGGTTTAGGGCGATTGCTCACCGAACGCGCTCGGGCTTACTTACATCGGCCTGCCGTTGAACCGGGCCATGGCGATGCGAGCGGCAAAATCTGGCGATGCATTGTGGTCAGCGGAGCAAGTGCTGCGGGGCTGTAGCTTCGGGGCATTGATTTTCGGGCAACTGACGTGGAGGCGTCGGACCTACGCCGACTGCACCTATCGGCCCAGTCATTTGAAACAGTGTTCATCCTGGTCCGGCCGCTCCTCGCGTCGCAGGATTCGTCGGCCGCCGTCCTGCGCCTAGCGCTGCATCCTTCTGCGGATGGGCTGATTGTCGACGTCGTGAAGCGCCGTGGGCCTGGCGCAAGCGAGCCGATTTCGGTGCCGCTGCAGCCAACGCTTGTCTTGATGTCAAACCGACGCCGCGCGGCCCGTCACCCACTCACTCAGTTTGGAGAGTAAGAGCGGTTGGTTGAGCCGCTGCATGCTTAAATCACCGCTTGGCATCTGACGCTAGAAGTGCGTCTCCCTTAGATGTTTCCGGCTTCTACTAAAGGAGCCACACTGCATGCCGTTAACCGCTATGTCGATGAGCATCGCGCGACAAGAGCGTCCTCAGTCGCGAGTCGCGGAATCCGAAATGCGGTGACTCATGGTGCATCCCGTGTCGCCTGTTGCTCCATATATCCGACGGCCACTTCCACGCGGAGCCGTCGACCTTGCCAAGAATTAACCTAAAAATGAATTGTGCGCGCGAGCTAATGGAAAAATTCTTTGTAAGGCTCTGGTATTTTCAATTGCCCAAGATGCTCCGGGCGTATTTCCGTACTCGGTTTCTCCGGGTGCTCGCCCTGTGGATTGCTATTTTCTTCGCTGGGTGGGCAATCAATGCAGCTGTGCAGGTGCTCGCGGATGCAAAAGTTGCGGACACGGTCAAAGCGGCAAATTTTCCGCACTTTGCTGATGCAAAGTTACTCGTCGCGCTAGGACTGGGCGTGATGTTCGTTCTCTTCGCTCATCGTCTTCTTAAGAGGACTATAACCATATCTGAAGCCGACTGGGGAGACGATGTCGTCGACGCGGTTATGGATGAAATATCCGCTGCGGCGACTCACTATGCGAGTGTTTTGATTGTTGCGTGGGGGGCTGAGGGCCTTGCACACCTTCATTTTGCCTGGACTGATAACCTGCATTTGGCGTTGCTGTCCATCGGTATCGCTGTTTATACATTCGACGCCAAGGCGAACTATCGAATGTTCGAGAAACCAGCCCGCAACGAATATGAGGCTGAACTGTCGTCGCCCGTCGAAGATGCTACCTTTCCGCGCGACGGCCTGGCGCACTTCGCTGGCTCCATGTACAAAAGGCCGCCGCGAGGTTACGACGTATGGCTGGTCAGGCGCTGGGAAGAGGATTCCGAGGAGTTTCACCCTGTCCGAAAGCTTGAACTGCGCGGGCTTCCAAATGCAAACGTGAGGTTTGAAACTTGGGAGACGATTCATGGAGAGGCCGGCAACAATCGATACTTTGAGCTCTGGTTGGTCGGGCCTCAGGGGAGGGCTGTATTCGAAGCCTGGGTTAACGGAAACGCTCGCTTCGTGAGCCTACAGGGCGACGAATGGGACCCAAGATTCACCTACCCTGGCCTTGCGGCAAAGACAGACGACATGGTCGTTATATTCCACAGCAGGCGAATCAACATCGCAATTGAACCGGAGCCTGCTATCGCCTCTGATTCCGCTAGGCACCCCGCTCCCGAGACCGTCTGAATTGGTTGAGAGCATGGGCCACGGCCTCTTCCGGGGCCTGCGGAATGATATTGACCGGTATCACCACGTCACAATCGACCGGCTCCGCACCATCGATAGTCAACTCCACAATGCGGTTGCCCACGACGCTGTGGAAGTAGCGCGTGTAATCCTCGATATCTTCTTCGTTGATTTCAATGCCGGCGCGCATACCACTCTCGTTCAGCAGCGTGTGCATGTGCCCGTTCGCCACGTCCATCGCGAACGCTAGCACGATGGTGCCCCGGGCACTGAGCGCTATGAATTTCACAGCGCCATTAACGCTCCCCGTCGGCAGCAGTGTCATCTTTTCGAACTGCGGAGCAGGTGCATCAGGCCACAAACGCACTGATGTCGTCGCGCCGTTGAGCCGGCCGAGGTCCTCTTCGGACGCCAATAGGCCACCTGCCTTCAACGTGGTTAGAGATTCTGCGGGCATCAATGCGTGCCATGGCGCTACGCGGTCTCGTGACTTGTAGAGTTCTATCTCATCAGGCACGCACGCGTCAATTTTGATGTAGCGTTCCGCCAGCGCCGAAATTATGTCAAGGTCTGCGGCAATGCGCTTTCGGTCTGCCGGTATGTCCGGGTCGACGATGTTACCGTCTACGCTCGCGTGAGCCACGGCGCATCGCCCCGAATCGAACAAATGCTGGTTGACGTTTACGCCTTGTCCGCGCAACTCATTGATGCGATTGACGGCCCGCTCTTGCGTGATGAGCGCCAAATTTTCCTCGACCCATGCGACGCGGTCGCGTGGCCGGAACTGGCTCTCGATGACTTTGAAGAACGAGAGGAACGAGTAAGGCTCATGCACTCGCTCCAACCTGCGCCCCTCTCGGAGGAACGCGAGCGCCTTACGCACTTGGTCGCCTTCGATAACAGGCATGTGATTGCAACTGAATCCTCGCTCCCCACCCTGCAGCAGCGTGCCAAACGATTCGCCGAGGCTGATGTTACGCATGACATGGCCAGACCAACTACGGCTAGTGATGTCGACATAGCCCTGCTTGAAGAAGCCGAGTACGGAAACGAATCGATAAAGTCGAGAAAGTGCTTCATCAATGTCCTCGCGGGCAGCTGGCGTACTGACGCTCGGCGCGATGCGTCGCTCACCCTCTTGCCTGACTCCGTGGAGCAGGTATTCAGAGCCGTCATATTGGACCCAGACGTCATCAACGGGCCACGCTATGGACGAGGCAACGCCGACTGTCAGCCAGCCGACCCGGTCAGCAGCCTTCGCTAACGCATCGGCTCCGAAGAGATGGGGGACGTACGGTGTCTTCATGAATTGGAATGATACGCCGCCGCTTCCTCCCGGTCGCAATCATTGACCCCGGTCGACCAAGGTTGTGCTGCCATGAACTGACCGGCAGGGCGTCTACCGCGTAACGAGCAGCATGTCACCACACACTGAAGCGACGCATTGACGGAGAAGAACCTGTTCTTAAAGTACGTCAACGTTTCCACACTCAAGCGGATTCTTGGTGGGTCCATCCGCCTAACCCAGCCTGAGGTGTTCAATGACCCATTCGAGTTGCTCCCTGAGATAATCGTTCGGACTGACCAGACGGAAGAACAAACCAGCCTTTCGTTCGACATTCTCTCCCCTCGACGCGAAGCCCCGCTCGACGCCGTCATCCTGGTGACGGACGGGCACATGGCCAGCGATTTTACGCCTCAAATATCCTTGACAAGCTCAATCAACAGGTCGGGATTCTTTGCCTGTGGAAATCCCCCCACTCAATTCTGATGTAGTCACACTACGCCGACCAGTATCAAGGGGCCGTCATCGCCTTCAATGCCGACCACGAGCTCTTTGCTGGTCGAATACCAGTCGAGTACGCAAAGGAGCGGCCGAGAAAACACATCGATACCTATAAAACTGCGCCCGTCCCATTGTCGAGCTTTGCTCCAAATCCGTTGAGTGGAGGTACGAGCAGGAGGTCCCCACAGCTCCGGAAACCCGTTTTCAACTAAAATGGCCCGCGATTAGACGTAGGTGCTAACTAACGTTCGGTGTCTGCCATGAGGACGCGAACCATAATGAAAAACGAGTGAAGGCAAGAATATGCAAAAGAAATCGGCCGACATCATTGACCAAATGCAAGAGGGGACGCATTTACGTACCATCCGAAATGCGCTCAAAGAGGGCCGCGCAGCAGTGATGATTGGGTCCGGGTTCAGCCGAAATGCCGACGGAGGGAAGAAGCTCCCTTTGTGGGGGCCGCTAATGGACGGCCTGCTTGCTGACATTTATCCTGAGGGCAAGGCACGGGAGCAGGCAAAGAGTCGCTTTAGCGGGACGAGCGGAATGCTTCGGTTGGCGGAAGAGTACCAAGCGCTTCACAAGCGGGCTCAGCTTGATGCGCGACTTCACGAGTTGCTGCCTGACGCTGGGGTCGTCAATCCTGGTGAATTACACACCAGATTGCTCTCGCTAAACTGGACCGACGTCTTCACGACGAACTATGACACGCTGCTTGAGCGAACGCTCGATGCTGACCGTCGCCGCTTTCCTTTTCCGCGCATCAAATCACGCTATCAGGTGGTTACCGCCGCGAGCGATGTTGCGTATTCTCGCCGGAATGGCAGGCCTCGCATTGTCAAGTTGCACGGAACGCTTCGTTCAGGCACACGATTGATTGTTACCGAGGAAGACTACCGAAATTATCCGCGAGAGTTCGCTCCATTCGTCAACACCGTCCAGCAGTCAATGCTAGAGAATGTCTTTGTTCTGATTGGATTTTCCGGTGACGATTCGAACTTCCTAGCTTGGACTGGATGGGTACGAGACCATCTGGGAGAAAAGTCGCCGTCTCTGTATTACGTTACTCGCGGACCTGTCCCAGAGGGGCAACGTTTGATTCTTGAGCAAAGGCATATCCACCCTATCAATATTGAACCCCTCGGTCTGCAGGACGATGGCACGTCTGACTACGGTATCGCGCTCCTCGAACTGGTCACATACTGGCAAGACGACCCGCCAGTGCGTCGCGCAAAATGGCCATTTCACTCGCCCGGCCAGGAATTCAAGCCTCATGGGGCAGGGGTGGACGAGTTGGCCGCATGGCTGCTCGTCGTGCAAAAAAACCGAGCTGAGTATCCGGGATGGCTTGTTGCGCCTGCTGCCAATCGTGACCAACTTTTCGAGCAGGCTTCGCTTGGGCAAGCGATGAAGAAGTTCAGCGATTTAAAAGAGAAATTGCCACCGTGGCTTCGGGTCGTGTTTTTAAACGAATTTGTTTGGATTATGGACGTGGCCATGAAGCCCTTGCTGCCGTATCACTGTTCTTTGATGGCGGACGAGCTTGACACAGACCGCCATGTCGAGAATGTGAATTTCGTGTTGCCCGACAGTGTGGACAGGTTGAAGGTGTCCGATAGCGAAATTGTAAGTGGGCGGGCAACGCTGGCATTGGCCATGCTGCGTGATGCGCGAGAAGATGATGACCCAGGCACGTTCGAAAGATGGCTGGGCTGGTTCAACGCGCTAGGGCATGAGCAACTTTCGGCCGAGCAGCACTGCAACCTGCTTCACGAGCAGTTACTTTTCCGCCTGGAGCATAGGAATATTGTTGACGCTCTTGATTTGCTTGAAAAGTTGGTCACAGTAACACGAGGCGATGTTGACCCATACTGGCGTATCCGACTTGGCGCCCTTTTCGGTGAATTAAATATCGTCGCCCGAGGTTTTGAGATTGCCAAAAGCGGCTTGCATGACATCAGAGATGCTATCCAATTTGACGGCGAATCTGCATATTTGCTCTCCCGAGAGCAATGGGGTGAGTGGCTTGTCGAAGCTCTCATGTCATCGAATCGAAGAGACCCTAAGAATCTGTCGGGGATAAATTCGCAGAGTGCTCCGAGTACGAGCGATTTGTGGTCGCCTGAGTCTGGATTGCAATTGCGGATTGCTGAGGCACAGGCAAACACTGAAGTGGAGGAGGTGCAGGAACTGAAGGTCGAACGCAACGAAAACGCGCGAGATAATATGGAACATCCATACGCCATCATGGATGACGCGAGATACGAACTGAACCTCGCTGCAAGCATGCTCGAGAGCAGCGTTATCAATTTCGACGTACGTCGAGTCCCGCCAGAAAAGAGGCCTCCGTATCTCCGCAATGAGGCTGCGGTGGCGGCGAACACTTACGTTCGGCTAATTGAGCGAATTTCACTGCCGCCAGCTATTGGCAACATGGGCTATGGCGCCCGGACGCTGGAAAACTGCTTTCGTATTCTGTCTCTGAAGGGGGCTGCCAACGCAAGCCTTCGGTTGCTCATGCGAGCCAGCGCTGGTGCCGGAATGGGCTCAAGCGCGGATACGCTCGACCTTGCAATCGTGTCCATGCTTAGTCCCGAGCGCGCAAGTATTATCTTCGACCAGTGCCTCAGAGGAATCCAATCGATAACAGAAGACACCAAAATAGACAGGTCGGCCCGTTTTTCACTTTCTGCGATGCTAGACATCGCTTCGAGATTAGCTTTCCGATTAGGGGTGGAGTCAGCTATATCTCTATGCGGCCTGGCCATTCATCTCTATGGTCTAAAGCTGTTCCAGTCGGATTATCAAATGCATCGGCCGCTCCGGACCTTATTCGAGCGGACCCTGTCTCTTCTTCCTGCGCATGAGATTGCGAAATTCTATGAGCGATTGTTAGTGCTCTCAACCAGCAAGACGTCTTCTCCCGGCGACCGCTATTCGTGGCCTGACATTGCCAGAATGTTGCCGCGACCAGATGCCGATTTTCCGAAATACGCATTGTCAACTGTTTCAGCCCAGTTACTCGATGAACTTGAGCGGTTGCCTTCTCTACGCCAGTCGAGCGAAGCGACACAGCATCTTAAGGCGTTGCATTGGATTTTCGCTGCGAAGCAAATGACGGAGCGTCAAGAGGAACGTTTCGGAAAATTGGTGTGGCGCGACGTTCCGGAAGGAAGTCTTCCGCGAGCGGAGGGGTTTGTAAATTCGATAGCTCTGATGTGGCCAGTAGTACCGAATAAACGCGCGAAGGTGACGTCAACATTCAAACACTGGCTCGCCGAAACAGATGTGCCGGACATGGAGCGTGACGAAGACATTGGCGGCGAGCGTAAGCGAATGATAGGGATGCCAGATAACACTCTCTTCATCGAACTCGCCAACAGCACAATCTTCAGTCGCGATGTTAAATGGTCGGAATCTGAGCTTCTACACTTCTTGGAGAAGATGCGAAACTGGTGGCACCGCGAAGGTGAGCGCTTGTCAATCGCAAGTGAAAGCAAATCCACTGACGATATGCTTCGCACCGGCGTCGCTGGCCGCCTGTTAGCAATCGCTGCTGTCACTCACTACGTCGTTTCCGACGTGGTGACGCGCGAAGCCATCGAATCGCACGGCTATCACGAGTGGTTCAAGTCGATTTGGGATGCCGGCATGCGAATCGATTCAGCTCTTTGTCCACTGCTGTTTGCCGGGGCGAGGTGGTGGCCGGAATTCGAGGACGCAGCGCTCGACTGTTTCATCGCCAATCTTGACAGCGGTGAAGACGAGGCAGTTATCGGATACGCTCTTGATTCAGCGTCAGTTTGGCTTGCAAGGCACGAAGAGCCAACGGCATCGACGCGACGTTACATTAGCTATTTAATTTCCAATTTGCGTGGTGGTGCTGAATTTCAGACTGAACGGAAGCTCAACGCGTTAACAAAATTGCTTGAGAGCGAGCAAAGAATTCACATCGAAGAAGAGCTTGACGTCCTGATTTCCAAATTATGTGGGTTGATGTCTGACCTTCAAACCGGCCGGCTTTCATATTCTGGCAAAATCAATCTGTACGCATCGCCACTTTTGAGAGTCGCGGCCGGCAGGACGATAGTTGCCCTAGGAAACGCCTTTGCAAGTTGCAAGAGCGCGCCAACTTGGAATGCAGCGTGGGACTTGATTCGAACCGACACTTTGCTACTTGTGCGCAAACAAACGCTGTGAACTTCGGGAAGGTTCGACCCATCCTTTGATACGCGACACCGGGGACCACAATGCGCTTCGTTGCCAACGGCCCATCGATACCGGACAACCTTTTGGTCGCCCGGGATGCGGGACAGGTCCTGTTCTTTTGCGGAGCTGGCGTTTCAAGAGCCGAAGCGGGATTACCCGACTTCGCGACCCTCACCGATAACGTGCTACAGGTCTTAGGTTCTGCGGGGGATAGCGAAGCTAGAAATCTTTTGAGGAACGCCCGAGCCGCAGAGAAAACGTCGGGTGTTCGAGGTTTGTTGGCCTACGACCGAGTGTTCGGGCTGCTTGAACGAGAATTTGAACTGGCGGACATCCGAGAAGCCGTGGTGACCGCGCTTAGACCTGCGCCTAATCACACGCTCGGCCCACACCGGGCTTTGCTAGACCTGTCGCGGACTCGAAGCTCGCTGCCGCGACTTGTCACCACAAATTTTGACCGCCTATTCGAAGAATGCAATTCAAGCATCCCTTCTTTCACTCCGCCCCATCTCCCCGACCCGCAGCGCGAGAACGATTTCCAAGGAATCATCCATCTGCACGGTCGCGTTGATGAGCAATATAAACATGCTGATGGCGACGAGTTTGTACTCTCAAGCGCCGAATTCGGTCATGCGTATCTATCAGATGGGTGGGCTACCAGATACATTCTGGCACTCTTGCAGCGGTTCGCAATCGTGTTTGTCGGATATGCGGCGGACGACCCGCCAGTCCAGTACCTTCTTGAGGCGCTCAATCGATTCAAGCGTCCCGCCCATCCGCTTTTCGCCTTCCATTCAGGCGATGAACTTCGAGCAAAACAACAGTGGGCTCGCCGAGGGGTCACGCCGCTTACATTCGATGGTTCAGACAACTACTCGGGCTTATGGAACACCTTATCGGCGTGGGCAGAAAGGGCCAAAGATACGGACGGCTGGTACCGACGCGTAATCGAATCGGGCCAAGCCGGACCAGCGCAACTATCGAAACATGAACGTGGAATGGTAGCGCATCTCGCGGCTACTAAAACAGGAGCTGAGGTGCTTGCGACCTCACCGTTGACGTTGCCTGCTGAATGGCTGAGGGTCTTTGACCGGACCGCCAGGTACGCGCTTCCGGGTTTGTACTGGCATTCCGAGACGTATGACAAGAATGAACCATTCGATGACTACGGCATCGACAGCGATGCTCAACCCGAACCACCCAACACGAACAATCGATTGGAAGCACGTCAGGTCCCGAGTGAGGCGTGGGATGCGTTCTTGACCACAGTCGAGGATAGAGACAATCTCCCCGAGTCAGCAGTTTCCGCCGTTCGTTCAAGCCACTTACAGAGTTTGACGCTGCCGTCCCGGCTCGGACATCTGGGCTGGTGGCTTTGCAGGATTGCACATCAGCCGGCTGCCCTGTGGTGGGCCGCGGGCCAGCAGTCGCTGCATCCGTCGATTCAGCGCGACATTGAGCGCTCACTCGTCAACAATTCTGACCGTTATTCGCCGTCACTCCGGCAGGGCTGGCGCATTTTGCTTCGGTGTTGGCGACAGCCAGAAGTCAATCCGGATAGTGATAGATACACCGTGGAGGGGGCCGCCCGCATAGACGGCTCGTCTAAGGCGACAGTCGACTTGGCAATGTCAATATATAACCCCCGCCTGGTTGCGTCCCGGCCATTCAGCAGTGTGGCCACCGATGTCAATCAGAACTGCGCGATTGCTGAACTTATCAGGGTAAGCGTCGAATATCCCCGACCACACGAGCCTTTTAAGTTCCCGCCCAACATGCTCGCACGAGCCGTCGCCGCGTTGCGGGAGACCATTCGGCAGGCAGTCGACCTAGAAGCGGAGGTGAACGGTCATGACCGATTGCACCTTGATTCAGTGTCCAACGCTGAAGGCCACGTCCTCGATTCAAACTACAACGGATTCACTGGCCATGTGCGACTATTTGCAACAATGCTGTTGGACCTCGCCACGATAGATGTAATCGCGTCGCGAAGCGAGTTGCAACAATGGCCGCGCGACAACGCTGTGTTTGAGAGGCTGCTCATTTGGGCTGCGGGGCGCGAGGAACTCACTACGCCTGACGAAGCAGCAACAATCCTGTCGACAGTCGCTGATGACACGTTCTGGCTGGGCTCCTGTGAAACCGACCTCTTAATCTCCCTGAAGACTCGATGGAATGACTTGCCCGAGAGAGCAATTTGCACGCTCGAGGCGCGGTTAGTCGACGGCCCCTCTCCCTATGCAGAAGAACGTTCTGACCATGATGAAATTGCGGCTTACTATCGGCTAAACCGCATTCGTTGGCTAGCAGACCGCGGCGTCGCGTTTCGATTTGATACTGAATCGGTCATTGCCTCTCTACGTGCCATTGCGACCGGCTGGACGGAAGAAGCCTTGGACTTCGTGGGACACCCGTCTGTAGGAGAAGCTACGTCGGTAGTCGTTGACAACGATAGTGTCGCTCTCGATTCGCTGCCTATTGACCAAGTGCTTGCCGCTGCAGAAACAAAGCGGAAGTTTCGAATACGTTCGGCGGTTATGTACCGTCCGTTTCGGGGGCTATCAGCCAAGCGGCCGGCTCGCGCACTTAGCGTGCTCACTCACGAGTCCCGCCACCATCGATTCGTCGCCTGGGCGTGGGTCGAACTCCTCGAGGGCAGCTCGTCTGTGAATGCGTCCAGCCGATTCCTGATGGTGGTCGCTGGGCGCATTGCACGTCTAAGCTCACAAGAGCTGATGGAGATACAACATCCTGTCTCCGGGTGGCTTTCAACTAATAGCGAACGACTATGGGCACACTGCCCACAGGCATTCGAACTAGTGTGGGCAGCAATGCTTCGCTCATTGACTGAGACCGCCTCCGTAAATACTACCTATGCCGAGGACCATGATTGGGTGGGCAAGGCTTTGACTAGCGTCGCCGGCCAGCTGGTGCAAACTTGGTTCGGCCACCCTGACTACAAGGAGTCATCCTCCTCTCCGGGCATTCGGGATATATGGCTGGACAGAATTTCAGACCTTTTGAAACTGCCCACAGAGCATCAAATACACGTGATTGTCCTCGTGGCCGCCAGATTGAACTGGCTTTTCCACGTCGGTCCGGTTTGGACGAAAGACCGTTTGCTGTCATATAGTGAAGGGGATTCGGCCGAGTACCATGCATTTTGGGCTGGCTATCTATGGACGAGCAAGATTCCGCAGCTCGAGCTATATCCACTGCTGAAACCTCACTTCCTACGATTAGCGGCTAGGCAAGACTTGCGAAGGGGGGAGGCTACTGCGGTAGCTGCAATGGTCCTTGCCGGCTGGGGGCGGAATCGCAGGAATTCGGCACTGCAGGAAGTCACCGACCATGAGTTGCGCGAGGTTCTCATTCACGCGCATGACGAGTTGCGAACAATGGTGCTAATTCACTTAAAGCGCTGGGCGCAAGACCGGACGTCTCCGTTTGCGGACCTCGTTTTTCACTTCCTTGATTCGGTATGGCCGAGGCAGAAATCAGTTCGCACAGAGCAAATGTCAGAGAGGCTCGTGGAGCTTTGTCTCGCTCTTCCAAAACGACTTGATGAGTTCGCCCCATTGGTCATCCCCCGCGTGGTCAGGCTTCGCACACAGTCTATGGCGCTTTACCACAACGCCGAAGTCGATGAAGCGATATTGACCCATCCAAAAGAGCTGTGTGACCTCCTCTCCACTGTTCTATCAGAAAATGCGAGCAATTGGCCGTATGGTACGCGTGATGTACTAACGAAATTGTTCGAACAGCCTAGGATGTCTGGCGACATGGATCTGTCAAGGTTGATGGAAATTGCAAACCGTTTTCACATGCAATGACTTGAGCCGCATAAAGTTGCTTCAGGAACGTAACGCCTCGACGTAACTATTGCAGTCGACGAATCATCCCTGAGACCCGACGAAAAGCATGCGACTCTACTACCTGACCGAGCTCAAATGGGCCCTAAAGATTCTTCGCGAAGAGCGATTCAAACTTTCAATTATTACCGAGCTGAATGACCCCTTCGAGCTACTAGGGGCAGCGGTAGGAGAAAAGACCGCCCGCCGTGCGTACCAGATGCTGCATTCACATTGGACACAAACCATTGGCATGCTTTGCACATCGCGCTCGTGGGAGAGTCCAGTCATGTGGGCTCATTATGGCAACAAGCATCAGGGAGTTTGCATTGGCTTCGATTTGGACGGAGCAGACGCGTACGAGGTAACTTACAAGGAAGACCGCATAATCGGACTGCTCGACCATATTGGTCACGAGAAGAAATTACTTGAAGAGCAGATGCATGCCATCCTCACGACAAAGTTCAAAGATTGGTCGTATGAGCGAGAATGGCGTCTGTTTGCCCGGCTCGACCAGAGAGCCCCAGAGGACGGGAAATACTATCTGAACTTCGCACCACATATAAAGCTACGAGAAGTCATTCTAGGTGCCCGGTGTAGCGCGAGCGCCCAGACCATCGCGGATGCAGTTCAGGCGACGGACTCGCGGGTCGAGATTTTCAAAGCAAGGGCGGCATTCGATAGTTTTCGAATCGTCCGGCAGAAAAACCTTTCCTCGGTGTTCATAGAACCGCGCAACAAGGTCTAGCAAATCGTGCTTAGTCGCGTAAGAGTCGTTGCGCCGCCTGCAAATCTTCGCGCTCCGCGTCACGTGTCCATCCCTCAGCGATGCGTCTCATCAGCGCCGCTGCCCGAGGGAACTCGGGCATTGCTTTCGCCCATTCGAGCGATTGCGTGGCCAAAGCGCGCTCCTGGGTACCGCCTTCACCTACGGCTTTGGCATATACGCCGCGCATGTTGTACCGCTCAATCATCAGGCCGTTTTCGAGTTCATCTGATGCAAACAGCTCAATAGCGGACCGCACCGCCTCATGTGGCCAAGCAAAATCAATTTTGCTCGCTGGTGCGTGTGCAAGAAGGTGCCCGATACGAGAGTCGGTAACATCACTTCGCTTCGCCTCTGCCGCTAGGCGACGGACTTCCTCGCACCACTTCAAAAGCGCGATTTCGTCGACGTCATCACCGTTCTGCCCAGGGACTACTTCTATGCCGCTAAGTAACTCGTATGAAGCAATAGCGACTTGCTGTTCGCTTTCCGTGAGCTGCGTGACATCTTCGTCGGATGGCTTATAAACTACGCAGATAGCCTCCATAAAGAGCGTGGGCTGTTCTGCCAGCAGACGATGCAATACCAGCGGCTTTTTTCTCTGGTCAAGGCATGGGAGATACGCAAACTCGCGCTTGCCTATATCTGTTGGCTCAACGTCGTGCCTTGACTCAAGCTCCTTGAATACCTGCTCCACGACGTACTGAGTCATCGTGTCCACGCTCTTACCGGACGCGTTGATTTCCCGCACGCCGGAATCGAGTAATCGAAAAAGCGAAGCCGTCGGCACATCGGGCAAACGCCGGGAAGCCGCGTGCATAGCCGATATCGCGCGCCCTTTCGCCGTGTAGTTATCGAGCGCCCGAAGCAAGACGTCTTTGTTGCCAATCACCTCGATTGGCTGCTTGCGGGTCCAGTAGGAGTTATTTGTATCTTCCCCGAAAGTTTCCACCAACGCCCACGTGTCTCCGTTTTCTGGCAATCCCATGAGTATGTTTGCGACGCGCGCGGGGGCGAGCTTCAGATAGTCAACAACGCGCCGTAATGCCTCTATGAAATCGTCCCCATATCGGGAAACTCCGTCCACGACCAGCGCGGCTACAACGAAGTCAAGGTGTTCGCTTGACGCCAGCGTCATGCGCACGAGTTCGATAAACAAGTCCTGTGACAGATGCAACGCCTGTATTGCGCCGACGGCTTGATGGGGAAGCTTTACTCGATTAAGAAGCGCAGCTATCGCACCGATGCCGCCTTGCTCGGCAATCTCCTTCAGAGCGCTGAGGCGTGTTGACTCAATCTCGGCCCACGGGTCCGCCTCTGTAGCAAACGACTTCGCAGTAATAGGCAGCCAGTCGTCAAACAGCCAAGTATTTTCAAGTGACGGGTCATTTGGCCGATACTCTTCCACGAGTGCGTCGATTCGAGATAGCCTAGCTGCGTCCAACGCCCATTCCGCATCGGGAAATGCGTGATGGCGGTTGGTTTCTTTTCGCAACGTCTCCCATATGTCATTGCGCACGCCACCAGACGTTTCAGCAAACACTCGGCGCAACTGAATACAGGTCTCCTCGAAAGCCTCGGGCCGGAAGTTACTAAAAGCTCTTATGACCGTGCTCCAACGGTCGACATCGTCCCCAACATGCGCAAGAGCAAGTCTTACCACGGCGTTCTGAGTCTCCCAAACCAACCGGTACGTGAGCTGCTCCTCGGCCTCCGCCTCAAACTCTCGGAGCTTTGGTTGGGCCGTTTGATTCGATGTGTCGTGAAATTGGGGTAGAAGTTTGGTAAGCAGCGGCCAAGCGATGGCCGGGACCTTCTGGATAATCTGAGTGAGAATCGCGACTCGCGCCTTGTGAGGCGCAGCCGTATGCGGCCTCCACGTCAGGAATATTTCGCGCAAGCTGTTTATGGGTCGATTCGATATGCTTCCGCCCGGGTCAATTTCTGCTAGGCGCGCCAAGCACAGTGCGACACGCGACAATAGACCTGCGTCCCAAGCCAGCGTTTCCAGCGCCCATAGGAGGCCGGTGTGATAAGTACGCGGGGTGATGAAGCCCTTCTGCTCGTCGAATAACGGCCGAATTGCCGATGCGTCGCCCTCGAGCAGGCGCTCGAGGGCGTCAAGAAAAGGGATAGGAGCAGCCTCCGCGAGTAACGCGAGATTCCGCTCGAGGCTGGCAATGAGACGGTGGTCGCTTGAAAGCGCAGGCAGCCCTTTAACGATATCGTCCACAAATCGCTGGGGAGTCGACCCCGGAATCGAAAAATCGGCTTGTTCGTGCAGGACAGCCATGTGCAAAAGCATCGTCATCATGCCTTCGCGGAGCCACGAACTATGGCCCAATTGCCGTTCGGATGGAGCTTCGAATAAGTCGTCCGCATTCGGCATCGGCGGTATGAAAGAAAACACGTTTTTCGCGGCCGCAGCAAACTGCTTGAGATGCTCGGGGCCAATCAAATGGCCAAGATTTACGAATGCGTCGACCGATGAACGCATCGTCCAGATGTCGCCAAGGCGGTCCACCGGCGGGTCTTGGAGCTTGGCAAGCTTGCGTAGCGGTGCCTCCACTGCCTCATACTCCTTGTCAAACGCAAGCGCGCGCACAACAGATTGGTCGGAGTTTCGAGTGGCTTCCCAAGCCCCAGCAAATAGTGCGGGCAGCAACGCATCGGCGCTTTCCACCCATTCAGGTGTCACCGCGGTGCCGCTCGGTCTCTGACGCGCAAGGATGGCGAGACTTCGACCACAGCGCCTTGCAATCGCGTAGCCTTCCTCTTCGGTTAGGCCCATGGCTACAAACGCCCGCCCGAGTGCCGAACTCGAAGGGCGATTCAACAGTACGTGATTAGTCCGCTTTTCGTCGGCCCCCGCGCTGACAATTGTAGGAGCGCTCCGAGCAAGAAAACCCGCCAGTCCCCGAGCTTGCCCTCGTGGGAGAAAGATAAGGTCGGTTCGACCACCGAGCGAACGGGCTGCATCCTCCGTGTCGACTACTAAGGTTCTTGCCTCAAAGAAAAAGCGCGTCGCTGGTTCGGCTTTCCGGATTGCCGCTATCGCGAATGCCAAGACTTCATCGGGACTGTCAGCACTGTAGGCGGGTCTTTCTGCGCCCCCGCTAAGTCCTTGCAGGAGCTGCTTTGCTTGTTCTTCTCGTCCCGCAAGCAAAACATCCTCGGCGAGCGTCGGAGCAAACTGAGTTGCGAACTCATGCCAAAACTCCTCGGTGCTGCGCGCTCCGGTTGACGGCATTACCTTAAGCACATTTCTGGCCCAACGCGCCGCAACTGCGGGGCACGCGGACAGCCAGTCTTCAAACATCGCTCCGTCGATGTACCTTACATCCTTCCACTGCCCCAGGTCACGCTTCGCAGAAACCCAATCACCTCGCTTCTCCTTTGGGTTGTCCCAAACGCGCGGTGAGGCAAAAACAAATGTAGTTAGCTTGCGCGTCGCTTCATCGACTTGCAGAGTACGTTTTTCATAGTCGCTGGTCGCCTTGGAACTCGACGCATCGGTGACCCCAAATTCCCAAATCGATTTTTCATCTGGGATATAAGGCGCAACGCCAAGTGCATCCAATTCCCCGTCGAAACCTCTGACCTGTCCTTTGTCGCCATTGGGAAACCGGAAGTCAGCGATGCTGGTCACAGTCGCTCTAATTAAATCGGCGACAAGTTCAGGAAAGGCCGTTCTCGCCTGGATAGTATCGGCCCATTGGTGCAAGTTCAATGCTGTAATCCAACGCATGCCAATACTCTTTTAAGGTTAATTTCAAAATTAGTCGCAACTGCAAGTGTACATTCGCAAATGGCACGAAACCGGTGCCTGAGCTACTTCTACGCTCGCGGTGATTGTCACCGCGGCGGCGCCATCCTGTTGGGAATCTGTAGCGACACTTCTGTTCTGCGGAACTGGGTATCGGTGGTCACTTCCATAGGGCTGGTGCGCGAGTAGTCAGTGAGCACAACTTCCCCAAATTTTTTTCTTGGCATCTTTTACGCGACAATCTTTTGCGTCGCATTTATTGTCGAAAAGCGCACCGCTGCAAGGTGAAACCTACCTTAATCGCTACAAGAGGTCGCCTCCGTCCACGTCTACATCAATAACAGCTTCCTGCGCGATGATGGTCGCGATAGGGGTGTAGATGTCGGTATCGATTCCGTTGGCGACCTTCAGCGAGACGACGAGTGCGTATCGAGCTTCGCTATCCCATTGACGCGCTTCCTTCCAGTCTTTCCACCAGCCGCCGACAGGGAACACTGCAATTTGCGATTTCGTGGCGAGCTGCGCCGCAGTCCCAACCCAGACGTCCGAGTGCATGGAGCCGCGCGCCCGCAACTGTGCGCCGTACTTCCACTGGGCAAGGTCGGGGTCGCCAAATCCACTGTCTTCAATCTCAAGCCGCTCGAGCTTGTTGATACGGGCCTTGAACTGGTTCGCGTCTTCTGTCGCGGCTTTGACGGCAAAACGCAGCGCATATGACTGATAGCGAAACTTGCTGAGCCAGCCGCGCGAACTCGGGTTCGGCTCTACAAAGTAAGAGAGTGTGATGCGCAGTTCGACCTGGGCCTCGCCCAACTGCAATAGCTCCTCGGCTGGCCAAGGCAGGTCGTGCAACTGCATCTTGCCCAGCACAATCGAACCGCCCGGCTTGCGATAGTACGGATTGAATTGCCGTTGAGCCACGAGTGTCGGTCGGTGCGCAGTCGAATATTCGGACTGGATTGGGCTCACCAGCCCGTATCCGAAGGTGCGAAGGAGCCTGTCCTTGTCTAGCTTCTTGGGCTCCTGAGGAAGCGTCGCATACATGCCTTTCGTATGCTCGGCGCCGTGTGCGACGAGTGCCCGAATCGTCTCCGGCCAATACTCCGGGTACCTTGCGCGGAGGTGTGCGCAAATCCTAGCAACCTCCGCGGCCGCCGCACTGGTGTCGCCCGTGTCTGCAAGCAGTTTTTTCGTAGAGGTGTGCGACGTCGTCAGCAGCCGAAGTGACTCAGGGCCTACAGTCACATGGTTTCCACCGTCGAGCGACCCGTTTCCACCTTCAGCGACGACGTCTGGCTTGAACGGCCAAGGCGTGTTGCTCCACAGCACCGAGGTGGTCGAAGCCGGCGAGAGCAAACCCGCCTCGGCAATTGCCTTGAGCGTAGCATGCTTTTTGGCATCAATATCCGAGAGCGAGGTCGCAGCGCCTACCGTGAGCGCGTTCCAGGCCTGCCCAGGATTCTGGACAGGGCTCAATGCGTTGCTTTGCGGATACATGCCCCACTCAGTCCATTGGACATTGCCGGCAGATAGAACAAAGAGTCGCGGTATGCGAGGCGCGTCCTCTTCTTCCTCTTCGGCTGACCCGCTGATATCAATCGGGGAGCGGCCGAACGCCAGTTGGTCGACCGTCGCTGACCACTCAGAAGGCGCCCCGAGGAGGTGGCCGACCGACGTCGTCATCATCGCGAAGACCCGCGACCTGTCGGGTGCATCAACCTCGACTCGCGCCACGGAATCCGCGGTGACGGCGCCCCAGAGGTGAGGCGCTGTTTCCCCATCGGGCGGCAGAATCTTTACTGATTCAAGGCGATGCGGGATTTCAAGTTCATCTCCCGTGTTCAGGGCTATGGCTAGGTTGCCATAAACGGCGATGCCCGCCATCTCGCTGCCATGGCCTGCATGGTCTTGCTTCTGCCAGTCGGGGTGGTAGGTGTGAAGGTCCGCTTCGCCGAGCGCTGGCGCCAGGAGCGGGTGCCCGTGGTTCACGCCCGTATCGAGGATGCAAATATGAGGTGCGCCGTCGTCGGCGGCGAAGGCGGTTCGTTCCAGAAGGTCGTTGACCCAGTCCGCCTGTTCCGCGGGTGTCAACCCGCTGAGAAAGAACTCTGCGCTCTCCTGAACGAATCGGATTTCGGCGATAAGGTCGAGCAGGGCCACGCCCTGTTCAATTGCGGCGCGGGTCGCATGCGCTGCAACAACCAAGCGACCGGGAAACCGAACGAAACCCGGCTCGACATCGATGCCGACCTTCGCGGCCTCATCGCGAAACTCCGCTACGACGTCGGCGAGAGCGCCGCCCGTGTGTCGCAGCCAAATCTGGAACCAGTGCGCTTCTTCGTCCGCAGGCGGGTCTACCGCGTCCGTCCATAACTCCGTAAAGGCGGCGCGGCGGATGTTGTCAATCGCATTTACGAGCGCTGCATTCTGCGGAGCTGTGCCGTTGAGATTATCTTTCTCGAGATATTCGGTGACACGTTTTACAAAGGCGGAAAGCTTGCCATCGGGAACGTGCAAAACGGCGACGTCTGAGTTTGTGTGAGCGAGGACGGCTAGCAGTTCAATGCCAGCAGACTTCCATTCGACCTTTCCATAGTCGAATGAGCCGCGCGGGCTGAACTCTACAGCGATAGACATCCCGCGTCGCTCGGGCAATCCCACAGCTTCGCGAGTCTCCTCGAGCTCGACGATGGTGCTGGCAATCTCTTCAAGCTGAGCCAACAGACGTTGGCCGTGCGCTCCCCGGTCTCGCTGCGGCGCGCTTTCGCGCTGCACGGACAAGGGCGAGCGAAATTCAAGCGATGTCACGAATCCATCAATGGACAGGTGACTTTTAAGTTCGTCCGCCATTCTCTCAGGTTCTTCATTTGTTTTATTCGCCTGAGAGTCTAACGCAAGATTTCCCGATTAATTCATCCGAGATGTTGTTTTTACGGATGTATGTTCCGGCCTTGAGCGCGCTCCTCCAGATGGCGGATGACGCTCGCTTCACTTACCGCTTTCTCGCCTTCCATAATCGCGTCTTTTAGTGCGTCGAGGCACGCCTTGACGATGTCCGCGTGCGATTCACCCTTGCCGACATGCGCGAGATGACGGTAGTCGATGTCCGGCGTCCCGAAGACGCCAAGGCTGTTTCTCAGCAGCATTTCAATCTGGCGCTCGTCAGGGGCCTCGTATTTGATGACGTCGTCGAATCGCCGGAAAAGAGCCGTGTCGAGGTCTTTGCCGTGGTTCGTCGCGGCAATCAGAAGGCTATCCGACGAGTCCTGTTCGATGAGCTGCAAGAACATGTTCAACGTGCGGCGCATCTCCGCGACGTCATGCTGGCTACCGCGCTGGAGGCCCAGCGAATCGAATTCGTCGAAAAAGTAGACGCCGCGCGTTGATTTTAGCGCCTCAAAAACCAGCCGGAGCTTGGAGGCGCTTTCGCCCATGAACTTGGTAATGAGGCTGTCGAACCGCGCTGTGAACAGCGGTAGACGGAGCTCGCCGGCCAATGCGGCGGCCGTCATTGTCTTGCCGGTACCGGGCGGCCCAACAAAAAGCAGCTTTCGACGAGGGCTGAGTCCGTGGCTGAGCAACTGCTCATGATGGCGTTGCTCCCGAAGTACACGGTCCAGCTTTCCGCGCACCGCCTCAGACAGGACCATCTGCTGCAGATGCTCTTGCGGATATTGCACTGTCAGCAGCTCCGAAAGCTCGCCCTTCGGTTGAGCCAGCGGAGTCGGTCGTTGGACGCTCTTGCTTTGGACTGAGGACAGCCCGGGCTTGCGGCCCGCCTTTGCGGCGTCGACGAGGTCGCGCAACTCTGCCGCCAACTTTGTGTGGCCACGATGAGCCTCGTCTGCGGCCATCTGCATAGCAACCGCGTAGAAATGCTCGTGGTTGTCACCAGCATATGCGCGCAGTAGTGCTTTCACTTGGTCAGAACGGGCCATTAGAACCTCAAAAGTCTCGAAACGAAGTATAGACTTCGAACGGCGGAATATTGCTATTATAGCAATCCAATTGCTACTAAAGCATTTTAAACCGAATGTTTCCACCTCGAAGTCAAGGTGAGCTTCTGCGATGGGCGCGAGGCGAAAGCACTCAAGCCGAATTCGCCGCGTTGACCGGCGTCAACAAATCGACGCTTTCTCGATATGAGTCGGAGAAGCTCGGGGCGCCTACGCACCTCATCAACCACTGCCTCAAGCGTCTTGCAGAATATGTAAGTGACCACCCACATACCGAGGCAGGGCTAGAAGGTGCACTGGACAACGCCAGAAGAACCGTAGAGTTGCTGGAAGGGCTCTCGCAGAAGTAACACGAATACTGTATGTATATACAGTATTCGAGATTTATGCCATCATCGTTTTCAGCCGTGTATAGAAGGGTTGCCTATATAGGAAATGGCGAAACCTTCGATTCACTGGCGAGCGTCCGCGCGGGGACACGAACTCATGGCCGTTCTGTTGGCAGACACGGCGGTCGATGTCGAGCTCGTTAGCAGGGAACTTGGGCTGACTGATGCCATGAGCGAGCGGCTGCGACGAGCGCTCGACCGGCTGGAATGCGTTGCGGGTGTCTTGGCGGCAATGCGTTCCGGGGCCGGCGGCTATGAATCCGTCGAGGTGGTTGATGCTGCGAGGCGTGCTGTTGGGGAATTGGCGGCAAGGTGGCCTTGAGACTATCCGGTCGGAGCCGTAGAGTGGCGTCTACTGCGTGCCGCCGCACCGCATGATGTGGCTTCAGCCTTCGTTTGGTCTACAAGCGGACCAACAAAGCACACCACAAAGCGATACTAAACAGAGCCTTTTAAGGGCAAGAAACCGGGCATCCAAAAGTTCGGCTGAACTCCTTACCTGATGTGCCTTTTCGGGGAATTTAACCCCGAAATTCAGCCACCGTTTGGCAAGAAATTCAGCCGATATTTTTTACTGCTTGCGCCAGCATGCGCTGGGACCACGACTGTACCGATAAAGCGTGCGGTGACCGCGAGTCAGTTTCGGTTAAGACCGTCAGTACAAGGGTTTGAGGCCGGCTAGCACCGGCCATTAACCTAATTTGATTGTCCGGATTAACCGAAACTAATCGTGCGTTCCACGAGCGCCGATCTCCCTATGCGGCTCCACCGTCACCGACTTCGCCAGATTCCGACATTTCTCCACGTTGTTCCGTCCCTTTCTTATATTTCAGGCAAGCGGCACGTGACTGACTTCGTTCTCTCGGACCAGCCCCTGTAGAAAGAGAAGCTGACTTACAGACTGTCAGATCCTCCCGACCGTCTATATTTTTCTTCGACCGACTATATTTTTTCCGATCACAGAACGCGCCTGCACGCCAACTCCGCCCATCATTTACTTGACATCTAAACTATCGAGGCCTAAATTACCCTCCAGAGCAAAGTCCACGTGAGGAGGCAACATGCGCATCGTCTGTATCGGCGGCGGCCCGGCCGGGTTGTACTTCGGCCTGTTAATGAAGGGACGGAACCCGGCGTATGACGTCACGGTGGTCGAACGCAACCGTCCTTACGATACTTTCGGCTGGGGCGTCGTCTTCTCAGACCAGACGCTCGGTAACCTGCGCGCCGCCGACGCCCCAAGCGCGGAGGCGATCCTCGACGCCTTCAATCACTGGGACGACATCGAGATCAATTTCCGCGGCAGGCAGATTCGCTCGTCGGGCCACGGTTTCTGCGGCATCGGCCGCAAACGTCTGCTGAATATCCTGCAGGCGCGCTGCGAAGAGCTCGGCGTCAAGCTGGTCTTCGAAACCCAGGTCACGGACGACACCACCTACGAAGCCGACCTGATCATCGCCTGTGACGGCGCCAACAGCGCCATCCGTCAAAAGCACACCGCCACCTACAAGCCCGCTATCGACATGCGCGATTGCCGCTTCGTCTGGCTCGGCACCAAAAAGCTCTTCGACGCTTTCACGTTCGCCTTCGAAGAAACCGAGTTCGGCTGGTTCCAGGCGCACGCCTATCGCTTCGACGATCAGACCTCCACGTTCATTGTGGAAACGCCGGAGCGCGTGTGGCGCGCCGCCGGTCTCGACGAAATGAGCAAGGAAGACAGCATCGCGTTCTGCGAGAAGCTGTTCGCGAAGTATCTGGACGGCAACGCGCTGCTATCGAACGCCGCGCATTTGCGTGGTTCGTCGCAGTGGATTCGCTTCCCGCGCGTCGTCAACGAGGATTGGGTACATTGGCGCGACAACGCCGATGGCACGCAAACGCCGATCGTGCTGATGGGCGACGCGGCGCACACCGCGCACTTCTCGATCGGCTCGGGCACCAAGCTCGCGCTCGAAGATTCGATCGAACTCGCCAACAGCATCGGCGCGCATCCCGGTGATTTGCCCGCTGCGTTGAAGCACTACACGGATGTCCGCAGCATCGACGTATTGCGCATTCAGAACGCCGCGCGCAATTCGACGGAGTGGTTCGAGCATGTCGACCGCTATACGTCGTTCGAACCGGAACAGTTTGCGTACTCGCTGCTTACGCGCTCGCAGCGCATTTCGCACGAGAATCTGCGCGAGCGTGATGCAAGCTATCTTTCGACATTCGAAGACTGGCTCGCACACCGCTCAGGCATTGAACGCGCGCCGGAAAAACACTCCGTTCCGCCGATGTTCACGCCCTTCACGTTGCGCGGCATCACCCTGAAAAACCGCGTAGTCGTCTCGCCGATGGCGCAATACTCCGCCGTCGACGGCATTGCCGGTGACTATCACCTGATGCATCTCGGTGCCCGCGCCATGGGCGGCGCCGCGCTCGTCATGACGGAAATGACTTGCGTGTCGCCCGAAGCGCGCATCACGCCCGCCTGTCCAGGCATGTACGCGCCGGCGCATCTCACAGCCTGGAAGCGCATCGTCGACCTCGTACACCGTCAGTCGGACGCGAAGATTGGCATTCAGCTGGGGCACTCCGGCGCCAAAGGTTCAACGCGCGTCGCGTGGGAAGGCATCGATCAACCGCTTGACGAAGGCAATTGGCCGGTCGTGTCCGCTTCGCCACAACAGTATTTAAACGGCGTCAGTCAGATCTCGCATGAGGCCACCCGAGACGAACTTCAGGAAATCGAAGCGCAATTCGTACGCGCCACGCAAATGTCCGCGGAGGCGGGCTTCGATTGGCTCGAACTGCACTGCGCACACGGCTACTTTCTGTCGAGCTTCCTGTCGCCGTTGACCAATCATCGCACTGACGAATACGGCGGCTCGCTCGAAAACCGTCTGTGCTACCCATTGCAGGTCTTCAAAGCGATCCGCGCAGTCTGGCCGCAGGACAAGCCCATCTCCGTGCGTATTTCCGCTAACGACTGGGTCGAAGGCGGCACCACACCCGACGACGCCGTGCAAATCGCCCGCGCCTTCAAAGCCGCAGGCGCCGACATGATCGACGTCTCGTCGGGCCAGGTTAGCAAGCAGGAAAAGCCCGTGTTTGGCCGCATGTTCCAGACGCCATTCGCCGATCGCGTGCGCAACGAAGCCGGCATCGCAACGATCGCGGTTGGCGCAATCTCGGAAGCGGATCACGTGAACAGCATCATCGCGGCGGGCCGCGCGGATCTCTGCGCGATTGCGCGGCCGCATCTGGCGAATCCGTCGTGGACCTTGAATGAGGCCGCAAAAATCGGCTATTTCGATGTGATGTGGCCGAAGCCTTACACGGCAGCGAAGTCGCAGTTGGAACGCAATCTAGAACGTGAGCGCGCACAGGCCGCTGCAAATGCCGGACTGTCACCGCAAGAACGCGCACAACGCGCTGAAGGAACCACGTGAATACGCCCACCACAACGCTCGCCGGACAGCACGCTGTCGTCACAGGCGGGGGAAGCGGTATCGGCGCAGCAGTAGCCGAAACGCTGCTGCGCGCCGGTGCGCGCGTCACCTTGATGGGACGCAACGCCCAACGTCTTGATGCACAGCGGGCAAATTTGAACGGGCTGGGCGAGGTCACCTGCATCAGCGTCGACGTCACCAGCGAAGAATCGGTCGAGAAGGCATTCGCCCAAGCCAACGCAATCGACATCCTCGTCAACAACGCCGGCCAGGCGCAAGCCGCGCCGTTCACCCACACCGACATGGCGCTCTGGCAGCGCATGCTCGACGTGAACCTCACCGGCGTATTCCTTGGCACGCGCGCCGTGTTACCCGGCATGCTCGAACGCGGTCACGGCCGCATTGTTAATGTCGCGAGCACGGCCGGGCAAATCGGCTACGCGTACGTCGCCGCGTATTGCGCCGCGAAACACGGTGTAGTCGGCCTGACGCGTTCACTCGCACTGGAAGTCGCGACGAAAGGCGTCACCGTCAATGCTGTGTGTCCGGGCTACACGGAGACCGAGCTGCTGCACGCATCGCTCGAACAGATCACCAGCAAGACCTCCCGCACCGAGCAGCAGGCGCGCGAAACCTTGCTTCGCTCGAATCCGCAACATCGCTTCGTGAGCCCGGAGCAGGTCGCCAACGCAGTGCTATGGCTCTGCCAACCCGGCTCGGACGCGATCACGGGTCAATCCATTTCCATCTCCGGTGGAGAAGTAATGTGACCAAGTCATTGAACATCAAAAAGCCCTCGCCGGCTGACGCAAAGCCGCCGCGCAAAGGCGTCGCCAAACCTGCGGAGAACGTCGTGGATCTGGAAATGAGCACCGGCGCCGATAGTCATATGGGCCTGCGTTTGTGGCTGCGTATGCTGACCACGACCAATCTCGTGCAGGCCGAACTGCGCAAGCGCCTGCGTAACGAATTCGACACCACGCTGCCACGATTCGACTTGATGGCGCAACTCGAACGTCATCCGGAAGGCCTGAAGATGACCGAACTGTCGCGCCGTTTGATGGTGACGGGGGGCAACGTGACCGGCATCACGGACCAGCTCGAGAAAGACGGTCTGGTTTCACGCGACACCGATCCGAACGACCGCCGTTCGATCAGCGTGTGCCTCACGCCCACAGGCCGCAAGGCGTTTGACAAGATGGCCGTCGCGCATGAGCAATGGGTCGTCGAACTGTTCGGTGGTTTGAGCCTCGACGAAAAATCGCGGACCCATCAGCACCTCGGCAAACTTAAGAAGCATCTGCTCGACAGTCTGAAAGACTGATCGGCACCGAATTGCATGGGACCGCAGTAAGCGCTAAAGCGCTAACTGCGGTCGACAGGAGACACTCATGACACGATCCAACGCCGACGCCCTACTGGCTGGCAACCGCCTGACGCTCGCCGGTTACGAAGCGCGGCACTTCGGCTGGTCGGTCGCCGACAAAGTCGCGACGATCACGCTGAACCGCCCCGAACGCAAAAACCCGCTGACGTTCGAATCGTATGCGGAGTTGCGCGATCTGTTCCGGCAACTCGCCTATGCAACCGACGTCAAGGCCGTCGTCATTCACGGCGCAGGCGAGAACTTCTGCTCCGGCGGCGACGTACACGACATCATCGCGCCGCTGATCGATCTGCCGATGCCGGAACTGCTGCTGTTCACGCGCATGACCGGCGACCTGGTCAAAGCGATGCGCCATTGCCCGCAACCCATCATTGCGGCGGTCGACGGCGTATGCGCCGGCGCCGGTGCAATTCTGGCGATGTCGTCCGACATGCGCCTCGGCACCGCGCGCAGCAAGCTCGCGTTCCTGTTCTCGCGCGTCGGCCTCGCTGGCTGCGATATGGGTGCATGCGCGATCCTGCCGCGCATCATCGGTCAGGGACGCGCCGCCGAATTGCTGTTCACCGGCCGCTCGGCGAGTGGCGACGAAGGCCATGCATGGGGTTTCTATAACCGCCTGTGCGAACCGGCGGCGCTCCTCGAGGACGCGCAAAAGCTCGCCGCCGATCTCGTCGCCGGTCCGACTTTCGCGCACGGCATCACGAAGAAGATGCTGCACCAGGAATGGAGCATGAGCATCGACGAAGCGATCGAATCGGAAGCGCAAGCACAGGCCATCTGCATGAGCACGCGCGATTTCGAACGTGCGTATAGCGCGTTTGCCGCGAAGTCGCGCCCAGTGTTCGAGGGAGATTGAATTGAGCACGAACAGCGATATGGATCTGCACAGCGCATTGGCCTGGCCGTTTTTCGAACCACGGCATCGCGAACTGGCTAAGGGCATCGAAGCATGGTGCCGCGCAAATCTCTCGCATGCGGCGCACGATGACGTCGATGCGACCTGCCGCCGTCTGGTCCGTGAACTCGGTTCGGCAGGCTGGCTGAAATACGGTGTCGGCGGCGTTGCCTATGGCGGGAATGGCGACACGATCGACACACGTGCCGTGTGCCTCCTGCGCGAAACCCTCGCCAAGCATTCCGGTCTGGCGGATTTCGCGTTGGCAATGCAAGGCCTGGGCTCCGGCGCGATCTCGCTTGGCGGCACACATGAGCAAAAGACGCGCTACCTGCCGCGCGTGGCGAACGGCACGGCCATCGCCGCCTTCGCTTTGTCGGAGCCGGAAGCCGGCTCGGACGTTGCCGCGATGTCCCTCTCAGCGCGAGAAGACGGTGACTTCTATGTACTCGACGGCGACAAGACGTGGATCTCGAACGGCGGCATCGCCGATTTCTACGTGGTGTTCGCCAGAACCGGCGAAGCGCCGGGCGCACGCGGCATTACCGCATTCATCGTCGATGCCGACACCCCGGGTCTGGAAATCGCTGAACGCATCGACGTGATCGCGCCGCATCCGCTAGCGCGTTTGCACTTTGCCGGCGCACGCGTGCCGCGCAGCCAGATGCTCGGCGCACCCGGCGAAGGCTTCAAACTCGCGATGCGCACGCTGGATATTTTCCGCACGTCGGTCGCGGCGGCATCGTTGGGTTTCGCGCGTCACGCCATGGCTGAAGGCCTCTCGCGTGCGTCGTCGCGCAAGATGTTCGGACAGACCCTCGGCGATTTTCAGCTGACGCAAGCCAAACTCGCACAAATGGCATTGACGATCGACAGCAGCGCGTTGCTCGTCTATCGCGCGGCCTGGCTGCGCGATCAAAGCGAAAACGTCACGCGTGAAGCCGCGATGGCCAAGTGGCACGCAAGCGAAGGCGCACAGCAGGTGATCGACGCCGCCGTGCAGCTCTTTGGCGGCATGGGCGTGCAAAGCGGCACTGCGGTCGAGATGCTGTACCGCGAGATTCGAGCGTTGCGGATTTATGAAGGCGCGACTGAAGTGCAGCAGTTGATCATCGGCCGCGACCTCTTGAAAGCCCACGCAGCGGAAGTCAGCCAGGACGCAGCGAAATGAACACGACCTTCGAAAGACCGGTCCGCATCCGCTTCCAGCACTGCGATCCTGCCGGCATCGTGTTCTTTCCGCAATATCTGGTGATGACCAACGCGTTGGTCGAAGACTGGTTCAACGACGGCCTGCAGATCGACTATGCGCAAATGATCGCGCAACGCCGTATCGGCTTGCCGATCGTCAAACTCGATTGCGAGTTCTCGCGGCCTAGCCAGATGGGTGAAACGATCACGCTGGCACTCAGCGTTGTGGCGATTGGACGACGCTCGATTAGCATCGACATCCTCGGCTATTGCGGCGACGAAACCCGCTTTCGCGCGAAACAGGTGCTCGTGACGACATCGCTCGAACGCGGCACATCCATCGACATTCCCGCCGACATCGCGAGCGCGCTCGCGACGTTCACCCCTCAGTCCGAATCCATCGAGGCGCATCGCTCATGAAAAAAGCTCTCCTTCCCGCAGGTTGGCTCAAGCCGCGCGGTTACGCGAACGGCGTCGCGGCAACCGGCACGCAAGTGTTCATCGCCGGCCAGATCGGTTGGGACGAACAGGCGCGCTTTCAGACCACCGACTTCGCACAACAGGCCGTTCAGGCGCTCAAGAACGTACTGGCTGTGCTGCATGAAGCGGGTGGCACACCCGAGCATCTGGTCCGCATGACGTGGTACGTCACGGACAAGCGCGAGTACCTTGCCGCGCTGAAAGACATTGGCCGTGCGTTTCGCGAACTGATCGGCGACTACGACATCGCGATGAGCGCGGTACAGGTCGTCGCATTGATCGAAGACGAAGCCAAGGTCGAGATCGAAGCCACGGCCGTGATCCCCCAGTAAGCGCGCGAAATACGAAACACCTAACCACCAAGCCAACCGAAGCGCATTCAGCCGGCTCAACGACCGGGAGACAATGATGGAACCGTCAGCACACGTCGATACCTTCGCGCGGGACAATCTTCCGCCGCAGGATCAATGGCCTGTCTTTCTGCTAGACAACCCGGACGTTGCCTACCCGGCGCGCTTCAATTGCGCGACGGAATTGCTCGACACGAACATCGAAACAGGCCATCGCGACCGTCCGGCGATCTGGTCAGACGTGGAGGGGAAGCCGCAAGCGACCACTTACGGCGAGCTGCTTGCCCTGGTCAACCGCAGCGCGCACGTGCTGGTCGATGAAATGGGTTTGCAGCCGGGCAACCGCGTCCTGCTGCGCGGACCGAACACGTTGCACATGGCAGTCACGGCGCTCGCCGCGCTGAAGGCCGGCCTCGTCGTTGTGCCCACCATGCCGCTGCTGCGTGCGAAAGAACTCAAGCAGATCATCGAGAAGGCACAGGTCAGCGCCGCGCTATGCGACGCACGACTCACCGATGAACTCGCACGCTGCAACAATCCTCAGGATGAGTTCTACTGCGCGGGCCTGAAACAAACACGCCTGTTTCATGATGATTCCGCCGATTCGCTCGACACCCTCGCGATCAACAAACCGGACCACTTCACGGCCTGCGACACCGCCGCTGACGACGTCTGCCTGATCGCCTTCACCAGCGGCACGACGGGTGCACCGAAGGGCTGCATGCACTTTCATCGCGACGTCCTCGCGATGTGCGATCTGTTTCCGCGTCATGTTCTGAAACCCTCAGCGGACGATGTGTTTTGTGGCACGCCGCCACTTGCCTTCACATTCGGGCTCGGTGGTTTGCTGTGCTTTCCGCTGCGCGTGGGTGCGTCGACAGTACTGATCGAGCGGCTCACGCCCGAGACCTTGCTGCAAACCGTCGAACGCTTTAACGCGACGATCATGTTCACCGCGCCGACGTTCTATCGGCAAATGGCGCCGCTCATTGCGCATCACGACGTTTCAAGCCTGAAGAAAACGGTCTCGGCGGGAGAAGCGTTACCGGATTCGACGCGCCGCCTATGGCGCGACGCAAGCGGCATCGACATGATCGACGGCATTGGCGGCACGGAACTGATCCACATTTTCATCTCGTCGCAAGGCGACGCGATTCGCCCGCATGCCATCGGCCGCGCGGTGCCGGGCTACGTCGTGCAAGCTGTCGACGATGCCATGCAACCGGTCCCGTCCGGCACCATCGGCAAACTGGCGGTACGCGGCCCAACCGGCTGCCGCTATCTGGCCGACGACCGGCAAACCCGGTTCGTGCGCGACGGCTGGAACCTTCCCGGCGACTCGGTCTATCTCGACGAAGACGGCTACGTGTTTTATCAGGCTCGCGCCGACGACATGATCGTCTCCGCCGGCTACAACATCTCCGGCCCGGAAGTGGAAAGCGTGCTGATGCAACACGACGCGGTGGCCGAATGCGGCGTGATCGGGGTACCAGACGAGACGCGCGGGCAGATCGTCAAGGCCTTCGTGGTACTGAACCCAGGTTATACGCCGGATGACAAACTGGTCGCGCAACTGCAGGATTTCGTGAAAAATAGCGTGGCGCCGTATAAATACCCTCGCGTCATCGCTTTCATCAAAGCGCTGCCGCGCACCGAAACGGGCAAGCTCAAACGCTTTGAATTGCGTACGCTCACGTAGTCCCTTTTTCCTAGAGCCCCACCTCGGCACAACATCCCTATGATGTGACACTCCACAGGCCAACGTCCCTCGACCCATGCTGACCGTCCATCATCTGAACAACTCCCGCTCGCAACGCGTGTTGTGGCTGCTCGAAGAACTCGGCGTGCCGTACGAAATCAAGCGCTACGAGCGCGATCCGAAAACGATGCTGGCGCCGCCCGAGTTGCGCGCGGTCCATCCGCTCGGCAAGTCGCCCGTCATTACCGACGACGGCCAGACCCTCGCCGAATCCGGCGCGATCATCGAGTATCTGGTCGACAAGTACGGTCAGGGCCGCTTTGCACCCGCAGCGGGCACGCCCGAGCGGCAGCGTTACACCTACTGGATGCACTACGCGGAAGGCTCGGCAATGCCGCCGCTGCTGCTCAAACTGGTCGCCCTGCGCATTGCCAGCGCGCCCATGCCGTTCTTTGCCAAGCCGATCGCTCGCAAGATCGCTTCGACGCTGCAATCGAGCTTTATCGATCCGCAGTTGAAGTTGCACCTCGGCTACATCAATCAGGAATTGGGCGCGACCGGCTGGTTCGTCGGCAACGATTTCACGGCGGCCGATGTTCAGATGAGCTTTCCACTTGAAGCCGCCACCGCACGCGGTGGCATGGAGCGGCAGATTCCCGCCGTAGTCGATTTCCTGAAGCGCATTCACGCGCGGCCGGCTTATCAGCGGGCGTTGGAGCGCGGCGGTAAGTACGAACTACTGGGCGGCGATTGACGGCCAACGCCGCCCAGGAATTCGTAGTTGTGGGTCAAAAGTCGCGGGTGCTAGACTAAAATTCCCCATTGCCATCAACGGGTTGCCGACCGGGTTTTCGACTTCGTGCCGAGCGGCGGCACGTCCGGCATCCGCTTGCGCCCGACTGACCACGGCAAAGGAGCCCCTGCATGACCCATTCCATCCACGGCAACAAACGCTGGCTGGCGCTGATCGTTCTGTGCCTCGGCGTGCTCATGATCGTGCTCGATACGACGATCGTGAACGTTGCCTTGCCGTCGATCGCCGCGGATCTCGGCTTTACCGAGACCTCGCTGGTGTGGGTGGTCAATGCGTACATGCTCACCTTCGGCGGCTGCCTGCTGCTGGGCGGGCGGCTCGGCGATCTCTACGGCCACCGCAAGCTGTTCCTCGGCGGCATCACGCTGTTCACGCTGGCGTCGCTTGCATGCGGCATGGCGAACTCGCAAGTTCTGCTAGTGTGCGCACGTGCCGTGCAGGGTTTGGGCGGCGCCGTCGTCTCCGCTGTTTCGCTGTCGCTGATCATGAATCTGTTCACCGAGACCGGCGAACGGGCGAAAGCGATGGGCGTCTATGGTTTTGTCTGCGCGGGTGGCGGCAGCATCGGTGTATTGCTTGGCGGCCTGCTGACCAACCTGCTGAGCTGGCACTGGATCTTTCTCGTCAACTTGCCGATTGGCATCGCCGTCTACGCGCTGTGCGTCGCGCTCCTGCCGTCGGCACGCGGTCATGCTCATGGCGAACGGCTCGACGTGGCCGGCGCGGTGACGGTGACTGCTTCGCTGATGCTCGCCGTGTACGCGGTCGTGAACGGCAACGAAGCCGGCTGGACCTCGGCGCAGACGCTGGGTCTGCTGTTCGCCGCGCTCGCACTGCTGGCCGCGTTTCTCGTTATCGAAGCGCGCGTACAGCATCCGTTGATGCCGCTCGATCTGTTCCGCTTGCGCAATGTCGCGATCGCCAACGTGGTCGGCGTGCTATGGGCGGCAGCGATGTTCGCGTGGTTCTTCATCTCCGCGTTGTATCTGCAACGCGTGCTCGGCTACCGGCCGTTGCAGGTCGGGCTCGCGTTCCTGCCGGCCAATCTGATCATGGCGTTCTTTTCGCTGGGCCTGTCGGCGCGCGTGGTAATGCGCTTCGGTCTGCGCCTTCCGCTTGCCGCCGGGCTGCTGGTCGCGGCATGTGGCCTCGCGCTGTTTGCGCGCGCGCCAGTCAATGGCAGCTTCGTGCTCGACGTGCTGCCCGGCATGATCCTGCTCGGCTTCGGCGCGGGCATCGCGTTCAATCCGATGCTGCTGGCCGCCATGAGCGACGCCGATCCGAGCGATTCGGGCCTCGCGTCCGGCATCGTCAATACGTCGTTCATGATGGGTGGCGCACTCGGTCTCGCCGTGCTCGCGAGCCTCGCTGCCGCGCGCAGCGACGCGATGCAGGCATCCGGGAGCGCCACGGCGGCGCTCAACAGCGGTTATCACCTGGCGTTTCTGTTCGGTGCGATCTTCGCCGCGGCGGCGGGTGTGCTGGGCGGTTTGCTGCTGCGTCCGGGGCAGCCTGGCGGCGCTCGCGCGGACGCGGACGCACACGCACACGGTTACGACACACCGGCATCGGAACATCCTCGCGCCACTGGCAACAAGGCAGCGACGGAAAACTATTGACCTGCGCGGGGCGAATACGAAGCAAGCATACGAAGGAGCTAGATCATGACCACCAGCACCGACGTTTCCGAACTGATTCGCCACGACTTCGCCGGCCGAAGACGTTTCGCCCACCTGAGCGTGCGGCCATGACGACCGATCAGGGTTAATCGGAAAAACAATCGCAAAACCGCAAGCGCGATCAAATGCGCCTCACCGCACCTGGCTATGCTGGCTTCATGCAGACATGAGAGCCGATATGAACCCCGTTGGAAAAGCACTCTGGTTTATCGAAAGCCATTTTGCCCGCGAGCTAACGCTCGACGACATCGCCAATTGTGGATGCGTGTCGCGTTTTCACCTGGCGCGTGCTTTCGAAGCGGCCACCGGGCTATCGGTGATGCGCTACGTTCGCGCGCGCCGCCTGAGCGAAGCGGCACGTCGCCTCGCCGGCGGCGCACCCGACATCCTGACGGTCGCCATCGACGCCGGTTACGGTTCTCACGAAGCATTCACGCGCGCGTTTCGCGAGCAGTTCGGACTCACACCCGAAACGCTGCGTGCGCGTGGTCACCTCGACAACCTTACCCTCGTGGAGCCGATCAAAATGGACGAAACCCTTCTCACGCATCTCGAACCGCCGCGTTTCGAAGACGGCAAACCGTTTCTCATTGCGGGTTTGAGCGAGCGCTATACCTGCGACACCAGCACCGCCATTCCCTCGCAATGGCAGCGCTTTGGCGCCTACTACGGCAAGGTGCCGGGGCAAGTAGGCGGCGTAGCTTACGGCGTTTGCTACAACGCGGATGATGCGGGCAATTTCGACTACCTGTGCGGCGTCGAAGTCAGCGACTTTTCGGCGCTGCCCGCCGAGTTGAGCCGCGTACGTATTCCCGCGCAGCGGTATGCGGTTTTCAGCCATCGCGAGCATATCTCGACGATCCGGCGCACCGTTAACACGATCTGGAATCAATGGCTGCCGGCGTCGGGACATGTGCCTGCCGATGCGCCGAACTTCGAGCGCTATGACGAGAAGTTCGATCCGGTCAGCGGTATGGGTGGGCTCGAAATCTGGCTGCCGTTGAAGGCTTGATTTCAGTCGCCAGGCTTCCCAGGCGGAGTTTTGGCCAAATTCCATCTATTGCTGGCCGCTGCTTGTTAATGCCCCATGCATTGCGTTATATATAGGCGGATACAACGACACAAAAGTAGAAACCTCAAGTTCCATGACTCGCTCAATCAACGCCTTTCAGGCGCTCACCCTCGTATCAGCGGGGATGGGCGCGACATTCTCAGTCCATGCTCAGGACGACGGAATCCAACTCACACCCGTGGTCATCACTGGGATATCGCCCACTCAATACCCGTCGTATCAGATCGTCCGAACGAAAGTTGGACCATTAGGCGAGAAGGATCTCCTTGACACGCCGTACTCAATTACCGTCGTCCCCTCATCGCTCGCGGAGAATCAGCAACTCCAGAGCGTGCGGGAAGCGTTTCGCTTCGTCCCGACGGTTCAGGGCGAAAATATCCGCCCGCAGACTCGAGGGATGCAAGCCGGGGTTGTCCAGAACACGCGGATTGATGGCCTGAATATCGCCGCGACTACGGACTATCCGATCGAGCAATTCGAGCAGATCGAGGTTCTAAATGGCCTGGCCGGTGCCCTGTACGGGCCCGCCAGTCCTGCCGGCACGTTCAACTACGTGCTCAAACGGCCTACCGCCGAGCCGTTACGCGAGTTCACGGTCGGCTACGAGTCACGCCAGTCCTTGACTGAACATCTGGACCTCGGAGGACACTTCGGCAACGACGACCGCTTCGGGTATCGGCTGAATTTGCTCAACCAGAACGGCGAGGGATACGTAGAGGGCAGTCGCCTGCGCAGAGAATTGGCAAGCCTCGCGTTCGACGTTCGTTTCACCCCGGACACGACGCTTGAGACCAATTTCAGCACGTACCACTACCTGTCGACTGGCTTCCCAGGAACGTTTGCTTTGGCGCGCAATGTGCCCTTTCCCAGTGCGCCCGATCCTACACGTCCGGGCTACGGCCAATCGTGGGCGGGTGATGACAACGTCACCAACATGTTCAGTGCCACCTTGAAGCACGACTTCAACAAGGACTGGCACTTGAGCGCCGGCGTGCTGAGAGAGACGAACGACCGTGCGTCGACCGTGCCGACCAACACCATCACCAGCAAGACCGGCGCCTATACGACGACCACCGCGACGACCACGTACAGCCTGGACACGATCGTCAGCAACACCATCGCGCTGAATGGCCACACCGAGCTCGCAGGCCTGTCACACGACGTCTTCGTGTCAACCACGGGTTTCTACTGGAATCGGTATACGCCGTATCAAACGGGCGCGATTACGCTCGGTAGTGCAAGCATCAACGACCCGCTGTCTTTTGCGAAACCTCCGCTGCCCGATTTCTCAAATCGATATCTGTCCTCCAACACGGTCCAGCAGTCGATTAGCGTCGGGGACACGATTGGATTCGGCCGATACTGGTCAACGCTACTGGCCGCAAGCCAGAGCTGGATACACACTGAGAACTACAGCAAGCAAGGCGCGACGACCAGCAAGTACAACGCGGACGGCATCAGCCCGACGGCCAGTCTGATGTTTAAGCCGCAAGATAATATGACGGCGTATCTGACGTACGCTGACAGTCTTCAACAGGGGGACATTGCTCCAGCGGGATCAGCCAATGCGGGAGATAGCCTCGCTCCGTACCGAAGCGAAGAATGGGAACTGGGCTACAAGGTCGATGTGAGCCAGGTTACGCTCGGCGCCGCCCTTTACCGCATCGAGCGACCGTACGCCTATGTAGGTCCGAACAACGTTTTTGCTGAACAAGGTCAACAAGTTAATCGTGGACTTGAACTGACCGCGACAGGCGCGGTGACACGAGATCTCAACATCTTCACGGGGATCTCGCTACTCGATCCCCGCCTGTTCGACACGGGCTCGGCGTCTACCAGCGATAAACAGATCCTCGGGCTGTCGCGCGTCGTATTCAATGCTCTGCTTGACTACTCCGTGCCGGCCGTCGCCGGTCTCGGGTTCAACGTCAACATGAACTACGCAAGCCATCGGCCAGGCAACTATACGAACACCGACTATGTCGACGGCTATACCGTCTTCGATCTCGGTGCGCGCTACAGAACGAAAATTGCCGGCAAATCAGTGACGCTGCGCCTTGCCATCGACAATATTACCAACCGCCAGTACTGGGCCAACATCACGCCGAGTGGACAAAATGGCTACACCGGTTCTGACTACGGTACAGGCACGCTTGGCGCGCCTCGTACCGTCCGCGCTTCGCTACAAATCAATCTCTGAACAAGGCTGACATATGGTTTTTCGCACCCTCCTTGCCGTCGCGCTCGGCAGCACCATGGGCATCGCGTCGGCGCAGCAAGCGCCCGCCTCAGCGGTTGTCACGATCTATGCTGCTGGAAGCATGGGCGGCGCACTCGCCACGATCACGCATCAATACACCGCGGAGTCTGGCCAGAAGATTGATCTCGTTACAGGGCCAGCAGGTCTTCTCCTGAACAAGATCGAGAATTCCGCCAAGGCGGATATTTTCGTTTCCGCAAATATGGCGCACCCGCAGCGCCTGACGGCCGAAGGAAAGGCTGCGCCCACTATTGTCTTTGCGAGGAATCGGGTGTGTGTTCAGGCCCGCCCGGACGTCGGCCTCACAACGGACAATCTGCTCGACAAACTGCTTGATCCGAATGTAAAGATCGGCACTTCAACACCGAAGGCAGACCCGGGCGGTGACTATGCATGGGAATTGTTCGCGAAAGCCGACTCAGTTCGCCCCGGAGCGAAGCAGATTCTCGAAGCGAAAGCGCAGCAGCTAGTGGGTGGCGCAGCAGCGCCTCAGGTTCCGGCGGGTCAGAATCCCGTGAAATACTTTATGGCGACCCACCGTGTCGATGTCTTCATCGGCTATTGCAGCTCTCACGAGACAAAGCCCGATTCGACTCTGGTGCAGGTCGAACTGCCGGCCAACCTCAGCATCTCCGCAGACTATGGCATGACCGTGCTGGAGTTGCCGCAAAACGCTACCACGCAAAACGCCGCTTACCGGCTTGCCTTGTACCTGATGAGCCCGGAGGCGCAGGACGTCCTGACACGTTACGGGTTCACGCCGGTCGCACGCCAGTAGCATCGCGGCCGTCCAACGCGCTAAGGCGTTCGCTTTTCACCGGACGGCCAGCTTCGACTAAACCAGGTAGCGGACGACGGCGACGAGGCGCCGTCGAAGCGCACTGCCTCAGAACCTGTGATCTATCCCCGCCGTGATCACAAACTGTTTGCTCGAGGACGAGAAGGGAAACAGTGACGGTTGCAGCGCGGCGTAGCGGGCGTCCCCGTTGGCCTTCTGCAGCGCACCCACGAGATACACCATGGTGCGTTTGGAGAGGTTGTAATCGGCACCAAGATTGATCTGGTTCCACCTCGGTTTCTTGTTCTCCATACCCGGTGTCGCTGAAAACTTGCCGTCTGTCAGCAGATAGGCCGCACCGAGCACGAGCGAAGGCGTCAGCGAGTATTTGAAGTTCAGCTCGTAATTCTGCAGATGCAGGCTCGTCTGATCTAGATAGTTATACTGAACATCCGAAAAAGTCGCACCGATCGTTGCGTTCTTGATCGTATAGGCGCCGCCCGCGCTGACGATCTGTTGCTTCGCGACCAGCGCGCCGAACGGATTTGTCGTGAACGGATTCGAATAGTCGTCGGTTGAGCCAACCCCGTTCAACGCGCCGACCGCGCCGGCCTGGTTGGTCGCACTGTCCGGATTGTTCAGACGCATATAGCCGACACCCAACCCGAGCGGGCCATTGTGATAGCCCGCGGCGGCGGACCACACGCTGTTGTTGCTGAAGCCGCCGGCCTGATTACTGAAGCCGTACAACGCGCCCACGCTCAAGCCTGCCCATTCGGGGCTCATGTACTTGACCGAGTTGTTGACCCGGAACGAACCATCGAAATTGTCCGAGTCGCCCACGTGACCGCCGATGGTCCCGGCCCAGTCGTTATCCGATGCGTACATGGCGACGAGATCCTGGGTCGGATCGTACTGGCGGCCGAACGTGACGGTACCCACATTGGCGCTGCGCAGACCGACCGTGGCCTGCGAGCCGAACAGCCGGCCACCGGCACCCGGCGCGAACGCGCCGTTCGATGGCTTGAAGCCGTCTGCCAGATTGAAGATCGCCGCGACGCCGCCACCGAGGTCCTCCGTCCCTTTCAGGACGAAGCGGCTGCCGGTCGAATTGTTATCGAGAAATCGATAGGCGTGACCTTGTCCCGGGTTGCTTGCATAGGGATTCCAGCTGAAAGCCGATCCCATGTTGCTGACATAGGCAATCCCCGTCGTAATGTCGCCCGCCAGCGTCACGCTGCTCTGCGCATGAGCGACACCGATCGAAGCCGCAAGACACACCAGCCCACAAGACACACGCCTCATCTTCACTCTCCTAGAGACGTTGATATAATATCAACGCTGTTTCTAATATAGATCGAGTATTGGATGTCGTCTTTTTGGTGTCAAGCAAATCGGCGCGCCTTAATGGTTAACGACAGTGACGCTGGTGAGCGACTGTGACGCTTACGTCCCGCTACGGCTGACGAACTTCGCGCACAGATAGTCCTGCAATCCCTCGATACCGTTCTCCCGGCCAAAGCCACTGTCTTTGATCCCGCCGAACGGCGTTTCCGGTTGCAGCAGCGACACGCTGTTAATGCCAATCGCTCCGGCCTCGAGTTCGTCCGCAAGGCGATCGGCATTGCGCAGCGAAGTCGTAAACGCGTAGGCGGCGAGGCCCACCGGCAGGTGGTTGGCGCGTGCGATTACTTCGTCGAGCTTATCGAACGGAACGAACGGCACGACCGGTCCAAACGGCTCATCGGTCATCACGCGTGCCGTGTCCGGCACATCCGCAAGAATCGTCGGCTGGAAGAAGAAGCCGGCACGTGCGACGCGATCACCGCCGCAGACCACGCGTGCGCCGGCGCTACGCGAATCGTCGACGAGCGACGTCATGTGATCGACGCGGCGACGACTGGCGAGCGGGCCCATTTCCGTCTGCGGGTCCATCCCGTCGCCAAGACGCAAACTGCTTGCGCGCGCGGCGAATGCCTCCACAAACCTGGCGTACAGAGAGCGGTGGACGTAGAAGCGCGACGGATTCGCACAGATCTGTCCGGCGTTGCGGAACTTGAATCCGGCCAGCGCGTCGAGCGTTTTGTCGAAGTCGGCGTCTTCGCAGATGACCACGGGCGCGTGTCCGCCCAACTCCAGCGTGACGCGCGTGAGGTGCCGCCCGGCCTGCTCGCCCAGCAGCCGTCCGACGTTGATGGAGCCGGTGAAACTGATCTTCCGAATCGCGGGCGACGCAATCAAGGTGCTCGATATCTCGGCCGGATTGCCTAACAGCATCTGCACGGTGCCTCGCGGCACGCCACTTTCAATGAAAGCGTCGACGAGGACCATGACCGCGGCCGGCGTTTCCTCCGCCGGCTTCAACACAACCGAGCAGCCGGCCGCCAGTGCCGCCGCGAGTTTGCACGCCGACAACATCACCGGAAAGTTCCACGGCGTGAACGCTGCAACCGGCCCGATCGGCTTCTGCACCACCGTCTGCTGGACACCCGGCCAGCGACTCGGAATGACGCGTCCGTATGCGCGTCGCCCCTCTTCCGCAAACCACTCGATGATTTCAGCAGCCTGCCCGATCTCGCGCTTCGCTTCGGCAAGCGGCTTGCCCTGCTCGCGCGTCAGCAACGCGGCAGCCTGCTCGGTTTGCGAGCGCAATCGCTCCGCGGCCGCCCGCATGATCTTGCTGCGAGCGAGCGGCGTTTCGGCCGCCCACACGCGGAAGGCGCTGCTGGCCGCGTCGACCGCCTGCGCGATGTCGTCGGCAGACGCAGCGTGGAAGGTCGCCAGCACCGCTTCGGTCGCGGGATTCGTCACGGTGAGCGAGCTTGCGCCCGTGCCGTCACGCCACTGCCCTGCGATGTATTGGCGCGGCTGAGGATAGTCGAACGTTTTCAACGGTGTCTCCTTTAGGAAAGTTGATCCGTGAGGCCGTGGGGTGAAACGTTCGCCGCGTTCCTTACCCGGGCCCGCCGGATTCGGGGTGATCAGTCAATCGACGATACATGGGCGAGTTCTGCAGAGATCGCCTGCGCCCGCTCGGTCAGAAGCGGCGCGAGTTTCGTCATGCTCCGTTTGGTGAGCCGCGCCGCCGGACCGGCCAGCGCAACGCATGCGAGCAGTTCGCCGCGGCTATTGACGATTGGCGCGGCAAGCGCGTGCAGGTGATCTTCATATTCGGCGTGGTCTTGTGCGTAGCCACGTTCCCGCGTCCGCTCGAGTTCCGCGAGGAGCAACTCGGGGTCGGTAATCGTCTGCGGCGTGCGCGACACGAGCGGCACGCGTTTCAGATAGTCGCGTATGGCGCTCTCCGGCAAGTGCGCGAGCCACTGCTTGCCGGCGGCCGTGCAGTACATCGGAACGTGCTCCCCGAGATCGGCCGCCACCCGATTGGGCAGCGGACTCTCGTAGACCTGCAGCACGACCATTTCGTCCTTACGCCCAACCGTGAAATGGATCGTTTCGGAGGTGCCCTTCCACAACTGCAGCAGATGCGGCCGCGCCGCCTCAAGAGGCGGAAAGCTGTGCTGCTGGGCCGCGGCGAGCGCGAGGATCGCATTGCCCAGACGATAGCGGCGCGTTGTGGGGTGCTGCACCAGGTAGTCGTACTCCGCATACGTCTTCAGGATGCGGTGGACGATCACTTTGTCGATGCCGGTGAGGTGGCTGATCTCGGTGACACCGAGATCTGTACTGGCGCTCGCGAACTGCGCCAGCACGTCAAGAGACTTCGCAAGGGTTTTCATGGATGGAATCCGACTTGACACACAGAGGGCAGTTTACCATACTGCTTTAACTATATGTCAACGCTGTTTATATATTATTAACGGAGACAAGCGAAGTGTTCAGCAATCCCGTATCCGATCGGGCCTCCACTGTAGCCGACAACGCGCGCTACATCTGGCATCCGATGACGGCTCCCGCAGCCACCCAAGCCACGCCTCCGACCATCATCGCGCAAGGCGACGGTGTGCTGGTTCGCGATATCGAAGGCAAGACCTACCTGGACTGCACGGCCGGCCTGTGGTGCGTCAACGTCGGCCACAACCGCCCCGAGATCAAACGCGCGATGGTCGAGCAACTGGACCAGCTCGCGTACTACGGCACGTTCTCCAACCTGTCGAATCCGCCTTCAATTGCGCTGTCGGCCCGGCTCATCAAGATGCTCGCGCCGGAGAAGATGGCGCGCGTGATGTACGGCTCCGGTGGATCGGACGCGAACGAAACCGCGTTCAAGCTCGCGCGCCAATATTGGAAGCTCTCAGGCAAACCCGAGAAGACCAAGATTTTCTCGCTCAAGCACGGTTATCACGGCCTGCATTTCGGCGGCATGTCAGCAAGCGGCAACGTCATGTGGCGCCGCGCGTACGAGCCGCTCGTGCCCGGCTTCTTCCAGGTCGAGGCGCCCTATCTGTATCGCAACCGCTGGACCGATGATCCCGACAAGCTGGCCGGGATCTGCGCCGACCTGCTGGAACAGGAAATCCTGTATCAGGGCGCGGACACGATCGCGGCTTTCGTCGCCGAGCCGGTGCAAGGTGCGGGTGGTCTGATTGTGCCACCCGCGACCTATTGGCCGCGCGTACGCGAAATCTGCGATCGCCACGGCATCCTGCTGATCGCCGACGAGGTGGTGACCGGTTTCGGGCGTACCGGCCACATGTTCGGTGTACGCGCCTGGGGCGTGGCCCCCGACATCATGAACTTCGCGAAAGGCATCAATTCCGCTTACGTCCCGCTCGGCGCGACGGTCGTCAACGAGCGCGTCGCCCAGGCGTGGGAAAACGACCATCCGCTGGCGGCAATCATGCATGGCTATACCTATTCCGGGCATCCCCTCGCCTGCGCCGCCGCGCTCGCCAACCTCGATATCGTCGAGGGTGAGGACCTGCCGGGCAATGCCGGACGCCAGGGCGATTATTTCCTCGAACGCCTGCAGGAATTGCTGCAATACAGGCAAGTCGGCGACGTGCGCGGCAAAGGGCTGATGCTCGGCATCGAACTGGTGCTCGACAAGACAACCCGGGCGCCACTGCCGCCGACCCACCCCGCTTCGAAGAAACTCTACGAGACGATCTGCGCGCATGGTTTGCTGGTGCGCATCGCGGGCAACAAGATCATCCTGTCTCCTCCCCTCGTCTTTAACAAAGAGCACGTCGACCAGAGCATGGACGGGTTGCACGCCGGTCTCGCCGCGATCGCGGCGGACTGAGCACGGACAGCCACGCAGGAGGAGAAAAGTGCAAGCGCATTTGAAACTGCAGCGCGACGCGTCAGCGTCGCAACCGATCGAACCAAGCCGGGTGTCCGACTTCGCGACGCTCAACCGGGCCACTAGCACGATGCGAACGCTATTGAAGGTACAGCGCATTGCCAAAACCCTGGGCGAGGGAGACAAGCGCAATCAGATCATCGGCGATCTGTCGTTCGACGCCCGCGAAGGCGAGTTCCTCTCGATCGTCGGCCCGTCCGGCTGCGGCAAGACCACGTTGCTGATGTGTCTTGCCGGCCTCTACGCAGTGGACAGCGGCTCCGTCATGTTCGACGACAAGCCCGTCGGCGCGCCGCCCCCCGGTGTGTCGGTCGTCTTCCAGGATTACAGCCGTTCGCTGCTGCCGTGGAAGAGCAATCTCGACAACGTCGTCTTCGGTATGAAGCGGGCCCAGGATCTCAACCGGGCCCAAAAGCTTGAGTACGCGCAAGAACTGCTGGCCAGCGTTGGCCTCACGGGTTTCGAGCGTCACTATCCGTGGCAGGTGTCCGGCGGCATGCAGCAGCGCGTGGCGATTGCGCGCGGGCTCGCGGCCCGTTCGCGGCTCCTCTTGCTCGACGAACCGCTCGCGGCGGTCGACGCGCAGACACGCGCCGAGATGCAGGACCTGCTGCTCGACCTCGCGAAGCGCTACCAGCAAACCTGCGTGCTGGTCACGCACGACGTCGACGAGGCCATCTACATGGCCGATCGCGTCGTCGTGCTGTCGCGGCGACCGACCGTGGTTGCGGCGGAGTTCGCGGTAACGCTCGCGAAACCGCGCACGCAACTCGAGACCCGCGAAGACCGTGGCTTTCTCGACCTGCGGCACAAGATCCTCGCGATGATCCACCAGATGCGCACGCAAGCCTGACCCGCGCGCGCGGTCGGCTATCGACGTAGCGCCGGCCTGTTCTGGTCGCATCGCGATGCCAGCCCCGAATTGATTCAATCAACGAAAACTTCAGGAGACAATCATGTGGAAGCGCTTGATCAGTTGCGCTTTATTTTTTGCCGGCGTCGCTGCCGCAGCGGTGACCCCATCGATAGCCAGCGCGCAAACGACGATCAAGATCGGCGATTTACGCGCCGACTCGATGATTCGGCTCTACTACGCGGACAAGAAGGGCTATTTCGCCGCGGAAGGTCTCAAGCCTGAACTCGTGACGCTCGGGTCCGGCCCGGCGGTAGCAAGCGCGGTGGCGAGCGGGTCGGTCGACATCGGCTACGCGGGCATCATCCCCGTCATCTTCGCGCGGGCGCGCAACCAGCCGTTCGTGATCGTCGACACCCTCGACTATGAGTATGGCGCGGCCGGCAAGCAGGACGTGTGGATCGTCGCGAGCAAGTCATCCAACATCCATACGCTGGCAGACTTGCGCGGCAAGACAATCGCAATCAATGCCACGGGCGCGATCTGCGAATTGCTGGTGAAGGACCATCTCGCCAAGGCGGGCGTGCCCTACGACGCCGTCAAGAAGATCATCGTGCCGATGCCGCAGATGGGCAGCATGCTGCAAGTTGGCAACGCTGACGCGGCGTGCATCTCGGAACCGTTCTATGCCGCCGCAAAGATGTCACCGGCTATCCAGGCGGTCACCCTTGCATCCGGCGTTGTGGCGGATCTCCCGGCCGACCAGAGAATCGCGCTCGACGTGCTGTTTGCGCGCGCAGACTGGGTGCAACAGCACAAGGACGTATTGCAGCGCTTTAACCGCGTGCTGGCCCGTGCGAGCGCCGATTTTCGCGCGAATCCCGATCTCTATCAGCAGTGGCTGGTCAGCGAATTCAAGTTGACGCCGGAACTGGCGCACCAGGTGACGCATTACTTCGATTGGGGCGACTTGACACCCGATGCCGCCTCGCTGCGCCCGCTGATCAACTCGATGACGCGCAACGGGCTGCTGCATGAGCCGCTCGACGCCAACAGTCTCGTGGCGGACGTGAACGCGAAATGATGCGACGCGACGAGGCCGTCATGCTTCGTCGCGGATCCGACCAATGCATCAAACGAAGGTGATGCGATGAAACAATGGATGAAACCGTGCATCGGATTTCTCGCCGGCTGCGCCGTCTGGCAGCTCGCGGTGTGGAGCGGCCACGTGCCGAGAGAGTACATGCCGGGCGTGGGCACCGTGTTCGAGGCACTCGTGGGCCAACTACGTTCGAGCGAATTCTGGCAGAACGAACCCCTCACGCTGATGCGCACACTGATTGGCCTCATCGCGGCAGTCGCGATCGGCTTCGCGGCGGCCGTGCTTGCCGCGCGTCACCGTCTGGTGGAAGACGCGCTTCGGCCCGTCGTCAACATCATGCGATCGTTGCCGCCTGCGGCGCTCGTGCCGCTGTCGATCTTCGCGCTCGGGCTCGGTATGAAGCTGTTCCTCTTCATCGTCTGTTTCTCCGGCGTGTGGACCGTGTACGTCAGTGCGGCAACCGCGCTGGCGGACAACGAGCCCGTGCAACTGAGAAGCGCACGGACGCTGGGCTACTCCGCGTGGGAAATCCTGTGGCAAGTACGGGTTCCCGCTGCGATGCCGGCGATGCTGACAGGCGTGCGTCTCGCCGTCGCCGACTGTTTGATCGCGACGATCGCAGCAGAAATGCTCGCCGGCAGCGACGGCATCGGCTACATGCTGTACGACAGCGCGTTCTCGATGCGCACCGCGGACACGTTCGCGTTGCTGGTCGTCGCCGGGTTCAACGGTCTGCTCTTCAACCAGGCCGTGCTGCGTTTGCGCGCCCTCACGGTGCCATGGCATGAGAGTCTCACAAGGATGGTGCAACTATGAGAGCGCTCGCAAAACGCACAAATGTTCCCGGCATCGTTTTCCTGGTGTTGCTGGCGGCTGCGTGGGAAGTGTCGGCACGGCTGGTCAATTCACAGAACTATCCGGGATTCATCGATGTCGTGGCAGCATTGGTTCGCCATGCCGGCGAACTGGCGCCAGCGCTTGGCATCACGCTGGTGCGCGCGAGCGCGGGCTTCGCGCTGTCGCTCGTGACCATGCTGCCGCTTGGCATCTGCCTTGGCCGGATGCGCTCGCTCGCCTCGTTCGTCGAACCGCTGCTCGACTTGGTGCGCCCGCTTCCGCCGCTCGCGATCGTGCCCGTGGTGATGTTGTTCGCGGGCACCGGCAGCATGGCAAAGATCCTTGTCGTGTTCTACGGCGCGGCGTTCCCGATCCTCATCAACGCAATCGATGCGACACGTGCGACTCATCCGTTGCTGATCAACGTCGGCCGCTCGATTGGCCTGTCGCGCAGCGAGATCATGTGGCGCATCGACCTGCCGGCGGCGCTGCCGCAGATCGTCAGCGGTATTCGCATCAGCGTGGCGCTGTCGTTGCTGATCAGCGTGAGCGCCGAGATGCTGCTGTCCACCAATGGTATCGGCAATTTTATTGTCACGGCACAGCAGCAGTTCGAGATCGCTGCCGGTCTCGCGACGATCCTCGTGATCGCCATCGCTGCGCTGTGCATCGAAACACTGTTTTTCCGCATTGAACGCAACCTGCTCGCGTGGCACCACGAACGCGCGAGCGCCGGGCGGTGACGACCTGTACCGCCGCAGTCAGCAAGTGAAGATTGAATCAAGAGATGACAGAAATGGGACACATGATGGATATCGATACACAACGCATGCAACACCTGATCGAACGCGAACAGCAGCGATTCGAAGCGCGTCACCCACGTTCGGCCGCGTTGTACGAGCGAGGCAAACAGGTCTACCTGTACGGCACGCCACTCCACTGGATGCAGTTGTGGGCGGGGTCCTATCCTGTCTACATGAGTGAGGCGAAGGGCGCGCGGCTGCGCGACGTCGACGGTAACGAATTCGTGGACCTGTGCCTCGGTGATACAGGTTCGATGTTCGGCCACTCGCACCCGGCGATTGCCGATGCGATCGCGCGGCAGGCGCAACGCGGCGTCACCGCCATGCTGCCATCCGAAGACGGTGTGTGGGTCGGTGAGGAATTGCGCCGGCGCTTCGGCCTGCCCTACTGGCAGCTCGCCACTTCCGCGTCGGATGCGAACCGCTTTGCGCTGCGCCTTGCGCGGATGATCACGAAGCGCGACAAAGTGCTCGTGTTCAACGGCAACTACCACGGCTCGGTCGACGAAACCCAGGTCGAACTCGATGCGTCAGGGCACATGCGCTCGCGCACGAATGTGCATGCGAACGGGATGGACCACGACCGGCTGGTACGCCTCGTGGAGTTCAACGATGTGGACGCACTGGAGCGTGAGTTGTCTCACGGGGATGTCGCGTGTGTGATTACCGAACCGATGATGACCAACATCGGCATGGTACCGGTCGCGCCGGGTTACCACGATGCGCTTCGGCGGCTCACGCGAAAATACGGCGCGCTGCTGCTAATCGACGAGACCCACACGATCTCGACCGGGCCGGGCGGCTGCACACAGGCGTGGGGACTCGAGCCGGATATCTTCGTACTCGGCAAGGCGATTGCAGGTGGCATTCCTTCTGCCGTGTACGGCGTGAGCGAAGAAGTCGCGCAACGCGTGTGGCAAGCGAAGCCGCCAGTTTGGGCCGGGGGCGAGAAGCGCAATAATCACTCGGGCTTCGGCGGCACACTTGCAGGCAACCAACTGACGATTGCCGGGTTGCGCGCCACGCTCGAACATGTGATGACCGACGAGAACTATGCGCACATGATCGACATGGCAACGCGCATCGCACGTAGCGTCGAAGCGGATATTGCCAGGTTCGCGTTGCCATGGCACGTCACGCAGATCGGTGCACGCGCCGAGTACATGTTCATGCCGCAACCGCCCGTCAACGGCACGCAGGCGAAGACGGGACGCAACGGACCGCTTGAAGCGTTCATTCATCTGTATCTGCTCAATCGCGGCGTGCTGATCACGCCGTTCCACAACATGATGCTCGCGTGTCCGCAGTTGACCCCGGAAGACGTCGATCAGCACAATCTCGCGTTCTCCGAATGCCTGACCGAACTGGCTGGAGCGTGAGCGATGGGTCGACTCGATAGGAAGATCGCTCTCGTTACTGGTGCCGGCCAGGGCATCGGCGCGGCGATTGCCAGACTTTTCGCTCTTGAGGGCGCAACGGTCATTGTCTCTGACCGTGATGAGGCGCTAGGCACGCGGGTCGCCGACGAGATTGCGGCAAACGGTGGCCGTGCGGTGTTCTGCGCACTCGACGTGACCGACGAGGCCGCCTGGCAGCGCACGATGTCGTGGCTCCAAGGCGAGTACGGCGGCCTCGATATTCTTGTCAACAATGCAGGCGTCGCGCTGGTCAAATCAATTGAGGATACGACGCTGGAGCAGTTTCGCGACGTCATGCGCGTCAACGTGGAAGGCGTGTTCCTCGGCATCCGGTATGCGGTACCCGCCATGACCGCGCGTGACCCCTCGCGCTCCGGCAGCGCGTCGATCGTCAACCTGTCGTCGGTGCTCGGCGTGCAGGGCATTCCAGACAATATCGCGTACGGCACGTCGAAAGCCGCCGTGCGGCAATTGACCAAATGCGCGGCAATCGAATTCGCCGAGCGCGGCTATCGCATTCGTGTCAACGCGGTACTGCCGGCCGTGACCGAGACCCCGATGGTGAGCCGCGAGATCGAGGAATGGGCCGAACAGGGCACGTTCGGCACCCGCGATGTCGCGGCCACGCGCGCCGCATTCAGCGCGCGCGTGCCGCTCAAGCGCATCGCGACGCCTGAGGAAATCGCCTATACGGTGCTCTTCGCTGCGTCCGACGAGAGTTCGTTTACAACGGCTGCCGAGTATCCAGTCGACGGAGGCCGCCTTGCAGTGTGAGGACAATGTGATGACCAAACGACTCGACAACAAGATTGCGTTTGTCACGGGAGGCGGCCAAGGTATTGGCCGCGCAATCGCCGAAGTGTTCGCCGCGCAAGGTGCGACGGTTGTGATCGCCGCGCGGACCGTGGCGCAGGGAGAGGAGGTTGCCGCGCAAGTGCGCTCGCGCGGTGGCCAAGCCTCATTTGTTGCACTTGATGTGGCCGATGCCGAGGCCGTTCGTCGAACCGTCGATGCGGTTGCGGCGCAGTATGGCGGACTCGACATCGTCGTGCACAACGCTGCGGCCTTCTCTCGCGACCCGATCGAAACGATGGACATGACCACGCTCGACCATCTCCTGTCGGTCAATCTGAAAGCGTGTTTCTATCTCTCGCAGGCCGCGTTGCCTCATATGAAAAAGCGTGGTGGTGGCCGGATTCTCGTGACGTCGTCGATTACCGGGCCGCGTGTGGCGATGCCGGGGACCGCTCACTATGCAGCGAGCAAGGCGGGGGCGAATGGGTTTATCCGCACGGCCGCGCTCGAACTGGCCGCATACGGGATCACGGTCAATGGCGTTGAACCCGGCTATATCGACACGCCGGCGATGAGCGCGCTAAAAGCGCGCTTCGGCGAGGAGGAACTCACGCGGTATATCCCATTGAAGCGTCTTGGCCGACCCGAAGACATCGCGCACGCGATGCTGTTCCTCGCCAGCGACGAGGCCGCCTACGTCACCGGACAGACGATCGTCGTGGATGGAGGGTCGACACTACCGGAAAGTCCGGTTTTCATGGGATAGCGGCGGTTCGGTCGTCCACTTGGCCTCTGGTGACAGAGTGGTAAGCAGCTATCGCGCCCCTGAACTAACCTCGCACATGCGCGCGAAAGATCACTGATGCGGGCTTGCCGGTTCGCGGGTCTAACGGCTCTCGCATCTCCTGAAGCGTGAGCCCGCTAGTCCACATCAACTCGAGCCATGCATGCAAGGTCCGGAAGTACCAAGGCGGGGCATCACTAAACGCCTCACCAAACCCCGCCCACGAACCCGTTCGCCAGCCGTCGACGTACGGCAGATCACCGCATGCAACCACGGGATGTAGCGTTTGCACGATCAAGGACCCATTCAGCTTGAGCAACGCTGGAATCGCGCGCAGCAGACCTTCTACCGATTCCTTGCCGAGCAAGGAGAAATTGCAGACCACGACGTCGGTGCTCAGTTTGAGCTGTCCGGCTGCGATCTCCTCATAAGACAGAACCCTGCCGTCGACCACACCGGCTTGCGTCGCGGCGAGCACCAATGCCGGCACCACATCTACCGCGGTCACGCCGACGCCATTGTGCTGAAGCGCGAGAGCAAGCCAACCTTCCCCACAGCCCAGATCGAGGACGGTGGTTGGCTCGCAAGCCAGCACCGCATCCAGCACGGCTCGGTCGGTGACCAACCGCCTGCTCTCGATGTCCCCACTGCGTACCGCATACATCCAAGGCAAAGCGTTGTGCTTCCATGAATCGATGATCTTGCCGTCACTAAGAGGTTCGATATTCATCGCTGGTTCCATCCAACATGTCGATCACTCGTCATCGCATGCATCAGGCTGATTTAAACGCGTGGGTTACCGATGGTTCAGTTCGACCCCGGCCGTAGGTCAATTGCGCGGCCCATTTCCCCTCGCATCAGTACGCGCTTCGATCGCGTGCACGACGGCGGCCATATCGGCTTGACCGTGACCCAACCCGACGGTCTCGGTATACAGGTCAAAGCACACATCCAGCAGCGGCGACGCGAGATTCGCATTGCGCGCCGCTTCGGCCGCGAGCCGGTTGTTCTTCAGCACGTCGAGAATCGAGGCCTGCACCGTGAAATCCTCGTTCACGAGCTTGTCGACCTTCACGCGCGATACGTTGCTCGCCATCGGGCCCGCGTCGAGCACGGCCTGGAATTGTTTCATGTCGAGCCCGTAGCGCCGCGCGAGATGCGACGCCTCGGCGAGCGCAGTCACCATCGGAATCAGGAATGTGTTGACCGACAGCTTCATCAGCAGCCCCGTGGGCACTGCTCCGCAGATCACCGTTTCATGGCACATCGGCTTGAGAAGTGGACGCACTTCTTCGACGGCGCTCGGCTCGCCCGCCAACATCGCCACCAGTTGCCCCGCTTCGGCCGGCTTGCGTGAGCCCGAGACGGGCGCCTCGACGTACCGTCCTCCCGCCCCGCGGATGTCAGCTTCCAGTCCACGTGAATAGTCGGCCGACGTCGTCCCCATGTGCACGATCGTATGCTGTGCGACGTTCGCCGCGAATTCCGCGGTGTTGCGGCCGAGCACCGCGTCGAGCGCTGTGTCAGTTGCCATCATCAGGATGACGATGCGGGCCTGCCGGAAGACGTCGCCGACGTTGTCTGCGACCTGCGCGCCTGCGTCGCGCAACGGTGCGCAACGTTCCGGCGTGCGATTCCACACCACCAGTGGGGTGCCCGCACGCGCAAGGTTAAGCGCCATGGGCTGCCCCATCACGCCGAGGCCGATGAATCCTACTTTCACGAGTGTCTCCGTTTCTTAATCGTTGCTTGTGGCCACGATTCGGTGGGTCGGATGCGGGTGCGGGTGCGCTCGCCCGACAACGGGGCGGCCGCTTTGGCACCCCGTGACCCTCTCGCTGGACGGTGTCGATCGAGCCAAGCGACGCCCCTCAGTTTATCTAAATCGCCGCAATCTGTGCGGCGGCCGGGCGCAACGGCAACTTGCGCTTGCGCGTACGCTACTTGATGTTGCCGTTCGTCGCGCGAAGGCCGTCGACCGGCTCAATCGCCGATGTGGGAAAACAGGTCGAAGCTAGCAACGCTGGAACAACAGCACTCGACTACGTTGCGTAGCGAGCAATACTGACCGTCCATCGCTGCTGAAATTCAGACATACGCGCTGTCGTCGAGGACCTTCAGTTCGTTCGAAAAGCGCTCGGCGCTCATCAAGTGGTGTGAGCGTCACCACGTCGGTTGCCGGACCCGCGCCGATCGCAATTCGCGCCTGGTTGCCGTCGACGTCGATTCTGATGAGCCCGCCCAGCGCTCGAAGACGCCACTCACCCGCCCAGTTCGGATTAGGCGTCACGCCGGACAAAATCCGCCGGAAGCGCCTGAATCGATGTCCCACCTCGCCGACGATATCGTCGCCGCTTTGCCGCAGCGTCATCGGCAAATAGAACGCCTTGCTATCGAATAGTCCATCGCCGATCGGATGCAGAAAACTCTGGGCTCCGAGGAACGTCGCGTATCCCCGATTGATCTCCAGCCAGTCAGGTCCGTCCGCGGTTGTGAACATGCCGTCCGGCAACGCGTCGCCTGGCGTCGGTTTGACCGGTTGCCCGCCCAACAACGCTGAGAATACTGAAGCGATCGCACCTCCAACGTCGGCATCTTCCCGATTCGCGACCGCCAGCATACCCAGCTTGATTGACGGCGCCAGCAGGAATGCCGATCGATAACCCGGTAGGCCGCCCACAAACCCGTGGAAAGTATGTCCGGCTATGTGGCTATTCGCGAGACCCAACCCGACGCCTGTCTCACGACCATTGGACAGTGTCGCAGAGACTGCCAACCGATTCAGTAGACCGCGAGCAGGACCACGACCGGCAAGTAGCGCCTGCAACCAGCCCACAAACTGTTCTGTGCTTGCTGCAAGTCCGTCGGCCCCGCAGTACGGCATACCCGATACGCCGTGACGCCAGCCATTTGGACTCTGCCAGTAGCCCGGTGCTAGACCAGACACGACATCGGTCTGATCGCGGGGCAGCGCTGCGTGCACGCCAAGCTCGTTGAAGAAGCGCTCGTTAATCCCCGTTTCGAGTGAGATGCCTCGCGCCTCAATAGCGGCCTCAACCAGCCGATAGCCTGCATTCGAGTACGAGAATTCATCGCGTGGGTTGAAGTTCAACTCTTCGATCGCCGCAAGAAATGCAAGTACACGCTTGCTATCGAGCAATGCCGTGCGCGGGACACCAAGCATCCAGGCGGAGTCGATCATATCTGGCAGACCGCCGGTCATATCCAACGCCCCGCGTATGGACACATTCCGCTGTTTTCCGCGGAGTTGTGGAAGGTAGACGCTCAGACCTTCATCCAGATTCAGGAGGCCCTGATCGACACATTTCAGCGCGAGGCCCGAAGTAATGTGTTTTGTGACCGACGCCAGTCTCACGACGCTTTGAGCAGTGAATGGGATGCGGAATTCGAGGTTCGCAAGGCCGCCAAAAGCTTGGACGAATATCGATTTTTCATCGAACAACATCACGCCGCCGCCAGGCCCGTCGTTCAATGTCCATTGCGCAACGAAATTGTCAGCAACCGATTGCGCTAGCTTCCAATCCATACGAAGGCTCCCTTTCCCCAGTTATTCTTTCGTCACTTTGCTCAAAGTAGGCGGTCGCTCCGCCTCCACCAAACCGCTTGCAAAGACTCGATCAGTCGACTTTTGGCATTATCCGGGCAGCCGCAGGGCTCGCAGGATGCGCTTCTCATACGCAGGCCAGTCCCTTTCCGAGTTTTCGATCGCCAGCTTGGCGATGGGAAGTTGCTCGAACAAATGATCGGTCATGCGGCGGTAGTCGCGATAGAGGGCAATCAGACCATCCAGACCCGCGAAACCCCTGCGAACGCAGTACGGTGCCGCAAGCTTCCAGTTGACCTGGTAAGCCACCCACTCGTCGCCGCGTTCTGCGCATACGGTGCGGATGGCTTTGTCGACGTCTTCCTGCCAAAAGTACAGGACAAAAGGATCGAGTGGCGCAATGGCTGCGGCCACCGCCTGCACATAGTTGGAGATCAGTGCAGGTTCCGCCTCCATAAGAAGCAGATGCGTCAGATCGCCATGAAAGAGTTGACCGTCCATCACGACGACTGCGACACCCGTCCGCATAGACTCGACGAACGCGGTCCATCGCGCAAGAGCACGCTGTGCCAGTTGGGCGGCAGTCGCGTCCCGCCAAGGTTCAAACCAATGCTCGAGTTCGTCTGTTGCTCGGACCGGATGTGGGTCTGTCCGTTCATGTACAGGTTGCGCTTCGGTTCCGGTCTCTTGTAAGCGTTTCGCAATGAAGCGCATCGTGGTCGACTTACCGGAGCCCATGATGCCTTCGACAATCACGAGTCGCGGGGCGATGAACTGGTCAGCATGGCTTGACGTCGTCGAACACGCCATTTTTCACTCACTCTTCGTTAGGAGTTAGCGGAGACCGATCTTCTGAAAACGCCTGTTGATCGCACCCGGCGAACCGGGCATGTATCGCAATTGTCGCGGATTTGACGGGAGGAGTCGAACGACCGATCGCGGCCGCACTGAGGCCGTTATTCGATTTATCATCTTAGCCATGATCGACCTATCAGCCGCGATGAACCAAGACAGCGCACCTCCGCATCCATCGGCCGTGCGCGCCACGGTGGCCTTTTTGCTCAGTGTGACGGCCGCGACTACCTATATCATCGCCTCACGGTTTCCGCATGTAATCGAGCAGCGAACTTCGGGTGGACTGCTATACCCGCTCTGGCAAACACTTTTAGTTCTTCTTTCAGACTGCGGCCTCATCGTCGTCATTTGGTTACCCGCTGCGTTCTTTTCCGCTCTGCCGTGCGTTCTGCTTAACCTCCTGGCTTCCCGATACCGCATTCGAAACCCTTTCTTTTATGTCTTTATGGGATGTGGTTTAGCGCTTCTCGCTGTCGCTCCCGTAATCTCGGCTACATCTGGTTGGACGTGGTACACAGATCCCCCGAACCCTCCAGCGACCCCGACGTTTTGGCAGAAATTCCATTCGATCGCAAACGTATTCGCAGTGGCGGGTGCCGTCGCAGGCCTGACGTACTGGTTCGCAGCTGGTCGCCATTTCCGCCGGAAGTCTCCCTGACATTGGCTGGGCGAATCTCGCTGTCCAATGGTTATGGAAGGCCAAGGAACTCGACGTGAGTCCGGGAGGCCAGGACGAAAACAACGACGACCCTGCAAAGGATGTGGACGAACCGCGCTTCGTGGCACGGCATCCTGTGTTAATTCGTAACAGCACCGATGAGCTGGCGAGGTACTATTCGAACCGTTTCGGTACCCCCTCGGCTCTCGCCGAAGCGCAAGCCCTGAGTGCGGTCAGCGCAATCATCGTCGGGGCCTACAATCTTTGCGAGTCGGGGTGAGAACATGCAACTCGGGTTGCGGTTTTAGTCTTGACGCCCTTTCAGCATTTCCTCGGACCTGCATGCCCGAGCAACGCCCGCACCGTGCGGATGTCATACCCCGACTACCACCGGTGACGACTTGTGGCTGCGTGTGGCAACATCGCGGTGATCTCTAAACCACGTTAGGCCTCGCGCAAGCCCACAGACAGGAGAACGCATGTTCGACCACGTTAAATTCGGAGTCAGCGACTATGCAGCGAGCAAAGCGTTCTTCGTCAAGGCACTCGAACCGCTCGGCGTAGCCGTTGTCTCGGAGGGGACGCCGACGTACGGTGTCGAGCTTAGCCCACAGGGTAAGGCTTCATTGTGCCTGTACCAAACCGAGGAGAAACCGGCGCATCTTCACTTGGCGTTCACGGCCGAGAATCGCGAGCAAGTCGACGCTTTCTATCGCGCGGCTCTTGAGGCCGGTGGCAAAGACAATGGTGCGCCTGGTGCGCGCCCGCACTACCACGCGAACTACTATGCAGCTTTTGTCATTGGTCCGGACGGGCACAACATCGAAGTGGTTTGCCACCAACCCGAGGCCTAACCCTTCCATCGAGCGGATTCGGGAGGCTAGGCCAGATCTTCAGGACTGCGTCACGGCCAACGGCCATCAGCGATTGAAACCCCTGCGCCTTCTGATCAGCGTACCAACTGGGCCAGCTCTCCGATATGCTCCTTGACGCAACGCTCGCCCCGGGCGGACCACTGTTCGCCCGACATCGTGCCACTCAATACGCCAACAAAACTCACACCAGCAGCCCGCGCCGCGTCGGCATCAACAGGATGATCACCGACATACATCGCTGAAGCGGCTGGCACGCGCAGATGCGTCAACGCCAGCACAATCGCGTCAGGGTGTGGTTTGTGGCGCTGCACGTCCTCGCCACCGACGATCACATCCACCAACGGGCGCAACCGGGCGACGTCCAGGATCGACTCGATGCGGTAGCGGAACTTACTCGACACAATCGCCACATTGATGCCCTGGCCCCGCAGCCGTGCAAATAGATCAGGAACCTCCGGATATATCTGAGTCGATGGCACCATGACATCATCGGCCCGCTCGACAAACAGACGTGCGAATTCGTCAGCGCGTTCTGTCTCTCCGTTTCCGGTCAACGTTTGAAACATTCCCTGTAGCGGCAGGCCAATAACGGAGTGGATCCGCCCGCTCTCGACCTCCGCAAGTCCCATCGCTCGCAATGCGTACCGTGTACATTCCACGATTCCGTTAGACGAGTCAGCCAACGTCAGATCGAAGTCGAACATGATGGCTTTGACGTGTCCACCTGCCATTAAAAGGCTCCCGGCTTTTGGTTCAGATAACGAAGGGTTTCCGCAGCATAGCGGACAAAAATTTATTCACGCGAAGGCATGCGTTTGCGTTGCTGTTGAGAGCATCAGAACGTAAAGATCCAAACTACTCATCAGAGAGGATTTCGTTGGTAACGTTATCGACCACGACGGGACTCTCAAAGTACGTGACCGAGGGATCTGCTCCATACGTCTCCCGCGCAATTGCCCTCCAGCTCTCGGTGTACATCGCCTCAGCTTCGGCGCGGGAGTTCCAGAGATAGACTCCGCCGGCTGTGCTCCCGTCTTGCGACAGGACATAACACTTACGGAGAAGCCCGGCTACGCCCCTATATCTCGGGGCCTTGCTCAGAAAAAGGCTCCGTGCCGCTTCGCGTGTAATCGGCTTTGACAACTTAAACGACGTGATGACGGTAATCATCGAAACGCTCCTTCCGTTATGGATGCTGTTAAAGACCTCGCCCCTGCTTTCAAAACCTGCGAGCGCGCCTGAGGTACCGCGTGCTCTTGCCGCTCGGCGCACAGATCATTGCGGCTCTCGGGTTGCTGTACGGACAGGAAAGCGCATCGCGTAAGACTCGAGCGGCAATTGCAGAGCATTGGTGAGATAGCTCACGGTTCGATAGAAGCCGGCCAGCATCAGCATTTCAATCATCGCCTCCTCACCGACATGGACGCGCAGCGCCTGCCATGAGTCGTCGTCGACATTGCAGTCGCGATGCAGTGCGTCACACATTTGCAAGACGGCTGAGTCTTCGACCGACCAACATGCGTCTTGAGGCATGCCGTGTACCAGCGCCTCGATCTGCTCAGCCGAGAAACCGGCGCGTGCGCCAAAGAAGGCTATGTGTACACCCCACTCGTACTCGGATCTACACAGCGCGGTGGTTCGATTGATGATCAACTCGCGTTGCCGCAGTGTCAGGTGGCCACGGTCCAGCAAGCTAGCGGCAAAGAATTTGCCAAACAAGCGCTCGTCGCGAGCCATCGTCGTGAAGAGGCTAAGCGGCGGCACGCCTGGCGGCATGATCTTCTCCAGGGTCTCCTGGATGGCTGGCGGGAACGGCGGCAGAGCGGGTGCAATACGGGTGGGCATGTCACATCCTCGTGCTATATTTTCAATAGCAAATCCTAGTCACAACGCTATGAAAAGTAAAGCATGAAGATTCCGAAAGTTGGAAAGCCGGTGCGCGGGTCGACGACGGGCCGCCCGATCATGGTCGCCCTCGACTTGTTGGGGCGACGGGCGGCGTTGCGCATCCTCTGGGAATTGCGGGGCGAGCCGCTGACGTTTCGCGCTCTGCTGGAAGCGGCCGACACCAATCCCAGCTTGCTCAATACCCGGCTCAAGGAATTGCGGGAGGCGGGGCTCATCGATCACGCGGGGCAGGGATACTGTCTGACCGAGGCAGGGGTGGCGTTACGGATAGCGCTACGGCCGCTAACCGATTGGGCGGAGACCTGGTGCAAGTGATACCGGACCGGCATCTTCTCATTCAGGGCGATTGTCAACAGACCCTAGTCCAATCCGTCGTCATCGGACTGCTTAACCAGAAAATCGTTGTAGCTTCGGTTCCGGATCCAGGACGGCGCGCGTCCACGGCCGCTCCAGGTTGCACCGGTGACGGGGTCCTGATACTTCATCGAGATCGGTCTGGTGTTGTATGTGCCTCGCCGGTCGACGCGTAACTGGTTAGGCACAAGGTTGAAGAAGTTCATCACCTGGCGGACGTGTTCGATAGCCGCTTTCTGCTCCTGCTGCCACGCGACTAATAGCCGCTCATCGAGTTGCGCGAGTTGCTGCTTCAACATCTTTACCCTGCTGCTCATGTTCGCTTTCCGTAGTACATGACCAGGTTGTTACATCGCTCCCGGTCTTAGCGGTTGGCTCCCGCGCTGACTTCGCAGGCACGCCCTCATCCTGTTCCGTAAGAACGCTCGGAGGCACAGCCCACGCCCTGCACTTTCAAATATCAAGTGAGATATGAAATGCAATCGTAATAATAGTCAGTTGAATTTCAAATATCAACTGATATTCTTCCGGCTATGAACACCGTGACCAAACTCCCGCGGCTGAGCCGCGAAGAAAGTCGACTGCAGACCCGGGCACATTTGCTTGCTGCGGCGAAGCGGCTATTTGTCGAGAGAGGTTTCGGCGCCACCTCTCTCAGGGATATTGCGGCCGAGGCAGGTTATACGCAGGGTGCTTTCTATTCGAACTTCGCGAGCAAAGAAGATCTGTTTGTGGAACTGATGCGAGAGCGGTCAAAGACGCAAATGACCGACATTGCCCGGACGCTGAGTGACCCATCTGCGTCTGCGGACGACATACTGAACGCGTTGGAGATCTGGGCGCAGACACTTGATGCCGAGCCTGAGTGGTCTGTGCTGGGTGTTGAATTCAAGCTTCAGGGGCGTCGCAACCCCGTTTTTGCAACCGCCTCGCAGGCGTTGCTGGACGCCCACCGTGATGGCCTTGCCTATTGCATCGGGCAGATTTTCGCCAGACTGGACAGAGTGCCGCCCGAATCGCCAACCGTATTGGCCGCGTCCTTCATGGGGCTTTCACAAGGCCTCGCCTTGCAGCGGTCGATGCTGTCCGAGGTGCCCATTGGACACATGATCATGGTGTTCCTGCGCAGCTTGTTAGCCGCGGCGGCGCCTGCGCGCTGATCTGCGATGTAGTGGACGATAAGCGGAATAGTGGAGGCCCACGTGACGGTATCTCGCTTCCGCATTAACACATCGGCTGTAGCGGTCAAATGTCCAGCGATCTGTATCTGACTATCGAGGCCCCAAGTCTTTAGAGTGATCCGATGCAAAGACTTTCTTCGGCCACGCGCAATCACCGCGCATTCCCAATGTGATGATCAAGAGAACTCAACGATGCAAATGAAAGACATTCCATTCGGCGTCACCGACTGGGAGACGCTGCAAAAAACCGAACATAAAGGTGAGAGCGGCGTTGCTTACTGGCGAACTCAATACTTTGGACCGATTCGCGTACGGCGCGTCGAGTATACGGCGGGGTACGTTGCCGACCATTGGTGCGTCAAAGGCCACATCCTTTTCTGTATCGAAGGAGACCTTCAAACCGAACTTCAAGATGGACGCCAGTTCACGCTCCTGCCCGGCATGAGTTACCAGGTTGCCGACGATGCCGAGGCACATCGTTCGTCGACTACAACGGGCGCCAAACTGTTCATCGTTGACTAGGTAACATCGTCCCGCTCTTTCCCGCCCCGGCCTCGAACGATCGAAACTGGCCGCGCGCGGTCAATAACGCTTATCGCGCCGCGGCTCAGTGAAGCGATTAGCCCCCCGCCCGCTTCGCGCTGTGGCCGTACTTCTTGAGCGTTTCAATGATCCGCTCGCAATGGTCACCCTGAACTTCAATGACGCCATCCTTGACCGTTCCACCAGAACCGCAGGCCGTGCGCAACTGCTTGCCTAACAAGGCCAAGGCAAGAGGATCGAGCGCCAACCCTTTAACGATCGTCACGCTCTTCCCGCCTCGCCCCTTGGTCTCGCGCGTCACTCGCACCACGCCATCACCTACCGGCAGTGTCTTGGCAGCGGTCTTGCAGACACATTCCGCTAGCACCCGTCTGCATTCGGGGCACATCCGCCCGCCATCGGTGGAATAGACAAGGCCGCCTTTTGAACTACCCTTCATGATTGCTTTACTCAAAGACAGTGAAATCGGAAATCGGAAATCGGAAATCGGAAATCGGAAATCGGGATGAGTTTAGCAGGCGCGCGTTAGCCGCCGCTTCTGCGCCGGGCAGATTCCACTCCCCGAGTTCCGCTACGGCTGCCGGGATGACGAGCGTTGCTGCCAGCAGCGTAAGCCGAACAGCGGCACGAGCCCATAAGCATGGTCAAGCATATCGGACTGCAGGTTTTCGTACGGTTCCCAGCGAGTCTCGTCGACGTAGAGATAGATCTCCAGCGCGACGACAGGTTCGCTGGACTGCAGTTGGCGGATCACGAGGGGCATGTCGTGACGGACCGCCGGGTGGTCGCGGAAATACGCGGTCAGATAAAGACGGTACAGGCCGAGGTTTGTGCGCCGCTGTGCGTCACCGGGTGCAAGTGCGGCGAGCGGCCGGTCGACATCGCTATGCAGCCGGGCAAGCAGCGCCTCGTCGGGAAAGCGGACGGTGTCGGCGTCAAAATGAATCGCATGCTTGACGCGCCTGCCGCCCGACTCTGTCATGCCACGCCAGTTCTTCACGCTGTTCGTCAGCAGAACGTAGCTCGGCAGCATGACGATCGAGTTGTCGAAGTTCTGCACCTTGATCGTGTTCAGCGCGATGTCGATCACCGTGCCGTCGGCGACGAAACCGGGCACCTCGATCCAGTCGCCCACCCGGAGCATGTCGTAGGCGGCAAGCTGGATGCTGGCAACGAAGCCGAGCAGCGAATCGCGGAAGATAATGATAAGAAGCGCCGTCATCGCGCTGAGGCCGGTGAGGAAGTATGCGGGCGAACGCTCCAGCAACACCGAAATCACGGCGATCAGCGCGATCACGTACAGCACGATGGTGGCGATCTGCAAAAAGCTTTTGATCGGCCGCTCGCTCGCGGATGGGACGTGGCTGTAGCGCTCGCTAACGCTGCCGAGGAACGCGAGCGCGGCGCGAAGCAGCGTGCACACCATGTAGCAGGCCGCGAGCAGCGCCAGTGGATGTCCAAGCGCCGCGATCAGCGGGAACGTGAGTCCGGAAAGCAGAGGGCCGGCCGCGTAGACGATCGCCGCGGGCACGAGCGGCGCGAGCCGATGGAAGACCTTGTGGCGCTCGGCGGCTCGCAGCCACTTGTGCTGCTCCTGGCGTGCGAGGCGGCCAACGATCATCAATATGATCGCGCGCGTCACGTAGTAGCAGATCGCGCTCGCCAGCAGAATGGCGAGCAGGAGAGCAGCAACCAACAGTACCGCGACAAAACTACTATCGGTATAGACGTGGAAGTGATGCCAGTCTGGGCCGCCCTCGAAACGCAGCGCCTCGTCGAACATAGATCCCTCCATTGTCGGCGAACCCACTTTGCCGAGCATGTCTGGTCTGGCTGGTTGGTTAGCGCGCTGCGGCGCCTCAAGCGACCCGGGTGAAACCGTCGGCGCTCCAGCGTTCGCTCCCTACGCCATGATGAACGAAAAACAAGCCATCGGGGTCATACCGATCCTTAACGGCGAGCAGCCTGCTGTAATTCGAGCCCCAGAAGGACTGCTGCCAGTCCGCATCGAAGAAATTACTTTCGGCTACATAAGAACCGGCGCTCGGAACCCGCTTGCGCACTTCGTCCATTGCGTGTCCGATGGCCTGCGCGTCGCGGTGCGACAGCGCGGTGTCGGGCTCGTGGCCGGGAATGCCGGGATAGGCTGGCGGCTCCGCGGCCTGGCAGATGAGCAGGGCGAAGGCATCGAGCACGGCCGGGTTCATTGCCGTGTCTCTGGCGGCAGCGATGGCCTCGGCCGGCGCCCCTGCCAGACCCTTGTTGATGTGAAGTGATACCGCCCAGTGGCGGGTCGCAGCAAACAGCGCATCGGCTAGGGTTTGACGCTGGCCGTCTTGCAATAAGGTCGCGGGAAGCCACGCGGAATCGTAGCCGTGCAAGACGTGACCTGCATCCCATTGGTCGTCCGTCCAGAAGACATTGCTTTTGGGCGCGCCCGGCCTGTCGTCGGTACTGATGAAACCGAGGAGTTTCTTGATCATTGTCGGCGCCCAGAAACTGCGAGCCGAGCTCGCCACGATCTTGAGTAGCGAGAACTCGAGCTTGAAATCATCCGGTGCGCGAGCGATCGTATCCATGAACGGTTGCCAGACTGCTTGCGCTTCGCTGCGGCTGAGCCCCTGGAAAACCATGGCGATCTGAAGGACGTTGATGCGGCGCAGGATGATCTGTCCGCCCCAGTGCGGGTTAAGCAGTTTCTGTTGATAGAAGTCCACGATCAGGCCGATCAGCCGGCGAAACGCGGGCGCCGATGCGGCCCTGATCGTCATGTTCACCCCGCCGAAGGTTTCGGGCAATTCGTAGACCCGCAGCGTCAGTCGTGTGACCACACCCAGGCTGCCGCCTCCGCCGCCTTTCAGCCCCCAGAACAGATCCGGATGGGTGCAGGCATTGGCGATCCGAACAGCACCGTCCGCCGTGACGACTTCGGCTTCGAGCAGGCTTCCCGCCGCCAGTCCGTATGCCTTGGAATAGTTCCCGAATCCACCGCTCTGGATGAGGCCGGCCACACCAACCGTCATACAGCCACCACCTTGCACATAACCCCCGGCCTGCGTAGTGACCGCGTCATAGACGTGCGCCCAGAGCGCGCCGGCACCCACCGTGACCGCTCGCACGGGCGAGGCGCGACCCTCGCATCCCTCACCGACAAACGCGTCGTGCAGGCTGATGTCGTTCATTTTTCGCGTCCAGACCAGCAGAGAGTCCGGCGCATTCGAAGTGCCTTGATAGCTGTGGCCGCCGCCTTTCACCACGAGGCGCACATTGTTCCGGCGTGCAAAGTTGACCGCGGCGACGACGTCGTTCGTATTGCGGGCGGCCACCGCATAGACGCTGGGCATCGATGTCCACGCATCTACCCAGCCGAGGGATTGCGTCAGACCCGCCTCGTCGCCGAGAAAATAAGGATTCTTGAGTTCTTTGAATAGCTGCTTGCAGTCGTCGCTATCGGGCGAGTTCAGGCAAGTCATCAAGGGAGAATGCACTTTGACCAGCGCATTGCCGACTTGCTGGCCGAGTTCGTTCCACTGCGCCTCGGACGGCCAGCCCTGATCGCCCGGACGCACACGAGCAAGCGCTCCGGATGTCGCGGCTTGCGCCGATGCGAGCATCCGTTTCCATGCGCCAGGCAAAAATGTGAGTCCAACAGCGAATTGCAAAATACGCCGTCTTTTCAGGGAGGGGGCTCTGTTTGAGGGTTTCATCGATATGCGCGAAATCTCAATGTGGTCACAACTCGGACTTCTAAGTCGAAATTCGCTGTTACCCCGCTCAAACGAAAACGCACCCTTTGGGGTTGAACAGCCCCTTAGTCTTTGCTCTCGTTGGGAAGGTCCACGAAAACCTTATTCGTGCCCGCCGCATACAGGCGCTTGCCTTTGTGTGGGTAGTCGCAAACATCTTGCTCCAGCCTCTGACCGGCGACGATAAGCACAAGAGGGATGCGGCCAGTATTCGACAACGTATGTGCGGCGCCTCCGCGTGCAAAACCCATGAAGTCTCCGGGTCCAACTTCGTGCACCTGATTGTCGATCATCGCCTCGCCCGTGCCTGAGAGGATGTAGACACACTCCTCTTCGTAAAGGTGGCGATGATATTCGGTGGACTCGTGCCCCGGCTGGATCGTGATGAGGTGAAAGCCGAACTGCGTGAGCCCGGTCATGTCGCTCAACGACCTCTTAAGACGAACCGCTCGTTCATTCAATGGATGCACGGAGCGCTGCGGCTCCATTGCGTCGATTTCGGTTGCCTTCAACAGCTCGCGTGCTTGATTCGACACTATTCGCCTCGTCTCTAACGGGTACTGCTTTGGGTGAAAGTCCGCTTGGATTGTCAGTGATCTTTTCATCAATGTCGAATGATCGCTTGGCGCGCTGAGGCGACGACAGATCGCCAACCTCGGCTGAGCCTGTTCGATCACAGCAAGGGCAGCGTCAGTCTGATGTGCTCGGCGAATACCGTGGTCAGATGAGCGGGACGCTCCCGCTCGAACTTCAGGGTAATGCCGACGGTGGGCAACGGCGGAAGCGCAGGATCGCCATTGAGTATGGAGAGATCCGGGGCGACCGCCGTCTGCGTGATGACGGCCACAGCTTGCCCCGAGCGGACCAGGGCCGTGAGCCCGGCAAGACTGCTGCTCGCATAGGCGATGCGGTAGGCCCTGCCGGCGCGTTGCAGTGCCTCGCAGGCCGCCACGTGGTCAAGCGTGTCCGGATCGGAAAGCGCCAGCGGCAATGGGTCGAAGTGCGCGCAATCCAGTCCCGGATAGCCGACCCAGACCAACGGTTCGCGGCGAATGAAGTCCTCATTCGGAGCGTCCTCAGGCAACGAGATCATGGCAAGGTCCAGCGCATGCATCTCCAGTTGTTCGAGCAATCGTGGGGTGGGCGCGCAAATGACCTCCACCAACGCTTGCGGGTGTTGACTCGAGAACTGACGCAGTAAATGTGGGAGGAAAACGGCTGCATAGTCGTCCGGGCAGCCAAAGCGGATCGTCCCCGACAGCCCTTTACCGGAAAGATCAGCCATCGCCTCGTCGTGCAGTCGCAGAATGCGTTGGGCGTGGATCAAAAGACGTTCGCCGGGATTCGTCAGCACCACCCCACGACCCGTGCGCTGGAATAGCGGCTGATCGACGATTTCTTCGAGGCGCTTCATCTGCTGACTCAGCGCAGACTGGGTCCGGCCGATCCGGTTGGCCGCACGACTGAGCGCCCGGACCTCGGCAATGACGGTAAACGAACGCAGCAGATCGATTTCGAGTGAACGACTCAAGATATTAGCCCCGCTTCTAGCTTCCATAAGAACTATTCGATTCTATGAAAGCAGAGAGCCATCTAGACTGCAAGTTATTCTCGTTACCCGCCAAGGAGAAGCAAAGTGTCCCGGAACAATGACGCAACTTTCTGGCGCAACGCCAGGCAGCACCTCATCCGCTATGGCGGTACCTTCGAGCCGATGATCATTGAGCGCGCCCAGGGCAGCTTCGTCTATGACGCGGACGGCCGCGCGATCCTGGATTTCACCTCGGGGCAGATGAGCGCGGTGCTGGGGCACAGCCATCCGGAAATCGTGTCGGTTATCAACGAATACGCCGGCAAGCTTGACCACCTCTTTAGCGGGATGCTCTCGCGACCAGTGGTCGACCTGGCGACCCGGTTGGCCGACATTACGCCTGACGGACTCGACCGGGCGCTGTTGCTCAGTACCGGCGCGGAGTCGAACGAGGCCGCCATTCGCATGGCTAAGCTGGTTACGGGCAAATATGAAATCGTTGGCTTTGCGCAGTCCTGGCACGGCATGACGGGGAACGCAGCATCCGCGACTTACAGCGCCGGTCGCAAGGGCGTCGGTCCGGCCGCCGTCGGCTCCTTCGCGATTCCCGCTCCGTTCCTGTACCGTCCGCGTTTCGAGCGCCATGGTGAGTACGATTACCTGGCGGAACTGGACTACGCCTTCGATCTCATCGATCGTCAGTCCAGTGGCAATCTCGCCGCATTCATTGCCGAGCCGATCCTCAGTTCCGGTGGGATCATCGAACTGCCGCCAGGCTACATGGCCGCGCTGAAGCGCAAATGCGAAGAGCGCGGCATGCTGCTGATCCTCGATGAAGCGCAAACCGGAGTCGGGCGCACGGGCACGATGTTCGCCTGCCAGCACGATGGCGTCACACCCGACATTCTCACCCTGTCGAAGACATTGGGCGCCGGTCTGCCGCTCGCGGCCGTCGTGACCTCCGCACAGATCGAGGAGCGGGCCCATGAATTGGGTTACCTGTTCTATACGACCCATGTGTCCGATCCGCTTCCCGCCGCCGTCGGTCTGCGGGTGCTGGATGTGGTCGAGCGCGAGGGACTGGTTGCGCGCGCGAACCTGATGGGCGATCGACTCAAACGCGGCCTTCTGGATCTGATGGAACGCTTTGAGTGCATCGGCGACATTCGCGGACGAGGGCTGCTTCTGGGTATGGAGATCGTCAAGGACCGCCACACGAAAGAGCCGGCGGATGGGCTGGGTTCAAGGATCACCCGCGAGTGCATGAACCTGGGGCTCAGCATGAACATCGTCCAGTTGCCCGGCATGGGCGGTGTCTTCCGCATCGCCCCTCCGTTGACCGTCCGCGAGGATGAGATCGATCTGGGCCTGGCGCTGCTCGGACAGGCGATTGAACGCTCGCTGTAATTAGCCCAGATCACCCGGCACCGGCGGCGTCGGACTATTGCGTCGAAGACATCTGGCCGGGTTCAGAGCCGATGCCGGTCGCGTTTCCGGCGGACTCGGCCAGCCACACCAGTCTCTCCATTTTCGATTGCCCCATGCGCTTCGAGGTCAGCCGTGAATCGACCAGATTAACAACCACGAGATCAAGCGACGGCACGACCACTGCGTACTGCCCTAGGTGACCGTCGGCCCAGTAAGTAGGCCGTAGCAGTGTCACTTTCGGCCCACGAGGTCCGCTCGCCGGTACGCTGGTCCACCACATATACCCGTACCCGCCGGTCGGCGTGTCGGAATACGAACGGGTTGATTCCGCTACCCATTCCGCCGGAACGATCTGCTGGTCGCGCCAACGGCCATTGTGCAGATACAGCAGCGCGAAACGGGCAAGATCGCGGGCACTCATATTGAACGGATAGGCCGGGTACCGCGTGGCTAAGCCGCCCGATACATAGTGACCGTCCGATGACCGATAGTCCTGCATGCCAATGGGATCGGCGATCTCCGTCTTTAGCGCCTCGAAGGTACCCTCGCCTGTCGCCTTCTCGTAGATCGTGCCGAGCGTGTTGAAGTCCCAGTTGTTGTAGTACCAGAATGTACCCGGCGGGTGGCTGTAGCGCGGGGGCTTGGACGCTTCCATCTCCGCCGTCTCGTATACGGCTGGGTGATAGACACCCGAGCGTGCTTCCAGCAGCATGCGCACGCTAGCCTGTTTCTCGGTCGGCGACAGAGACGGCTCATTGTCATCGATGCCGAGTTGCGCCAGCGTATCGTCGAGGTGCATCTGGCCGCGTGCGACCGCAATGCCGATCAGCGCGCTCATGAAACTCTTGCGCGCAGAGTGGAGATTCGATTTCCTCGATACATCGCCCCACTTGGCCACGACCAGCCCGTCATGAACAATCATGCCGGACGTCGAACCCTCCTGTTTCGCGTAGGCAACGGCCCGGTCGATCCCCTCTGCCGAAAAACCCTGCGTAGCCGGTGGAACCTCCGTCCAGCCGGCACCAGGAAACGGCGACTGCGGGCTGTACTCGCCGAGCTGGGATGGCGAGGTTTGAACCGGCGCACATGCGCCCAGCATCAATGCGAATCCGGTGGCTACGCCTGTCAACAACCTGATGATGTTTTTTTCCATTGTCCCGTTCCCCGTGCCGCCTTGCGCGGATCGTTGACGCATACCGTTGCCTGGTCGCTCACCAATCCAGTGTGAGCGGACAGCCGCAAACGACTTGATTCGATCGAGCCTAACGTTGACCCGTCGTTGAGTTCTGTATGAAGGTCGAAATCACGTCGACGACATTGTCTGCCAGCGGAAGATCCGGGTTCGAGTAGGCTGCGAAGTTTTCGCTCCGGTCCTGCGTGCGGACCGTCTTCAGGACATGATTTGCGTTGGCGACGAGCGCGAGTTCGGCTCGGGGATTTGCATGCTTCAGCCGTTGCGCATCCTGGAGGCCGACCTGAAGATCTCGCAATCCCTGCACGATAAGCACCGGCTTTGTATAACCCGCCAGAAGGGTCGCTGGATCAAGCCGCCATTCGCTCATGAGAAAGCGCTGGACTTGCGGCGCGAACAACGGCATCAGTGCGGGATCGATCTTTGTCGCGTCGACCGCTTGCCCGGCGTCAAGGGCGTCGAGTATCGATATTGCATTACCCAAGATAGGGGCGTTTGCAGGGTTTGATTGCAGTTGCTCCCTCAATACCTTTCCGAGCGGGCGTCCTGGTGTGGATACCAGGATCAGACCGCAAATGTCAGCCGTGTGCTGTGCGGCCACCAGTGCCACCAATCCGCCTTCACTGTGCCCCAACACCCAGACGCAGGAGACACCCGTCCGCTTTCGGATGGTCGTCACCCACGCGTGCACGTCTGTTGCGTAGTCTTCGATTGTGACGTCATTCGCATCAGGTATGGCCGACGCACTACCGAACATGCCTCGCTTGTCAATTCGAACCGACGCGATACCGCGGCTTAGCAGGCCCTCAGCGATCAACTGGTACGTCGATGCCTGAAGACCGTTTGGGCTATTGCCGTTCCGGTCAGTTGGGCCCGAACCCGGTACGATCAGGACCATCGGAACGTCATGAGCGGCAGGCGACAGCAGCGTGCCTCGCAAGGGCCCTGCGGGACCTGGCGCATCAATGTCCGCCCGCACCATCTGCGGCGGGGCTCCAGTGCTAATAGCCGCTGCCATTGCGATAGTCGCAAGAGTACCCATTCACGTCACCTCCAATGCGCAAGTAAGACCATCATAAAGTCACGCAGACCGAAGCGTTCCACCTTCATTATCACTGGACTCGGCGGTTCGCAGCCGACAAGCTCAACAAACGGTATCCTAAGATCGCGTGTGATCTCGTCAATCATTTCAAATCCAGTTTTCACCAACACTTAGGATGAGCCATGAGCACCCAATATCGGATTGCGTCCGGCAGAGCCTCGCTGGCTGCGGAAGTCGTCGGCAGTGGCGACCCGATCATCTTTCTGCACGCCCGCGTCGCAGATCGCCGCATGTGGCGCGCACAACTGGATGGCATCGGCGAGAGCAATAAGGCTATCGCCTACGATCGGCGTGGCTTTGGCGAGACCCGCGCCGACGCGGAGGATTTTTCTGCAGTCGCGGACTTGATGGCGGTGATTGAAGCCACGACGGACGGCAAGCCCGCGATCCTTGTTGGATGCTCACAGGGCGGTGAAATCGTACTCGATGCAGCCCTTCAGCATCCATCGTGTATCCGTGGCCTTGTTCTCATTGCGCCCAACGTGACCGGCGCGCCCACGGCAATCTGCTCGCCCGAAATCGAGGGCCTGCGGATGCAACTGAAGGAAGCCGAAAAGATCGGTGACGTAGATCAGGCGATCGCGATTAGAACTCGCCTTTCTCTAGACGGCCCATTGGAGCCAGAAGGTCGCGTTGTGGGTGAGGCTCGCCAACTGTTCCTCGACATGAACTCCGTTGCGCTCAGGTCGCCGCCGACCGGGGCGAATCTTGATGCCGTGGCCGCCTATCGTCGTTTGGGTGAGGTATCGGTGCCATCACTTGTTATTTGTGGTGACCTCGACCTTCCGAGCACGCAAGAACGAAGCCGTCATGTTGCAACTACGGTGTTGAACGGGTCGTACCATGAGTTGACCGGCGCCGCCCATCTGCCGAGCCTGGAGCGACCAGCGGAAATCACGGACCTGGTCGCGGAATTCGTCAACCGCTGCGCTGGCCGCGGGGGATAGGCCGGCCCGTTACAGACACCCAGCATCGTCGCGGGAATGTCCGTTTGTGCGAGGACGAGAGACCTTCAGCAAGAGAGAACTGCACGCCCTCCCGGGAAACCGTCTCCCGCTACGTAGTCCTAGCGAAAGGAGACCGAGGCAATGTCGATGGCAACCAGCAGCGGCTCGTCAATCTTCTGGCCATCAGCGTCATGAGCGAACACGCGCCGGGTCGTCGGCACCATGATGCCGTCAAAGTCCTGATAGTTCGACGCATAGTTTGCGCCGGTAGCGCCGCCCATGACGTCCACCGTGTAATCATGGCGCCGCAGCAGACCATCCGGGCCGAAGTACGACATCTGCTCGCGTGAATGCGTTTCGATGGAACTTGGAAACTTCACTTTCAAGCGCCGCCATTGCTCACCGTCTTCATGCCACGGCGACAACTCCTCGGTCACGACGCCAGGATACGTATAGAGAAACGGCGTGCTCAAATAAGTCCACAGTGCATAACTGCAGAAATAGGCCGCATGAAGATCGTCCCAGGGCGTCTGCTGGCTATGGCCGGCGAAGGATGAACGCGGATTGTCGCGACTCTCGAGTACGCGCCCGTCGGTCGATTCGACGGCGACGCGGCCCGGGGTAAAAATGGCGTGTCGATCGGGTGCAGTGAAAGGCCGCATTTCGACACGCTGGGCGTGCATATCGATTGCGGCGACGACGTGCCTGAAAATATCCGGCTTCTGCTTGACATGCCAGATGCCGCCTGTGATCGACATTTCGGCTTCAAGCGTTCTGAACGTATTCCAGCGCTCAAGGCCTCCATGGGCCTCAATAGCCCGCTTCAAAAGATCAATCGTCATGTCGCTTCCTTTCCTCTAGTGTTGGTCTGCTCCGGTGGCCTATCGCCTGTATCACGTATCCGGCAGGCCACCATTCATCCGCCAAACACTTCCGCCATCTGTGCATTGAAGCCGTTGACCAGGTCGTGTTCGCCGGGCCCCGGGTTGCCGCGGAACAGCTTCGCACCTTCAACCAGAATCTCGTCTGCGTTGCTTCCGAGGACAGCGATCGTTTCGTCGATGAACGCGTCAAGCGGCATCGCCTGTTCGGCTTCGCGGCTGTTCATGAGGTCCGTGCGCACCCAGGGCGGGGCGATCTCGAGTACGCGAATTCAGTGTTTGATGCTTGCTTGCCCAAGCGTCAAATAACCGTTGTGCCCTCTGCTGCCTGGACGTTCAGGTAAAGAAGGCTACACATTAAGACAATGGCAAATGACATTGTCATTGAGGCAGAGTGTGGACGTCCGCCCCGCCAATGTCAATGGTGATCGACATTGTATTTTTCGATGGGTCTGATTGGACCGTTGTCGGCCGAAGGGAGGGGGTGTGGGTGTTTCCAGGCAACAGGCGGTTGAAAACCGGCACGCGATCGTGGCCGCCGCCGAGAAGCTGTTTCGCGAGCGCGGCGTCGATGCGGTCGGGCTCGCCGAGCTGATGAAGGCGGCAGGCTTTACGCAGGGCGGTTTCTACAACCACTTCAAATCAAAAGACGCACTGGTCGCCGCAGTGATGGAAAAGGCGATGGAAGATGGTGGAGAGACTTATGCGTCCATCATCGAAAACTCTTCACCGCCGTGGATACGCAACCCGGAAATCGATCACGTGGACATGCCTAGTGACGCACACTCAGACATTGGACTAGTGAATGCCTTGTAGTCCATTCTTCTCCAGAACCGAATTGATCAACGCGCTCACCCGGAGCCCAGTAGCCATAGACGCTTGCCGAACTTGCGCCTGAACGACAGGATTCGACACAGCGCTCATGTATTTGACGAGGACCGGATCGCGATAAATAGAAATCAGATGGATAAGATCCGCATCCGACAGATTGGCGACACCCGCGCGAGTCATTGTTTCGATTGCCCCGCCACCTGTGGCCACCATATTGGTTACCGCCGCATTCACATCGCCTTGTACTGCGAGCCACTTATCCGGCCCGACGGTGGGATTAGCTTGCTTCGCCTGCATCATCATCATCCGGGCGAGCTGCGTTTCTACGGGCTCGACCTTGTCGCCCTGCTGGCTCTGGATGAGTTGACTGATTAGTTGTGCGCGGTCGGCGTCCTCAGCGTGAGAGCTGGCGCTATACAGCGCCATGGCAAGTATGGCGCTGGCACCAAGCATGTAATTTGCGAAGCTACGCATAGCTAACCCCTGTGTGATTTGTATCGTTTTCGTGCGCTTGATGCACGTGAAGTCTACAACGGGACTCTTGGCCACGGAGCTTGAGAAAACGCGACCTCTGTGATTGTCGACGATGTAGACGATTGAGGCGAATGGGCGAAATTGGCCGCACTGAGACCGATTGCAACCTTCGCAGGTCGGTCCAAAGCCGACCGAGAGGCCGCCACAATGCGGTCATTCAAAGGTGGCTGCCTGGCTGCCAGACTCACCGTCGAGTTGATGGCCTGCAAACTAGCGACTCGTTGCGAACTCAGCGTAGGGAAAATTACTCGCGTCTAAAACTGAGAATAGCCCTTCCTATTGGATTTTCTGATACTAACGGATTCGGCATCCAGGCCGTACTGACGTCGAGCGTGTCTCCATCAAGCTTGTAGAAGCGTTCCTGCTCAGTGCCGTTCCAGGCTTCATTCCAAGATGAGTCGATCTTTGTGATGAACCTATCCCCATCTATCCGATACCGTCCTGTATAGGCCATCACCGTACGGAAAAGTGCCACCAGTTTCTCATCTGTATTCCCTGGCTCCCGCGCCTTTGCGGTAACCAGTACCATCATTCGCCCACCAGAGTCGAAAATAAGGTACCCATTGGGGTCGGCGCCCCACGGTTGAGTGCGCTCCTTTGAATCCTGAAGCTCAGTATCAAAAGAAACCAACCGCCAGCAACCGTGGAGCTTTGTGTCGCGCTCAGACATATTCCCTCCTGTAGTAGTTCGACCAAATGTACCCACCTGTCGAATGTTGAGTAAGTTGCCACGCAAATTGCAATAACACCATCAAATTCGCGGGATGCGCCACGGACCGCTAATGGGCGATCGAAGGCTATTTGACAAGCATAAATCGGTCGGTGTCGGTCATTCTCATTGGGCGAAACCGACCACGATGTTGGTGATTGCGTCGGCCCTTTCGGTCGTGGCATTCTTCTTCAATTGTACTTTTCCCCTCAGCGAATGGCACACCGACTCAAAACACGAGATCATCCTTCCTCAACCGGTACGCCGAGCGATGTCCAGGAGAATCTCTCAGACGACGTCAAGGATCGGTTGCGGCACGCGCAGATCGTCCAGCTAGAAGGCGAAGTAGCCGAGTTAGAGTGCACAAAGTTTACGGTGACAACCGATTGGAACGGAACTAGTTCTAACCACGGAACAATGCGTTCGTTTCGATTTCAGGTGAATGGCGTCTCTGTCGTCCTATATACGCCAGAAAATCTCATCCCCTATTACAGTAAGGTGGAGTTACCGCTTGCGGAGGGCGATAGCATACGCCTCGCAATTGCATCAGAAGCATTGTCTGGCCAACATCTTGTTTATGGTCTTCGCAATCGTGCCGACCAGCGTGTTTTCGTGGCGTTCGCGGCCGGGTCCCTCGAGGGGACCATGCCGGACAGTCAGATTTACTACCTACCGCGACTCCCTCGTTTTTGGGGAAGAAGCAGATGGAAGCAGGCCTCTGTGTTCGGCGCGTTCGCCCTATTGGCCTTCCCTCTGTTCGCATATCTAGGACACGGTGAGCCGAGCGAAAACGGATTGTCAGCGACCGTGGTGTTTAATTCGATCTTCGGAATTGTGTACGCGAGCTATTTACTGACTATCACTTATGGAGCACTGCGCTGGCGATTAAATTTGCCGACACACCGCCAGCGTAATCTTCTTGCAGTACTGAATGCCCTTGAAGTCCCCGCTCAAGGTCCAAACAAGGGGACAATATGCGCGGTCTAGTCCGCTTCCGTCAGGTGATTGCTAACAATCTATGAGGCGATACCTAATGGCCGTTCGTGGCCGACTGCCGCCAGACGCAGCTGCCAGAAACCGAGCCGTTGCAGACTCGTGGCACGCTCGAGCGGACGTTGCGAACGCCCCTGCATGACGTGACGAACGTCATGCTGACCGATTCCCAAAGCGGCCAATCACCAGATGGATGCGCCAGATCTACCAACTCCACGAGCCAATCGGCTTGAGCGCTCTCACGTCTATGAGTAACGGCGTTCTGTGGTGACCCGTCAGCGGTACAAACGGAACGCCTACGATTTGCACTCTGTGACCGACTGCTTTTTCGGCTGCTGACAACTCCTGGTCGTGAACAACGACCTGAACAAAATACGTCCCCCGAGCGTCGGGGCCAAGCTTGGCTAATGCCTCGGAATTGCCAAGCTGCGTCGTTGGCGTGGCGGGCAACTGCAGAAACAGCGAATGCTCGATGCGGTCGCCGCTTGGGTTCTCACCGTAATTGGGCGGTCCATAAAACTCCCCGACCTCCAGGGTTCCTTCGAGCGTGATCGAGGGTGAGGGTTCGGCTGCCTTGCCAGCAACCATCATGCAGAACAAAGCGAGAGTAAAGGCCAGACGGGTAGGTTTCATAAGCCGCGGAAGCGCTATTCGCACGTTCCGGCACGTCCCACAGTTATGCAATGCACGACTGACCAATGGCTTTCGCCCGAGATTCCTGTGCTGCCTCCAATTCCGACCGGGCGAGGCCGAGGCCGGAAATGGAAGTCAACCCTCGACACGTTTTGATTGGGCGGTGCTGGCGGTAACGGCGAAGCAGCGACAATCGCACGTTGTACCGCGGCGTCCCACGCGTCGTTGCCGCTCGTGTGTAGCAGCGTGACAGAGCTTACCGAACCGTCAGAATCAAGCCGGAGAGATACGATCGCTTCCGGATTGCCGAGATCGCCGTTTGCATCTACAAACAAGTTGCTGGTCAACGCACAACTGACGTAGCGACGCCATTGCAACGCGTTCATTTCGCCCACCGTCAGAAGTGGCTCGCCGCTGCCTGCTGCATGAGCGAGGCAACGTTTCGCTACGTCGTCAGCCGACGGTATCGGAGGTCTGTTGCTATTTACCGGGACCTCGGCCGTGCACGCGGTCAGTAAGGCCAGCACGAACGGAATTAGAGCAAGAGCAAATGTTTTTTCTCGCACAACGACTCCGAAGGAAAGGCTGACCAGAGCACCGAGACGCATTACAGCAATTCAAACGATGCGTTGTCAACGATCTGGCGTTGTCGTTCGAGTGTCGGCTCCTGACCGCACACGGTCCATTGAACTCATCGCGCCGTCGGTCATTGAAGCGATTAGCCCGTGGCCCGCTTCGCGCTGCGCCCTACTTCCTGTAGCGCCTCCGGCAAATATTGCTCGAGCATAGCCATCATCGCGCGCGTCTTTGACGGAACCGGCCGCACGGCCGGAAAGAGCGCATTGAGATCGAAACCTGGCACGGTATAGTCAGGCAGGATCTGTATCAGCCTGCCGTCACTCAGCGCCTCTGCACAAGCGTGTTGCTGCATCACGCCGATTCCCGCGCCTGCCAGCAGCATGTCGTACATCGGCCGCCAGTGGCTCGTGCTCACTACGGCGCTAATAGGCGTATGCACGATCAACTTCTGCGGGTCAACCAGCGCCAATTGATCATCCGAGAAAAGGCCCATCACGCGAATGAACGGATGCGCGGCCAACATGTGTGGTTCGGCAACGGGCGCGTGCCGGGCAAGATAGTTCGGTGCGGCCACCAGAACACGACGCACATGACCCAAGGGTCGCACAACGAAACTACCCTCGCCCGGATGTCCGAGTCGTAGCGAAATATCCACGCCTTCGGTCACGGGGTCGACGACCCTGTCATTCAAGATCAGATCGATGCGCAATTGCGGATGTTGTTCACGCATGCGCAACAGCATCGCAGGCAATACCACTTCACCCAGGCTTTGCGGAGCAGCGATGCGAAGCACACCACGCACAACCGGCTCGCCAAGCGCTACGGAAGCGCGTGCATCCTCGGCCGCCTCAAGCACTGCTTTGCTACGCGTGTAGAAAACGGTGCCTTCGTCAGTGCAAGCGAGGACGCGCGTATTCCGCCGCAGTAGACGCACACCCAGATCTCGCTCCAGCCGCTCGATGCGCTCACTAACGGCCGGCTGACCAATGCCCAGGTCTCGCGCCGCAGCTGACATGCTGCCTCGCTCGACTACCCGAACGTAGATACGCATAGCGGCTAATAGATCCATGGCCTGGATCGTATCAGCTTTTCCGATAGGTGTAATTGGACCGGGAGACCTACCGACGCCATGGTCTCCGACGCTACGCTGAGCGTCCTCATTCCGCATTCAGCGTCACACATGTCGAAACTTAATCTGAAACTACTCGGCCCCTGCCTGCTTGCCATTGCGATCGATGCAATGGGCTTCGGCCTCGTCTATCCCATGATGTCCGCCATCTTCAACGATCCGCAAGCGGGCATCCTGTCGTCCAGTATCGGCGCTCACCAGCGTAACTTCTATCTAGGCCTCGGTTACGGAATCTATCCGTTCTGCATGTTCTTCGGTTCCTCACTGATGGGCGAGCTATCCGACCGGTACGGACGACGGAAGATCATCCTGGTTTGCGTGCTGGGCTTATCGGTCAGTTACCTGCTGATGGCATGCGGTGCGCTGTGGCCAAGCGTGTGGCTGTTACTGCTCGGCCGCGGTCTGAGCGGCCTGATGGCTGGCTGTCAGGGCATCGCGCAGGCGGCTATCACTGATATGAGCACGCCTGAAAACAAGGCCTACAACATGAGCATCATGTCGCTCGCCTTCAGCGCCGGCGTGATCATCGGGCCGATACTCGGCGGCGTGACCTCCGATCGGACTATCTTGCCGCTTTTCAACTACGGTACGCCGTTCATGCTGGTCGCAGCCCTGTCGTTGGCGTGCGGAATCTGGACATGGACATCCTACCGCGATACCTCGGCGCCCTTGGGCGCGGCCAGGATCGACCTGATGCTGCCGTTGCGCATCATCGCTCAGGCGGCGACGCACAGGAAAATTGCGCTTCTTTCCGTGGTCTTCTTCCTGATGCAGGTCGGCTATGGTCTGTATCTTCAAACCATCATGTTGCTGTTGCAGACGCGTTTTCACTACACGAGTTCGCAACTCGGTCTTTTCAGTGGTGTGATCGGCATCTGCTTCGTGCTGGGTCTGCTGTTTGTCGTACGACTTATGCTGCGCGTATGGAATGTCATTGACATCGCGAAGACCGGTTTGCTGATCGCCGGCGTGTGCCAAATTCTGTCCGCGCTTTTTCCGCACGAAATCGCGTTGTGGTGCCTCGCTACCTTGGTCGGCTGTTTCGACATGGTGGCGTACACGGCGATGTATACGGCCTTTTCAGATGCGGTCAGCGAGGACCGGCAAGGTTGGGCGCTTGGCGTCGCGGGTTCGGTGATGGCTGTCGCATGGGTCGTAACAGGTTTACTCACCAATCTGCTACCGATGCTAGGAGAGGTTGGTCTGCTGCTGCTCGGCGGAGTCGGCTTCCTGCTTAGCTTCCTGACGATGCTCGCCTACGATCGTTCGCACGCTGCGGGACATACCCCCGTGGCTTCATAGACGAGACGCGCGGGACAGCCTGGTGGCCTACCGCGCAAGCAAAGCCCGATTGGTCGGTCAGAACAAACGGTAAATCGCCGGAACGAGGACTGCCGAAGCGCAGCCCATGAGCGCCATGCCGAGCGTGGCGAAGGCCACGGCCTCCGAGCCGAACTCGACAGCGCGCGTAATGCCGAAGGTGTGGGACGTCACGCCGAGCGTAAAGCCTTTCACGGCCGGACTGTCCACGCCAATGGCTTTCAGGAGGAACGGCGTCAATGTGACACCGGCCAGCCCGGTAACGAATACGCCGAGGATCGTCAGCGGTACCGACCCGCCGATCTTGTCAGCCACCGACAGGGCAATCGGTGTCGTCACGGATTTGGTGCTGAGCGCCCGCTCCATCAGCGGACTCAACCCAAACACATGGCCCAGCAGCAGCGCACTGCCGGTGACCGCGAGGCCGCCGAGCAGCGTTGCAAGCACGATGGGCAGCAGCACCGCGCGCGCTTTGTGCACGTTCTCATAGAGCGGCACGGCGAGCGCGACCACCGCCGGACCCAGCAGGCTATGCAACACGCTGGTGGCGTTGAAGTACTGGCTGTACGGTAAGCCGGTACTCAGCAACAGGGCCACCAGCGCAATCGTCGCGATCATGACCGGTTGCAGCACGGGCAGTTTCCCCGAGCGCAGATACAACCAGTTGCCGGCCGAGTAGGCCGCGATTGTCAGCGCAACGAGACCTAGGGGACTGCTGAAAATCGACATAGCAAGCATCTGTAGGTTGTAATTTATGATGCAACCGGGCCGGTCGCGGCGTGACGGCGAGCGAGCAGCGTGTTGGCGATCCATGCGGTGGCGAGACAGCCGGCCACCAAAGCGAGAACCAGCACCAGGATCAGACTCAAGATGCCCGCCGGCACGCTGTGAATCAGGTTGACGACGCCAACACAGGTCGGCACCAGCATCAACGCCAGGTAGCGCAGCAGTCCATCGGACGAGACCTTGAGTGGTGCGTCCACTTTGCCTCGCACGGTCAGGACGGCGAACACCAGGCCGAGTCCGATGATCGCCCCCGGTACCGGCAGCGCAAATCGCGCCGACAGGTAGCTGCCGATCAGATACATGGCGATATAAAAGGCGAAGCCGAACATGATCAGGACTCTCTATCCGAAGCGGCACCACAGTGGCGCCGGATCGGTACGACTATGGCATCAGCCGGTTAGCGGGAAAAGCGAGTAATTCGCAGCCTCGGGTTAGTTTTGCTCACTACACGCCGACCACGCGCGGCCGTTAGGCGACGCAGTTGCCCGGCGCACCCGCAACGAAAGCCTCAAGGTTCGCGGTCAACTGATCGGCCATCCGCATGACGACGTCGCGCCAGATCCAGGCGTTATGCGACTTGAATATCACTTTCTAATAGTTAGAAAAGCGTCAATAATCCCTGCGCTTGCGTTACTTTGGCTAAAGTCCGGATGTGATGAAATATCGATTGCCGCCGTTGAATGCGTTGCGCGCGTTTGAAGCTGCCGCACGTCATATGAGCTTCAAGAAGGCCGCGGAAGAGTTGTGCGTCACACCGGCTGCCGTCAGCCACCAGATCCGCACCATCGAGGAGTACCTCGGCGTCGAACTGTTTTGCCGCTCGAACCGCGCGATCGAGTTGACTGAGCACGGCAAGCGCTGTTTCCAGGAGGTCAGCCTCGGGTTCACCCATCTGACGCGCGCGATGACCTGGGTCGATACAACGCGGGACGCCCAGCGGCTGGTCATCACGGCGGGTCCTGCCTTCACGACCAAATGGCTCGTGCCGCGTCTTTCGAAATTCACCGATTTGCATCCCGAGATCAAAACGCGCGTGTCCGCTTCTCTAGCACTGTGCGATTTCGTCAAGGAAGGGGTGGACGTGGCGATTCGCTTTGGCCGCATCGATACAGCGGGCTTACATGTGGAGCGCCTGGTCGAGGAATCCGTGGTGCCGATGTGCAGCCCGACGTTGCGCAACCCGCTAGGTCAGCCGCTCACGCCCGACGATCTCGCCCACGTACCTTTGATTCACGACGAGTCCCTGCGGATGGTCGATCCGGCGGCCACGGGCTGGTCGGAGTGGCTCAAGCACGCGGGCATGAAAATCGATGCGACGCGCGGCGTGTTTTTCAATCACGCGGACCACGCACTCCAGGCGGCGGTCGAAGGCACGGGTGTCGTACTGGGCCGGCGCGTGCTGGCCGCGCAGGACGTGCGGGCCGGGCGGCTGATGATTCCGTTCGGACCGGAGATCCCGACCGGGCTTTTCTTTCACTTTGTATGCGCCGAGGAAAAGAAGAGCCGGACATCGACGGTGAAGCTGTTTCGGGATTGGCTGTTCGACGAGCTGCAGAGCGAGGCGAAGCCACTCGTTTGATTCGACCGGAATGACGGTGAAGTACGACTTATGCCTCACTCAGGCCGAGCACCGCGAGGGCCGCTACACGGGTTTCGTCGCTCGCATAAAGCAGAACGACAACGTCGTCTCGTTTCGCGTGGGCAAATGGCTCACTCATGTGATCCACTATTTTGTGCACATTGTCGATCGCAGCAGTAAGCACCTTCTGGCCTCGACGGGCGGCCATATTGCTCAACGAGTGCGTCTCCATCGCGGAACGTAGATGGATGAAAATCCGCTTGCCGTCCACGACGGAAACGACTTTTCCTTCGTGAATGCCCCTTCCCCATTTGCTTTTAATTCTCATATTCTCTCAGGCCTTTTTTATATTTTTCGAACGGAACGGCGCATACCGCATCCAGGAAGCGTTGTCCTGTGCAGGCACGCTCGAATGTCAGCGCCGTTCCGTCTCTATTGTTTCAGCCACGCCCGGACGCACTTGACCGTCCGTCTCAGTTAGCCCTCGTTCCCTTCTCCGGCGCGCAGACTGATCGTGATAACAGCGCGAACGCCAGTTTTAGCCAAGGACGTGCCGAGAAGAATCGGCATCAGGTGTTGTCCGGGAAATGGACAAGACGCTCACGCAGGTAGGTGCAAACAAATCCATTGAGCTCCCGCCGCACCTCAGGTACGTCGAGTTCGCCCCGTAACGCGGCCGCATGGACGACCCCTTCGACGGCCGAAGCGAGTACCTGGGCTGCGATTGCGTCGCACGGGGCGCCGGGTCTCTCCGTATCTTGCAGGATCAATGCCTCATAACGACGCAGATACTCCGCCTCGAACGCATCAAGACTCGACCGCGCCGCGAGCGGTACTTCGTCCAGTAGCACCCGATGCAGTCTCTGATTGGTCGAATGAATCGTGATGATGCCGTCGATCACCTGGGCGACCTGCGTCTCGAGCCGGATTGCGTTGCCACGCTCATCGGGATCGGGCAACACCGCGAGTACCGCATCGAGATGGCGCTCGCGGATCGCTTCGGCCAGCGCCAGCTTGTCGGGAAAGTATTGATACAACGATCCGATGCTCGCACCGGCGACGCGGGCGACTTCGTTTGTCGTGAACTTCGTCCAGCCACGCGCGGCGAGAACGTGAGCGGCCGCCTCGACGATTGCGTCGACGGTGGCTCGCGAGCGCTGCTGTCTGGGTGCTCTGCGGGCCGATTGAGGGGGTGCGGAAAAGCGAGTAGCCATGGCCGTGGATCCACGCAAAAATTCAAATATACCTGCGTAAGCAAAATGTGGTGCGCGGTGCCACTGCCCTCCCCTAGTAGAAGGAACCCAGCATGGAGTCGCTGCCCCGTGTTTCACGTCAAGTCACACTCGCTGCCCACCCGGAAGGCCAACTGCAGTCGGCGCATTTCACGCTTGTCGAGACGCCATTGCCGCTATTGCGCCCCCACCAGGTACTGCTACGCAACAGGTGGTTCCGCATCTCCGTGTCGACGCGATTGATGGCCAGCCGCGAAGCTAAAGAAATCAAAGGCATTCCATTTCCGGCGCTCAAGCCGGGCGATGCCCTTGCCGATGCGGCAATCGGCGATGTGATTGCCGCGACGCCCGAATCCGGGCTGCAGGCGGGCGACACGGTCTTGCATTCGCTGGGTTGGCGCGACTATGCGGTGGCCGACGCGCGTCAATGCACGCTGTTGCTGCGCGACCGCCTTGAGCCGGCCGCTTACCTGGGTCACGGCTGGACCGCCTATGCCGCATTGACCCGGGGCACGCACATCAATCGCGGCGACACCGTCTTCGTTTCCAGCGGTGCGGGTGCGATCGGATCCATGGCGGGACAGATTGCGCGCAGGCTCGGCGCCGGACGCGTCATCGGCAGCACGGGCACCCCGGGCAAGGCTGAGTGGATGAAGACGGAGCTCGGCTATGACGCAGTGATCGTTCGCGACGGCAGGCCCATCGTCGCGCAACTGGCCGAAGCGGCACCGCGCGGCATCGATGTCTTCGTCGATATGGTTGGCGGCGAGCAATTGACAACCGCGGTCGCGCTGGCGCGAGAAGGTGCGCGCTTCGTGATCCTGGGCGCCCTCATCGCAGAATTGAATGCCGAAGGCTCCACCTCCATTGCGCCGACCGAGATCGATTCGTTTCAACTCCCGATCAAGGGAATCACCCTGCGCGGCTATAGCGCATGCGAAGACGACCCCAGCGCGTTTGACGAATGGATGCAACGCCTGAAGGAATGGCGGCATGAAGGCGCGATTCACCTTCCATGCACGACCTTCAACGGTCTCGACAATGCCCCAAAGGCATTGCAAGAGGCTTGTGCGGGAAGGCTCAAAGGCGTGGTGCTAGTCGAACTGTAGCCCCAGGCCCGTCACTGCGGGCTGCGAGGACATCCGTTCGGACCAGATGGACGGCCGGACATATGACCATCAAAAGGAACGGACGTCCCATCGATCTGCCATGGGCCGAGCGAGACCAAACGAAACGAGAGATTCAAGTCAATTTCCAGGAGAAATGCATGTCGAGTGCAAGCGTAGCCATTGTTTTTCACAGTCGATATGGTCATACGGCACGGCAAGCCGCCGCCGTGAAAGAAGGTATCGACCGTGCTGCAGGCGCAACGGGAATTCTTCTAGCCTGCGAAGATGCGCAGACGCGCTGGGATGAACTGGCGGCGGCCGATGCGATCATTTTCGGCTCGCCGACTTATATGGCCGGGGTGTCAGCCGAATTCAAAGCCTTCGAGGAAGCGACGTCCAATGCGGTCATGGCCAAGGGGTTTCTGTGGAAGGACAAGATTGCAGCGGGATTCACAAACTCTGGCGCGCACGCCGGAGACAAGCTGGCCACGCTTGTCCAGCTTGCCTTGTTTGCCGCCCAGCATGGTATGCATTGGGTCAGTCTTGGCTTGCCCCCCGCGAATAATTCAACCATGGGCTCGGCAGCCGATCTGAATCGCCTTGGTTTCTGGCTGGGGGCTGGCGCGCAATCGAATACGGATCAAGGCCCCGAGGCCGCGCCGCCCGAATCAGATCTTGCCACCGCACGCTATCTTGGCTGGCGTGTCGCTGAAGCGACGCTTCAGTTTGTCCGGGGACGTACAGCCTCTCCTGCCCGAGAGGGCGCTCATCATCCGGACGGCCGGGTCAGTGTAGAAGCTGAAAGCTGAACCAGCCGCTCGGGTGATCTGACGGAACGGTCATTCGCTGCTGGTCCATTCCACGTTCGCGCCCACCGAACGCAAATTTTCCACAAAGTTGGGGTGTGCACGGCGGATTGGCAGCGCGTTCATGATTTCCGAACGCCCCTCGATACTCGCGGCAACCATGAGAAGCGCGATTGCCACGCGAATGATGTACGGACTCTCGACTTTCGCGGGACTCAACGGAAGCCCGCCGAACGTGATCAGACGATGAGGGTCCGACAAGAACACGTGCGCACCGAACTTGGAGAGTTCAACGGACCAGCCCATCGCGCCGTCATAGACCTTGTTCCAGAACATCGCGCTGCCTTCAGCCTTCACGCCAAGCGCAATGAAGATGGGGAGCAGATCGACGGGCAGATACGGCCAGGGCGCCGCTTCCACCTTGCTGAGAATATTCTGGGTGAAAGGCCGGCGCACGCGCAATGGGCCTTCCCGAACGGCATGCGACCAGCCATCGCGATGCACCACCTGCACGCCGAACTTCGCGAAGGTTCGGTCGATCAGCGGGAACTGCTCGGGCGCGGTGTTTCTGACCACGATGTCGCCGCCAGTGATTGCGCCCAGCGCGAGAAAAGTCGCGATTTCGTGGAAATCCTCGCTGAACCGAAACTCGCCGCCACCGAGTTTGTGGCCGCCTTCTACGCTCAGGCGCGATGTGCCAATGCCGTCGATGGGGACACCCAGCATGGCCAGGAAACGGCAAAACTCCTGCACATGCGGTTCCGATGCTGCATTGACGAGCGTCGACGTACCGCTGGCCGACGCCGCGCAGAGCGCGAAGTTCTCGGTGGTGGTAACCGATGCGTAGTCCAGCCAATGATGATTGGCCACCATTTGGGTGGTTGCGCGCACGATGAGCGAGTCCGCAGTGCGCTCGACGCAGGCGCCGAAGCGCTCGAACACCTCAACGTGCGGATCGATCTCGCGTACGCCTAGCGTGCAGCCCTTTACATCGTTCTCCAGACGAGCGATGCCGAAACGCGCCAGCAACGGTGGGACCAGCATGATCGAAGAACGCATCTCCTCAGGCAACCTGTGCGTGACGGGATCGAATGCCGTCGCGTGGTGATGCAGATCGAGGATGCCGGTGGCAAAGTCCATCGACACATCGCTACCCAGCGTGCGAAAAATCTCAAGGATCTTCTTGACGTCGGTGATTTCAGGTACGCCGATAAGACGGAGTGGCTGATCGGTCAGCAGCGTGGCACACAGGATGGGCAGGACAGCATTCTTATTGGCGGATGGCACGATCTCGCCGCGTAACGGGAGACCGCCATGTACGATCAGATTCGACATGTTCGGGAGAGGTGGGTGAATTAAGACGCGAGGCCATCATCATGCCATTGGACGACGTGCGGAAGATAGCTCGGGATTTCGGGGCCGTTTGTCACTTGTAGAAATATCGCTGTACGGCTTTTGCAATTCGCCCACCTGCTTAAGCGGGCAACTGTTAGCTCATCAAGGACTCCCGGCGATGCACGTACCCGGTGCGCCGCCGGTCATCGCGTCTTCTGCCTGCACCATCCCATGCATGGCCAAACGTTTGCGGGGTGCACAACAACGCCCGCGATGCCCGTGGAATCAACCCGGCCCAATGCTTGCTTTTATGTAGACACAACATTGCAAACAACGGGACCAGGCCATGTCGAATCCGCTCGAAATCGTCGAATTGACGCATCACGTCAAGAAACTCGCCACCGGCAAAATCTCCGATATCAACGACATCAATCGCGAGACCACCTTCCTCGCACTCAACGCCTTGATCGAAGCGGCGCGCGCCGGCCATGCGGGTCGCGGCTTCGCGGTCGTGGCGAATCAGGTCAAGCATGTGTCCGCGCGGATCGGCGAAATCACCACCGTACTCAATCGCGAACTCGCGGGTTCGCTGACCAAGCTGACCGATCTCGGCGACAGCATGATCGAACGGCTGCGCTCGCACGAGGGCCAGCGTTGCGCCGATCTCGCGCTGAACATGATCGACGTGATCGACCGCAATCTGTACGAGCGCTCATGCGACGTGCGCTGGTGGGCGACCGATTCCGCCGTGGTCGACTGTCTCGCCCATAAGAGCGCTGAAACGCGGGCGTATGCGTCGCGCCGTCTGTCGGTGATTCTCGACAGCTATACCGTGTACCGCGATTTATGGATCATCGACGCGGCCGGCAATGTGGTCGCGAATGGCCGGCCCGATAGCTACGCGGTGCATGACCGCAATGTCGCCGAAGCCGGCTGGTTTCGCGATGCGATGAAAACGCCTTCGGGCGCGGACTTTGTTGCGGGCGATATTGAAGCGCTGCCGCTTCTGAAGCACGCGCACGTCGCGACCTATGCGACCGCGATCCGCGAGAACGGCGCGGTCGACGGCAAACCGCTCGGTGCGCTGGTGATCTTTTTCGATTGGGCGCCGCAAGCGTCGGCGGTCGTCAAAGGCGTGCGGCTCACGGACGACGAATGGCGCCGCACGCGCTGCATGATCGTCAACGCGTCGCATCGCGTGATTGCGAGTTCGGACGACAAAGGCGTGCTCGACGAGCAGTTCCGCCTGAATACCGACGGCCGCCCAGCAGGTTTTTATCAACTGACGGATGGCCGCACCGTATCGTTCGCCGCCACCCCAGGCTACGAGAGCTATCGCGGCTTGGGGTGGTACGGCGTGATCGTGCAGTCGCCTCCGGCTTAAGCCTTGGGTCAGCGGATCATGGAATCAGCCAAAGCGCCACCGCATAGATGACGAGCGATACGACGAACGTGATCGCCGTGTAGCCCATGACACGCTGGATGCGAATGCCGGCGATCGCCACCACGGGTACAGCCCAGAAAGGCTGCAGCATGTTCGAGACGTTTTCGGCCATGGCGACCCCCATGGCCGTGCGCGGCACCGAAGCATGCAGGCTTAAGGCGGCGGGAAGGACGAAAGGCCCCTGAACAGCCCAGTGTCCGCCTGCGCTGGGAATGAGCAGTGTGATGATCAGCGAGCTCAAGTAACTCAAGACGGGCAGCGTGACCGGCGTCGCAATGGCCACGAACGTCTTGGCGATCGTCGACGCCAACCCAGTCCCGGTCATGATGCCCATGATGCCGCCGTACATCGGATATTGAAGCAGCATCGATCCGGTCTGCCGCGCGGCGCGGCGAATCGCATCGGCATAAGCGATCGGTGTGCGCTGCAGCGCGAGCCCTACCAGCAGGAAGATCAGGATCGTGGTGTTGATGTCCAACTCGAAACCCTTGCTGGTCCACGTCATCGCGAGATAGCCGACGCCCAGCACCAGCAGGAACAACGTGCCGAGCATCGACCGTTCCGCACGGGCAGCGAAGGACGATGCTTTCGCGTCGCGGGCATGCGGATCGGCCTCTGCAGCCGCTGCAGGCTCCGCCTGCGTTTCATTGAAAGCGACCACATCTTCCTGCCTCGGGTGCATCCAGATAAAGATCGCCGTCATGACGACAACCACCAGGACCGTCGGGATAAAGACGAAAGGTGCGAACACGGTCTCACTCAACGGAATGACCTGCCCGGTGGCTTTCTCAACAAGGTTCAATGCGTTGCCATGCGACGCCTGTGACAAGGCGATCGAGCTGGACAAACCGCTATTGCAGACCGACCACGCCGAGTAGCTACCGGCGACGAGCCATGCGAAATCCACCTTCACGCGCTTGGCGATTTCGCGCGACAGGAGTGCGCCGACCACCAGGCCAAGTCCCCAGTTGAGCCACGCGGCCATCGCGACGATCGGGAAAACCAGCAGCGCGGCACGGGTCGGCGTGCGCACGCCGGCAGCCATCGCCCGCAAGCCGCGCTGGACGAGGGGTGCGTCGGCGATCGCGTAGCCCGTCGCGAGAATCAGGATCATCTGCAGCGCAAAGCCGAGAATGTTGAACGTACCACCGTACCAGGAGGTCAGGATGACCGCCAGCGAAGCATGCGGCGCGAAGGCCACTGCCAGCAGAGCCACCACCAGGGTCAAGCCAATTGCAAGGACGAACGGGTCCGGCATGACCTGCTCAAACACATAAACGAGGCCCGCCACGACGTTTCCACGGCGTGCGCTGCGATCTGTGCCGGCTGAGTTGATGTCTCTCTTGTTCATGGTTTCTGGTCCTTTGGTCGCATGCGTCTGGGACAACACTTCCCGGCATCCGCGCTTGACGCTACCAGGCGCGCCCGGTTGACAAATGCCCTACGCCGCCGCTGTGCCATCTCGCTACGGCGAACCGTACGCGATTTCTGCGTTTGCTGCAGTGCGGGTGCCACAGCCCAGGATGAACCTCACCACGTCGCGCAAACTGTGTCGTCAACAACGATCGGACAAAAGTCGCAGCGATTTCGTTAAGTCCGAAAGTGCATTCTGCTCCGCGCGGGAGCATCCGTCATGTCCACCACGCCTAGGGGTAGTTTTTCGAGAATCTCGTGAGTTGCGGCTGCACTGGCGGCGAGGCCACGGACTCGATAAGGTCTGCCACTTGCTCGATCACGCCCGAACCTTGTTCGATCATCGAAGGCAGTAGTGGTGGCGCATCGAGGGCAGGTGCTTTTGTTAACCTGCGCCCAACACATACCCCATGATCGGCTGCAGAAAAATATGCGTGCTAACGTGGGCCATTTCTGCCGTTACAAAGCCATATCGCCAGTAGAGAAAACCCCAAAGAATGCCCGCCAGGATAAATCGCACAAGGACATAGAGCAGAAAAATTGGCGTTAAGTGCGGCGGATAAAACGGTGCTTCATTCAGCAGCATTGGAATAGCCTGGGCGAGAATAATGGCGATCCAGTAAGCGGCCTTTGGAATATGTCCTTGTGAATTCCGCCAAACAAGGCCCATGCCCCACAGCACGGCCGACATGAAAAAAAGTCGGTAAAGAATGTTCTCGTTGAACGCGCGCAGCATGAAGTAAAGCATGCGTTCTGAAAGGGGATGCCCGGAAAAATAAGCAACGTAACTTGGCGGCAGCAAATGCCGGAATACGATGAGGTCGACGGTCGCGACGTAAAGCGCGACGAGCAGTCCGATACCAAAAGCGACTGCAATAGGATGACCAAGATCATGGGCAGCCAGTCGAAGGCCGGTGCGCTGCGCGCAAAAAACCCCTGTGGTGGCCAGTGCAAGAAACAGCACGACGCGAATCCACGGCACACCGCCGGTAATCGCATTGAAGACAATATCAAAACCCGCCTTCGACGCAATCAACGCACCGACGAGCAGAAGCGTGCCGGCCGGTAGCCAGCTCGATCGAGGCGAGCTTTCGGGAAGCGCGTGGATATTCATGGGATTTTGAAAACGATATCACAACTTGATTGGCGCGAGCTTCGCGCATCACGTCGAGGCTGCGCGTCGCAAGTTCGACATTACATGGCATCTAGACGAAGTATTTGTGACGTCGCGTGGTGAGCCTTACCTGTTATGGCGCGCTGTCGATCAGCATTCGCTTTGCCAAAGCCGCTGGCGCGGCTGGCTACGAACGGCAAGCCATAGTACCCCTCGTCACCAAAAACCACATGGCGGTTCTTCGAGTGTTGCAGCAAGAAACGGGGGGCTGCTGACGACTTGCGTCGCTATTGTTCAAGCAGAGAGAGGCGATCGTGCTTCTCTTCTTCAAACACCATCAATGAGGAATTCATCATGTCCAAAGAAGATGACAACAAGGCAATCGTAGGCCGCTGGTTCACCGATTTCTGGGGCAAAACATGCAACCTCGACATCGTCGACGAGCTTGCTGCTCCCGACATGCTTCTGCGCTATTCGTTGCACGAACCGCGTCGAGGCCGCGAGGACATCAAGGCATTCATGACCGGTTTCCGCGAAGCATTCCCGGACCTCAACTTCTGGGGCGCCGCTGATCTAATCGCAGAAGGGGACTATGTAGTCGGCCGTTGGGAAGGTGGCGGCACGCATACCGGCCCGGCATTCAACGATTTCCTCATCGGCTCGTTGCCGGCTGCGACCGGCCGGACAATGCGTTTCACCGGCACGACGGTGCTCCGCCTTAAGGACGGCAAGATCGTTGAAGAAATCGGACTGGACGACGGCGTAACTGCTCTGCAGCAACTCGGACTGCTCAAGGCAGCATAAGTGAACGCGCGGCGCGTCGATATCTTTCGGCGACGCCGCGTACCTCTAACGCTAACACTGGCCGGACACACCCTGGCTCATTTTTTTGAGCTCGACGCGGCCGAGCGGCAGACCGCCTTCGCTCCCGTGTGGCACGCGGTCTGAGACTGGCGTATTCGGTCTTTCCGGAGACTGTGCCGGGTGAACACCCTTCGGTGCAATGGCTGCAGATTGGAAGGTTGTGATCAGCAAGACGACAGGCAGGAGACGTTCACAAACGTTTTGCTTGCCGAACTTTATCGGTGTCCCGTTCCGTCGATAGTTGTTGGCCACGCTGATCTATCCGATAATCCAGCGATCGAATCGAGGAACGAATGGACCGCTTAACCGGCATGGGAGTATTCGTCGCTGCAGTCGATGAAGGCAGTTTCGCCGCCGCGGCGCGGCGCTTCGGATTATCCGCTGCGATGGCCGGCAAGTACGTCAGCGCGATCGAAGCCGAGCTGAACGCGAGGCTGCTCCAGCGCACCACGCGCCGTCTCAGCCTGACTGATGTGGGTCAGGTCTATTACGAGCGATGCAAACGGATTCTCGAAGCCTACGGCGAGGCAAATCGCGAGGCGAGCGATGCTCACGGAACCGCCCGTGGCGTGTTGCGAATTGCCGCACCCGTCACCTTCGGGGCGATGCATCTCGGTGAAGTCCTCGCGAAATATCTGGAAGAACACCCCCACGTCAATATTGAAGTGTCGCTGAGCGACCGCTATGTCGACCTACTCGAAGCCGGTGTAGACCTTGCGGTACGAATCGGGCGATTACCCGATTCAGGCTTGGTCGCACGCCGGCTCGCACCGTGTCGAATGGTCATCTGTGCGTCCCCGGACTACCTCAAGCGTCACGGAACGCCGCGCGGCCCGGACGACCTGCGGCAGGCACCGCGGCTCACGTTTAGCGAAGCCGTCTCCGTTGGAGACTGGACGCTGGTCGACGCGAAACTTCGTGCGCACGTGATCAGTGGTCCATGCCGGATGGCAGCCAACAATACCCAGATGCTGCTTGCAGCGGCGCTCGCCGGAGCCGGCATCGTGTATGGGCCGACGTTCGTGTTCGGCGAGCAGATCGCGCGTGGAAAACTCGTCGCGCTGCTGCCGGAGTACCACACGTCGGAACTGACGATCCAGGCGGTCTATCCGAGCGCGCGTCATATGCCTCTCAAAGTGCGCCACTTGCTCGATTATCTGGTCGCTGCATTTGGCGACGAGCCACCGTGGGATCACGTCACGCCACCACGCACTGTGCGCGTGCGTCGATCCCACGGCGGCCCTAAACGTGCGGGCTCATAGACGCCGGGACGGCAACGCGAGTGGATACTACGCGGCGGTATACTCGGCAGCCAGGCTGGTTCCGAGTGGGTTGGAGATCCGTAGCTTCCATCCCCCATCGTCGCCACGCATCATGACTTGCGTAGCGGTGCCGGATTGATTGGCGCGTTGGCCGTCCGGCAGCGTTACGGCCACCGTCCAGTCGACCAGTACCAGCGCGATGTCGCCACTGACGAGCGAAAGCCGCACATGGTTGCGGATGTGTGGCCCTGCCTTCAAGAGTTCCGTGAACTGACGACGCAGCGCCTCAAGACCGCTTGCCACGTTCTCATCGTCCGCCATCCGCATCGTTGCGTTATCGGTGAACAAGCCGAGCAGGTTGTCGATATCGCCCGCGTTGAATGCGACATCGAAGGCGGCCGGAACCTGCTCCGGTGTGTTGGGCGTACTGGTAGTAGTGCGTGATTCCAGTTCGCCAACGAACTGGCGGATAACCGTCGCGAGGGCGAAGGGAGCCTCAAGTGGAGAAAGGTGTCCGGTGCCCGGCAATACATGCAGGCGCGCACCTGCGATCCGGTGCAGCAGTTCCTTCTGCAAGGTTTCTACACGATCGACCTGGTCCAGTTCGCCTGCGATCACCATGACGGGTACATTGATGGAGACGACGTCGCCCGTGATGTCTTCAAGCATGCCGGCATTAGTCCACGCGGCCTTGGCTTGCGGCGCGCCGCGCAGACTGTCGACGATGACCTGCTCGCGATAGGCGGGCGCGAGCCGGTTCGCGGTGAGCACGTTGTCGAGCACCCAGCTGATCGATTCACGCGAATCGTAGGCCGCGGCCATCGCTGCGCGCTGCTCGTCCGGAAGGACCATCGGCGAAGGCGGTGACGGCGCGACCAGCACGACGCCCTCCAGTCCATCAGGTCGTCGCGACGCAAGCAATTGCGCGACTTTCCCGCCCATTGAGTGACCGACCAGAACGTAGCGCCGCAGATTTAGTGCCGCGATGACATCCTGTGCATCGTTCGCCAGATCAGCCATCGTGTAGCCGTGCGTGGGCGCTTCCGAATCACCCCATCCACGGTGGTCGGTGGCAATGGTCCGGTATTGGCTCGCTAGCTCGTCGACAACACCGTCCCATGTACGGGACGATCCGCCCCAGTAGTGAAGAAACACGAGAGCCAGTTTGCCGTCCCCCTGCTCCCTGACGTTAATCCTCGCGCCTCTCGTACGGATATCCATTGCGATGCTCCTTGATCTGGTGTGCCAACGGCACGGTAGTGGGAACGATTCGTGCTGGACCCGAACCATGGAGACATCTTAGATTCCGTCGCCATACTTGATAATCACCATTCTGCTATCGGCAGTCGATCATGGGGGGATCGAATTAGCTACTACGGAAGGACAGGCGGGATTGCGACGCGGGCGTGGATTCGACGCCGCTGTTGGCTTGACGTCTCGCCTACGATTTGACTCATGCGGAGGGTCCGCGCTAGCCCGGATAGGTGCACGACGCCCATACGTGTTCCGGCTAGCAACCGCCTGCCGCCGCCCAAACTCTGTGGAAGGAGAACAACATGACGCGACTCATCACTCTGTTTCTGATCGCTTGTACTGCACTCATCGCGGCCTGCAACACCGTTGCGGGTGCGGGCGAAGACATTTCGAAGGGCGGCCAGGCCATCCATAACACGGCTGAGGACGCAAAATAGCCACCGCTGGCGCTACGGGCCAGCCGTTCGACATTGTGGTCTACCCTGCTGGGCGCACGTTTGTCAGGTAGTCGCGAGTACTCGCGGCGCCTGGCGACGGACAACAGACTTGTGCCGGCCGCACTGAACCCGACGACAACCGGCTCAGTGCGGCCCACAAGGGTCAGTCGGAGTGCTCAGTAACGGTTCAATTAGATTGCCATGCCGTCCGCTTCCGCGAATGGAGATCGCAAGACAATCGCGTCATCACGTTCAGGGCCCGTGGTCACCATTGACACCGGAATGCCGACTTCCTGCTGAATCGCTTCAATCAGCGCCGCGGCCTGGCGGGGCAGGTCGCCATAAGACCGAATACCCCGGGTCGAACCGTCCCAACCATCAAAGCGCTTGAGAACCGGCCGCAGCCGTTGCTGCTCGGCGTTGGTGGACGGCATGTAGTCGATGCGCTTCCCATCAAGCTCGTAGCCTACGCACACGTAGACTGAATCGAAACCATCGAGCACATCCAGTTTGGTCAGCGCTAGCAGGTTGATGCCGGCTACCTTGCTGCTCTGGCGCAGTTGCACAGTGTCCAGCCAACCGCAACGACGCGGGCGGCCGGTATTGACGCCATACTCGCCGCCGCGCTGCCTGAGCACGTCACCGAGTGTTCCCTCCACTTCGGACGTGAAAGGGCCTTCGCCAACACGCGTTGCATAGACCTTGCTGACGCCAAGCACCTGCCCCAGGTGCGAGGGGGCGATGCCGGTGCCACTGGCCGCGCCAGCGGCGATGGTGCTCGACGACGTCACATAGGGATAGCTACCCCAGTCCACGTCAAGCATCACGGCTTGCGAGCCTTCGAAAACCGTGCGCTTGCCCGATGAATGGGCCTTGTCGAGCTGTTCCCAGACGCGCCCCATGAACGGTAGGATTCTTGGCGCCGTGGCAAGCAGGCCACTCAACACCTGGTCTCGCTGGAAAGGTTCCAGACCGAGGCCTCGGAACCACGCGTTATGGTGCTCAAGCAGACCATCGAGCTTTTGAGCGAGCAGTTCCGGTTCAGCCAGGTCGCAGACGCGCAAGCCTCGACGCCCAACCTTGTCTTCGTATGCCGGGCCGATACCGCGTAACGTGGTGCCGATCGGCTTGGCGCGCAAGCGTTCCTGGGCGGCGTCGATCGCGCGATGGACCGGCAGGACAAGCGTAGCCGTCTCGGCGATCTGCAGCACCTCGGGCGTGACGCGGATGCCCAGCGCGGCCATACGGTCAATCTCCACAAGCAGCGCCTCGGGGTCAAGCGCAACGCCGTTGCCGATCAGACCCAGCTTGCCGCGCACGATACCGCTGGGCAGCAGCGCCAGTTTGTAGGTCTGACCATTCACCACCAGCGTGTGACCGGCGTTGTGGCCACCGTTGTAGCGGGCAACGATGTCCGCCTTCTCGGCAAGCCAATCCACAATCCGGCCTTTTCCCTCATCGCCCCACTGCGCACCAACCACAACAACATTCGACATACGGTAGTCTTCCTGGTGACTTAATCGAACAGATCCAGAACCCGATCTGCTGCCCACCAGCGCAATATATTGGACTACAGCCGTCACGAAAATCGATATAAACTCATCTTAATTGTCAGGAAAACTCACATAGAGATTCGCCGCATGCCACGTCGTCTGCCACCGTTGAACGCAGTGCGCACATTCGAAGCCGCCGCCAGGCTCGAGAGCTTTTCAGCCGCAGCCGACGAGCTGTGCGTCACGCACGGGGCCGTTAGCCGGCAAGTGGGACAACTGGAGGCGTGGCTCGGACACAACCTGTTTGAACGCCGCGGCCGAAGGGTCGTACTGACCGCGCCGGGGCGCGCTTACTTGTCGGAGATATCGGCGGCGCTCGACCGCATCGCGCTGGCCACCGATGAACAGCTCCGGGTCACGCGACAGCAGATCATCAGGGTCAATGCGCCGACTACTTTCGCGTTGCGATGGCTATTACCGCAGCTTTCCAACTTCCAACTGACCAATCCGGCGGTGGAAATCCGACTGACGACTTCGGATGAACCGATCGAAAGGCTACGCGACGAATGCGATGTGGCGATTCGCGGTAGCGAGCAGAAACCGGCGGGGTATGTCGTCAACGAATTTTTGTCGGAAGTCCGACTACCGGTGTGCTCGCCCAAGGTGTTGGAAGCTCATCCGATACACCATGTCTCAGACTTGGCGCATCACACCCTGCTGCACACGGCGACCTATCCCGGCCTTTGGGCCGAATGGCTTGCGGCGTGTGGTAACCCTCGGCTTGCCGCACGCAATTCTCAGCAACTCGATCACTTTTATTTGACCCTGCAGGCCGCCATTGATGGCTTGGGTATTGCAATGGGCCCGACCGCGCTTGTCGCGCTCGATGTCGAGGAGGGCCGTCTCGTGTTTCCGTTCGACGGCCCGGCCTTGCCGGCATGGCGCTACTGCAGCTACGTCCACCATGCACGCCTTGAGGATCCCGCCATCAATACCTTTCTGACGTGGTTGCGCGAACTGGGGCATCGTTTCTCACGCCATGCATAGTGGTCTCAAGAGGGCCGAGAGCACGTATCGAACGTCTGCCTGCGAGCCCGGCGGCCGCGAGCAATGACCGCTCGGTTCCCATTGCTCATAGCGTGGAATGCCACGGGTGGCCGGGCGTTACTCCGGCTGTTATGTCCGCGCCACTGTGTCGGGCGACTTTTCCGACCATACGCTGGCGAGTGATGCGCACCTTCACACCTGCGGTGCAGGCACTCGTGGGTTTAATCATTGTGCGCTATTCGCGCCAACATGGCATGGACGGGGACCGCATCACCGTTGGCGCAGATTGTGAACGATTCACCCGCGGGTATTGAAGGACTCGAATTGGCCGGCATCCGTCCCAAGCGATCACCCGTACCCGCTCCAATATGATCGCAACCGGGTTGACGGCGTTGCATGCCATCGCATAGCATCCGGATTAGCGGTGCAGGCCGCTTCCGGGTCCGCGGAAAGGGTTGAACCCACCTGTAGCAGCGCATCATCTATCTCACCATCCTTTGTGCTGGCGGTATTGCGGACCTTCGGCCATCAAATGCACGAGGATCCGCCATGAAGAAGCTGCCTCCCAAGGCCAATCTTGACCATTTGAAGAAGCAAGCGAAAGAGCTGTTGCGCCTCTACCGCAACGGCAACGCAACAGCGATCGCTCGCTTCGTCCATCATCTTCCCGCCGCCGCGCACCGCACGGATAGTGAAGTGACTGCGCTTCAACTTCGTCTGCACGATGCGCAGTCCTGCATCGCGCGCGAGTATGGCTTTTCTTCCTGGGCCGATCTCGATCTGTATGTCGAAACAAGCGCCTTCGCTCATCACGAACAGGCGGTTCTGATACGCCGCTGGCTTGGCCTCGCCTATGGCGGAGACGTCACCGGCACCTATGACGCGGCACGGCCACGCGTCGCAGTTCAGCTCCTGCACCAACACCCCGACCTTCTCGCAACCGACCCTTACGTCGCCTGCGCAGCGGGACATCTCGAGGTGGTGGCTCGGACAATCACAGCCGATCCGGATTGGACGAACCGTGCGGGAGGACCGCTGAACCTCCCGCCGCTAGTCGCAGTGACACACTCGCACCTGGGACTACTTCCGGAGTTCACTGCGCGGCTACGGGAGTGCGCGCAGCATCTTCTGCAGGCCGGGGCCAGTCCCAACCAGCGTATCGGTAACCGGTTTCCACCGGCTTCACTGGCAAGCCCCGACGAGACGGGTCCACTGTCTGCCCTTTACGGTGCGGCTGGCGTAGTCCGCGATCCGTCTCTCACTGAGATGCTTCTGAAGGCTGGCGCCGATCCCAATGACGGTGAATCGCTCTATCACTCGCTGGAAAACCCGGACTGCACGCGCCTGCTGCTCCGGTACGGCGCGCGCGTGGCCGGAACGAACGCGTTACGGCGAGCGCTTGACATGCCGGACCCGGCCGCGCTCGAGTTGCTGCTGGCTCATGGCGGCGATGCGAACGAACCGGCCGGAGAAGGACCCACGAAAATCTGGGGGCCCCCGCTTCTGCGTGCGATCGCTGTGCGCAGATCGTCCGGCCATATTGCCGCACTGCTTGCGGCCGGTGCCGATCCCAAGGCGCGGACGGCCGCCGGCATCAGTGCCTGGCGGCTGGCGACGCAGGTCGGTCTAACGGAAGTCGTGGCGCTCTTGCGTGCCTACGGGGCAGAGGAGCACCTCACCGCGGATGATGACTTCGTGGCGGCCTGTGCCCACGCTGACGCGGTCGAGGCCCGCCGCATTCAGGCGCGGCATCCTGAGTTGCCCCGCTCATTGCCGGAGGACCGGATTCGGCTCCTGCCCGACGCCGCGGCATGGGGATCCAGCGCGGCGGTCAAGGTCATGGTCGAACTCGGCTGGCCCGTCGCCGCGCGTGGAGGTGACTGGGACGCGACAGCGCTGAACCACGCTGTCTTTCGTGGCGACGCGGATCTGACGGCTTTTCTGCTCTCTCGCGGTGCTAGCTGGCGTGAGACGCAAGGCTTCGGAGACGATGTGCTCGGCACGCTGTCCTGGGCCTCTGTCAACGAGCCAACAGGGCCAGTGAACCCCGACTGGATCGGTTGTGCTCGCGCGCTCGTGGCTCACGGACTTCCCAAGGTGGAGCGGGATCCGTCAAACCCGGAACGACTACTCATCGAAGGTCAGCCCAAACGGTTTTCCGAGGACGTGACGGAGGTTTTGCTGGGCGGTGGAGGCGCAGCCTCTGAACCGAGCTAAACCGAGTCAATGCTATGTCGCGCCCGCAATGCTTTTGAATGCCGACTGGCATCAAATCGCTGCGCGGGCGCGACCGAATCCAGCGCAGCGCTCCAAAGCCGACGTTCATGAATGCTGACACTAGTAATACGGTCGAGGCCCGATTCCGATCGATACCGCACCAATTGACTGAGAGACGCTGTCATCGTGCGGGTTCGTCTCGAGCACGTCCATCTGCCTCTCCTGTCGAAAGGGCGACTCCCAGCGCACGCACGTTTTGGTTTAAGGCTAACCACCAGAATCGAACAGATGGATCAGAACACCGCCGACCAAGGGACCCGCCGCCATGGCGACCCCGCCGCAGCCGACCCATATGCCGACCGCGCGTGCCCGTTGCTCGGGTTCGGGGCAGGCATGATTAATGAGTTTCAGCGAGCACGGTACCAGCATTGCCGCGCCCACTCCCTGCAAGACACGCGCGGCAATGAGGCTCGGCAAATCTGCCGCTACCCCGCAGATCGTCGAGGCGAGCGTGAACACCAATAGACCGGCAAGATAGACGTTTCGCGCACCCCAGCGATCGCCTAGCGTGCCCCCCGTCAGGAGCAGGCTGGCAAACGCCAGCGTATAGGCGTTCATTACCCACTGCAGCCCCGCGATCTGGGTCGCCAGTGACACGGAGATACGGCCCAGGGCAACATTGACAATCGATGTGTCCAAAAGGACGAGCACATAGCTGACGCTGGTTGCCGCCAGGACCCGGCGTTGGATGGCTCCGTTATTTTCCGGATTCGGCACGTTCACGGAACGGGCTTGTTCAGGGCGGCGACGAGCGCCTTGAAGCCGACCCAGCCCCAGTAGACCCGATGGTGGGCAATGAGCCCGTTCGCGATGTCCATCACCTCGACAAGATCGACCTGATCGCCTTGCGGCGTGTCACGCGGATACTCCCAGGTCAGTTGCCGGCCATTGGAGAAGAATGTTCCGGTTCGATACCATCGGCCAAGATCATTCTGTAGCTTGCGCAGGCCGGCTTCGAAGAACGGCCGGATTTCGGCTTTTCCCTTCAGAATGCCCTCGGTTCTGTCTTTCAAGGTGACCAGAATTAGAGGGGTTTCAAGGATGGCGTCTTCGGCATAAAGCGCCATCAGGCCGTCGAGATCGCGCTCGCAGACCGTCTCGTGCCACCGTTCGTAGACGTGGCGGATTTCTGCATCGTTGCTTTCGGTCATCGTTGATCCCCATCGTGAGCTTGATGATCCAAAGTCTACGGTGGGTTCGATGCAGGATGTTTCGACGCGTATCGAAGCATGTGCCCATGCTTCGGTGCTATCTTGACGAGAATGCTATGGAGCTCGACGATGGGTCCGCAACCGAATATCGCTTCCGCCGCTTTCCTGATCGCCGATCCGGCCCGTGCTGCCATGCTCATGAGCTTGCTCGATGGACATGCGCGGCCTGCTGGCGAGCTGGCTTTTGCCGCTGGCATCACCCCGCAGACGGCCAGTTCGCATCTGAGCAAACTCCTTGCAGGCGGCTTGGTGATGGTCGAAACACAGGGTCGACACCGCTATTATCGGTTGGGCGGTTCCCATGTTGCCTCAGCGCTGGAAAATCTCGCCGCCATCGGCGTGACAGAAAGCATGCGACGGAGGCCACCCAGCCGGGAAGCTCAAAGGCTTCAGTTTGCACGGTGCTGTTATGACCACCTGGCTGGGCGCATCGGCGTCGCTGTAACCCATGGCTTGCAAGAGCGAAGTTTCCTTCTCGCGGCCGACGACAAACGATTCGACGTAACGCCCGCCGGCATCGAATGGTTTAGCCGCATGGGCTTGGAGGTAGCGGCGCTCAAGCCAAACCGGCGCGGTCTTGCCCGGCAATGCCTCGACTGGACCGAACGGGAGTATCACCTTGCCGGCCCGCTAGGCGTGCAACTCATGAGCCGGTTATGCGCGATCGGTTGGCTACGGCGCGCTGAATCGTCGCGCGCCATCCACGTCACGCAGAAGGGGTGGATCGGCCTAAAGGAAGAGTTCGGGCTCGACACAAGCCTATTGGCGCCTGTCGCGTAAATTGCAGAACCGGCGACAGACTGCCTCGCCTCGCATGCCGTCCTGCTCGACAACGTACACCTCTCTTCGCGAGAGACTGGGTAGTCCCCATCCTTCGGAAAATCCGTCCCCTTCCTTGCCCCACGCATAATCCCTGTGCGCCGCCTTCTTTGCGTGTGCATCGTTGCGGATCTGTGTAAGAACCGGTACGTCCTCTGCGGTTGCTCTGCGGATGCTTTTCGAGGTCGTCACTCATCTCTCCGTTGAAGAGTCTTCGTGATTGGTGGAACCATTGTCGACGACCTTGGGGCGTGTGTCCGATGACCGGCTCTGGCCCGGACTCAGCCTCCCTACATCGCGGAAGGCAGCCGGCTTTATACGTCAATAATGACCAGGCTACCGTGGCTTCCTGGTAACACAGAGTGTGCAGTACCTGCTGGCGCGAGATACATCTGTCCAGCTTCAACGACGACAGTTTCATGCCCAACCTGAAGAAGAAGCTTTCCGTCGACGACCAGCAACGCTTCGTTGTAGTCGTGAATCTCCTCTTCATACGGTTGCGCGTCCATGCGCAAAACCTTAATTTTTGCCGAGCCGATTTCCCCGACAATCGACGACCTCCATGCCTCGGCCTTTGCAGTCGCGAGGGAATTGAAATCAATCAGAGGCATAAGTGACTCTCCAGGAAAGCCCTATTCTGTGTTCGGAGCGGCCGTCAGTACCGGTACGGTGCATCGTTCATCTACCAATACGGCGCGCATCCATCATTCATCCACCAGCAAGGAAGCATGAAGCTGCGATGACGTTGGTTTTGATGTCTCAGCGACAGTAGCAATCAGTCATGCGGAGATTCCAATTGCCGGGTGATAACTCATGACTGGGGCGTAACAGGTCGACCTCGGGCCACGTCCGTTTTGTCGACGAGGTAGCTGCTGTCGTCGAGTAACCGAGAGTGGCCGGACACAGTCCGATGACCGACGCTTATGCTAAATCATCTCGATAGCCATGGCCGTGGCTTCGCCGCCGCCGATGCAAAGGCTAGCAACGCCGCGGCTTCCGCCCGTCAATCTGAGGGCCGCAAGTAAGGAGACCAGAATGCGTGCTCCGGAGGCGCCGATGGGGTGACCGATGGCGCATGCGCCGCCGTGTATGTTGACCTTGCCGTGATCGAGCGCCATGTCCCGCATGGCGGCCATGACGGCGACCGCAAATGCCTCGTTGATTTCCCACAAATCCACGCTGGACGTCGCCCATCCAATCCTGGACAGGAGTTTCTCCATCGCGGCCGCTGGAGCGGTGGTAAACAGTCTCGGCTCTTGCGCGTGAGCGGCATGCCCGACGATAGCGGCGAGCGGCTTGATCCCAAGTCTGTCGGCGCTTGAACGGCGCATCAGCACCAAAGCGGCAGCACCGTCGGAAATCGAACTGGAGTTGGCCGCAGTCACCGTACCACCGGTCTTGAAAGCGGGTTTCAGGCTTTTGATCTTGTCCAGTTTGGCTCTGGACGGCTGCTCGTCTTGCTCCACCAGGACTTCGCCTTTTCTGCTGGAGGTCATCACGGGGGCGACTTCCCATGCAAAGGCACCGGACCGAATCGCGGCCTGGGCGCGGGTGGTGGATTCGATTGCGTAGGCATCCTGATCCTCTCGCGAGAAACCGTAGGACTCGGCGCACTCTTCAGCGAATGTCCCCATGGCACGGCCCTTATGGAAATAGGCATCTTCCAGGCCGTCGAAGGACATATGGTCGAGGATCTGTCCGTGACCCAGGCGGAAACCCCCTCGCGCTTTCGGGATGAAGTACGGAGCGTTAGTCATGGACTCCATGCCGCCCGCAACAATCACTTCGTTACTGTTGGCCATCAGTAGATCATGGCCCAGCATGGCAGCTTTCATGCCGGAACCGCACACCTTGTTGACCGTGGTGCAGCCTACCGACAGAGGCAACCCGGCGGTGATTGCCGCCTGGCGCGCCGGGGCCTGGCCAAGGCCGGCGGGCAGCACACAACCCAGAATGAGCTCCTGCACCGTGTCGGCGCTAATGCCGGCGCGCTGGATAGCGGCCTTCACGGCGACAGCGCCGAGCTGCGGCGCCGTGCAGCTGGAAAGCTCTCCCTGGAAGCTGCCAATAGGAGTACGTGCGACGGAGGCGATAACAACAGGATCTTTGGACATGGCTTATTCGCTGAAAAGAGGGATGCGGTTTATTTGGCGGCCATACGGATGGCGCCGTCGAGGCGGATGACCTCGCCGTTCAGGTATTCGTTCAAAAGGATGTGCTCTACCAGCGCGGCATACTCCGCTGGCTTGCCCATTCGGGCTGGAAACGGCACCGTTTTGCCCAGCGCCTCCTGTACGTCAGCGGGCATGCCGAGCAGCATGGGGGTTTCCATGATGCCTGGCGCAACGGTCATGACGCGGATGCCGTAGCGGGAGAGTTCCCGCGCGAGTGGCAACGTCATCGCGACAACCCCGCCCTTGGAAGCGGCGTAGGCGGCCTGCCCCACCTGCCCCTCAAACGCGGCCACCGACGCTGTGCAGATGATGACGCCGCGCTCGCCGGAGGTCTCTTGCGGGCAGGCGCTCATCCTCTCCGCCGCAATGCGGATCATGTTGAAGCTGCCGACCAGGTTGATATTGATCGTTCGAGCGAACGACTCCAGCTTGTGGATTCCTTCACGGCCGATGATCTTTTCGGCGGGCGCTACGCCTGCGCAATTGACGAGTCCGCGAAGGCGTCCCATTTCCATGGCTGCTGCAAAAGCTGCCTTGGCGCTGGGTTCGCTGGCGACGTCGGTGGCAACGAACCGGGCGTTGGGCCCTAGCTGGACGGCGATGGCCTCACCCGCGTCGGGGTTGACGTCCGCCAGGACCACCTTGCCGCCCCGCTCGACGATCATGTTCGCTGTGGCGGCCCCCAAGCCGGAACCGGCCCCGGTCACTACAAATACGTTGTCTCTGATCTGCATATCCGTTTTCCTTTCATGTGAAGCTGCGCTGAAGCATTCGATACGCGCGCCGCCGATTAGCGTCTGGACGCGCATCCGATACGCGCCGCTAATCCGAATAAAACGTTGTGAACGAGCCAACCTCCGCTCTCTCCGTGACGAGGGTGTTCTCGATGCATGAGGGATCCGCCAATCCAAGACTCATACCGACGACGAACATCTCACTTGCGTCCAATCGAAGTTGATCGGCAATGACCTTGTGGTACTTCATAAATGCCGCTTGAGGGCATGTGCTCAAGCCATGAGCACGGGCGGCGATCATGATGTTTTGCAGGAACATGCCGTAGTCGAGCAAGCTACCCTGCTGCATGACGCGGTTGATTGTGAAAAACAAGCCGACAGGTGCGTCGAAGAATTGATAGTTGCGGCTGTGTTGGGCCTGCATTCGCGCCTTGTCGCCCTTTTCGATTCCAAGCAACCCATATAGCGTCCAACCCACCGCGCGTCTTCTTTCAAGGTATGGCGATATCCATTCGCGCGGGTAGTAGTCCCACTCGTCCGTGCATGTCTCGTCTAATGCCGAATCGTCATTAACCCGCTGGATCGCGGCACAGATACGGTCTTTGGCGCGTCCCGTGACGACATGGACGCGCCAGGGCTGAATGTTGACGCCCGTGGCAGCGAAGCGCGCTATGTCCAATATCGATTCCACCGTCTCTCTCGGAACCGGCGTGGGCAGAAACGCCCTGACGCTGCGACGCGACAGGATGGCCCATTCGATGGCCTTGCGCAGCGCATCGGCATCCATCGCCGGTGGTGTGTCACTTCTCTTCATCTGTCACCCCATCTCTCTCGAAGGTCGGCAAACCCGAACAACTTCGTTGCACAGCAGCATTGCCTTGTGAGCAAGATTAGCGGGGCAGAAAAGGGCGTGTTGTCTCGAACATGACAATCGACCTCGGATAGCCAATCGCCCCCTCTGAACCGAAGGAGTGTCTTGTTCGGGACAGTTCCGAGCCCGCGCGACGTTTAGATTGGATGGGGTACCGCAAGGTTTGAGCGATCCGATTCAGAGGCTGCACCCAAGCACCGCTTATATCCGGACACTTTTCACATCAGACGAGGAGACACACCATGCCCACCCCAATCTACGAGCACGGACTCGATCGAAACGAAGCCAACCATGTGCCGCTGACGCCGCTGCACTCACTGGATCGATGCGCCGACTTGTTTCCGGAGCGGATCGCGATCGTGCATGGCGCGATGCGCCAGACCTGGGCGGCGACGCGCAGCCGCTGCCGCCGGCTGGCCAGCGCGCTCGTCCGGCGAGGTGTCAAGCGCGGCGACACCGTATCGATCATTGCGCCTAATACGCCCGCGTTGGTGGAGGCACATTTCGGGGTGCCGCTAAGCGGCGCTGTGCTCAACACGATCAATTGCAGGCTGGATGCCGACGGTATTCGGTTCATCCTGCTTCACGGGGAATGCAAGGTTCTTTTTGTGGATCGTGAATTCGCCGCCCTTGCTGCGGACGCACTTGAGCACGTTCCAGATAGGCCACTCGTGATCGACATTGCCGATCTCGAAGCGCCGCCGGGGTCATCAATCGGTGAACTCGACTATGAGCAATTGCTCGGAGAAGGTGATCCAGATTTCGAAGGCGTATGGCCCGCGGACGAATGGGATGCGATCGCATTGAACTATACGTCCGGAACGACTTCCGACCCGAAAGGGGTCGTGGTCAGTCACCGTGCGGTTCATCTTATGAGCATGCTCCAGTTGATTGACTGGGGCGTGCCGCGCGGGCCGGTGTATCTCTGGACCCTCCCCATGTTCCACGCCAATGGATGGTGCTTCGCCTGGGCAGTCACAGCAGCTGGCGGCACCCATGTCTGTCTGCGCAAAGTCAATGCCGCAGGAATATTTAAAGCCATCCACGAGTACGGCGTCGATCATTTCTGTGCGGCACCCATCGTCCTGGCCGCATTGGCCGACGCGCCCGCCAGCGAGCGTAGCCCATTGCCTCGCGCCGTTCGCGTGCGCACGGCGGGTTCACCGCCCCCGGCAACCGTATTGAAATCGGTAAGCGAGTTGGGATTCGAGGTTGAGCACGTATACGGCATCACCGAAGCCTCCGGCACGCCGGTCAGTTGCTTCATCCAGGCAAACTGGCGCGCACTGGCCAACGAGGAGCAGGCGCGCCTGAAGGCGCGGCAAGGTCATCGGGCCTCTGGACTTGAATCCATGCGAGTAGCCAATCCCGCTACGCTTGAGCCGGTGCCTGCAGACGGAAAGACCGAGGGAGAAATACTGCTGCGCGGCAACGTCATGATGAAAGGCTATCTGAAGAACGAGGAAGCTACCCGAAACGCCTTCGAGGGCGGCTGGTTCCACACTGGCGATATTGCCGTGGCACACCCGGACGGATACATTCAGATCACGGATCGTTCCAAAGACGTCATCATTTCGGGTGGCGAAAATATCTCGTCGGTGGAGGTGGAGGATGTATTGCACCAACACGCGGCAGTCCTCATCGCGGCAGTCGTGGCGCAGCCCGATGCCAGATGGGGTGAAGTGCCTTGCGCATTTGTCGAATTGAAACAGGGTATCGATGCACCTGCTGAACGAGAGCTGATTACGTTTTGTCGAGAGCGGCTCGCTCACTACAAGTGTCCTGTGAGGATCGTGTACGGAACCCTGCCAAAGACAGGCACAGGAAAAATTCAGAAATTTCGACTTCGAGCGCAGGCTGGCAGCCGGGAGGCCATTACGAAGCCATCTCACGCATAGCCACGTATGAGGCCCAGGCGCTATCAATCTTCGGCGTGGGCAAAATCTCGAAGCCCTGCCAGATCAAGAATTCGGACTGAGCCATATTCGATCGTTAAAAGCCCTGCATCAGCGAGCTCGTGAAGTGCCCGGTTGGTGTTCTGCCTGGAAAGGCCGGACAAACGTCCAATTTCCTCTTGCGAAAGACCCAACGTCAGATCAGTGACGCCAAAGAGTTGCGGATTGAACAGTTCAGCGAGACAGAAAGCGACTCTTGCAGACGCTTTCTGCAAACGGCGATTTCCGACCAGACCGACGTAATATCCACACCGTGCATTGAGTTGATCGATGACAAATCGACTGAACGAATGGCTATTGTCAAGCAGCCACTCAAATGTGCTGTGCGGAATAAACCCGATTTCGCTATCGCGCAGCGCTACCACCGAGTATGGGCGCGGCTCATCTTTTAATAGGGCTCCCTCGCCAAACCAGGAACCCGCCGGCACGCCGGCGAAGGTCGTGGCCCGCCCACCTTTCGAGACCGTATCGACTTTGACTAAGCCTTCGATCACGCCTATCCAATGATCCGCAGGCGCTCCCCGATGACAGATCAGGGCGCCGGCAGAATACGATCGTTGAAAGGCATCTTTCTGGACGCGAGCGAGTTGCTCCTGTGTCAATTTCGCCGACCAGGTGGAGCGTGATATGAAGCTCTGCAACTCAACTGACAGGGGCATAGCCGAGTTAGGTTCAAAGGGTCTGGATGCCCTAGTTTAACCATTTGGCGGCCGGACAAGATTGAAGCCAATAGACGTGACATTGTCGAATGCCTCAGATCAGGTCACCCCGGAGATAGCCGGCGTGAGTGCCAACCGCACGGGCTGATCTGCGCGCAGGGTGACGTTCATCACGGGGTTGGGATGCGCCATGCCATCGGGGACTGACAGCGTAAAGCGTTGCAACATCATCGCAGCGATGACCGTCATCTCAGCCATCGCAAGGTGTTGCCCAAGGCAAACGCGTGGACCGGTGCCGAATGGCAGATAGGCGCCGCGCGGAATTCGCGGTGCATCGGCGGCAAAGCGCGCGGGTTGGAAGGCAGCGGGCTCCGGGAACCATCGAGGGTCGTGATGCATCACCTGAACCGGTAGCATGAAGAGCGTGCCGACGGGGAAATGCCAATCACCCAATGCGATCGGCCCCGACGCGCGACGACTGATCAGCACGGGTGCAGCGGGGTAAAGGCGCAGCGTTTCCTCGATAGTTTGCGTCAGGTAGTGCAGCGCTGGCAGGGTCTCAGTCGTCGGCGCGGAACCGCGCAGCGTCCTCGCGACTTCGTCGCGCGCGGCAGCCTGGGCCGCCGGGTTCGAAGCCATGCACCACGACCACCAGATCAGCGTCCCCGCGGTGGTCTCGTGCCCAGCCAGGAACGTCGTCATGCACTCGTCCCGCACGGCGTGCAGCGACCACGTCTCTTGATCGTCCCGATGCAATCGCAGAAGACGCGACAGCAGATCGTCGGGCCAGGTGTCGTCCGGCACGCTCAAGCGAGCCTGAAGACGGCGATCGATCAAGCCCTTTAGCACCATCAGGCCTTGTCTCTTGCTGCGCTTCCAAGGCACCCAGTCGGGCCAGCTTGCAGGCCAGTAGAATTCGGCGTCGGCTGCCTCGCTGGTCGTGCGTACGGCCTTCTCTGCGTCTCGCGCGTCCTCGCCGATTTCATCCGAAAACATCATGCGCACAATGACGTCCATGGTGAGCGATGTCAGCTTGCTTTCGACAGGCCAGTCGGGGTCGTGAGTCGGCCACTGTGCGAGTGCCTTATCGGTCTCGGCAGCGATGGCCGAAACAAAAGTCTGCACGGCCTTCGGGGTGAAACTCGGCTGCAATGCGTGCCGCTTGTCGCGCCACGCGCCGCCCTCGGCGATCAACACGCTGTGGCCGTGCACTTGAGCAAAGACTTGCGTAGCCCGCTCCCAGCGGCGCAGCGAATCGTGGTGCGTCACCAGCAACTCGCGCACGAGTTGCGGATCGCTGACCACGACCGTATGCTCCGGCCAGATACGCAGATGCACCACGTCGCCAAACGCCTGTTGCCATTCGGCAAGCGTGCCGAGCAAATCGCGTGACATTCGGCTCAGAAACCCCCAGCCGGTCAGGGCGGCACGTGGCCCGGGCGGCCATACGCCGGGTGGATGGCGCGGCGGGGCGGGCGGCTGTGTACCCGCATGGAATGGGCATTGGGATGAAGGTCGGGTATTCATGCGTCACATTGTCCGCACGGGTGAAAGGGATGTCTTGAACGCAAACGACGTCGACAGGCACCCCACGCTTACCTATACTGCTCAGCCATGTCCGCTAATCTGACAGCAACGCTGCCACAGTGCCCCGCCCGGTCTGAACGGGCTCCGCGAGCATTGAACGACGGCCAAAGTCCTCATGCACGGCTGTATCTCCCACCGCCTGCTTTGCAAGACGCGGTCGTGGCAATCATCTGCCGAGATACGCGCGGCTTCGAGTTGAGTGACGCGCAGCGTTTATCCCATTTCCCAGCGTCGCCGCTCGTGTGCCTGTCCTGGTATCAGGACCTCGATGCGGGGCTCGTGGAGCATGCCACCGACGGCCCGGTGTGGCGGCCGTTCGGTACGGCGCTCACGCTGTCGGGCAGTCAGTCCAGGCCGACCGCAAGCTGGGCGCCGACCAGCGGCCGTGGGGGCATGCTGTGTTTCACCCCCGATGTCGCCCAGGCCTTGCTTGGCGTCGATCTACCCACCGTTCACGATCGTTTTCTTTCTGCCCCCGAACTGCTCGGCGACACTTGGCGACCGCTCCATGAGGCGTTGCTCAATGCCGATAATGACGCGGCAACGCTGGCAGCGCTGGAGCAGCATCTCGCGCCACGCTGGCTGGCCACTCGAGGGCGCGGCTCGGCCATGTCCTCGCTGCGCCAGGCCGGCCGTCGTTGGGTCGGGCGGCTGGCCTGGCAGGCCAGCGAATGGCGACGAACGCATAGTCCGCGTCAGGTAGAACGTCGCATCAAATCGTACAGCGGTCGATCATTGCGTGAGTGGCAATCGCTTGTGAAAACAGAAGGCGCGTTCTTCGCTGCACGAGAGCAATACGAGGCAGGACAACCCTTCGACTGGGCCGCGCTTGCCCAAGACGAAGGCTTCGCCGATCAGGCTCACTTTAGCCGCGCGGCGAAGCGCATCACGGGCTTCTCGCCGAGCGAGTTCGCGCAACGCTTTATCGAGGACGAGTCGTTCTGGATGTATCGGCTATGGGTATGATCGGCGCAGACGCGCGATGCATGATTACCAAACCGGTCGACGTTGCTTGAGAACTTCATGCATCGTCGTCATCCACAAACGGTGCTCAACTCAAAGCGTTCCGCCAGTTGCCATGAAAACCCGCAGGAACAGGATGGGACAAATGCGCCAATGCAATGGGGCCCGCCGCGATGTCGGTCGCATCAAATACCGCAAGATCACTGCGGTTCTCACTGCCGCGCCAGACCACGCTGAGTAGCCAGCCGTCTCCTTCCGGTGCATCCGCATGGCGCTCGACAAAGATCGGCTCACTACAGTAATCGCCAATGCCCGGGAGCCACTCGGCGGTACGGCCGGTGGTCAGGTCGATGTGAGCCAGCCCTCCGCGCGCGTCGTGACCCTTAACGCCCTCGGTCACCGGGGCGGAATTGAAGTAGCCGTGCCTGTATCGCGACATGGCAAACCGCTCGTCGAGCCGAGGAAATTCGCCTGAGCGGGAGTCCATCAGTCTCTCTGAGAAGCTTGTTGTATTGCCGGTCAGGTCGAAGGTCCACCGCACGAGTTGCGCCTGCGGTGACTCGTTGCCCACCGGCGTGCCGTCAGGCCGCGGAAACAAGGGCGGGACATCGTATTTCATCATGTCGCAGACGATATGCTCGCCGTCATCGAATGCATTCATCGCGTGGAAAACAAAACAGGGATCGCCGACGAACCAGCGCACGTCGGCTGCAGTCCCGTTTCGCGGCAGGATGCCGACATGCGTTCCTTTGTCCGGCTCCCAGGCGTAAGGCGGACGACCGCTCTGTGCCCGCTCCATTGAACCGGTGAGCGGGAAGATCGGAAAGATAATATGCGTGCGAGTAACGACAAAGTCGTGGACCATGCTTGGGAACGGCGCCGCGAGATGCAGACTACGCTGCAAGCGCCCCTCGCGATCGGCTACGTGAAGCATCAGATCGCAGGTAAAGGGGCCGCGCGCTGCATAGGCGAAAAAGACCAACTCGCCAGTAAGGGGATCGCATTTAGGATGCGCCGTCATCTTGCCCGGTAGCTTGCCCTCGAAATGATGGTATCCGCGGGGCTCCAGCGAGAACGGATCCACTTCGAACGGCGCGTGCGCTTCCTCGAGCGCGAGCAGACGGTTGCCGTGCCAGATGACATTGGTATTGGCCGTTGTGGAGTTGAGTTCGAGCAAGGCCGGGTCTGTCAGGTGCCGATGGGTCAGCGATCCGGACATGCCTTCGCCATTGGCGTTCTCCATGATCCATTTGGGTGTGCGTACCCAACGGTTACGGTAAGAGACGCGTCCCTCGTCGAAATGAAACGCGTGCAGCATGCCATCGCCCGAGAACCAATGGTACGGGCCGCGCGGCGCGAACTGCGGATTCGGACCGTTACGGTATAGGGTGCCGCGTAGTGCCTTGGGCACCTCGCCGGTTATCGGCAGGTTGGGCGCGTCGCACTCCATGTGGATGGGCGCGTAGTAGCCGGTGAGAAAGGGTTCGTCGATGGGAAAAGGCAACGCCACGGGAATCTCCTGATTTCTTTGGGTCAGCCGGTACTACGCAGTTGTCGCGAACGCGCGCGGGGCGCTACTGATGACCGCTCAATCGGGCGCCTTGCGAATCGTGTGGATCCCGCAGGGCCATCACGCCCACCTCAACGGTCGTTTTGTTCCAGTTCGTTGTGCAGTCTGTGCATTTCGCGCATAACCTGGGCCGGAAAATCGGGTGCATCCCAGGCGCGATAATTTCCCGCCGCGTACGCGAGTGCGTTCTGGTGGTACAGGTAGGCGTTCAAGCGCCCACGCACGTAGTTATTCTCTGTGCGAACCACTTTGCCGGGCGTGCCCATCACGACGGAATTCGCCGGAATGATGGTCCCCTCCTTCAGGAAGGTATGGCCGGCAATAATGCAGTTTTCGCCGATGACGCAACCGTCCATGATGGTCGAATTGATGCCTATCAGGCAATTGTCCCCAATCGAACAGCCGTGGATCGTGCAGTGATGAGTGATCGAACAGTGGCTGCCGATGAGGGTGGGTGTGCGGTCGCCGACGTGCAGCATCACGAAGTCCTGAATGTTGCTATAAGCGCCAATCACGATTTCCTTGTGCTCTGCGCGCGCAACAACGTTGACCCAGATAGAAGCATGTTCGTGGACGGCCACCTTGCCATACAGATGCGCGGTTTCATGAACATAGGCGGTTTCATGCAGGTTCACGTCTGGTCCGAATACAGCCATACCCGTCTCCTCGAGCGTTAACGATTTGCACAGGCGCCTGAGACATACCCGCGTGGGCCATGCACCGAACAGGTGTAGATGAAGGCGATGTTTTGCAGTGGAAAGATTTTGACTTGGTCGCCAAACATGGTCAACATATTTTTCCATTGTAAAAATCAATCGTGCCGTTGACGCCAATCATGCAGAAGAAGGCCCCCGCACACGAAGCGACGCCGCCCAGAACGAACCACGCCGCGAAACAGCCAAAGCCCGCCCCGCCCTACCATCATGGTTCGCTGCCCAACGCGCTATTGCAGGCAGCCGAAGCAGTGCTGCGGCGCGACGGACTGCGTGGCCTCACGCTGCGGGCGTGTCGCACACGGCTCCCCAGCATCATTTTCGCGACACGGCAGGTGTGCTCAGCGAACTCGCAGCGATCCGCCATTGAACGAACCGTCCGCCGCGCACGATGCGTTTGCCGACCTCAGCGCGCGCAGGCGGTGGCGATGACCGCCGTGTGGGCATACGTCCACGGGCTCGCGTCGTTGCTCATCGACAATCGCCTCACGCGTCTCGCGGATGCGACCGATGCCTTTCGTAATCCGCTTGAACTCGTCGAGGCCGCCATTGAGCAGATGGAGATCGCGCCGGACAACAGCTTGTCAGCACTCACGACTGCTCGAAAACGTCATCGATAGCGGCAAGTGCGTGTAAATTTGGATGCGGTGGCTTCCGACCCGCCACTGCGTCGTCGAATCGGTCGTCATCGGAGTCGGTCCTACAGTGTTACAGGAGCCGGTATGAGCACGAAGCACAGCAAAAAAGAACATCTTGAAGCCGCAGCGTCACATCACGAGCAGGCCTCGCGATATCACCGCGCTGCGTCGCGGCATTTCGAAGCCGGTAAAGACTATGCCCATGCCGCACACGAGGCGATGATGGCCCACGGCCACACCTTGCATGCGATCGATCAGGCACACGACGCGGGGGCACACAGCGCCGGTACGCCGCCTGTACCACCGGCATCGCCTGGCGCAACCGGCTCGGGCGCAGACAGTGCGAACGCGGCAAAACTTCACGCAACGGCAGCGGAGCTTCACGATCAAGCGGCGCAGCATATGCGCCACGCCGTCAAGCTCTTCGATCAGGACCGCAGCGCAGTCGCCCACGACGCGCAGCTAGCGCTCACTCTGGCACTGCGCGCTTTGTCCCATGGCAACGAAGCAGCCAAACTATTTATCAAGCTCGCGTCAGCCGAAGCTTCGTGAACGATGTTTACGGCCAGCCCGCGGCCGTAAACATCCGCGCACGGTGCGCGCGGCTGAAGCCAGCCTTCTACTTATGGCTATGCCTTGCGCTCCAGCAAGTCCGCCGCAATGGACTTCGCATGCGCGACGGCCTCGTGCGCATCAGGGAAGACACCGAGCTCTTCCCAATGCTCTTCGACCGCGTAAGTCCCCCTGGTACCGAGAGCCCTTTGTACGCGCAATTGCGCCGCGTACTTGCCGTCCTCCAAGGGGCGGGCCGTTGCAATCACTTTGTGTGGGAGATCAGATCGCTCCGGTTGAACCAACTCAACAGCACCGCCCGGCGCGCCGATATCTTTCAACGCGTTCCGCGTTTTGCAGTCTGGGCAGTAGAAGCACCACCCTTCGTTCTCTTGAATGGATCTGACCTGCCCGCGGGCCAGCACGGCGCGACATTCGACGTTTTCGCAGATGAACGGCATAGCAGTCTCCGGAGTTGTCTGCGAGAAATCCTAGCATGACCGCCGACGGTTAACCATCAGCATTGTTGCCGTGCCTGTTCCGCGCGCTGGCGGAGGGGCGTCACCCCTGCCCCTCCCCAGGAAAACCCTCAAGCACGGGTCGGTGCGATCGCGGCACGCGGCCGCAGCGTCGCCATGATCAGGTACATGCCGCCGCCGATCACCACGCCGAAGAACCATCCATAGGTATTCCACCAGACCGGCAGCAGGTTGGTGAAGTTAGGCAGGAAGGTCGAAAACACGCTGCCGACTCCCGCGGAGACCAGCGCGTTGAGGTTCCAACCGCCTTCGTAGCGGTACTCGCCGTGCTCCTGGTAGAGCGCCGCGACATTGATGTTGCCCTTGGCCACCAGGTAGTAGTCCACCAGAATGATCCCCAGCAGCGGGCCCATCGTGGCGCCGATCGCGTTGACGAAGTGCGCGGCGTTGCCTTCCCATGGCGCGAACGGATAGAGCACCAGCGCGATGGCCGCGGCGATGTAGCCGCCCTTCTTGAAGCTGATCTGCTTGGGGAACGTGTTGGAGATGTCGAACGCGGCCGAGACGAAATTGGCCACCACGTTAATGCCCAGCGTGGCGACGGCGAAGGTCAGCGCCGCGATGAGTGCCAGCACCCAACTGTCGAACTTGGCCGAGATCTGTTCGGGGTGGAGCAGCACTTCGCCGTACACTTTGAAGGCCGCGATGGTGGTGACGCCGGCGACCAGCGAGAACGCGATCAGGTTGACCGGCAGACCCCACAGATTGCCTTTCTTCACTGCGTCGCGGTTTTTCGCGTAGCGCGAGAAGTCGCAGAAGTTCAGGTAGAGCGCCGCGAAGTAGGTGATCCAGGTCGCGCCCACTGCCATCAGCGCCCAGAACGAGCCTGGCTCACCGCTCACGCCGGCGTCGCCGGTCTTCTGGAGCAGCACGTCCATCGGGATGCCACTGGTGAACGAGAAGCCGCCGGCCTTGACGCATAGGCCGATCGCCAGGATCAGCATGGCGACCCACACTGCCGGACCGGCCCAGTCCTGGAATTTGCGCACTGTCTCCATGCCCTTCTGGATGATGAGCAACTGCAGTGCCCAGATGATCACGTAGCAGATCACCTCCAGCCCTGAGTGGCCGAACCAATGCGTGCCCTTGTGGAACGCCATCAGGCTGTCGCTGCGGATCAGCAGCGCGACCATTGCGCCCGACGCGGCGGCCGTCTGTGCGCCGTACCAGAAGCAGGCCACCACGGCGCGAACCATGGCTGCCAGGTTGGCGCCCCACACGCCAAAGGAGGCGCGCGCCAGCACCGGATAAGGCACGCCGGTTTTCTCGCCGGCGTAGCCGATCAGGTTCATCAGTGCGAAGATCACCAGCGAGCCGAGCCCGATCGCCAGCACGAAATTGATAAAGCTACCGCAAAGCAGGAACAGGCTGGCGGCGAGGTAGTAGCCCCAGAGGCTGTGCACGTCCGAGGTCCAGACGTTGAAGATGCTGAAGGCGCCCCAGTTGCGCTGCCTGGCGGGCGCGAGATCTTCGTTGTAGAGGCCGGGGGAAGGATCGCGGATTTCCATCTGTCATCTCCTTTGAGTTCGTGGAACTGAGGAAACACCGCCGGGCACGCCTGGGTGGAGATGCCTCCGCGTCTGAAGCCAGTGGGTATGTAAGAAAACTGTATGTGCTTTGCCGCGTCGGTTCGAATGGGTTAACCCTGATCGAGATGCGTGCTGGCCTAAGCCAACCGCCCATTCCGACGCACGATGGGCGCCATCGCAAGTTCGCCGTGGCCATCCACACGACCATCCTGCGAAGTTATTATTGCCCGACAAAAAAACGACACCAGCCGGCCGGGTGCTGTCCGCCACAACCGTTTCCGGGCGCCCCGTTTCGATCAGTTGGCCTTGCCACAGCGGCATTGCCGCATATTTTCCCGAGTCACCGGGCCCAGCCGGCTAAACCTGTGCTTCATTGAAGGTCATCGCTGCTGCGTCCCCTATCCAACTCACGTATGCTGTGAATGGAATAATCACGCGGTCTTCAGAATGCGCGATACGCACTCCCCACGTGCAAGGCCTCTGACCTGTTTCAGCGACAGGCTTTGGAAGACGTTGCTTAAAGGCGTGGTCCCAGTCTGCGCGTTCGCATGTACGGTGATAACAGCTTCGCCTGCGTATTCAGGCGAACTAATGAAAGTACCCGTCAGGGGGCCGCAGACCCAGGCCATCTTCATCGAACAGCCAGCCGGCGCACCGCCATGGGTCATCGTATTGTTTGCCGGAGATGAGGGTGTGGTCGCCCTTGACGAAGCCGGCCCGACCACAATGAAGGCAAACTTCCTCCTCCGGACCGCGGGATATTGGACTTCTGCGGGCGATGCCACTGCTATCGTCGATGCGCCATCGGATCAATCATCCGGCATGAATGACGCGTTCCGTCTGAGCGAAGCTCACGCTCAGGACTTACACGTTATTGTTGCAGCGCTCAGGCAACGCTTTCCAGCCGCAAAGATCGCGCTGGTGGGGACCAGCCGGGGCACGATTTCGGTTGGCAATGTGCTCCATCGGGAACCACGGCTGGCCGACGCGTATGTCCTGACCTCGCCCGTCACGATCGGCATGCGTGGCGAGTCTGGACTTTCTGGCATGCACTGGGACGTCGGCGCGACGCCGGTCCTGGTGGTGTCGAACGAAAATGACGGCTGTCGGGTTTCACCGTTTAGTGCGGCCCGCACGCTCGCTGAGGACAACCGGTTTCAGTTCCTGGCGGTATCAAGCAGCGAGCGCGGCAGGGGGCGCGCCGACGAATGCGGGGCGCAGTCGCCGCATGGCTTTCTTGGCATCGAGACGCAGGTGCTGTCCGCTGTCTCACGATGGCTCGCAGATCCGGGTTCAGTTGGGACCCTGCCGCACTAGCAGGGTGTCTCGATGCGGCCGTACGCCTCCCCCAATATCGCAAGCGTGTCCGAAGCCTCCCGATCACGATGGACAAGCTGATGGACGGCATACCGGCGCGCGCGATGTGATGACCCGGCAGAAGTTCGCGATGCGCGATCCTGTGTGGCTTTTTCGCGACGTCCTTTCGGCCCAGGCATGGCAACAGGCACGTCCTGCAAGCCTCGGCAAGGCGACTGAACACTTCATACGAAATACCCGATTTGCACTCGCTGCGAGCTTGGATAGCATGAACACACACGTCAGCGTCCCCAACGTTCGGCGTGTGTGTTTGTTCGCCGCAGCGTCGTCTGCGGCTTTTTTTAACAGACCACAAGTCAAGCGTGTTCTCGATCACTCGTCATCTTGCGAGCATGCGTTTCGCGAGCCGCTGACGAATCCTCGTCGGCCCGCGTACGGCCAAGAATAACGAACACCGCAATCGCGCACAGCAGCGTAACGACGGTCAATCCACCGAGCAGAAGACCGAACGCGTCGGCATAGATGTGCAGCAACGCTGTGCGGGAGACGTCCGGCAGAAGCGCCGATGCTCGATTGAGATCGCCTGCCGCCAGTCGCGCAGCGGCTTCTGCCACGTCGCCGGATAGGGCATGGGGTCTCAGGGTCGACTGCACGCGTGCCTGTGTCAGCGCGGCCAGAACTGCGCTGACCGTTGCGAGTGCAATGCATTCGCCCGCCACGCGCGTGGTGCTGAAGATACCCGTCGCCATCCCGGCGCGCTCCTTCGGCACGACGCTCACCGACAGTCCGTCCATCAATCCCCAAGGCATCCCTGCACCAATACCGATGGTGAGCAATGGCGCGATCGCGGCATTACTCGCGCCGCCGCCCAACACCATGGTCAGCCAGTACAGTCCGGCCGTGGCGATCAACAGGCCGATGCCCGAGATGACACCGGCGGACATCCAGCGCGTGAGTGTCGCGGCGACAAGCGGCACCACGAGCATCGGTGCGGACAGCGCGAGCATCAGCAAGCCCGCGTCGATCTCGCTGTAGCCGTCGATACCGACGAAACGCAGCGGCAGCACGACGAGCAGCACGATGTAGCAGTAGCAGGTCGCAATCGGCAGCACTTGCACGCCGACAAAACGCGGATAGCGGAACAAAGACAGATCAAGCATGGGCCGCGCAACGCGCGTTTCGATAATCCAGAACGCGGCAGCCAGCAGTGCCGCGCCCAACAGGGATCCGACAACGAGCGGGCTCGACCAGCCGCTCTCCGAAGACTGGATCACGCCGAACGTGAAGCACGACAATGCGCCGGTGAACGTCGCGATTCCAGCCCAGTCGATACGCTGCGCGTCCGGGTCGCGCGATTCACGCATCTGCGGCACGCCGAACAACAGCGACAGGACGCCCACCACGGCACCCGTCGCGAAGATCGCTCGCCAACCGAAGCGCTCGATCATGAAACCCGCTAGCACAGGCCCGAATGCAAGCCCAAGCCCGAAGGTCGTGCCGAGCAGACTGAATGCCCGGGTGCGCGCACGGCCATCGAACTCCTGCGCGAGGGCCGCCGTCCCACCCGCCAGCGCGGCCGCGGCGGCAACGCCCTGCATCGCACGCAGCAGATCGACAACCAGGATCGACGGCGCGAAGCCGATCAACAGCGAGACCAGCGCGAATCCGCTTACGCCGATCGCAAATAAACGCTTGCGTCCAAACCGGTCCGCGAGCGCGCCCGCCGCCATCAGCAAACTGCCAAAGGTCAGCATGAACGCATTCGTGATCCAGTTCATCTCGACCGGGCCACCCGCGAGTTCCCGGCCGATCGCGGGCGTTGCCAGCGCACCCGCCGAAAAACTGAGCGGCAACGCGAGCGCAGCGAGGCAAACGGCCGTGAGAATGGCGACCGGCCGCCCCAATGAAACGGAAGAAAAAGTGTGACTCATCGACGCTCCCCAAAGGAAGCCGGTCCGCGCTACGTCTCCTCGACGCGCACTCCCGGCAGAGCGATCAACGATAATCTGGATTCAATCAGATAAAAAGCCCGTGGAATTCCGCTGATAAAGGAGTTAAATTCCTGAATTCAGTCGGCTTAATGGGTGTCGGAGCAGGGATGGACAATCTCAACGGAATCGTCGCATTTGTGCGCACGGCGGAGGCGCTGAGCTTCGTCGCCGCCGGCCACAAGCTCGGCGTCTCGGCATCGGCGGTCGGCAAGACGATTGCAAAGCTGGAGCAATCGCTCGGCGTGCGGCTCTTTCACCGCACCACCCGAAAGGTCACGCTCACCGATGAGGGACGTCATTTCTACGATCGCTGTCACCGGATACTGGAGGATCTACGCGATGCCCAGGCCGTGCTATCGGAAGCTGCACAAACGCCACGCGGCAAGCTGCGCGTCAGCCTGCCCGCGATCGGCTATCGGTTCCTGTTGCCCGTGTTGCCGGAATTCACGCGGCTCTATCCTGATGTCGAACTGGATCTGGATTTCAACGACCGGCTCGTGGACGTCGTCGAAGGCGGTTTCGACGCCGTCATCCGCAGCGGCACGCTGACAGATTCGAGCCTGATGTCACGCCGTCTCGGCGCATTCTGTTTCATGCTGTGCGCTTCGCCCGGCTATCTTGCGCAAGCGGGCGTGCCGCGCACACTGCGCGACCTGGAAGTGCACGCGTGCGTGCGCTACCGTTTTCCAACAACGGGGAAGCTCCAGCCGTGGGAACTGTTGGCGGATGGCAGTGAGCCTGCGAACCTGCGCATCGCGATCACCTGCAACAACATGGAAGCGCTGCGCGAGGCTGTCATCGCGGGCTTCGGCATTGGGTACATGCCGGACTTTCTGGTCCGCGACGCGCTCGCGACGGGCAAGCTCACGACCTTGCTCGACGAGCTTCGGATCGCCCCGGGACAGTTCTCGATCCTATGGCCATCGAGTCGGCAGTTGTCGCCGAAGCTGAGGGTGTTCGTCGATTTCATGTGCGCGAAACTGTTTAAGGGTCTGTGAATCGACGGCTCGCGATGGTCGGCGTTACGTATAGACGAAGGCCCGCTGAGCGCCACGCACCCGATCGTCGCCGCCTTTCATCACACGCCTTCGACGAGAACAGCGCGATAGCGCGCGCCCTTGAACCGGTGCTGCGCGACCTCTTGATACGCCGGGCTGTCGTACCACGCGCGAGCGGCCGCCGTCGACGGAAACTCCACGATCACGACGCCCTCTGGCGCGTCGCCCTCAAGGATCTGCTGAGGTCCGTAGGCAGCGAGAATCTTGACGGGATGACCTTTAAAGGTCGCGCCCACCTTGCTTTGATAGATGTCGAGCTCACCCTGATCCTGCGTGCTTTCCTTTGTGAAGACAATATAAGTCGCCATGGCCTACGCTCCTGCGGTGTGGTGTGGTGTGGTGTGAAGGAAGGTGCACATGATGATGCCATGGAACCGCATTTGGACCTCGACACGCAGCGTCGGCGCAGGTGCCGAGCCGTCGCTTGGGCGAGAGCCCCCTGATCCTCGCAAACAGACATTCGCGACGGTCAACTCGAAGCGAGGCGGCCGCCTGGCGAGGGAAACTGCGGAGGGATGGCTGTTCTGTGATGAGCGTCAGACGCTGCTTTAAGCCGCTAAGCCCCGGGCTTCGTGAAGAATCCATTTCGCAAATGCCTGTAGTGGCCCTTCACTCAACTCGATCGGCTCAGGAAGAACGAGGCAGAAGTTTTTGGTAATCGCTTTGCCGTCCGGCCAAGGCGCGACCAAACGGCCTTGTTCAAGCTCTGCCCCGACGTAAAGGCGCGGCACCAACGCAACACCCAAGCCGGCTAGCGCCGCTTCTATCAGCATGGAATGGAGATCGTAACGTGCACCAACCGCCGAATTGGTCAGCACGATGCCGGCCTCTTGTGCATAAAGCTGCCACGCATCCGGATTTTGTCGCCTGTGAAGGCGTGGTAGCTCATCCAGCGATATGTTCGGATCGGCGTCTGCGAGCAGCGCCGGACTACAGACCGGCACCAGCACCTCCTCCAGCAGGCGATGTACATGCATACCCGCCCATGCTGGATGCTCAAAATGGATCGCTGCGTCGAAACCGCTACCGGCAAGAATGAAGGGTTCCATGCGTTCGGCGATATGCACGGTAATGTTCGGATGCTTATTTTGAAAGCGTTTCAGTCGAGGGATCAGCCAACGGGTGGCAAAGGTCGGAATCGCGGCGATATCAATGCTCGCGCCCTCGATGGGCTGTCCCATCAGATATAGGCTGTCCCGCTCCAGCCGATCCAGAATCTCGCGAACCTGCACCGCGTATCGCGTGCCGTTGGACGCAAGCCGTACCCGATTTCCAACGCGCTCGAACAGCGCGACGCCCAAAAACGCCTCCAATCGACCGATCTGACGACTGACGGCGCCCTCAGTCAGCGCTAACTCCTCGGCCGCGCGGGCGAAGCTGCCGTGTCGAGCCGCGGCCTCAAAAGCCAGGAGCGCGGAGTTGCTTGGAATCTTACGTCGCATTGGAATCTCGCCGATTGATATACGTTTGACGTCAGCTTGAGTAAATATCACTGAAGACTGACTATATATCGATATATACGCAGAAAATCACAGATTAGCATTACGTTACTGCAATGAACATGAATCGTTTGCTGCAATACGCTCCCCCGTCACGAAGGATAATCTGATGATCTACACCGTGGAATGCAGCTTCGCCGATCCCAACAGCGAAGCCGAATGGAACGACTTCTACAGCTTTGAAAAACTGCCCGCCCTCATCTCGGTCACTGGCTTCCACACGTCGCAGCGCTTCAAGTCGTTAAGCGATGGTTGCCCGGTCTACCTCGCCGTCCACACGATTGACAATCTCGATGTCCTGACGGGAGAGGAATATCTGCAGAAAGGCGGTGGCAATTTCGCAAGGTGGCAGCAACACATCACCGACTGGCATCGAAATCTCTACAGCGATATCGGCCTTGCGCCGGCGGTCAATGCAGACGAACTCCTCGTGCTTTGCGCAGGCGGCCCCGAACCTCTGATCCAGATGGGCCTCACACCGTTGGCGATGCAAGCAGTGGCACTGGAGAAGTTTCCGGACCGCCGTTGGCTCGCAAAACTTCCTCGGCGAAACGCTCAGCTTGTCGAGCGCATGTCGGAAGGCGTCCACCTCTACTCGCCGATGACGGAACAACTGACAAGCTCCCGCACCGTTTCGACCGCACAGGAAAAATAGGTCCGCGATGCCCAATGTCACTGTCTATATTCCCACGGGGCACATACCGTCTGATGAGACGCTTGCCGAGCTTTCCAGCGACTGCATCAAACTCTGTACGAGTGTCCTTGGCGCTGCACTCAAAAACGTTCATGTCATCTATGTCGACGTTCGGCATGGGCACGGACATCCCGTCTTCGCGGAAGTCCAATATCGCCTTGAGACGTTTCGCACGCCCCCGGTAATGAACCAGTTCATGGAAGCCCTGGACGACGCCATCGCGCGCCGCACGGGTCTCACGGCGCGCATCCGTTGTTTTGGGTATGCCGCATCGAACATTCACGCCCGAAATTAGAAAGTCTTCCGGAGAAGCATGGTGTCCACCTTGACCTTTCCAAGTCAGCGAGTCGGGGATTTCACGATCACCGCAATCAGCGACGGCTACCTCACCGCTAGCCTGGACTTCCTCTCGAACATCGACCCGTCCGAGGCGTCCAGCATGCAACGTGATGCAGGCCAGCAGGAGCCTTCCGCCGTGCATATCAACTGCTATGTAGTCCGCGGAGCGGGCCGCACAATTCTCATCGACGGTGGGGCTGGCGGCATCAAGCAATGGGGCGGCCGCCTGAGAACGAATTTATCGCTTGCTGGCGTCGAACCATCCGAGATCGACACCATCCTGCTCACACACGCCCATCCCGACCATGTCGGAGGGCTGGTGGACACAGCCGGACACATTACCTTTCCGAATGCGGAGCTTGTTGCTCATCAGCGAGAGGTCACATTCTGGAAGGATGACGGAAATCTAAGTCGTGCCAGCGAGCGTGCCCGCGGCAACTTCCTGATAGCACGTCAAGTGTTCGACGGCTACCGCGACAAGCTTCGCACTTTCGATGAAGGGGAAGTGCTTCCCGGTATCAGAGCGATGCCGCTACCGGGACACACAGATGGACACTCCGGATATCTTTTCGAATCCCATGACCAGGGCCTGCTTGTTTGGGGAGATATTGTTCACTTTCCTCACATCCAGATTAAACGGCCAGACGTATCGATTGCATTCGATCAAGACGCTTCCCTGGCAGCCACCACACGATCACGGCTTCTGGACCTGGTCAGTTCGGAGGGACTGTTGATCGCCGGTATGCATTTGGGGGAACTCGGCTTCGCGCGAATCAAGCGAACGAACGGGAGCTACGGTCTGCTTTACGCGAGCGAAGCATGAGGCCGCGAACAGAAGCAACCCCATCTGATACCACTCCGGCATGCTGCACTGGAGCAACGAAGAACACCGGGATGTAGTGACAACGGCCTTGGCCGCTTCGTGCTGTTAAAGGGACATTCTCACTGTTGGGCGGAACAGCGATACTCTCCTATGAGCATCCGGCTATGTTGGGTCTTGACTCATCGCAGATTAGATTTTGCGGCGGCCTTAGCGTGCAATCGTTGGCGGGTTGTAAGCGTTCGCGAAAGCGTGTCGGTCTCGGCGCCTGTGTAAATGGCGCGTAAGACAAACTGGACGAAGAATAAATGAGACAAACCCAACTGACACTTTACTTGCGAGTGCTTTCAGCACTGTTGGCAACGATTGCGTTAATCGGATGTGCCGAGTTGTCGCCGAGCAACCCAGATGCGCAGAAGCAAAGCGCAGCGCTTCAGCAGCAACAAGATGCGCAGGCCGTGCAGGCCGCCGCTCAGGCGACAGGTCGCCGCGTGTGGTTTGCCGGCTTCGCCATGAACTCAACCTCCACCGCCTTTCAGAATGACATGGAGTTGGTTTCGAGCCGACTCTCTGAACTGGGCGGACCGGTGTTGAAGTACGAAGACAGCGACGGGCGGCAGACAGATAAGTTGCGTTTCCCGTTCGCGACGCCGGCGACGCTCGTCGAAGCGGTACAGCAGATTTCCAGCCATGCCGGACCCGATGACATCGTGGTGATTTTCATTTCCACGCACGGCAACCGGAAGATTCTCAGCGTGAATGTCGCGCACCAGGAGTTCAAGCCCATGACGGCCACACAACTGTCGGCCGCGCTCGCGCCTCTGGGCAATCGGCCGACGGTCGTCATACTCGCCGCCTGCTATTCCGGGTCGTTCCTACCGGAACTCCAGGGGGAACGGCGCATCGTGATCACGTCGGCGTCGGGCGAACGGGCGTCCTTCGGGTGCCAGGCTGACAGCCGCAATACCTTTTTCACCGAGGAACTGTTCGCGAAGAATTTCGATGTCTCGAAGTCGCTATCACAGATAATGGCGGAGGCCAAAGTGACGGTCGCCCAACGTGAGCGCGCGTTGAAGTTCAAGAACTCCGAGCCACAGATGTCGGTGGGACTGAAGCTGCGGTGGTTGGTGGAACGGCCTTTGAAAGACTGGTTTCAACCGGGCAAGGAAACCACTGATGCGCCCCCTGTCGATCCTCTTACTTTGCTCGGAGATGCCGGCAAAAACGCCTATCGCAAATACCAGTCCAAACCCTTTCCGCGTGCGTTCGTCATCTCGAGCGGAGGCGCTGATCAATATGCTGTTGGCACAACACCGCAAGACACTTCGCTACCTTCTGATCCCGCCGCGCGGGCGCTCGCGCTGTGCAACCGACGCGGGCTTGCGGACTGCAGGCTTTACGCCGTCGACGATCACGTGGTTTGGTCCGGTTATTGACCTGACATTGCGATTGTGAACGATCCAGAATTAGAAATGTGAGGGGTGTCAGCGGCCTGCGAGGGTTGAGAGGGAGAAGAAACAGGCGTGGGTAGCATATCGGCCCTTTGCCAATCCGGTCTCGTGAAGGACCGTACTCGCCCCGTTTCGACCATTCGCCGAGTCGAACGACCGCTTCACGCCTTGAGTTCGACCGCCGTCCTTCCTGATAGCGTCATCAGGAAGGACGAAAACCCGCCTGTACTTTCGTTACTTTAAGCCGTGGTCGACACTAAGCTCCCAACCGTTTGCATATGCGAGTTTCCTTTGAGGTTATCCGCGAGCGTCTGCACAAACGACTGCAACGACGTGCCCGAGTTGCTATCGCCGAGTGAGCTCAACAGCGCCTGAAAATCCGTCTGCAGCGTCGACGTCTGCGAAGAAGACGAAGAAGCATTGTTACTTGCATCCGACGTACTAGACGCAGCAGTCGAACTCGTCGTGCTGCCAGACCCGAGCTCCTGTGCAAGCGCATTCAGCGCCCCGCCAATATTCCCATAGGAAGAAGTCGCGATCGAGTTCGTCGAACCGCTCGTGCTGTTAGACGTGGAGCCGTCACTATTGCCCGGTTGCTGAAGCGACCCAAGTGTCTGAAACAGCGCCCCGAGAAAGGCCTGCAGCGCTCCGGAGACCGAACTGGTTGACGTCGCATCGCTCGTGGAGGCGGTGGAAGAGGCTGCCGTGCCGGTCGAGCTCGAAGAAGCCGTCGTGCTCGACGTACCCGAGGTAGCCGTGGTCGATGACGTGCTGCCGATCCCCAATGCCGACAGCGCCGCCTCGAGTGCCGACAACAGCGGGTTTGAGTTCGTCGAACTGGTCGACGAAGACGACGAGGACGACGCCGCTTCGCAGCCACCACCGGCCGAGCGTCGAGTAGCGCCGATAGACAGCAGGTTCGTGCTGGTTTGCGAACCACTTACACTTTGTATGCTCATGATGCTTGATCTCCTTACGAGTTGAGCAATCAGAGTAAGTGATGGCAATACTTCCAAATGCCTGGTAAGGGGGCGATTCCCCGCCCATCTCGGCCATCGGTAAGGCACGGAAAGTTTTCGTTCAGAAATCTCTATCTACCTCTGTTCCTTTCCGCTTTCCGCCGCAGCGATTAACTCCTTCAGCGCCGGCAACCTCGGCAATGTCGAAGGTGCGGGTGGCCACAAGCTCACGAGCTATGCAATCGCCGAGTATTTCCTCTCAAAGCGAACCGAACTCTACGCCGAGGTGGATCGCAACGGCTTCTCCGGCGCCTACCGCTACGATCCGGCCAACATTGCCGCACTCGGACTGAATCCAGGCGGCCACTCGCTGATCGGCGCATCGGTCGGACTTATGACCCGGTTCTAGAATCCGCAGCGGCTCGTCCGCGCTAACGCTTCCCACTCATGGATATTGAACGAAGGAACAGCATGATCAACCACGGTCGAATCCTGCAGGTATCGTTTGTCGTGGCGCTACTCGCAACTGCCGGTAGCGCCTCCGCTCAGCCCACGGACAGCATCCCAGGTAATGCGGCGGAGGCGTCTAGCGCATCTGCCGTGAATTCAGCCAAAGCGCCGAGGTCAGCGGACAGAAAGCTCGCTCATCGCGTTGCAACCGCGCTCGGACGAACTCGGGGCTTGAACCCCACGCGCATCATCGTCCGAGCTCGCGACGGCCATGTGACGCTGTCTGGCTCTGTGCCGGACGACGGACAGATTCCGCTAGCCGTCGATGCTGCACAGCAAGTCGAGGGCGTGAAGACAGTCCAACAGGTGCTGCACATTTCAGAGCAGCCACTGTAGGGGATCTAAAGGCCGCCATTCACCCGCCAAACACTTCCGCCATCTGTGCATTGAAGCCGTTGACCAGGTCGTGTTCACCGGGCCCCGGGTTGCCGCGGAACAGCTTCGCGCCTTCAACCAGAATCTCATCTGCATTGGTTCCGAGGACAGCCATCGTTTCGTCGATGAACGCGTCAAGCGGCATCGCCTGTTCGGCCTCGCGGCTGTTCATGAGGTCCGTGCGCACCCAGGGCGGGGCGATCTCGAGTACGCGAACCTTCGTGTCCCGCAGCATGAAGCGTTGCGACAGAACGTACGAATGCAAGGCTGCCTTGGTCGACGAGTACACCGCCGTCGCAGCCAGCGGCACGAAAGCCAGGACCGAGCTGGTATAGGCGACGACCGCGTCGTTCCGGGTCTTGAGATGATCGATCAGCGCCGACGTCATGCGGATCGGCCCCATCAGGTTGGTCGTGATGGTGGACACCATCAACGCGTCGTCAATATGGCCGCCCGCCTGGTCAGGCTGCATGATCCCTGCGTTGTTGATCAGCACGTTGAGATCGGGATAGTCGGCGACCAGTTGCGCCGCTACCTTCCCGATACTGGCCGGGTCAGCAATATCGAGCTCGATTGCCGCCATACCGGGATTCGCCGCCACCACCTCGTCGAGATGGCTGCGCCGGCGGCCGCTGATGATGACCTTGTTGCCGCGCTGGTGGAGCGCCTCGGCTAGCCCGCGGCCAATGCCCGAACCGCCGCCCGTGATGAAGATCGTGTTTCCGGTGAGTTTCATGATCGTTTCCTGTTGAAGTTGCTATAGATGGGGTGTGCGTGGTCAGGCGGGGAACCGGTCGCCGAACATCGGCAGGCCGCTCACGGATTCGGCCCGGGTCGCTTCGTCCTGAAGCACGTCCCAGTGCTCGGCGAGCTTGCCGTCTTCAAAGCGGATAACGTCGGCTGCAATCCACGCAGCGGGCCTGCCGATCCCAGAGAAGCGGCCATGGGCGATGACATAATCACCGTCGGCCACCATCAGATGGTTCTCATAGCGCGCGGTGTCAGGCAGCGCGCGAACCAGGTCGAACAGGCCGTCGCGTCCCGGCGCAATGTGGGCGCTATGCTGAATGTAACGATCGGACCAGAAGCGCTCGGCTGCAACGTAGTCGCGCTTGTTGAACAGGGTCTCGAATGCTTCCAGCGCGAGCGCCTTGTTCTGTTCAGGAGTTGTCTTCGTCATGGTGAGGCCCTCTTTAAAGAGTCAGGTGACGACGCGCTCAGGCGTCGGATAACCGTGGTGCCCTCTGCTGCCTGGACGTTCAGGTAAAGAAGGCTATACTTAAGACAATGGTGAGTGACATTGTCATTGAGACGGAGTGTGGACGCCCGCCTCGCCGATGTCAATGGTGATCGACATTGTATTTTTCGATGGATCTGATTGGGTCGTTGTCGACCGAAGGGAGGGAGAGTGGGTGTTTCCAGGCAACAGGCGGTTGAAAACCGGCACGCGATCGTGGCCGCCGCCGAGAAGCTGTTTCGCGAGCGCGGCGTCGATGCGGTCGGGCTCGCCGAGCTGATGAAGGCCGCGGGCTTCACGCAGGGCGGTTTCTACAACCACTTCAAATCAAAAGACGCACTGGTCGCCGCAGTGATGGAAAAGGCGATGGAAGATGGTGGGGAGACCTATGCCTCCATCATCGAAAACGCCAGGTCAGCTGACGCCAACCCGGTCAGGCAACGGATCGAGTGGTATCTCTCACCCGAGCATCGCGCGAATATCGAGGCGGGTTGCCCCCTGTCGGGTTTTGTAGGCGACGCCCGTCGGCTCGGCGACGTGGCGCGTGGCTCTTACGTGGAAGGTCTTGCGGCGAACCTCGAGGAATTCGCCAAGGTCATCGAAGAGACGGAGGGGGTCAGCGAAGGCAGCCGCGGGAAAGCGATCACCTTGTTCAGCCAGATGGTCGGTACGTTGCTGCTTTCGCGTGCTGTTGCAGACGTTGACCCGGCGCTCGCGGATGAGATTCTTGACGAGGGTCGCCAGCATCTTCTCACCGCCGTGGACACGCAACCCGGAAGTCAGCCGCGTGGACGCTCGCGCCGCCGGTAGCACAATGTCCTTCGAAGCCCCGGAGCGCTGTCATTGCGCCGCCCCTAAACAGCGCTTCGAATCTGGCAATAGCAGCCGCTCTTCGCTGTCAGACGCCTTGCGCAAGATGCCATTACAATCCAGCACCTCGATCTGACAACGGTGATGTGCGCTATGAGATACCTTCGTGCATCGACACTCGTGGCGCTCATCGCTGCCGCGAGCACGGCCGCTATAGCCCAAACATCCGGGGGCAGCGACACGCCCAAACTGGATTGCGCCATTGGGTATGTCACCGGCATCGGTGGAGCGGCACAGAGCTTCCGTGAATACCTCGCAACACCCGACAGAGACAGATATCGCTACCTTGCGGATAACCCGATCCAATGCAAAGTTTCCGATGAGGGTCGCGCGTCTGGCTGTACCGGTATCACGAGCCTTCGACATGAAAAAGTCAGCGTGTACGACGACGTCGACAGCGAGACGATGGCTGTAGTCGCGCGCGTGGAACTCGAGCACGGGACATACCCGGTGATTATCGTCGTGCGAAAGCAGGACGTGAAATGCGAGGAGTGATTGCCCTCACAGCGCTATACGACGCGCGTTCGGCTATGCGTTGCAGTCGTTGAGAACCGGCCAGAGACGACGCTGATCGCCCCGCCTGGGCTTGCTGACGCGTTCGCTGCGGGGCGAGCCCTGATGGATCGTCAGTCTGCGACGCCGACGCAGAACATCCTGGCGGAATTCATCGGTGAAGGACACTTCGCTACCCATCTGCGGAAGATGCGTGTGCTCTATGCTGAACGACGTGACGCCCTGATTCGCGCACTCGAATTGCATTGCACTGACGCGCTGGATTGGGGTGAACAAAGTCCTGAAGCCGGTCTGCATCTCGTGGGCAAACTGCGGTCTGCGGCGAAACCCGAGAGCGATATGGATGTCTGGGAGGCGGCGATGCGGGTCGGCTTGCAAACGCCGCCCCTGTCGCCACACTACAGACACGGCAAGCAGGCTGGACTCATCATTGGCTTCGCAGCAACTCAGGCGAGCAACATGGAGGACGCGGCCCGTCGTCTTTGTCGCGCGATAAAATCGACGCGCGCCTGACAACGGCGACTTCCCAGGACGAGCGTCACGGTTCGCTCATTGCAGTCAGTCAATTGACCCGCTCGAAAGCCGTCACTCAGCGAAACAACCCAAGCGGCAGATTCCTAAAAGCGAAAACGCGCAGATTTATCTGCGCGTCTCAACGCTATTCCCTCAACAAAGCAAGGGCGTCTTAGGCACCACTCAATCAACGACACAAGGCTGCAATCAACCCGGTCAATTTATGCGCCGCCGAAAAACACGGGCTTCATTCCATCATTCGGATCCGGGCGAACAGATCCTTGAATTTTATGTCCCAAGTGGGAGACAGCGGTGCCGAACGAACGCAGTTCATGATGGCTACCCGACGCTGAAGTACCATCAGCAACGCCGCCAAAACCGGTCGCAGCGTCACTCCCTGGATTCACGCTAGTTTGTACGGCCTGAACATTGGTCGGAGCGACCGCTTCGTTCGATTGAGCAAAAGATGAGGCAGCCGGAATTGCAAGAGCAGCTACGACGATGAGCGATTGAACGAGTTTCATGATGTTTTCCTCCAGACTTCATTTGTCCGCAAACGCCCGTTTGCGTTTCAGTGCTTGAAGTCTAGGCTGCGGCTTGCTCGGAATTAAGTACTTGCAGAACAAAACAATGTTGTAGATATAAGTACAAACCCTTATGACCGAACGTCACGCGCGCAGCAGCTTGCGTTCGCCCCGCCATCTACACCACCGTGACCTCAGCTCGCGTCCGAATCGAACATGCGCTGATTGTCAACAATTGGCTGCTCGTATCGAATGACAGGAACTGATCGGGCATCGTTTCAGGCGCGTGGTATAAACCGACCCACTGCGCCCGGTCGACCCAGCGCAACATATAGGGCGGCTTCCAAGGTACAACGGACGTTCGTTTAGTCGCATCGGAAGACGAGAGTTCGGCCATTGTGGTCATTCGCAACGGGGCATCTCCTGCCGACAGCGAATGGCCGCTTTAGAGCGCCTCGTGGGACCGCACGACCCTTCTCGGACGGTCAGTGGTCGGTCATTCAATGTCTCTTACAAGAGTGGAATTGACGTTCAAGGTAATCGTCGCGGCTCTGATCGAACGATCAGGACCCTTTCGGCACCTGCACTGTTAGTGCGTCGAAGATCGAGGCGGGAATTGCATTCATCGGAGCGACGACATCCACGAACACGGCTTCATGCGCGGCCGTCGGTCGGTCTGGCGCCGCGTAGTCCGTCGGCGTCTGAACGATGGAAAAGCCACCACAAGCATCAAGCGCCTTCAAACCGGCGGCCCCATCGTCGAGCTTACCGATCGGGCAGGGTCCATATGCCTTTGCGGCAGATCGAAAGCAAGGGATCAGCCGCACGTCGCGTGACATCCTATTTCACTCACAAACCGGTAAATCAACCGGCATGTCATCCGGTTCAATCGCGCCGATTTGGTCTAAATGCCACTGATTTTATTATAAAAAATCCATTGTCTATCCGGCATGCTATCCGGTACACTAACGTCATGGATACGACAAGCATGGAACCGATGGTTCCCGAAGAATCATCGTCTCGACTTCTCGAGGATGACATGCTGGCGCTCGTTGCAGAAGCGAATCGACTAGCGGGCCGAATTCATCCCATCTTGCTAGGCTCGATCGGTGACCTTGTCCGCTCCATGAATTGCTACTACTCCAATTTGATCGAAGGTCACGACACCCATCCGCGCGACATCGACCGGGCTCTTGCCAACGACTTTTCGACCGAACCCAAGAAGCGCGACCTGCAGAAGGAAGCGGTCGCGCATATTCACGTTCAGCGGTTGATCGATACTGGGCGTGATCCCGATGCCTGGCCGGCGTCCGCGGCTTATGCGTCGTGGTTGCATGAAGAGTTTTGCTCACGGCTACCGCCGGAGATGCTGTTTGTTGCCGACGAGAAGACTGGCGCGCGGATCGAGATCGTTCCCGGCGAATGGCGCAAGCGAGACGTGCAGGTCGGCCGGCACATTCCGCCGCCGCACGAAGACCTGCCTCGCTTCATGTCGCGTTTCGATATGGCCTATGGATCGCCACCGCTCAGCAGAGCCCGACAACTTCAGACTGTCGGCGCCGTCCATCATCGCCTGCTTTGGATTCACCCCTTCCTCGACGGCAATGGCCGAGTCGCGCGGCTGATGTCCCACGCCTTGTTCAAACGGCTCGAGGTCGGAACCAGTCTTTGGTCAGTGGCGCGAGGCTTGGCGCGCGATGAGGCACGCTACAAAGCGTTGCTCGCGCAGGCCGACAGGCCGCGCGAAGGCGACCTCGACGGGCGTGGCAATCTGACTCAGCGCGGGTTGATCGAATTCTGTAAATTTTTCCTTGATCGCTCAGTCGATCAGATCCGTTTCATGAGCGGGCTGCTCGATCCGGCGACGCTGCTGACGCGCATCGAAATCCACCTCGAAGAGGAGGTGCGGGCGAAGCGACTGCACCGTGGCAGCTTTGCAGTACTGCGCGAAGCAGTGATGCGTGGCGAGGTCGAGCGTTCGAAGATTCCTACGCTTACCGGCTACGAGGAGCGCGGTGCGCGCAATGTCACGGCGGGGCTGGTCGACCGGGGAATGCTGACCGCAGCGACCCACCGCGCGCCCCTGCGGCTGGCTTTTCCTGTCGACGTGGCCGAGCGCTGGTTTCCCAATCTCTACCCTGCCAACGCGGGATCGCGGACATGACAGAGAAGATCGTTGAGCTCATCCGGCGGTTTTCGCCGATGTCGTCTCGTTCGAAGGAATGGGACTTTCTCATGCCCGGGGGGCCGGCCTCAGCGATGGCATGAAATTGAGGATCAGTTCCGCGTTCTGATAATTGCCGATCCAGGCGCCGGCAAGACATTCGAAGCCCAGACGCGTGCGCGTCGGATCAAGGAGCGTGGCCGCCACGCCTTCTTCATCCGGATCGAGAAGATCGACGCGACCTTCGACCAGTCGTTCGAGGTTGGCACGGCGGCTGAATTCGCCGCCTGGCTCACCTCAACGGACGAGGCTTGGTTCTTCATCGACTCGGTCGACGAGGCTCAGTTGGAGACGCCACGCGCGCTGGAGGATGCGGTTCGCATCTTCGGCGCTAAGATATACGCCGCGCTGGATCGCGCGCGCATCTTCATCACCAGCCGCGAGGATGCTTGGCGGGCGCTACCCGACCAGACGCTGATCGAACAGCACCTGCCCTATGGCGAGCCGGCGCCCGACGGGGAGGATGACAACACGAGCCGCGAGAGCGACCCTACGCTCAAGCTGTACCGGCTTGTCGGCCTTTCGGAGGACGAGATCGCGCTGTTCGCCGGCCATTATGGCGTGAGCGACGTCACCGACTTCGTCGAAGCGGTGAAGCGTGCTAACTTGCTGACCCTCGCTGAGCGTCCCTTCGACCTGAAGGCGCTGATTGGCGTCTGGATCGCCGATCATCGGCTCGGCAGCCGTTTCGAAGTGCTGCAGCGGATGATCGCCCTGCAGATCAAACCGCGGTTGGCCGCGTTTGCCCCGGTCCGCCTTAACGCCGCCAAAATGCGGGATGGCGCCCGCATACTGGCAGGCGCGGTGACGATGACCGGCAAGACCGTCATTGGCCTTCCCACAGGCGTTCACACCGCCGATCGCATCGATCCGCGCACCTTACAATTCTGTCGAGGCGACGGTTCGTATGGCCGGCAACCTGGGCTTCTCAACCTACCTCGTAGCCGATTGCTGCTTCACGTTTGATCGAAAGGACTGGAACGGCAACCTGAGAAGCGCGGAAGACGTGCACGCGATGTCGCTTGCCAATCTAGACCCGGAATACTGCACCGTCATCACCGCCGAGACGTTGCTGGACACAGACAAGTAAGCGGGTCCGCTTCCGATGGTGCGCTTGAAATTCAAGCAGATTCAGGCCTGCATGCCATACGATCAAATTGGGCCGACTCTCGAAGTCGTACTTATGGGCTCCAATCAAATAGCCGTGCGGGCCGGTAAATGATGGCCGCAATCTACTGTTCGTCCGCCGATGTCAACGATCTAGCCGGCTGGGCCGAACGTCTCAAACTGGCCGGGCTCTGCCTGATGCGAACCCTTGATCGCTCGCCGCGCGCCGCGGCCATTCAAACGGCATAAATCGGTCGAGATGGTACGGACGCGCCCTCTCTTCGGATTTTCCGGTAGCCGATCAGACCGCAGCGATCTTGCGGTCGCAGCGGTCTGATCGGCACGTCACACGAGGGGAATGTAGATATCGGTTTGCCACAGGTCCTGCGGCGTTTCCGGAAAGACGCTCAGATAGTGAAAGAACAATGGATGGTCCCGAAGTTCCTCTCCGCTTGCAGGAAGCCAGTCGCGATAGATCGGATAGATTGTCTCGCCGACGTGGTCGGTCGATCCGGTATGCCGAACAACTGCACATCGACCGCCCGGAATGACGAGTTCGCGGATGCCGTAGACGTTCGACGCGACCGGCTCATCGATTTCCCCGCAGATGTCGAAGCGAAATGCATCCGCCGGTGTCGTGTCGGGGTTATTGCGCGGGATACCAAAAGTTCTGCTCGACGCAAGCGGAGATTGCCCACTTTGCTTCCGCCAGTCGACGAACTTGCGCACGCTCTCGTTGACGAGTCCAGTCGGTCCGCAGTGTTCAAGCGCGGCGACGCGAGTTTCGGAAAAATCGATAATTTGTACTTGCATGGTGAGTTTCCTCGAAAGATAGGGGATGACAAAAGTCGCACTCCAGATTTGCCAGTTCGGATGTTGTCTAAACGAACTCGGCGCCGTGCCGAACGCGCGCTTGAATGCCCGACTGAAGGCTTCGGGGCTGTCGAAGCCCGCGTCGAACGCGGCATCGAGCACCGAGCAGAACTCACGCGAAGCCAGGCGGTGGGCAGCCCGACGCAAGCGCATCAGTTGGACGTAGCGTGCGACTGGCACCCCTACATAGCTGGCAAACTGCCGATGAAAATGGAACTTCGAGAAGTTCGCAATGCGACTTAGCGTTTCCACTGACAGGTCGCCCTCGAGGTTCATTTCGATGTACGCGAGCACGGCATTGAAGCGCTTCGTGTAAGCGCGAGTGGCGTCAACATGAGCTTGCATGGTCTGGATATTTGGATCGTGCGACTTGCGTTATGGTCGCTCATCGTCGAAACATCGCGCCTAGCCGTTCTTGCTCAATCTCCAGGCCGCCTGTCCAAAAAATGCCTCTGCTCACTCGGCCAGTCTTTCGCTGCAGCCGAGTGCTCAGTTCTGAATCACTTTTTTGTCAAGCTAGCGCGAGAGTGGGATAGATTGTTAACGATTTGAGCAGGAACGTCGAACGCCGGTTCATGGCCAACCCGCTCCCGTGCCGAATTTCCGTGATCGACCCAGAGCCGACCGAGAGGTCGCCACAATGCGGTCATTCAAAGGTGGCTGCCTGGCTGCCAGACTCACCGTCGAGTTGATGACCTGCGAACTAGCGACTCGTTGCGAACTCAGCGTAGGGAAAATTACTCGCGTCTAAAACTGAGAATAGCCCTTCCTATTGGATTTCCTGACACTAACGGATTCGGCATCCAGGCCGTACTGACGTCGAGCGTGTCTCCATCAAGCTTGTAGAATCGTTCCTGCCCGGTGCCGTTCCAGGCTTCATTCCAAGATGAGTCAATCTTTGTGATGAACCTATCCCCATCTAAGTTGCCATGCAAATTGCAATAACACCATCAAATTCGCGGGATGCGCCACGGCCCGCTAATGACCGCACTGAGACGGACGAAAACCGTCTCAGTGCACGAATCTCCGAAGGATTCCGACGCGCCGCCCTACCACTCGCCGGTTTCTCCCGATCGCCTAGTTTGGCGTGACAACCGGTTGGTGCGCAGCGTCGGCGCTCAATGCCGCGGCGCTTTCCGAAGACGGGCCTTTGCGCCGCCGCGCGTTAACAGTGGCTACGGATTCTCCTGCTCGCTGCAATAACTCCTCTGCAAGCAAGTCCGCTGCATGGCGTGCCGTGATGCGGCTTTGCGGAACGCCCTTCGCATCGAGCGCGATCACCTTGTATAGCTCGCGGTCGCATTGGAGTTCCTGCTGATACTGTTCCGCCGTGTCCACCAGCAATTCCAGAAGCGTCTGACGACGCCGTCTTTCTTCAAGCGTAATGGAAGGATTCCTACATATTGAGGACGCAAGTGTAATCAAGGTATCCAGTTGACCCAGGTGCCGGTCGCATAAATCGAATGCCGACAGGGCAAGCTTTTCATACTGGAGTGCGTCGACAGGCGGACGTGAGACGGGTTGACTTTTGGTGGACTTGCTCATGGTGCGATCTCCCTGTTACTTCTCGGATCGCCCGACACTCGCTTGGAAGGGGTGAGCGGGCACGTAATAGGGTTGACAGACCGGGGCAATAACAAACCGGCGAGCCTTGCGGCTCCCCTACCACAGCCCGCCCATTGGAATACAGACGTGCAGGGGTAGACGCACGCCCCGCCTTAGCGGGTGTGCGGTTATTGCCACTGGCTGTCAAACCAGGTCACCGGGTGTTTCCCGACGACTTGGTAATTATAAAGCAGCCGACGTGGGTTGCCTTCAACCTTGTAGGCTAAATGTTTGATTTGGCCGAAGGGATAAGGGGCAATAAGACATCAGTGAGCGCACGCCTAATCAGCCATCTCCGTAGATGAACACATCCCCTCGCGCTTGAGCCATGAACGGAACAGCACGACCAGCTCATCCCCAAGCTTCTCATCCGGAACATAAGTGCAATAGCTGCGCGACGGCAGACGAGGACCGGCGAACGGTGCGACAAGCCGGCCAGCGGCCAGATCGTCGGATACCAGCGCAGTCGGCCCCATCGCGATGCCGATTCCGTCGATGGCACCCTGCAAGGTCAGATAGAAGTGGTCGAAGGTCAACGTGGCAGCCGGCCTCAGGGCAGGAATCTGTGCGCTCGCCAACCAGTCTGGCCAAAGCCGCGGAAGACTCGAGGTGTGCAGCAACGTGTGTTGTCGCAAGTCGCCTGGCAATCGAAGCGGCACTCGCTGCAAAAGCGCCGGACTACAAACCGGAAGCCTCTCCTCGGACAGGAAAGACTGCATCGAGTAGCCGTAGAACGTGTCCGGACCACCCCGGATAATGACGTCATAGTTTTCTTTCAGACTCTCCAACGGCCCGTTTGACGTCTCCACCTTGACCTCCACGTCGGGGTGCTCAGCGCGGAATTTCGCCAGCCTCGGCACCAGCCAACGCAACGTGAATGTCGCGGGCGCGTTCACCGACAGTGTCCGGGAGACCGTTTCGGGCATACCGTATCTCGCGGTTGCCTGCGAGAGCTGTTTGAACAAGGGGCCGACTTCCTCCAGATAGGCCTTCGCCGCCGGCGTCAGCGCCACGTGACGGTTGTGCCGTTCAAACAGCGATGCGCCAAGCCACGCCTCGAGCAGGCGCACGTGCTGGCTCACCGCACCGGGCGTCACGTGCAGCTCTGAGGCGGCTTCCTTGAAGCTGCCGAGCCGACCCGCAGCCTCGAAGGCCCGCAGGGCATTGAGTGGCGGCAAACCCTGTTTCATTCGAAAGAGTTTATCTAACGCGATCCCTCAATTTATCTGGTTTGTTGGCCCACAACAAGATAGATATCCTTCTTGCTGCATCACTGAAGAAATCTCCCGCCCCCTTTCCGGCCCGCAACCCCAATGCTCAGTTATACCGGCGGTATCGTGCTCTTCGCCGCGCTGCTCCACGCGAGCTGGAACGCGATGCTGCACGGCAACCGCGACCGGTTCTTGTCCATGACGTGGATGAGCATCGCCATCGCGATGGTCTCCACGCTCGTCGTCCTGTTCAATCCTTGGCCGGCCAGCGCCTCCTGGCCTTATATCGTCGCATCGGGGCTCGTGCATCTCTTCTACAACGTGAGCCTCGTGCGGTCGTATCGCCGCAACGACCTGGCGCTGGCGTATCCGATCGCGCGAGGCTCATCGCCGCTGCTCGTCACGCTCGGCGCCGCGCTCTTCGCGCATGAGGCGATCGGCCCCTTGCACGCTCTCGGGATCGCGATGATATCGGGGGGCATCATCACGATCGCGCTGTGGGGGCAGCACGTGTCGCGCGCGGGTGCGCTGGCCGCGCTGACGACCGGTGCGACGATTGCGCTCTATACCGTGATCGACGGCCTCGGCGTGAGGTTGTCCAACGGCCAGCCGCTCACCTACACCGCGTGGATGTTCCTGTTCTATTGGCTGATGCCGGTGCTGTTCGTCGCGGTGCGTGGGCTCGCACCGCTATGGACACCGGTACGTGCTGAGCCACTGTCGGTCGGCTCGTCGCTCGTCGGCGGACTGGTGTCGATCGCGGCGTATGGGATCGTGATCTGGGCGCTGCAGTCGGGCGCGATGGGCGCGGTATCGGCATTGCGCGAGACCAGCGTGGTGTTCGCGGTGCTGATCGGGCGGGTGTTTCTGCGGGAAGCGGTCAGTGGCACGCGCTGGCTCGCCTGCATGGTCGTCGCGGCCGGCGCGGTTTGCCTGGGGCTTTGACATGACCAGAAGCGTTCGCCGACGCAGTTCTCGACATCAACGCATGGGCCGATTGACGCTCGGCGCATGAGGCGATTGACACCGTAATGACTATCCCACCACCACATGAAGGTTCGCTAAATGGATACCGTCTCGCAGGCACCGCTCATTCTGATAACGGGTGGAGGTCGTGGCGTAGGCGCGGCAACCGCGCGTCTTGCTGCCGCACAAGGCTACGACGTAGCGATGAGCTTCGTCTCCAACGAATCTGCCGCCCTCGCGGTGACGGCTGATGTCGAAGCGATGGGGCGCCGGGCTTTACCCATGCGCGCGGATAGCGCGGATCCCGAGCAGGTCGCTCAGCTATTCGCCGCGATCGACCGGGCGTTCGGCCGGATCGATGTGCTGGTGAATAACGCCGCGATCATTGCGCCGCAGTCCCGGCTGGAGGATCTTGAATTCGAGCGGATGCAGCGTATCTTCGCGGTCAACTCGATAGGCCCTATCCTCTGTGCACAGCAAGCGGCGAAGCGGATGTCCTATCGTCACAACGGGCGGGGCGGCGCCGTGATCAACATCTCATCGGCATCGGCGAGGCTCGGCAGTCCAAACGAATATGTCGACTACGCTGCGTCGAAGGGCGCCCTTGAGACATTCACGATCGGTTTTGCAAAGGAAGTCGCGCGGGATGGGATACGCGTCAACTGCATTCGCCCTGGGCACATCTACACTGACATGCATGCTAGCGGCGGAGAGCCGGGACGGGTGGATCGCGTCAAGGACTCGATCCCCATGGGAAGAGGCGGTCAGCCTGAAGAGGTCGCGCGGGCGATCCTATGGCTAGCAAGCGCCGAGGCTTCCTTCATCACCGGCACGTTCCTCGATGTCACTGGCGGCAAGTGAGCAACACGGTGCGGCGATGGAGGCGGTCGAGTCCGTCAGGATCCATGCGGCCTTCGGCAGGCTTCGGCCCGGACTGACCCCGCCGCCAAAGGTCTGCCGCTCTGCAGCGGGCGCCCGTGGATTATCGGCTTAGGGCGGCCTGGGCCCGTTGCAGCCACTCGCTGTTATGTTCGCGGGCGTGGCGTGGCCAATGCCTGGCATCCTGCACAATCTCAGCGTAAAGTTCGCGCGCACGCTGGCGGTCGGCCTCGTCGGGCTGCGCCGCTAGCCAATCGGCGTACAGACAACGCGGTGCAGCGTCGCTTGCGCTCGCGAGCGCAATCTCGAACGCGGCGCGTGTGCCTGGCGCGCCAATCGCGGCCAAGGCCCGTGCATACAGCAAGGCAGGCTCCGACTGCCGGCGGGTGAGAGGATGGGCGGCGAACAGTTTTTCCAGCGCGTCCTGCGTGGCCGAAGCATTGCCGCTGGCAAACTGCGCACGTGCGAGCCCTTGGAGTAAAGCCGAATCGGAGGAAAACGGCCCGCTGGCCGCCGCTTGGTAATGCTCCAGGGCTTCGGCGGCATGTCCTGCATCGAGCAGCGCTGCAGCCAACCGCATGCGATGCGCGACGGTCGGCGCGCGATCGAAGTCCGTGCGCGCCTCGCGCACCGCTCTGTTGGGGTCGACAAGCTGCGAGATGGCCCTCGTTGCCGCCCTTGCCCCACGCGACTGGCGCAGGGAGGGCAAGTAAATGACAAAGAAGTAGACCGCACTGCCAAGGCCAGGGAAAAGAAACAGGATCAGCAGCCAATACATGTTCTGCTGGCTGCGAACGGCATGCACCGCAAAGAACAGCGCGATGATGACGTAAAGGCTGATTCCGAAGATGCGCATTAACGAGAAGGTCAGTTGTGGGGCGTTGCCGATGGTACGTCAGCGAAACGGCAGAGCACTATTGTGACAGAAGCGCGCTGCCATGCCTGGTAGCTCAGCGGGCCCCTTCCCGCAACCTGGCAGTTGGCCCGGGCCGCAAACCGCCAGCCTGTTCCAAGGCTGGCGTGACTCGTCCCCACGGATCAGGGTTGGCGTTTGCCGCGGCCACCCGCGGGTTTGCCAGCCGGCTTAGGTGAACCCGCAGCTGGCTTGCTGGCGGGTTTGCTGCGTGGCTTTTGCACGCTGAATGGGCTACCGCTGGACAAGCTTGTGCCTTTACCCGCGGCCACAGCGCGCTGCGCCGCAGGCTTGCGTTTGTTTTCGCTACTTTGCGGGCGCGGTTTTTTGCTGAGCACCTGCATGGCGCCCGGCGCAGCTTGCGGCACTTTGGGCTTCTTAGGCTTTTTGGGTTTCTTGATGATCTCGCCCGTCGCGCTAGTTTGCGGCACGCGGTGTTCGGCCTCAAAACCCGGCTCTTCTTCACGGCGCAGCGTTTGCCGGATCAGCGCTTCAATCGCGGCCAGTTGCGGCGCTTCATCGGCACACACAAGGGACACCGCCACGCCGCTGGCGCCCGCGCGGCCGGTACGGCCAATACGGTGCACATAGTCTTGCGCCACGATCGGCAGATCAACGTTGATCACCAGCGGCAGGTCGTCGATATCCAGCCCGCGCGCAGCCACATCGGTGGCAACCAGCATATGGACTTCGCCCGTCTTGAAGCGCTCCAGCGCACGCAGGCGCGCGGGTTGCGGTTTGTCGCCGTGGATGGTGTCGACCGCATAGCCCGCTTCATCCAGCATGGCCGCCAGGTAATCCACGCCAATGCGGGTTTTGACGAACACCAGCGCGTGCTGCCAGTTATTCTCAGCCACAAGGTGCATGAAGAGGTCAGGCTTGTTCTTTTTATCCACCGGCACCACCCACTGCTTGATCTTGCTGGCCGTGGCATTGGGCGGGCTGACGCTGATATTGACCGGGCCGCGCAGAATGCCCGCCGCCATGGCGCGGATTTCATCGGAAAACGTGGCGGAGAACAGCAGGGTCTGGCGCTGAACGGGTAAGGCAGCAAAGACGGCGTTGAGTTCGCGCGCAAAGCCCAGATCCAGCATGCGGTCGGCTTCATCCAGCACCAGCGTTTGTACTTGATCAAACTGCACGGCGTTCTGGCGATTGAGATCCAGCAAACGGCCCGGCGTGGCAACGAGCACATCCACGCCTTTGCGCAACGTCATCATCTGCGGGTTGATACTCACACCGCCGTAGGCGGCCAGAAATCGTAAGTCGAGGCCTTTGCCGTATTCGATAAAGCTTTGCAGCACTTGTTCGGCCAGTTCACGCGTGGGCACCAGCACCAGAACACGCGCGCGGTTGCTGGACACCGCCGGGCCGTGTTGCACTAGCCGTTGCAACAGCGGCAGCGCAAAACCGGCCGTTTTGCCCGTGCCGGTCTGTGCCGCAGCCATGACGTCCTTGCCACTGAGCACAGCAGGAATCGCCTTGGCCTGCACCGGCGTGGGTGTCTGGTAATTGAGGTCCTGCAGATTACGCAGCAAGGGATCGATCAGGCCAAGCGAGGCAAAAGACATTGGCGTATTCCGGGCTAAAACCGCAATTCTAGCGGTTACCACCTGATTGCGCCGCGCAGATCAATGGTCAAAAAGATCGACGATGATCGCCACTGAAAAACGTAGCGGTGCCCCAAGCGCGCCGCCCCACAGTTTGCGCCGGATGCCCGGATAGTTCCTCTTTCTGATCATGCGGCTGGATACGTCGTTCAGGGCTATTCACCAGAGACGTCCCAAAAACCATAATTGAGTCATGCAACGACTCCAGGCCTTCAAATTCGAACTCATGCCCACTGGCGAGCAGGCGCGCAAGATGCGCCAGTTCGCGGGCGCGTGCCGGTTCGTCTATAACAAGGCTCTGGCGCTCCAGCGAGAGAACCGCGAGGCCGGTGGCAAGTTTATCGGCTACGTCGGGATGGCGAAGCACCTCACCGCATGGCGAAACAGCACAGAAACGCCGTGGCTGAAGGATGCGCCTGTCCACACCTCGCAATGCGCGCTGAAGGATCTCGATCGTGCGTTCGTCAACTTCTTCGAGAAGCGCACCGCCTTCCCGCGCTTCAAGCGCAAGGGCATGCGCGATTCGTTCCGCTATCCCGACGCAAAGCAGATCAGGCTCGACCGCGAGAACGGCCGCATTTGTCTGCCGAAGCTCGGCTATATCCGCTACCGCAACAGCCGCACCGTACCCGGCGAGGTCCGCAGCGCGACGGTATCGCTGCGCGCTGGCAAGTGGTACGTCTCAATCCTCACGAAGCGCGAGGTCGAGCAGCCTGTGCCGCACGGCCCCGCAGTCGGCATTGACGTAGGCGTGGCCCGCTTTGCGACGCTGAGCGACGGCGCGTTCATCGCGCCGCTCGCCAGTTTCAGGAAACACGAACAGCGCCTGGGGAAGTATCAGCGGCGCATGGCGCGCAAGGTCAAAGGATCGTCGAACTGGAAAAAGGCGAAGGCTCGCGTGCAGCGCATCCATGCGCGCATCGCGAACGCCCGCAACGACTTCCTGCACAAGGCATCGAACACGATCAGCAAAAACCACGCAATGATCGCCGTCGAGGACCTGCAGGTGCGCAACATGTCCGGGTCCGCAAAGGGCAGCGCAGAAACACCAGGGCGCAATGTCCGCGCCAAGTCGGGCCTCAACAAGTCGATCCTCGATCAGGGATGGTTCGAGTTTCGCCGCCAGTTGGAGTACAAAACAGCGTGGCGCGGCGGCTTCTTCGTCGCTGTCCCGCCGCAGAACACGAGCCGCACGTGCCCGTGCTGCAGCCATATCTCGGCCGACAATCGCCGCACGCAGGCTTTATTCGCGTGCATCAGATGCGGCCACGAAGCAAACGCCGATCACGTCGGCGCGATCAATGTTTTAGAGCGCGGACAGCGCTTGTTAGCCTGTGGAGAGCCGGTGCAGTCGGGCCACTCTGTGAAGCGGGAACCCACCGAAGTGACTCAGGCCATCGTGACCTAAGCACCGTAGGAATCCCCGTCCTTCAGGGCGGGGAGGATGTCAACATCGGTACTCCTCATGCCGGTCCAGCACGCGCACATATGATGCAGCCAACAGCGCAATTACAGAGGAAAGCAACATCAGGCAAAGCGGCGCGTAAGCTGCGTTGCCCTCCGTCAATACAGCTCCCGTCATTGAGGAAAGAGCGGAACCGCCAGCGATAGTCATCGCGCCAACCAAACCGGAAGCACTTCCCGCCAGTTCGGGCCGAACTGAGACTGCTCCGGCATGAGCGCACGGGTTTGACAGGCCATTACCGACACCGACCAGCATGCAAGGTCCGAACAGCGCTATGGCATGTTTCGCTCCGACGAAGAAGAGCATCAAGCCGATCAAGGGGCCGGCGCAAGCAACGATACGTCCCGCGGTGATAGTCGTAGTAAGCGGATAGCGGCTGGCGTAGCGTCCAGACACGAAGCTGCCGAGTATGAATCCGGCAGTGATGGTGCCCATGTAAAAACCTAGCGTTGCCGGTGGCACGTCGAACGCCGTTTTCGCGGCCAATGGAGCACCGGCCAGAAACGCATAGAACGTACCCGTTGAGAATGCCATGCACAGTGCATAGGCCCAGAAGCGACGTTCGTGGATAAGTGCAGGATAGGCTCGAAGCTGCTGCCTGATGGTGTCCGATGGAGTCTTGTTAGTCTCACCCAGGCCGAACCAGCACACGGCAAACAGTGCTATGCCGGCAAGGGCGAGGCCCCAGAAGATTGCTCGCCAGCCGCTGGTTTCGTCGATAACGCCGCCGACCGTTGGACCAAGCATTGGGGCGAATGCTGCTGCCATCGCGGCATAGCCGATCCGGCTTGCTGCCCCCTCCTTTCCGGTCGTGTCCCTGATGGCTGCCATTGACACCGGATAACAGGAGGTGATTGGAGCCTGAAGCAAGCGGAAAGCCAGAAAGGCCCAGATATTGCCCGCCAGTGCGCAGCCGAGCGACCCGACCACGAATACGGTCAGGCTGGTCAACACAATTGGCCGCCGCCCGAAGCGATCCGACAGCGGCCCCATGACCAATTCCAGTGTGGCGGCGACGATTGCATATCCGGCCAGCGACAAGCTCACGAGCGCGTAGTCGGCGTGAAAATCCGTCGCAATGTTCGGCAGCGAAGGCAGGAATATGCTCAATGGCAGCACAGAGAGTGCACACAGCAGAATCAGTGTGGAGAGCGTGGGAGGCGAGGGTGTGGAAGTCATCGGCATTTCCGATCGAAAGCGATTTCGCGCAGGACAAAAAAAAGCCCCCGAGGTGTCGGGGGCGCATGGGGACGGCCAGGTGCCGTTACCGGACCATGCGCCGACTTCCTAGTACGTTGATAAATGTCGCATTCATGCTGGCATTCTCCTAGTCATAGCGAGTGATGTTAGGCGGCATGCTTTGGCAATGTCAACTGCCGAGATTGCTTGTCAAAGCATAGGGTCCACCCACGAATGTCCGTAAGGAAAGGTTGAGCTGACGTCCGAACGTCCGCGCTAAGAAGTGGACCAACGTCTGTAGATGGCCGCACTGAGCCGGACGACGACCGACTCAGGTCGACCCGTTGCAGCCAGTCGTGCATTCTCGACAGCGGCCACTCAAAAACTGAAACTTGAACGACGCAACGGCCAGCTCACGCGGTCTGAGTCGGAGTAAAACCTTGCCGTGCGCTAAGGTTTCACCGAGTAGTCCACCAGTTCGCTGGTTTTCGTCGCGGGCGTACCCTTTCCGGCCAGACGGATTTGATACTCGTCGCGGACAACACGTTTGACAGCTGGCGCATACCACCTGGTCTCCTCCATCGGCCCTCCGCCGTAGCCGGATAGCGGCGACCAGGTTCCCGTCGTCTTGATCTTTATCGCGGAAAACGAGCCTGCCTTCGTATTAACCGTTTCGACATCTTCTATTTCACTCTGGCCACGCAGCACTACAGTTTGGCCTGTTGCGGCAGTAGTCGTGCAGTCCACCTCATGACGCGTTCCGACTTGCAGCGGAAAATGAAGTCCAACATCACACGCTTTCCGATCGGATTTGATGCGAATCACATTTGCTTCAGGAGTCAGTTCCAGGCGACCGCCTCCGGCGATCTGGAGTAACGCACTCCCGTCTGCGTGAACGAGTGTCACCGTTTGCGTGACGGTTTGTTTGCTTCCCGCGAGCAGGTCGGACAGCTCGTAAGTCCAGCTGTCTCCGGTCACGTAGTGCGGTCCATCCTGAGTGGGTTGAGCCGATTCCGCCCCGACCGCAACATGGCTCGAAATAGCGGCTCCAATCACCAGTAGGCAAACAATCGCTTGCGAACGTACATGCCTAAACGAAGGTATTGTTTCGATGGTTTTCACGTCAACTCCCTCTTGTTCAAAGTAAGCCGCTATGCTGCGACTACTGTCCAGCCGCAGTGTTGGCCCCGCTCCCCCCGTCGATACGGAGCCAGCCCCGTCGTATAACGCGCACTCCGCGCCCAGCCGGGGCCTTACTCCTTCATCCGTGATCGACTGACCCATCGATCGACAGTCGGTGCAGACCATTTTCAAAGATTTAGACCGCCATGTCGATCGGCTGAAACTGGCCGGTCACCACCGCATGCGATCGGCATATACCGCGCCACTAGCCAGCTAAGGTTTTAGGAAACGGGCTCTAGACGAACCTCGTCGCCTGATCTCGGATGCGTCCTAAGCCCACGGTCAGGAGGTATCGAGTTGCATCAAGGGGTTCGGAAGCATCGTGTCCATCCACGAATTGGACGGACGCTGGGACACTATTTTTAAAGCTGTGCCGACAAGCCACGGTCACGCAAGATTCCACCTGTCATGGGTTCATCTGCAGCGATCAGGCCGCGCCCCGGGGTTTGGGAGAACCTGGCCAATGTCGATGCGATTTCCGTCAGGATCTGTCAGCACGAAACACCTGAGCCCGAAGTCAGCATCTCGTAAGGCCTTGATGATCCGAACGTTGTGGGTAGTGCAGTGCTCATAAAGGACAGTTGCGTCTTCGACCATGAGGTGGGCTACGTTATTTAGCGATGCCTTATGGTTCTTGTTCTGCGACAGATGCAGTTCAGCCTTGTCCTTCTTCAGGATGACGAACCCGACCGGATTCCCGTTCTCGAACACTTTGTTAAACCCCAGCACACCGCAGTAGAACTGGAGGCTCCGGCTGATATCTTGAACTCCGAGACTTGGTGCGAGTCTTCCGAAACTGACGCCATGCGGCGAAGACAACGTGGTTTCCATATCGACGCTCCATCGAATGAGCCAGAGGCAGCCTGCAAGGCGGTGCTTATCGACAGCATGCTTGGTCTCGATAGGCGGAGCGGTGTCCGCACGGTTGGTGCCGCGCAGCGTGGTGTGCGGCACGCTCAAAACAATATCAGAAAGTCGAAGCGCGCCCAAAAGCTTCGAGATATCTTCGGCCAACGACTATTCAATACGAATATGTAGGAAGCTCGTCCGCCGTCCCGACGAGCGTCGATTAGTGTCGGTAGCCGAATTGAAATAGTCGAACACCCTGACAGCGCTAAGCAATTAGGCATTGATTGTTGACGATGTAGCCTGCGATGTCGAACGGCCCTTCCTGGCCGAGGTTGTGTGAAAACGCATGCTGAATGCGGCGTTCTAAAAAATCGACCCTTCAGATCGCGCCGTATTGGCTTGGCAGCAACTCCGGAAGGGTAAGGCGACACCCGAAAACCGAGTGCTTTTGCGTTTTCACACAGTCTCGGCCGGTCAGTGCCCGACGCGATCTAACCAGGCGCATTGGCACGGTGAATGTCGACGATCTGGACACCAGCGCCGAATGTCCGTCCCTGGCTAGGACTATCGGTTAGTTCGATGCGGGGATCGCGCTGTTGCATCGCTCCGTGGTGATGGTCCATGTTCAGCTATTTGCGAAGATCAAGCCTTCGTGGGCAATTTCCAGCGTTTCCACCGCCACCTCGTTGCTGTCGGCTTTCAGATCCGTTCCGGTGATCTTGGTCGGCCACGCGTTTTGCAACGTCCAGACCATGGTCGAGTTACCTTTCTCGTCCAACAGCTTGATCACCACCGGCACGCGCTTGATGGTGTTCATTGAGACTTGCGAGTACCACCGCCAGAACTTGCTATCCCTGGCGAAGACTCCCTTCTTCAGCGTGACATTGCCCGCCTTGCTTTCGGTTTCCAGCCCCGACACTTCCTGGAACGCCAAGTCCTTCTGATCACCAATATCCACCGAAAAATAGAATCTCGGCAACGGCGAAATCTTTTGATCCTGCGTATCACCTGACATGGTGAGTTCTCCCACTTTGAATTATTCAGGAAACCTGCATCGCTTGTTGGAAGGTCGCTCGATAGATTCTGCCGGACAGTCGGCCGAAGCCGACCTTGAGCAGTCGGCGGATATACTGGACGGAACGGCGGATCACGGTCGAACTTCGGCCGTTAGCATCAAGACGCCTATCCCATCGATCGGTGCCAGTTCCTTGCCCACGGAGTTTGTAGCGTCGCGCGATTGTCTGTTGCTGGCGCAGCCAGGATCGCACAACCGAAGCCATATACGGGATTGTCATGAAAAGAAACGCATTTGTAAGCGTCGTAATGTCCCTGCTTGTCGCGGTTCTTTCTACATCCCCGGCGCACGCGGATTCGTGCGATGAGGACGACCTCAAGAGCAAGAGTGAGGACGGCTCCTATCTGATTATGCAGTCAGGCGCCGTTTATAAAGTGCTAGCCGGAGACGAGATTGATAGCTCTCTATGGCTACCATCTGAGGAGGTCGTCATATGTTCGAGAGTGGTCCCGTATCAAGGTCGGAATTTTGTGATATACGACATCATCAACAAGGACGAGAACGAAAAGGTTACAGCGATGCGGGAGCACTGATTTGATTTCTGCGCTCGCCGCACCGCGGCCAACCAAATCGCTGCCAAGAAAGCGGGGGAACGATGAAATCTCGAGCGTTGAGCTTATGCGTGTTTGCGATCCTAACGATGCCTCTCTCCGGTTGCATCACAAATCAGGCGTTTTCGGAGCGCCTAAACACATTGGTCGGTGAACCAATTGACGAAGCTATCTCAACGCTTGGATATCCATCAGGCGAGAGGCAGGTGGCGGGACACCACATATACGTGTGGAGCGTCGATCGGAACGGGACAATCTTTGTCCCGCAGCAGTCTTATGCGAACGGTTATTCGACAGGGCCGCTCGGAACGACAACGTATCACGCTACGGCTACGACAATGCAAGCGATACCCGTGAACTACGCCTGTGAGATCGACCTAGAGGTCGACATGGCGAACAGGATTAGGTCGTTCCAGTTCAGCGGTAATCAGGGCGGCTGTCGGCCGTTTTATTCTCGATTAGGGGCGAGGCTGAGGGAGGATGACAGTCCAACGTGCGTTACCTACGCGGGCCAGACGTCTTGCAAGTAAGTAGTCCAGTGATGATGCGCGATCCTTGCAGGCACCATTCGCTTCGTAATGAGCGACTCCGCAATTCACCGCGCTGCTGAAAGGACATCAGCAGGATGTACGATGCTCAGCGTCGGCAATGAGCCAACAAGCTGCCACTCCGTTTAACGTGGCCGCTAACCGCTGTTCGCCGCACTGAGTCCGATGACGACCGACTCAGCTCGACCCACAAGGGACACTTCAGTTTTCGTAAAGCGGTCATTCGATGGTGCGAAAACTGCTGACGCCACATGAAGCCGCGGAGCGCTTCGCTAATCTGCCGCGCCCACGGCCTTAACTACCTTGGCTTCTTCAACTGGCGCCTTCACGGACGGCCGGAGTTTATCTAAGCTCTCGCGAGCAACATCGACAACATTGGTAGCGAAACCCGGGACCAGTCGCAAAGCGTCTCGAACAATCGGTGAATGCGCCAACTCATGCCAAGGACTGCCATGACTTACCGGCTCCACTAATCGGAGCGGCAACTCGTCAAGTCGGTTCAGCGCAGACTCCAACAAGCTGGCTTCCATATCCTTGTCTATGCGCGCTGCTTCGCGGCGATACCCCTCATATGCTTGCGAAATGGAAGCTTTAAATGCGTAATCCTCCGCGAGCCGGAACCGTTGTCCAATTTGCTTCGTCGCTAACCATGCGAACCAAACCGGAGCGCCCACTGCAATTACTGAGAGTATGAGGTTCAATGCGACGATTGTTCCGCTCGCCGTCGGCTCTCGCAAGATCTCGGTGACTGAGTGTAGTTGCTTCGATCCGATTGTCGCGCTGAGCCCAAGTGCCACAACTAAGCCGGCAACCCATGTCCACATGGAGTAATCAAGCGCCTTCGAGCGCTTAGAAAATGCGGCAGCAAGCCCTTGACTGGTCGCTGCTGCATACGCTGTTTCACAGCGCGCTAAAGTTGCAGCAGCTTCATCCGAAGCGATATCAAGCTTCTTGGATATATCTTCAGCCGAATCACGCAGCGCTGATACACGCAAGTGATCTTTTTCTGAATCTGCGACTAGTTGATGAAGCTGGATGCGGGCCTCGCCGAGGGCCTCTAGATCCGTTGGCAACTGATCAGCAGCTTCGTACGCGCGCTCGATGCGTTCAACCATGTTGCTCAACTTTGCTGAACGGGGCTCCAAGTCCCGAAGGCGCGCTTCCATTGCCCGCACCTGTTGCGTGAGCCTTCTTATCGCAAGTGCGGCGTCAGTTGCCCCGTCATTTGTGAGAGCGGAAGATAGCGCGGAAGTAAGGCCCGACAATGTTGCTTGATAAGCAGCAACGCCGTTCGCGGCATTTGCCCAAAGATTTGGAACGGTGCTGCTGCGCAGATATTGCAGACGACGAGGGTAGTCCCTTATTAGCTCCGCATTGTCACCTAGCTCCTCACCGCCGCGATCCTGAATCAAGTCGATAATCGACCTCGCTTCCCGGATGAGTTCAGGTCGCGACAGATTCGGGAAGGACCAGTTGTTCTGTGTAATGCCGAACGGCTGATCGTTTGGTAAAGAACTACTCAGTTGCGCGATAAGCTGTTCAAGTTCTGTACAGATGTTTTGAAGCGCTTCGTTCATAATCCGATTCCCCGGTCGTCTGCATTAGCCACTGCCCAATGGCGTATTCTGCATATGATTCTACCTGCATCGCGCTTGCCGAGGGAGCCCAAGCAGGCGGCAGATGACGGCCCAACACGATCATTCATGCTTCCCAGAAACGGCAATTGGCGACTCCGATAAACTGGGAGTGGAGGCGGTTCGACGGCCGACAAAATTGTTCAATTGTTTTCGCGTTCTACAAAAAATGGGAGACCGCAAAATGGGTGGTCAAATACAAAAAACAACGCTCATCACGATTTATTCTGCGGGCGTGGCCGCCTGCTATCTTGCGGGATTCTGGAGCCGGTTTGACGTTGATATTTTTCAATTCGCGGGTCTCACGGGCTTCGCAAGCATGGCGCTCTACCCGATGATGACGGCAGTGGGCCTGAATCTCCTCGGTGTTATGCTCCTCAATTCCGACTCGACCAAGCGGCCGGCACAAGAAGCCAACAAAGAAAGCATCTGGCGCAGTTTGTTCAAAAAAGTGCAGCCGGTTTGGTTCACGCTTGCACCGTTCGGCGCATTTTTCCTAATTTTCTTTGTCTTCGTTCCAGACAAGTGGCTACTACTGCTGTTCGTGATGTTCCCTTGGATCGGCTGGCTCGCGAATGCGCCTCTCACGATTCAGTTCATTCCAAACAATTCGTTCCGACTGCGGATTGTGTATTGGCTCATTGCGCTCCCGCTTCTGGCTACCTTCGTAGGTTCGTCGAACGCTCAATCGTTCTTCGACGGCAACGAAAAACGGACTGTGGCTCCGACAGGAGCGGCAAAGGATCTACCTGGGGACGAGCAGCACCCAGTCATGTATCTTGGCTTTGCGGGCGGGACCTATTTTCTTTTCGAAAGCAAGACGGGCAACGTAGTGATGATTAGCCAAGCCGTCGCGGCACCTCTGACTATTCAATCAAAGTCGTCTAAGCCGATGCCTGTCACTATCCCCCATTGGCTCCGCGCCATCGTGCCGGCATAAACCCGAATAGCGGCGCGGGGGATCGTCAACGATTCTCACGACAGAGTTGAATGTCCCTTGTTGGCCGCGCTGAGACGGACACACAGTTCAGGCTGTGCCGGTTCGGGCTGCAGTTTCAGGCGAGAAGCCGCGACTTTTGAAGAGCTGCTCTGATGCGTCGTTCCCAACGGTAACCATCGCGCAGCATTCCAGATAACCGAGCGCCCCGAGCGACAACAGTGCTGCGTCCACCAACCTTCCACCGTCACCCGTTCGTTTGTGCGAAGGTGTGGTCGCCACCACGGCAATCACTGGACAACCATACGGTTTGTAGTTGCAAACGAGGCATGCGGATCGAAGACCATCAGTTTCTTCAATCGCCCACGATGCCGCCGCAATCCATTCCCCGTACCGACCAGCGACAATCGCGGTTACCTTTGATTCGTATTGGGTCATAGCCTGACCAGCATCATCGATTGTTCCGAGAAACGCGTCAAAAAGAAGCGCGCCTAGCGCAGGTACGTCTTCCCGCGTTACGTTGCGAAGATTGGCAGGTCTCACGCCCCCGCCAGAATTGGCGAACAGCGTCCGCTTCCAGAGTCGGGCGTTGCGCCCAGGTGTCTCATCCGACATGCCGTGTCCTTCTCATCAAAGGAAAGCCCCATTGTTCGCGAAACGAAGATCGATTGTCGACTATGTAGGCTGCATCTTCGAGTGGCTCATGTTGGCCGCACTGAGACGGACGAAAACCGTCTCAGTGCACGAATCTCCGAAGGATTCCGACTCGCCGCCCTACCACTCGCCGGTTTCTCCCGATCGCCTAGTTTGGCGTGACAACCGGTTGGTACGCAGCGTCGGCGCTCAATGCCGCGGCGCTTTCCGATGACGGGCCTTTGCGCCGCCGCGCGTTAACAGTGGCTACGGATTCTCCTGCTCGCTGCAATACCTCCTCTGCAAGCAAATCCGCTGCATGGCGTGCCGTGATGCGGCTTTGCGGAACGCCCTTCGCATCGAGCGCGATCACCTTGTATAGCTCGCGGTCGCATTGGAGTTCCTGCTGATACTGTTCCGCCGTGTCCACCAGCAATTCCAGAAGCGTCTGACGACGCCGTCTTTCTTCAAGCGTAATGGAAGGATTCCTACATATTGAGGACGCAAGTGTAATCAAGGTATCCAGTTGACCCAGGTGCCGGTCGCATAAATCGAATGCCGACAGGGCAAGCTTTTCATACTGGAGTGCGTCGACAGGCGGACGTGAAGCGGGTTGATTTTTGGTGGACTTGCTCATGGTGCGATCTCCCTGTTACTTCTCGGATCGCCCGACACTCGCTTGGAAGGGGTGAGCGGGCACGAAGTAGGGTTAGCAGACCGGCGTTCCAACGAACCGGCGAGCCTTGCGGCTCCCCTACCACGGCCCGCCCATTGGAATATAGACGTGCAGAGGTAGACGCACGCCCGCCTGGGCGGGTGTGCGGTTGGAACGTCTGGCTGCTAAACCAGGTCACCGGGTGTTTCCCGACGACTTGGTAATTATAAAGCAGCCCACGTGGGTTGCCTTCAACTTTGTAGGCTAAATGTTTGGTTTGGCCGAAGGGATAAGGGGCCAGAGGACAAGAACAGCGGGTGGTCAAGGGGCACCCGGATCTGGCAAGCACGGCGTTCATCCGTAGTGCCCCGAAGTCAGCTCAACCTTCCCTTTGAACACGCTATAGCTGTAGACCGTATAGATCAGCATCAACGGATAGACGAACAATCCCGCGCCCCAGAACATGAAAGTGAGGCTTGCATACGGCCCCGCCGCCTGAGTGATCGTGAGGGAGAACGGCACCATGTATGGCCAGAACGAAATCGCCAGCATTGCGTAAGCGCAGATGAACAGCAGCACGATCATGAGAAACGGCTGGTTGTCTCGACGCCGTCTGACGCCAGTCAGCGTGCCCGCGATTGCACATAGCGCGACCACCGGCACAAGAAAAAGATAGGGGCGGTCAAGCCAGCGGTGCATGATCGCGAGGTCTTCATGAAGTGCATGAAGGAACAGCACGATCAGCAGAACGAGCACCACGAGAAGCAACGGTGTCATCGCACGATATGCAGCGTCGCGCGCACCTGCCTCGCATTTCTTGACGATCCAGCTCGCACCCAGCAGCGCGTAGCCGGCGCATAACGCCACGCCGCCAGACCGATGGTGAAAGACGGAAAGATGATGTGAAACGATACCGTGAAAGCGAACTGCAATCGCGACAGCATGAGCGCGCTGGTGTTCATACCGGTCCCCTAGCGACAGAGGTTAGTTTGCGCAACCAAGTCGGTTCCCGAAGACCTTCCGTACTTAAGCTTCTCCTGCGTCGCCACCAAGTCGTAGGATCCATCGAGCCAAATCATGTGCACGATCTCCATGGCGGCCTCGGAAACGCGACCACTGCCCTGCACTTGGTATGCGTGCCCATCGAGTACAACCATTTCCCCATCCAGGTGAGCAAAGGTGCCGAGCCCAAAATCCCCGTGTTCGAGAATCGACTCAACGCTTACCTCTCCGTCGAATACGCCCGCCACCAGGGCTCCAGATACCGAAACCTGGAACAGCGTGTGAACGGGTACACCCAAGTACTGCGATAACGCGGCCGTGACGATCGACGAATAGGTTCTTTTTGTTCTCTGGCGTTCATCATCCAGCGCGCGCTTGAGCGACGCTGGGACGGTAGCGGAAAAAGTTGCCATCTTCTTTCTCCAAGTTGTGACGCTTGTGCGGAAGCCACCCACATCGTGAATGGCCTGCTCGCGCGTCAGCGTGGAACAATTTCGGCAGTCCGGCGATATTGAACTGCCTACTGATGGGTTCCATCGTGGACCGTAAATCTGACATGCGGTATTGGATATTCATGTACCACGGCATAGCATTCTGTTCGCTCTCCAGAATGCCGACGCGCTGCAGTTCATCGAGCGCTTCGCCCAAAGCTTCACGGAATTTGCGCATCGGTGATGCGTAACCGCACCATTCTTTGAGCGTCGCGATGCTGATGCGATGAACGCCCTGTTCATGGCTCGCCGCATACGACGGCAACCACTTAGCCATATCCACACGGGCCGCGAACCGCTGCCAGGAAGAGGTTAGGGAGAAACAAAAAGCCGCTGTCCGTGAGGGCAGCGGCTTTTCTTATGACGGGTGGTGAATGAGGGGCGCTTGCTCGCTTTGTGCTTGCGCCTGCTTGTCACCATTCGTTCGTGTTATTTAGCAGCCGGCGACGCTGTGGTCGGGGTTGCCAGCGTGTTGTTGGTTCCGTAAGCGCTGGTGGTGGGCGTCGAGCTATTGTTCGTGCTATTCGGCGACCCCGTGCCCATGCCGCTGTCCGAATTGGTGACGCTAGGCGTGCCGTAGCCGCTCGTTGCATTGACCGGCGACACGGCGGCCGGAGACACGGTGCTCGGGGTCGCCAGCGTGTTGTTGCTCTGTGCATAAGCGCCGGCCGACAGCGTGAGTGCGGCGACGGCCGCGATTAATGTGCTGGTTGCCTTGTTCATGACTCGCTCCTCCTTGATTGGACTGGAATTTCGACGTAAACGATCTATTCGTATTTTCCATCTTAGGAAAGCGGTCGCTGATTATTAAGCGCATTGTTTGCAAGGGTGAATTTCGATTTTCGGCATTACCCTAATGGGTCCTGGTTCCCAATCCGAGGCCGGCTGGTTCGGCATTGCGCGGTGTACGCTACGTAACGCCAACGCTCGGCACAGGTGTGAGCCGCGGCTGTCCGGATAGAAAAGGCTTTGAAACAGGACTATGATCGGCAAACTGAGCGGCCTTAATCTTGAAGCAGAACAACGTCGTGGGTTTAATAAGCGTTGCCGCTGAAACTGTCGTCGGGGTATTTTTGCTAACCCCGCAAAGCACCGCATGGTTCAAATCAAAGATTAAATAGACCGACATACTTAAACAGACGGGGATTGGCTGCTTTGTGGCGACAAGTCCATAATGGCTTTCGCATTGGATATTGTCGACAGGGCGTGCGGCACGGCATCTCTACCAAGGACTTGGTTTCCCGCCGGGACCGCTCTCACAAAGAGGGGCGAACACATTGACCGTCCGTGCCTGCCCGCGCGTTGCGGGCGGCGCATGTCGCCCCCTCCCGGCCGTTCAACACTGGGCCGGCCCGACCTCTTTTCTCCAAGTCCAGCGGTCATTCGCCCTGTGACCTTACAAGCCGATCACCGCCCGTTGCGCCCCTTTTGAGCGCGGATCGTCTCCTTCGACTAGCCGAACGCCGGCTCTGAGAACCGCTCGATCCACACTGCCAGGCGGTCGGCCGCAAAACTGGCAGCGCGTGTGCCGGCGCGGCAGACAATAGTGTCGCCTTCACGCGCAAACTGCAGGGCGCCGCCGGCTTCTTCCAGCCACAGCAGGCAGGCCAGCCAGGCAGCGTGCTCGGCCGATACGGCCTGACCCACCGGCCGGCTGAGGAACTCGCTCAGCGTGGTCGGCGAAGTCCAGATCAGCGCTTCGCCATCGCCGCGTACCGTGGCGCCGAGGACGTCAGTGAAAACCTGCACCGCATCGGCAGCGCTGCGCCCCGCATGCTGCCTACGCAGCTCCACCAAGCGCGTGCTGACCGCGTGGCCGAAGCTGCCGCTGCATTCGCTCTCGGCACCCACCACGTCGGCGTAGTCCATACGCTGCCAGTCCGGCTCCGCATTGCGCGTACCCGCCAGTTCGGTGCCGGCCAGGTAGGTTTCCACCGGCTGGAAGCGGCCCGGGCCGATCAGGCTGGCGCACAGCGTATGCACTGTGCCGATGCGGGTGGCCATGGTCTGCGTCTGCAGCACGCTCAGCTTCTCGCGCACGAGTTGGTCGCGTTCCTTGCGCAGTCCCGCCAGCTCCAGCGCCTGCTTCATCTCCATGCGCAGCGCGGTGATGTCCCACGGCTTCTTGATATAGCGATGTATCTGGCCCTGATTGACGGCCTCGACGGTCTGGTCTAGCTCCGAATAGGCCGTCGTCAGGATCCGGACGATGTGGGGATAGCGCTCGCGCGCATAGCGCAGAAGTTCGTTGCCATGTTCGCCCGGCATGCGCTGGTCGGACACCAGCACGGCCAGGGTGGCGGCGTGGGCATCCAGCATGGCCTTGCCGTCCTCCACGGAGGCGCCCGTCACCACCGGCGCGATCGCGCCGATGGCGCGTTCGAAGTATTTGAGCGCGGTGGCTTCGTCATCAACGAACAGAATCGCCGGGGGCGGTGTCTGGTTGGCAATCGTATTGCTCATTGGTAACTCCTGTGCATTCGATCCTAGAAAATTGGGAATTCCAGCGTCATGGTCATGCCGGCGCCGGACGCGGATGCGATCCTGATACTCCCGCCAAAGGACTGCATGACGCGGTTGCAGAAAATCATGCCGAAGCCGCTAACGCCGGCGTTCGTGAAAACTGGGTCGACCAGCAAGCGTTGCATCACCTCGGGCGCAATACCGGGGCCGTTGTCGCCGATGCCAGCACCTCGCGGACCGTGCGTATGCCCAGCGGCTTCTCCAGGATTCGGAACACCTTGCCAGAATTGACCGCTTCCAGCGCATCTTTGTCCGCGTAGGCTGTCACCAGGATCCGCACGATATGCGGATACTCCTGCGAGACCTGCCGCAGCAGGTCGCCGCCGTGCCGCCCCGGCATGCGGAAGTCGGTCACCAGGATCGTCACCCGTGCACCTTCGCGACGCAGGATCGACATGGCCTCGTCCGCGCCGTCGGCGAGCAGCACCTCGTAGTCGCTGCCGGCCGAGCGCGCAAAGTACTTACGGGCCAACTCCTCGTCATCGACATACACGACAGTCCGCCGCGCTTGCTGGGTTTCGCTCATCTCGACATCACTCGACACGCGGCAGGTCGAAGTTGAACGCGGTCCACTTGCCCAACTCGCTTTCTGCAAACAGTGTGCCGCCGTGCCGCTCCACCACCGCATAGCTGATGGACAGGCCAAGGCCGAGGCCCTGGCCGACTTCGCGGGTCGTGAAGAATGGCTCGAACACCCGCGCCAGATTCTCCGCGGCAATCCCCGGGCCGTTGTCGCGCACATTCACGTGCAGCCGGTCATCGTGCCAGTGCGCCTTGACATGGACCTGCGGCGATACGGTGCCGGCCTTGTGCATGGCCAGAGCGGCATTCGAGAACAGGTTGATGAGCACGCCGATGATGGCGGCTTCGTCGCCCAGCACAAGGGTGTCGCCGGGCAGCTCGCGCGTGACCCTCACGCCGCGCAGTTCATGTGCGCTCAGCCGGGTCGACGAGTCAAGCGCCTTCTCGAACAGGAACGGCACGTCGTCTGCCGCCGCGCCGGGTTTGCGGTAGGCAAAGGTCTTCAGGTCCGACACGATATGCTGGATGCGCTGCATGCCCTGCTTGACATCCACTAGGCACTCCTGCAGCGACGGGCTGTCCTTGGCCTCCGGTTCCTCCATGGCTATTTCGATGGCCATCAGGCAGAAGTTCACCGGGTTGTTGACCTCGTGCAGCAGCCCCGCGGACAACGTACCGATTGCAGCCATCTTCTCCTGCTGCAGCAACTGGCCCTTGATCTGAGCCAGGCTTTCATTGGTACGGGCGAGCTGCTCGTTTTTGTGCGCCACCTCATCCTTCAGCCGGAAAAGCTGGAAACGGCCCTTCTCGTTGAAGTAGGTGTAAATGGAGCTGGCCAACGCGCAGAAGAAGATCAGGATGAGCTGGAACTGAAACTTGCTTGAGTCCTGTATGCCGCTCGGATGCGCCACACAGGCGATGTAGTAGAGCCCGACCGTGGCCAGGCCGAATGCCAGCGTCTGCCAGTAGCCCGCGGGGAACAGTATCCCGACCGCAAAGATCGTCAGCATAAGCCCGGCATAGAACAGCGACTGCTCGCCCTGCGTGGCATAAATCATCCAGGAGATCATTGCCTGCGGCAGCAGCAGCCAGAAGAAGCTGATGAGCTGCACGTGGCGTTTGCCCGTTTCCGTGTAAAGCGAGAGCAATGCCAGGCCGATGGCTGCGCTGGTCAGCACCCGAACGATGGCAAAGCGCTCCTGCTCAGCCGGATACACGACATAGTCCAGCACCACGCCCATCAGCACCAGCACGATCACGGTCAGGCCGCCGGCCTTGCTGCACAGCAACCGGTAATCGCGAAACTCTTCACGATAGTTCGAATGGAGCCCAGCCAGGGATGTTGTCATTTCAGGCGACTTGATGCTGGCCGATCATCACCTCGGCAAACACATTAACCCCGGTCGAGTCCGTGTACAGGCGCGGCTCGCCGCAGTCCTCCGGCATGATTTCGGCCATCTGTGCCTCGTTGCGATAGATCAGGTACCACTCCAGCACGTGTTCCATGCTGAAGCGCTCCGGGTTGTCGGCGTGGACATTGGTGACCAGCAGGCGGCCGCCCCGTCGGGTGCGGCTGGCGAAATGCTGGTTCAGCCGGGCACAGACCTTGTCTGACAGGTAGTCAAACAGGCCGGCGCAATAGACCCCGTCGAACTCGCGAACGTCCGGTGCGTCCGCATCGATCCGGCGCTTGAGCAGGTGGTGAACCGAATCATGCGTGTAGCTAATGGTCATGCGCTTGGCCGTTTTCTGCGCGATGGACTCGAGGCGCTCGCGCGTCCAGTCCAGTGTCTCCTGGCTGAAGTCGAGCAGTTCGAACGTCAGCCACTCCGGTTCGTCGTATTCATGGATGAAGCGCTGGATCTCCTGAGCCGGGCCGCACCCCACGTTCAGCACCTTGAACGGTCGCCGCGCGGCGCGCGCTTCATTGGCCAGCCGGGTCAGGTAGTCCACCAGCAGCTCGACGCGATTGCGGTGCGCGCGTGCCACGGCCGTCTGCAGGAAGGCCGCGTTGACGATCTGGAAATACGTGCTCGGTCCCTGGCGGGGATCGTCGAGCATCTGGTTGACCATCTGGTAGTCACCGGCATAGCCCAATGGCTTCGTGAAGGTGCGGAAGACGAAGGGCGAGCGCAGCAGCAGAGGATGGAGCGCGGCCTGGGCAAAGGCACGGTGTGCCGGCGCCAGTTCTTCGTCGACCAAGCGCGCCTCGCCTTCGAATTCGTCGAAGTAGACCTTGGTCCTTTCCATCAGTGGCGATGCCAGTTCGAGGAAGAAGTCCTCGCGCAGGGTTTTGCCTTCCTTCGGCATGGTGTCGGCCAGGTCCGCCTGCTCGACCCAGCGCGACATGTCCGAGAGAAAAGCTCGGATCTGGTTGACCGCGATCTGGTAGTCACGGCGGATCTGGAAACGCTCGACCCAGTCCTGCGCGAACCGGCGGGCTTCTTCCCCCACCGTGCGCGCTTCCAGCGCGCCGCCACTCAGTTCCCGCCACTCGGCGATCAGCGTCACCGAGACAATGGCTGTCAGGCCGGTATTGACCATACTGATCACGACCGCCTTGCCCGAATAGGCCTCTTCCACGCCCATCTTGACCGACAGGTCGTTCAGCACCTCACTGACCTGGACAATCGAGTACGGGTTATAGACCTCCATCACCAGGGACTTTCGCTGGAGATTGATGATCGTGCCCCGCACCTGCTCGCCCTGCGAGTTGCGGAAGCTCACTACCGGATCGATTTGCGTTTTGGAATACACAGTATTGCGCTAGGTAAGTACCATGAGAAGGACCTCGCGACAGCACGTGTGCTAATGGCATCACGGTTTTACGAGACTCGTTAGCCTGGTGGGCCTGAAGGCCGGTATCCGGAACAATACGGACCTTTGCGATTGCAGCATTCTACTGATAAAAAAGGAATGCTGTCGTCTCACGCGGATTTCATCAGTGAAACGATCTGAATCCAGCAAACCGAGATCAAGGGCATCGGTGAGGACTGCACCCAGCGCCCAGCGACGAACCCTTCTGCAAGAAAAAAGTAACAGCAGGTTTTATTCTTCAATGCAATAATATAACATTGCGTCTGCTCCACAAGACACGCCCCGAACGGTACCTCCGCGCATTGCTGTAACGGCAATAGCGCGCAGCTGCTGCTTTGCGCCAGCGTGAAATCGCCCTCGTACGAAATCCTGCAGCCGATGAGCAGGTGGGCGGACTCATGATTTGCATACCTAACAAAAACTGACAAGATGAGAAATCGCCACCCCCTCACACAGGCTGCGCTGCTGCTGTTCGCGTTTGCGGCTCACGCATACGCGGCGGACGACAGTTCGATAACCGGTGCAATCGCTGACAGTTCAGGCAAGCCCGTCAGCAAAGCGACCGTCACCATTCAGGATGCCAGCGGCAAAGCCGTAGGGGCTGTGCAAACCGATGCCAAAGGTCATTTCATACTCGACCACGTCAATCCGGGTACGTATGCCATCGTCGTCACCGCCCCCGGTTTTGCCACTGGCAGCAGCATCGCGACAACCACGCCAGGGAAGGAAAGCTCGGTGTCGATCGCACTGGCAAAAAGTGACGCGCTTGATGTGCAGGTCAACGCCCAGCGCCTGAACCGGGCGCGCAACGACCTGTTGCCCGAAACGGGCAGCAGCGTCTATCGCTTCAGCCAGAGCGACATCAGCGATCTGCCCGCCGGCCAGGACACCGCGCTTAACCAGGTCCTATTGCAGGCACCCGGCGTGGCGAGCGACTCGTTCGGTCAGTTGCACGTACGGGGCGATCACGCCAACCTGCAGTACCGCATCAACGGCATCGTCATCCCCGAGCCGATCAGCGGTTTTGGGCAATCGCTGGACACGCGAATCATCGACCAGATGAATTTTCTTACCGGCGCGCTGCCTGCGCAGTATGGCTACCGGACCGCGGGTATCGTCGACATCCGCACCAAATCGGGCGATGAAGGCAACGGTGGTTCGATCGATGTGTTCGGCGGCAGCCGCCAGACGATCCGGACGAGCGGCGACGTCTTCGGCAGCCAGGGGCCATTCAGCTATTACTTCAGCGGTTCGGTCGGCGAGAACAATCTGGGGATCGAAAACCCGACCTCGAGTGTCAGCGCGATACACGATCACACGCGTCAGGGGAACGCGTTCGGTGAGATGTCGTACATCATTAACCCGCTTACACGCGTAAGCGTGATGTTCGGCGTAACCAGCAACCAGTTCCAGATCCCCAATACACCCGGGTTGACCCCTTCGTTCACGCTCAACGGCGTCAATAGTTTTGATTCGAGCCAGCTCAACGAAACGCAATCGGAACTGAACGAGTTTGCGGCGATTGCCCTGCAGGGTACAAACGGCGGGGCGCTGGACTATCAGCTGGCTTTCGTCACGCGGTATTCGCGCACGCAGTTCAACCCTGACCCGATCGGCGATCTGCTGTTTAACGGCGTCGCGTCGAACGACTTCCATAGCGACAGCGCGAACGGGGTGCAGCTGGACACCACATACCGGCTCAACGACAAGCACACCATTCGCGCCGGCGTCTTCGCCCAGCAGGAACACGCGGTCTTTGACAACAATCTCACCGTCTTCCCGGTCGACGCCAACGGCAACCAGTCCTCCGATCAGCCGATCAGCATCCCTGATTCGAACACCAAGACCGGCTATCTATACAGCGCCTACGTGCAGGATGAATGGAAGCTCACCAGCAAGCTGACGATCAACTATGGCCTGCGCTACGACAAGATGGATGAGTACGTCAGTGCCAGTCAGCTGAGTCCGCGCATTGGCCTCGTGTACGCGCTGACGCCGTCGACCACTATTCACGCGGGTTACGCCCGCTACTTCACGCCACCGGCTTTCGAACTGGTGTCGGACTCGGACATCGCCCGTTATGCGGGCACCACGGCCCAGGTGTCGGGGCAGAACGATCCGGTGCAACCCGAGCGCAGCCACTACTTCGACCTGGGCATCACGCAGCGCGTGACCTCGACCCTCACCGTCGGTCTCGATGCCTATTACAAGAAGGCGAGCAACCTGCTCGATGAAGGTCAGTTCGGCACCGCGCTGATCTTTACCCCGTTCAATTATCAGTACGGCCGCGTGTACGGCCTGGAGTTCACCGCGAATTACAAGCAGGATAACGTTTCCGCCTACATGAACGTCGCGCTCAGTCGTGCGCAGGGTCAAAACATCGACTCGGCACAGTTCAATTTCGATGCCGCAGAACTCGCTTATATCTCGAGCCACTGGGTATATCTGGACCACGATCAACGCGTGTCGGCGTCATTCGGTGGCACCTACGCGCTCGGCCAGACGACGTTCACGTTTGACAGCATCGTCGGAAGTGGCCTTCGCAGCGGATTCGCGAATACCGATCGCCTGCCCTGGTACACGCAGGTTAATCTCGGCGTTATCCAGCACTTCAATATCAATAACCCGCTGATCGGCAAGTTCGATGCCCGCCTGCTGGTGATCAATGCATTCAACCGCGTGTATGAACTTCGCGACGGCTCGGGTATCGGCGTGGGCGCCCCCCAGTATGGACCGCATATCGCTGTGTATGCGGGCATTTCCAAGAAGTTCTGATGGGTGACCAACGGGTGTTGAAATGAAAGACTGGACGACTTTTCTGGATGCTGTGCAGCTTGGCGGGTGGGTGATCTATCCGCTAAGTGTGCTTGCCATCCTGGCGATCACGATTGTGGTCGACCGCTCATATGTGTTTCTGCGCTTTGCCGGTACGCCCGATACTAGTGCGCGGCCCCCGGATGCCGCAGGCATGTCCTCCGGTCCCCTCATCGAGCGGTTGGATTCGCTGCCGGAGCGGCATGTTTTCAGGCGCCTGAGCACTCCGCTTGCGGACCGTCCAGTTGCGCCTATCTGGTATCGCGAGGCGAAGACCGAAGCGCTCGCGGCGACGATCGAGCGAGACATGAGCAAGGGCTTCTGGGTACTGGAGACGATCGTGACCGCAGCACCGCTCCTTGGATTGCTGGGCACGATCGTAGGCATGATGCATTCATTCCAGCTGTTCGGCGGAAATGGCCTCGTCAATCCGGGCGGTGTCACGGGTGGGGTCGCCCAGTCGCTGGTGGCAACCGCGGTTGGCTTGGTTGTCGCGTTGTTCTCGCTGTTCGCTTTCAACTACTTCTCACGCCGCCTTGAACGACTGATGGACGAACTCGAGTCGTTTGCGAACGAACGTATCAGCGAGATCCGCCTCGCTTCGGAAGAACAGGGTGCCGCGCCGTGAAGTTCCGTCGCTCTCGTGCTGCGAAGCGCGGCCGCATCGAAATCATCCCGATGATCGACGTCATGTTCTTTCTGCTGGCGACGTTCATGCTGGCATCGCTCGCCATGCAACGACTGGACGCCGTGAAGGTGAACCTGCCGTCGGGTCATGCGCAGCAAATGTCCGCGGATGGACCGCCGACTGTGAGCATTGACCGGAGCAACGGGATTTTTGTCAACCGCCAAGCCGTTCGTCTTGATCAGGTAGAACCCGCTATCAGGCGCACCCTGCGCCCGGACCATGACGTCATCATCGCCGCCGATGACGCAGCCGGACATGGCGTGGTCGTGCAGGCGATGCTGGCAGCCCGTCGCGCGGGAGCAGAACATTTTCTTGTTGCGGTTCATCGTGAATAGAACCTGGCCGCGCCTCATCAAGGCCGGTGACAACCGGAAAGTGAGGGTCACGATTGCTGCGGCGCTGGGCGCACTTGCATGGGGATTCCTTCTTGTCGTGCTGGGACGAAGTCTGCATACAGCACCGGTGCCCGAACGTAGGCTGGAACAGCCGTTGGAGATGAGCGTCGTTGACATACCGAATCTCGCTCCAACGCTGCCTGCAGCGACAACACGTTCAACACAGACGGCCGCTGAGCCGCAAAAGGCCTCTCCCCCGAAACAACCGTCAGTCAAACCTGCGCGCACTCAGGCGCTGCCGGTTCACACGCCAACGCCTGCTCCTAAGTCCCCGCCGATAACACGCGCACCGGAGCCCGCGGCGGCCGCGAAGCCCGAGACCAGTCCGCCCGCTGAAACGGCGACGGCTGGCGCACCCTCGCCGTCGTCCGACCGTGGTGCGACAACGCCTGAGCGAGCGTCCGCAGGATCGACGCCCGGCAACTCGCCGGCGCGTGCTATCGCGCAGCCGCTGCCCTCAGTGCCAGACGAGTTACGCGAGCAGGCCTACCAGACGGTTGCGATAGCCCATCTCGTCATTCATACCGACGGATCCGTCGCTGTCGAACTCATCAAGCCCACCCGGTATCCGCGGCTGAATCAGATTCTTGTTGAGACCCTGCGAAACTGGCGTTTCTTTCCGGCGATACAAGACGGACACCCGGTTGAAACCCAGCAGGACGTTCGCGTGCACTTTAACGTGAGCTAATCTGTTGGCGCGGCACCTCCGTCTCGCCCTCTTCGCGCGGCTTTTCTGAAGCCCGCTCATTCCTGGGAATCGACATAAATAGCCATAAAAAGATCGGCAATTTATTCAATGTGAATAGATTCAATCACTTTCTTGCAGTCACAGTTTCCTACGCATAGGATTACGAAAAGTCGATCCAGATATCCAATAACGACAACGTGGAAACAGACCATGATGAGAGACCGAGACATCCATTCCGGGGTTGCTAAAAGAAGTCTGCTGCAGGTGAAATGACCGGTCCTGCCAGCCCAGACGCAGGAGCGGGCTGATAGCCCGACTGCGTGCCGATACGGCTGAAGTCGCATCGGCGGACACATGCGCCAATCAACTACGAGCCACTCAACCCTGAGGCAGGTACACAACCTGTGTGCACAGGCATTGCTAGCCCATAAGGCGAATGCGTAGCCATTTCGCATAAGGAATGGAATAACAATCAATCCGGGGAGCCCTCAATGGCTTTCGATATCCCTGTTACACGCCGCACTTTCCTGAAAGTCATGGGGAGCGGCGCGGTAGTCGCCATTTCAATCAGCAATCTGCCTGCGGCGATCCTCAATTCGTCGATGCAGACGGAGCCGGACAATGGGCCCGCCTGGGCGCCGGAGCCCGGCAAGGCACGCTGGCGAATAGACGGTATCCCCAAGGTAACGGGCCAGAAAATCTATGCACGTGACTTCAAGGCGCGCGATTTCGTCGGCTGGCCGCAGCAGGAAAACTGGCTGTATGCGCTGCGCTGCAATCGTGTCGATCGCGTGTATGAAGGCTTCGATCTGAGCATGCTGCCACCCGATTTACAGCCTGTCGCCATTGTCGATAACGACGCCCTGCTCTCGCGCCAAATCGCGCTCGCGCCGGAGTCCGACCCGATCGCGAGTCAGGATATCTACTGGCTTGCCCGCAAAGGCTATCCCGCAGACTGTTTCGGCCAGCCCGCCGCGATGCTGATCTTTGCGAATTTCGACGTGTACCGTCGCGCGCGCAAACTGCTCGAATTCAACGACCGCACGATCCGATATGGGGCGATCGCGGACCCGAGCAGCCGCTCCAAGCCTGTCGCTTTTACGCCCACAACGACGTACGTGCGCGACGACGACACGAACTTCAACTACGTCAAGGACTACCAGACCGGCAGCAACGGCAAACCCACGCCCGAATATCTGGAGGCGCTCGAAAAAGCCAGCGTGAATATCGACGCCACCATCCAGCACAACGCGGAACAAGGCACATGGTTCAAGGCAGGCGCATCGAACAGTCATGACTTCCTGACGCCGGCTATCGATCCGATGTTCATGGAACCGGAAGCCGGACTCGCGTGGTACGACGCCGCCTCGGGCGAACTGCGTCTCGTGCTGGGCACGCAATCCGCCAGCGAGGACGCAGGCAGCGCGGCGTCCCTGTTTGCGAACAGCAAGGTGACCATCAACGGCGTGCACATCGTCGCGTGCTTTCCTGGCGGTGGCTTTGGTGGCCGCGATCGCTCGTACTTTCCGCTTTATCTTGCGCTCGCCGCGCCGTTCGCGAAAGGCGCGCTGCGTTGGCAGCAATCGCGCTACGAGCAATTTCAGGTCGGCCTCAAGCGCTGCGAGACACAGTTCACCGAATCGCTTTGGTTCGACCGCCAGGGCAAGATTCAGGCGCTCAAATGCGATTTCACGATGAACGGTGGTGGCAAGAAAAACCTCTCGCCCTACGTCGCGCAGCTTGCGGCGCTCAGCGCCATGAGTTGCTATGAAATCACACGTGCGAATGCAACGGCCGAATCGCTCTATACGCCCGAAGTATTCGGCGGTTCACAGCGGGGTTTTGGGGGCCCGCAGGCTTTCATCGCGATCGAAACGCTGATGGATGAGGCGGCAGTCGAACTCGGCATGTCGCCGTTCGCGATCCGCAGAACCAATCTGCTTGGCCATGCCCCTTCGGTCGGCAGAGGCCACGCGATTACCGGTGCGCCGATTCTGTTCGACCTGCAATTGGGCAACGTGCTCGATCGTCTCGAAGCCCATCCGTTGTGGCAAGAGCGGGATAAAACGCGCGCGCAACGCGAGGCACAAGGCCTGAAGTACGGCATCGGGCTCGCGATGTCAAACGAAGCGTTCGGCACATCGGGTGACGGCATGTACGGCATGGTGCAAATCCTGCCGGACGGCAGTCTTCGCGTGCTCACGACTTACACCGATATGGGCAACGGTGCGGCCACGACGCTCGGCCTCGCCCCGTCCGAGTACCTGGGACAGAACGCGCAGACGATTGCCATGAGCGTCTTCGAGCCTTTCCAGGCATTGGGCCTGAACGGCACGTCGAATCCGCAGAAGCCAACCGACGTGCGTTACACGTCGGGATCGTCGAGCGCCTGCCTCGGCGCGTTTCATCAATACCATGCGGTGAAAGGCGCGGGTCAGGCGTTGCTGTTGCAGAGCGTGCTGCCCGCAGCATGGACGCTCTGGCACGCGAACGTGAAACCGGCCGACGTCAAATGGGTCGATGGCGCGCTTACCGCACGCGGCATCAGCAAGCCGCTTCTCTGGAGCGATCTGGTCGAGCGCATGCGCAGCATGAATCTGCCCACCGTCGCGGCCGTGCATGCCAGCTACGCGGGCTCCTTCTGGACAGGTACCTATCCCTTCACATCCGGTTCGGCCGACATCGAATACGACTACGTCGCCGTGGGCATGAACCCAGACAGCCTGACGCCATTGCAGCGAGACCTTCATCAACCCTTAATCGACGGCGCGAAATTCCAACGCACCACCTACGCGCCGTCGGCTGCGCTCGTCGCGCTGGCGGTGGATCCGGCCAACGGCCGCGTCAAGGTCGAGCATGTGGTGTCGTCGGTAAGCGTTGGGCGTCAGTTGTGTCCAGAGCTCGTCGAAGGACAGTCGCAGGGCGCGGTTGCCATGGGCATCGGCAACGTGCTGACCGAAACCTGCCCGCTCGGCAATGAGGGGCCGGGAGGTGGCCGGTGGAACCTGGACCGCTATCAGGTCTCGCGGCTAACCGACATTCCCGTGCAGACGCTGATCGCCCTGCCGCCGCCCAACGACGATCCCGGCAACGCTCGCGGCATAGCCGAGGCCGTGATGTGTCCCATCGCGCCGGCCCTGCTCAATGCGCTCGCAATGGCGACGGGCCATCGTTTCAGGGAGACACCCGTAACGCCGGAACAGATTCGAGGGGTTGTGCAATGAGCGCCACTATTCGCATGGTCATCAACGGACAGGCTGTCGAAGCGCAACCGGCCGATAGCGACATGAACCTGATCGACTTCCTGCATGAGCGGCGCGATCTCACCGGCACGAAGCTGTGCTGCGGAATCGGCGTGTGCCGTGCGTGCACCGTCGGCACACGAAATCTGCCGGACGCGCCGATGGAAAAAACCCTCGCCTGCTCTACACCCGTGAGCGCGATGCAAGGCATGCACGTCTATACGGTTGAAGGACTCATGCAAGACGGCAAGCTTTCGCCGCTTCAGCAGAGTTTCCTCGAATCGTTCGCTTTCCAGTGCGGTTACTGTGCGCCCGGCTTCCTGATGGCCGCTACCGCGATGCTCGATCACCTGCAGTCGAATCCCGTCGACGTCGCGCAACTCGACGAAACGATTCAAACCTGGGTTGGCGGCAACCTGTGCCGCTGCACGGGCTACGTCAAATACATCGAAGCGATCCGCAAGATCGCAGCGCCCTATACCCGCAACGGAGCATGACAATGACAACCTGTTTGCGCGTACTGGTGCTGCTGCTGATGTTCGCAGCACGCTCCACCTTCGCCGCCGGCACAGCGGACCAGACGCTCCTTCAATATGGCCAGCAGTGCGCCGACGAAGTCGGAGAGATTCCCGCTTTCAGCTGCAACGCCGGCACCACGGTGCCGATTACGGTGAACAACCACTTGCCAAAGCGCTACGTCGCGAACATGACCTGCGACCGCCCCGCGTTGCTGCCGTACGAATCGCCCACTTCCGGACCCTGCACACCCTACTCGAAGATCATCAACCTATCGCACGGCGAGACGGAGATATCCGCGTTCTGCCGCCGCAAGATGATTCGCGCGGACCAAAGCCCGCTCTACGACGAAGTCGACATCGTGCTGCACAACACGGCCAATGGCAAAACCTGCTGGTTTCATGCGGAGCATCCGGGCAGTGCCGCGGGGTTCAACGCCTCGCGCGTGCCGCCGCCCAATGAGAAAACGCCGCCGCCGGGTCACGTGTCCGCGGAGGCATTCTGGTGGCCGCCGGCCGCGACCGCGACGAAGAAGTGCGTGTCGTGCCACGATGCGAGCCCGGTCATGTACAGTCCGTGGCTCGGCCAGGTATGGGATAAGGTGCCGACTGACCCGTGGGGCAGATACATCAATATCGGCGACGCCTTCGCATCGTGGACGTCGCTAGCGATCAGCACACCCGGCAACACCTGTATCGGCTGCCATCGCATCGGCAATCAGCACAGCTGCGACATTTACGTGCCGCTCGCGGCGGGCATGCTGCCGCCGCCGAAGGGCAGTGACAAGCTCGCCAGGAGCTATCCGCTGAACCATTGGATGCCAGTCGACAACAACAAAAGCAAGCCGGAGTGGGATGCAGCGAGCGTGGAATCGGTCAGGAATCTGCTGACCTGTTGTTCCGAGCAAGGGAAGAACGATCCGAAATGCCAATTCTCGCCCAATGCGCAAGGCAGTGCGAAGGGAGGCTGAAGGAAACAGATGGCAAATGAGCCTAGGTAAGGAAACGCCTAGGCCTTGAAATCGGCAAGCATGACGCCCTTTCGAATATGCGCGAGGGCGTCCGCCACATAGTCGATGACGGGCGTAGGCGGATTGTCCGGTTTCGCCCAGACAAAGCCGGAGCATTTTTGCGGCTCCATGTTGGTCAGGACGCCTTCCCATGATCGGCATGACAGAAAAAAGCTGATGCGGTTCTGGTCCGAATCGCGGCGCATGACGAGCTTGAAGTCCAACGCCCCCGGGGCAATTGTCACACCGGCCTCTTCCTTCGACTCGCGGATCGCGCACTCCTCTATCGATTCACCAGGCTCAAGATGGCCGGCGATCAACGCGTACTGACCGTCTCTGAATCCTGTGTTAGCTCTCTGGATGAAAAGGCATTCGCCCTTCTCGTTCAGGAACAGCACATTCACGTCGACAACGCTTTGCAGCCGGGTCATTTTTTAGGCACCTTGGGTAACATCGTTACGGAAACTGCTTGCTGCTGCTGAACAGGCGCTTGAGGAACTTGAGCATCATTCGTCCTTTTTCCTGGTTAATTCCATACAGCAGATCAGCAAAACGGGGATGCCGGTTTTTTCTTGGTCTAAGGTTACTTCAATTTATCAGTTGGCACAGTATGTGTGGCGTGGTCTCCAATAATCTGGAGTGCGTTGTCGAAAGACCGTACTTGACCGAACCGAGACGAATGTCGACCGGCCCAGTTCGACCCGTTGCTGCCGGTCGAGTTATCGCAGGTCCGAGGGCAGTTATCGCAGCAAACCGGCCACTGGAATGACGGCTTTCTCGGTTGCACGAACAGCAAATATTGGCCGACCTTTGCCCGATACGCTCGGCGGTACCCGCCCCGAAGCGACAAAGGCTGAGGAGGCTTTCGAAGGCCGAATCCGGCTAGCAGCAGTCCACCCAGGGCGAACGCGTGGCTTTGGTATGCTTACACGACCGGCCCATCGGACGTCTTGTCAGGCAGACGTTCCATCGCGAAGGAGCTGCGTATGTCCGAGCAAATGCCACGTTTGTCTTTCGGGGACACCTCCGTGAGTTTGCCAATCAACGCCGTTCGGAGCGGGATGTCTGCGGCGAGCGTTTCGGTCGATCGGGTGATGCAAGCATCAACTGGGATGGAGGAGATATGCGGATACCCTCCGAATTCTGTCGATTCGTAAGCGTCTTTCAGCGAGCCGGGCACTTGTTTGACTCAGCAGGCCCGTTGGCGGTCTTTGCGTCAGAAGGTCTTCGTCGAAAATGAAAAAGCAGGCACCTGTTGGACGCTCATCTGACCGGTCCGGCTCCCGTCGCGCCGGGAATTATTTCGGCGTTTCGTGGTTCGACCTTGCGATCTCCGTCGGGTTACTGGTGATTGTGGGTGCCGTGCTGATCTGGGTGGCCATACGCGTGATCCGTCCCGCGCCGCCCGATACCCTGACGATATCCGCGGGTCCGGAACACAGCCGCTTCTGGCTTGAAGCGCAGCAATACAAAGAGATTCTCAAGCGCAATGGCGTGACGCTGAACGTGCTGACGTCCTCGGGCACGCTGGAGAATCTGAAGCGACTCGCCGATCCCACCAGTCATGTCGACCTCGGGTTCGTGCAAAGTGGTCTCACCCGTGTTTCAAGCGTCGTGTCGCCCGACACGCACCCTGCAGGTCTGATGTCACTCGGCAGCGTCAGCAACTGGCCGCTCTTCGTCTTCTATCGAGGTCCCGAGCTTACGCGCCTGTCGGAATTCAAGGGCAAACAACTCGCCATCGGCCGCGACGGCAGCGGCACGCACCAGATCGTGCTTCTGCTGCTGCGGGCTAACGGCGTCGAAGGGAACGGCGACACACAGATGCTCCCGATCGAAGGGGAAGTTGCCGTCAACGCGTTGCTGGATGGCAAGGTCGACGCGGCTTTCCTCACGGCTGACTCCGCGCGTCCTTTCCTCATGCAGAAGCTGATCCGCACTGCCGGCGTCCGGCTCTTCAGTTTCACGCAGGCGAAAGCCTACGTGCGAACTTTCCCGTTTCTGAGGCAGTTCGAAGTGCCGATGGGCGCCTTCGATCTCGCGAACAATCTGCCTCCCGAGCCGACCGCAACTATCGAAACGACCATGGAACTGATCGCGCGCAATACGCTGCATCCGGCGCTGTCGGATCTGATCATCGAGGCCGCTGGCGAAGTTCACAGCGACGCCTCCCTGCTTCAGGACGCCGGCGAATTCCCTGCGCCTTTTGCGCACGATTTTCCGCTGAGTCCCGATGCCGCGCGGTATTACAAGTCAGGCAAAAGCTTCGTCTACAGGACGATGCCTTTCTGGCTCGCGAGCCTCGTAGACCGCCTCCTCGTGCTTGTCGTGCCTGTCGTCGTCGTCCTCATACCCGCATTGCGGTTCATACCGCCGCTCTATGCCTGGCGTGTCAAATCGCGCTTCTACCGGCGTTACGGTGAACTGATTTCCCTTGAGCGCAACGTGCTCGACGACCCATCCGAAGAAAACCATGCTGAGTTCGCCAGCAAGCTCAATGACATTGAAACGGCACTCAACAAACTCAAGATGCCACTCGCCTACGCTGACTCCTTCTACGCGCTACGCGAGCACATCAGCTATGTACGCTCGCAAATTGCGGCGCTGCGACGTGGTGCTAACGATTGAATATGCCCCTTTGCTGCCGGTCGAACCGATGCGTTTCCAAGGGCACGTTTCGGAGCAAACCGGCCACTGGAATGACGGCTTTCTCGGTTGCACAAACGGCAAAGTTTGACTTAGCGCGCGGGTTTCTCCTGCGCATCCCGTTTTCAAAGCCGCGTTTCTGCTACTCGATGTTGGCCAAGAGAAAATCGGTCAACCTCCGCCGCCCACTCGGCTAAGAGAAGAGCTGCAAAGTCCCCTGTGAATCTGTGTGCCGTCCACTTTGACAGCTCGCCATGTGTGTTGGCCTGCCGACATCGAGCCAAGGTCTCCAGCAACCGATTCATGCTGCCAAATTATCGTTGACGGTCCTGAGACTAAACAGAACCTGTCCGTCGCCCAATACACACTCGCGCGCATGTACAAGGCAGGCATCGGGGTGCCACAAGACCTTCATGAAGCAGCCGAGTTGTATCGCAAGGCTGCCGCTCACGGCATAGTTACCGCCCAAAACGAACTCAACGCCATGTCTAGCAAGAACTGAATGCAAAAGGACCACGACGCCGAAATGGCAGGTCACGTTCGCGCGAAGAATTCCACGGGATTTTCCGCTTCCCGCATCAAGCCACAATCTGAAGGCGAGCAACGTTGTATCGGCGGCCAGCGTAGCCGGCAAGCCAGAGCAGACCGAGGCCCTTTATACCGACGTTTTTCCGGCTGAGGGCTGGCAAATCAGGAAACACACCAAACTGCCGGGCCTTGTCGGTTTCGTGGCGTGCAAGGCCGGTCAGTGCGCCAGGGTTTCTGCCGCTTCCGCGCAGGTTGACCCATCGAACGCCAACCTGATAGAGCTACGTTTCTTTCCGGACAACGACTCGAAATAGAGTCTGTACTTTCTTGATGCGGTCGCCTCGGCCGTAGTCGATTTCAAATTCACCGGCTAAATACCAGGGGCGATCTTCGGCGCTCGGAAGACCGGGCAAAGCGACTTTGAGCGGCTCGGTTCGCCCCTAAACGGACGATCAAACCTCCCGACAACGGTCATACAAACGAACCGACCGGGATCTATATGCTACGTCGACGATGCCGTGCCGTACTGTTTGAGCAAACTGTTCCAAAGCGCAAGTAGCTCAGCTTCTCCAGGCGCTCCTACGGCCTGCGTGCGAACTGCGGTATGTACGAGGACAAGACCAGACTCGGGATCGACAAAGATGCGTTGCCCGTGGATACCTTCCAATGCGAACGCTCCGCGCGGCCCTGGTAACAGCCACACCTGGTATCCGTAACCACCCGGATGACTTCCCTTACCCAGCGCGAGAAAAGTTCCAGGAGTGGCCGGTTTTGTGGCATCCAGTACCCACTGACGCGGGATAATCTGACGGCCATTGAACGCACCGCCGTGCGCGAGCAGTAGCCCGAATCGGGCATAGTCTCTCAGCGTTGAATTAAGACAGCAGTTGGCTATTTCCTGCCCTGTGTTGTCGGTGATCCATCGCGCGTCGGCCTCAGCTCCCATGGGTTGCCAGATACGACTTTGCAAATAGTCGGCAAGACTCATACCGGTGGCGTGAGTCAGAACAAGACCTAACACCTCGGTGTCGAGGCTTGAATAACTGAACACTTTGTCCGGTTCTGAGATACGCGTGTTGAATTTCCTGACCGTCGCAATGGGGCCGGGGCCAGCGGATGAAAAAAGTAAGCGGTGAAATGTCGCGTCGTCGTCTGAGGCAGCGTAGCTCTGCTCGAATGCAATGCCGGACGCCATGTGCAGCAGCGCACGGATTGACACGTCTCCCATGGCGGTATGCTGGAGTTCCGGCACATAGGCCTCGACCGTATCATCGGTCGACGATATTTTATGCTCCGCGATGGCGACGCCAACAAGCATCGACACGAACGTTTTGGCCATCGAGTCGGACATGAGGCGATCCTGGTCGGTGCGGCCGTACTGGTAGTGTTCAAACAGGATTGAGTTGTTCCGTACGATTATCAGGCCCGTTGTCGGATTACGCGCTAGATAGTCGTTTATCGTCAGGTCCTGATTGTGGTACTTGTAAGTCACACTCAGTTCGGCTGGCGCACGTTCAAGCGTCGAAGGGGTTTGTGCCTTTGCAACGAGATGGGATGGGTGCAGACGGTCGAAGTGAGAGTAATTTCCGACCATATTCGGTTGATGTAACAACGGCGAACCGACCGGATAGCCTAATTTTTCTCCGTATTCAAGCGCGTCTGGTCCTGTAGCGGAGAATACGGGTTTTGCGCCCTGGTCACTTGCAGAGACGGCCGGCAAGGATGCGGTGACCAAAACGATAGGTAGAGCGTAGACGAAGCGGCGAAAACTACACAAGGCGTGGCTCCTACGAGGTTGTCGACAGAACGCAATGTGCTCGATAGACCCGAGTACAGTTCTCGCCTTAAAGGAACGAGGTAAAACGCAGTAGCGTTGACAAGAGTGCAAGCCGTTGGATTACGGAGAATTACTGAAAATATGCTCCTTTTGTTGCTCGGAATTATTTCGCACTGACTGGCGTCTCCGCCGTTGAATTTACCCTCTCGAAGAGACAATAACGTAGTCGCAGATTGTTGACGATCTGTTGGCCCGCGTTGGATGTCCCTTCCTGGCCAGGCCGGTTGGGGCCTGTCAGTCGTTCTGATGCGACGCCTTGGTGGCGCTCTCGTGATGAGCTGGCTGGAAATGCGTAGCCTCGTGCGCTCACGCGCCTAGCTGCATCTCGGCTGCGTCGGCGAACGCGGTCTGCCCCTTTCCCCGCGTTTTTGCCCGGTACATTGCGCTATCAGCCGCGCGCATCACTGTTCGGGCATCGAGAGGGGCAACCACCATACCTTCCGCCAGCATGCACACCCCAATGCTGCCGGAAACGGCGACTGAATGTCCGCCGACGGTTCGCACGTTGCCAAGGATCGCGTGAATACTATCGGCAATGGCTAGCGCTCCCTGCTTGTCATATACGCGGTGGGCCAGTACAACGAATTCATCGCCACCCAAGCGGACGAGCGTGTCGCCACGGCGCATGCGACTTTCCAGGGCCATGGCAAAGCTCCGCAACAATTCGTCCCCTGCCGCATGCCCGTGGGAGTCGTTCACTTCCTTGAAACCGTCAAGATCGATGAGAAGCAACGCGGTCTGACCGGCGTGCACACCTCGAGTGACCAGTGTTCGGCCAATCACCTGCTCAAGCCGGACCCGGTTGCTCAGCCCCGTCAGAGGGTCGGTAGCAACCTGTTTTTCCAGTCGGTGCACCAACACTGCCAGATAGAGCGATGTTGCTGCGACGCTAAACGCCATACCCAGGCCGGCCGTGATGTTTGTCCGCCACCACGGTTGCCAGAACATCAGGCCCACGAGACCCCCAAGCGCCACCACACACGACAGGCCCAGCATTCGTTGGCCGTAACGACAGCCGGCACCGACCAGGAACCAAAAAACGACCCAGAGCAGCGGCAGCGCGGCTTGGCCGCCAACCGCCAGAGCGGTCATAAGCGTGGCCTGGTCTGTAAGCGTGATAAGGGTTAGTCTAAGATGTGAGCGCGCTGGCCACACCGTCACGGCGACGTATGTCACCACGCTGAACGTCACGTAAAACGCGACCGCCACTAGCGTCGCATAGGCGTTTCTCGAATGAGAAACAGAGGTGACAGCCAGGTACACGAGAAGAACCACGGTGCCGAGCGCTATACGCAGGACCGCTTGCTCCTTCTCGGGGTTCTTCGCAAACGCGCCAAAAAACCCATGCCCGCGCCAGGAATTAGAATCCGCTTCGCCCATGCCGGCCACTCCGCTTGAATCTGATTTTTGTGTCCGGTAGTTTAACCGGTGCACGTGTCTCGTTGACGCAAGTTGCGGAACGGGACTGTCCGCTTAGGTGGTCGACTCAATTTCCGTGGTAGTCGATCGACGCCGCTCAGCGAAAGTCCGTCTGGGCGTTCTGAGGTTCGAATGGTCGGAATCGACGGTTCTGGGCGAATCTGAAGATGGCCGGACTCGGTCCGATGCAACTGCGGAGAACTGTCACGGTTCGGCGCGGCTCGCGTCCGGCAGAACCCGACCCGGAAGGGACGCTCATTCACAATGGGATCGATGTTCCTTAGTGTAAGTCAAGCGGCCATCCTTACTCAATGCCCCTGCCTAGTTCTTTCGCTGCGCGGAGAAGCGCTGCGCGTAGTTTAGTCGGAACGCACGCTCCTGAGCCGCCGATCTAATCTGCGCACCCAGAGCTCTGACGATCTCATTTGAGACGCGCGATCAGGAATGTCACGTCTGCGGGTACGGCAGCGTGCTATCCAAACAGGATAGCAGCACATCATGCGAATCCGTATATACAAATGTCGCGATACAAATGTTCCTGTCTTCTCGCGAATACCTACATCTTTCGCGGCTCGATTTGGCTGGCTCGCCTACTTATGTCGGTGTCGTCGATGCCGGTTCTGGCCGAAAATCAACGCATCCTGACAGTCAAAATTCAGAAAGATGCGGCCGGAGATAAAGACGGTCGCTTGGTTGATGGCTGTTCACACGAAAAACAAGTCGAAAGATGGAAGTAAACTTCAACGCTCGCCCCTTTATCATTCAGGGAAGCGACTCAGTAGTAATCGAATGGAGGAAGAAATGAGCCTTAAACATAACGTCGTCCCGAAGATCCTGACCGAGGAACTTACAAATCAATTCCGTCGAAACTTTGAAGACGCTGAAGTGCCTATTCAAAGCTTGGCACAGAGCCTCGCTGAAATTCACGGAAAAGACGGAAATCAGGTCATGAGTGTTACGGTCTATTTAGCCAAAGGCACCCCCAATCCGACAGCTCAACTGGTAATGAAATCGATTAAGGCTAAAGTCTGTTACGACGATGGCACATGTGGCTGCATTGAAGATCCTCCAGGAATCAGCTTCCAGTGCTAACGAGAGTGCGCGGGCGCCTCGTGCAACGTATTCGCAGTAGCGGCGCCCCTCGCTCAATGGTCTATAACGCTGCCCATCTGCGTTATGAAAATGAAGCCGAATTCGATTCGCGAACGAACCGGACGTAGAGATTCGTGACGTCGAGAATAGCCATCTGCAACGGCATAGCCCCCAGCTCCGAGACCCTTTGGGCGAACTGGAGCTGAAGATCAAAGAATTCCTTAGCGTAATTCACCTTCGAGAGGTGATGTCATGCGGCACGTAGATGAGTTGTCGGGGACTCTAATTTCGCATGAGACGTTATACCGATTATTTGTTGCTGGGTGACAGTACACAGGACTACATGCCCAAAGGATTCGCTCTGAGCGTCGACGTCCCGGACTCGTACATGGAACGAACCTGATGGAGTTATCGATTCGCGAATTTCAAAAATCACGACTTGGGATTCTTCGCGACTGATCGAATCGATGCTCCGAAAAACCGTATTGCTCTCAGGCAACAAATGATCTGCTCCGCAGATATCCTCGACACTAGTACCCGCAGCAGTAAGTCCGTACTGTCCAACCGGTTGACTGCAGCGGAATGTCTCAATGCGGAACCTCGGTCCCATTACTGTTACATCTTGAAGATCGAGTTCGGCGAACTTAACGTCGTTTTGATACGAAGCGTCGACTTGTTGCGCGGCCATTTTCGTCTCCCGGTTTTTTTCAAATACGCCGCGTGAAACATTCTACTAAGCTTAGGCGGCGGCAACAGGTTAAATCGGCCATTAGCGCCGCCGGAGCAGCCGAAATATAAATAATGTGAACTTCCGCCCATATTTAAGCCTTGCATAATTGATGATCGGGGCGGTCGAACACGCGCCCTGTCCGCGCATCGCACCGATTGTCCGCTGTCTGGATGGATGCACCGCTCGGACGTCCGCGGCAATCTGCGGGCGAATGACCGTAGTTGGCCGAACTGAGCCCGACGACGACTGGCTCTGATCGACCCAAAGCAGATGTCGCTCCCCCCAAAGCAGTCGCTCAACGTTGAATTCACTTTCGCCGGATAAAAAAAACGCCAACCGGTAAGGGTTGGCGTTTTGCTTGGGCTATGGCTGGTATCAGAACTGGTTCATGGTGTTGTCTTTACCCGCCGCTTTCAGGGCTGCTTCGCCGCTGAAATACTCCTTGTGGTCGTCGCCGATGTCCGAGCCGGACATGTTCTGGTGCTTGACGCAGGCGATGCCCTGACGGATTTCCTTACGCTGCACGCCAGCCACATAACCCAGCATGCCCTGGTCGCCGAAGTATTCGCGGGCCAGATTGTCGGTCGACAGTGCGGCGGTGTGGTACGTCGGCAGCGTAATCAGGTGATGGAAGATACCGGCTTCGCGCGCCGCGTCGGCCTGGAAGGTGCGGATCTTTTCGTCGGCGGCGATCGCCAGTTCGGTCTGATCGTATTCCACGCTCATCAACTGGGCGCGGTCGTATGCCGACACATCCTTGCCTGCGGCCTTCATCGCGTCATACACCTGCTGACGGAAGTTCAGGGTCCAGTTGAACGACGGGCTGTTGTTGTACACCAGCTTGGCGTTCGGGATGACTTTGCGAATCTCGCTGACCATGCCGCCGATCTGGGCGATATGCGGTTTTTCGGTTTCGATCCACAGCAGGTCAGCGCCGTTTTGCAGGGCGGTGACGCAATCCAGCACGCAGCGCGCTTCGCCCGTGCCGGCGCGGAACTGGAACAGGTTGCTAGGCAGGCGCTTGGGACGCAGCAGCTTGCCGTCGCGCTTGATGATGACGTCACCATTGCCCAGTGCGTCGGCCGATATTTCGTCGCAATCGAGGTAGGAATTGTATTGGTCGCCCAAGTCGCCGGGTGTGTTGGTCACGGCGATCTGCTTGGTCAGGCCGGCGCCCAGCGAGTCGGTACGGGCCACGATGATGCCGTCGTCCACGCCCAGTTCCAGGAAGGCGTAGCGGATGGCGCGGATCTTGGCGAGGAAGTCCTCGTGCGGCACGGTGACTTTGCCATCCTGGTGGCCGCACTGCTTCTCGTCGGACACCTGGTTTTCGATCTGAATGCAGCACGCGCCCGCTTCGATAAACTGCTTGGCCAGCAGGTAGGTGGCTTCGGCGTTGCCGAAACCCGCGTCGATGTCGGCGATGATAGGCACGACGTGGGTGACGTGGTTGTCGATTTTTTCCTGGATGGCGGCCTTGGCAGGGCCTTCAGCCGCGTCCAGCTGACGGAACAGGCCGCCCAGTTCACGGGCGTCGGCCTGGCGCAGGAAGGTGTACAGCTCGCGGATCAGCGAGCTAACGGAGGTTTTTTCGTGCATCGACTGGTCCGGCAGCGGACCGAACTCGGAGCGCAGCGCAGCCACCATCCAGCCGGAGAGGTAAAGGTAGCGGCGGTCGGTGTTGTTGAAGTGCTTCTTGATTGAGATCATTTTCTGCTGGCCGATGAAACCGTGCCAGCAGCCCAGCGACTGGGTGTACTTGGACGAGTCGGCATCGTAGGCGGCCATGTCGGCGCGCATGATCTTGGCGGTGTACTTGGCGATGTCCAAGCCCGTTTTGAACTTGTTCTGCGCACGCATGCGTGCAGCAGACTCGGGATTGATGGCATTCCACGCGCTGCCTTGTTTCTCCTTCAAACCAGCCACTGCCTTGATGTCGTCTTGATATTGAGTCATGTGTATCTCCTAAGAGCAAAGCGCATTTGAAAAATAGTGGGGTGTGCCGCTACGTATGTCGAAGCGAACCGCATGACTAAATTGTAGGACCGTTTTGACGCGCCGCACCAAGGTCTTATATAAGACACATGACTTAATTTATTCTTATTTTTCAATGAGATACGCAATAGTTATTGCGATGTGAAACATGTTTTCAAGACGCGGGAAAATGATGCGGCGGAAATTCGAACTGAATTCCACAATGTGAAACGTGCTTTCGGTTGTTGGAGGCAAGACAAGCACGGATGGCCGGTAAAAGGATGTTTTGGCCTCTGTCGCTCCCGTCGACTAGTCGTCGTTCAGACGCGCATACAGTTGGAAATTTCCCGGTATGCCACGGATCATGCGAAACGAGCGAAGCAGCCCCTCGTGTCGATACCGGCATTTCTGCAGTACGCGTGCTGAACTCACGTTCGTCTCAAGGACCGTTCCTTGAACTCGGACGAATCCGAATGCCGAGAACGACCATTGCGTTACGGCTGAACACACCGCGCTCGCAATTCCTTTTCCCCAATAGTCGGGCGCGAGGTCGTAAGCGATTTCCGCAGTACGGTTGACATCGGAGACGGTGTGAAACCCTATCGTGCCGATCAGTTCGCCAGAAACATCACTGATGATCGCCAGCCGCCTGATTGAGGTCGGCAAGTCAGAATCAAGCGCGTCAAACATCGGCAGAAGGTCGTTTTCTGACTGTAGGTTCCAGCTGGTGTGTCGAACAACGTCGTAATTCGATAGATAGGCGTACCACGAAGGCATATCACCGCGTTCGAGCTGACGAAGCGAGAGACCAGGATAGCCGGACGGAGGGGCGCTTAGAATTTTCATTGTGTTGTTTACGCGGCGTGGGAGGTGCGCACAAAGCCTGGAATCGCCAGCGGCACTCGTAGATTGGAATTTCCGGCACGCTGCTCGCGCCGGAGACTATTCTAGCCGGATGAGAAATTCCTCGGTGAGCACCGTAACCAACTTGCCCACATCGTTCTCCTCGTCGTCGTGAAGAATGACGCCCATACCGAGCGCCTTCGGTGCGATCAGATTTTCCGGATTGTTATCGATGAAGAGACTCTCTTCCGGTCGTATATCCAGACAACGCAAGGCGTACTCAAACACCGCTGGGCCATCCTTGCCTGATCCGAACTCGGCAGACACAACTATCGGATTGAACAACGCATCGAGACCTTGAGACGTCCTCACGCAATCGATTCTATCTTTTTTGTTATCCGTGATGATTCCGAGAGCGTATTGCGGCTTCAATCTACGCGCAAGTGCAAGCATGGCACCGTTTGCTGGAGTGCTCAGGAACGCCTGTTCGAGCAACGAAAAATCGATCTTGCAATGCATGGCCTCACAGACAGCGTCCCAAATCTCCCTATGCGTGATCTTCCCGACAAGCAATTCCTGATTGTATTTAGAAAAGGCCTTTCGAACTGCTTCGTACTCGACCGCGGCCATCTGGCTCAAGTATCGGTTCGTTGTGAGAGAGCCGGTCTTATCGGTCGTCAGTACGCCATCGTAATCAAAAAATATTGCTTTTATCACACCCGGAATTTCCTATCGAATTGCAGTTCGCATGAGCATGGAGACGCTTCACCATCCATCGTCAAGCACCCTCGTAGCGACAAGTCCATAATGGCTTTCGCATTGGATATTGTAGACAGGGCGGACCCGTGAATGTGAAACACGCGACGCAAGAAGATATTTCTTCATGGCTCGAAATCGTGCGTGAAGTTGAACCGCTCTTCGGGCCGATGCCGGATTTCAAAGTCACGCTTCTCCAGAAGATAGGAGAGAGGGCCGCGTTTTGCGTCCGCTCCGACGGTCCGGACGACTGTCCCCGCGTGCTTGGTGGCATCCTTCTTGGCGGTACTGCGCCGCATGGATGGATCAGGTGGCTCGCGGTCCGTTCCTCTTCGCGCGGCATCGGGATAGGTCGGTGCCTGGTCGAAGAGGCGATTGACCGACTGGCAAACGCAGATTACATCTCGGTGGATACCTTTCGCGATGAGAACATCGCAGGGCGTGCGGCACGGCGTCTCTATCAACGGCTTGGTTTCCTGCCGGGACCGCTGGTGGATGTCGGTGGCCAACCGCGTCAACGCTATGTCCTTAAGCTACCCCGAACGGCGAGCGACTGCGGGGGTCACTGAAAACTCGACAACGCAAGGCGACCCTCCTTCTCATGCCATCGGCCCGACTCAATGCCAACGGCCGCTGTTGGAAAGCTGAGCTGCTAAATATTCACTACATCTTTCACTGCATCTCTTGCATTACAGAATCCGACCCCATCATTTTCAGCTTGACGGTGATAGTGCCCTTGAAGTCCCGAACACGACTTGAAAAAGGCCAACATCCGCCGATCAAGAATGACCGTTTTCAAACAGTGGGCGGGTGTATTCTGCGGTCGTATGCACGCCATTTCGCCGAAATCGGCGCTCATTGTCTGGAGAAGCGATGAACATCAGCGCACACAAACCTGGCACTCCCACCTGTCAACTGGTGCAAGCTGGCCCACAGTTCGAGGGGAAGCAAGGGCTGACCTATGCGGTAGGTATCTCAGCTGAAAGTGTGGGATCAAAGCATGTGCATCTTCAGCTAGCAACAATTCCGCCGGCTGCCCGGGCCAAAGCGCATCTCCATGCGGAGCATGAGACGGCCATCTATCAGCTGAGCGGCATCTCGGGGTGCTGGTATGGCGAACGATTGGAGCGCCATGCGGTGGTTCGGGCCGGAGATTTCTTCTACATCCCCGCAGGGATGCCGCATGTTCCGTACAACGCGAGCGCGGATGAGCCTTGCGTCGCGGTAATCGCCCGAACCGATCCCAACGAACAGGAAAGCGTCACGATGCGGCCGGATCTTGATGCCTTGCCTGACTGGTCGAGCGTTATGCCTTCACCGCTCCGATTGCGCTGAGTACAACGGCGCAGTTGCACCGCGACGCATCGCCATGTCGTGGTTAAACAGGACAGGCGAACATCGGAAACTGCACATGCCGTTTGAAGGCATGCGGCCCAGTTCGACCCGTTGCCGACGGCTGAATTTCTCGTTAGCAGACGTTCGTCTTCGACTTACGATCCACGGCAATGCCTTACGGAGATCGCGCGGCTTGCTTTGAACTTCAGGGGCAAATATGGCTGATTGCCCACTTGAACACCCAAAGGTGACACTCGCAATCTTCCATAACGGCCATTCGAATCGGTCATTGAACGTCGCTTCAAGGGATTTCGACGGCGGAACCCGATCAGGTTGCCGTCGAGGTCGATCACGTAGGGTTTTGCCATGCCCCGCAGGCCCGTTGCACGCGAAGCATGGCTAGAACTGAAGAGATGAACAGTTCTCGTCAGTCGCTTGTATAGATCTTGAGCAATACCGCCGGGTGCTAAGAGGGCCGAGCCGTGGTAGCCGGTGTGGTGCCATCAAACCCGAGTGAGCCCAGAAGTTGGAATCGGCCCGGTATAAGTCGCACGCAAAGATCACTCGTGTCATTCAACGGACGAGAGCGGGATCGATCTCTTTGTGTGTGAGGCCGAATCTCGCCATGCGAGTGCGATGGTTTGGTGAGCCCAGATATAAACGAAGTTGCCCGTTTACCGCATTGAGCAGATCGCTGTTTCTTCTGTTAAACGAGAATGCCCCGAGCGGGAGATTTTGCTGCGTGCCATTCGTTCCGGGCTCGTGCTCGACCGCCTCAAGCATCGCGTTGCCGATACGATCCGCAAGCACGCGATTTCCCAAGGCAGTGCTCGCATACGCATCGATCGCTCCCGAGCGAACCGCTTCGATAGCGTCGGCCTGGTACTCGAAGACGGCTATCTGATCCTCGCTTACGCCTGACGCTCTCGCCGAGTCGTGTTGCACCTGACCGGCAATGATCCCAAGGCGCGCATCGTGGCATTCGGCGAGTGACGCATAGCTGTTGAGCGCTTTCGGATTTCCAGCCCGAACCAGGAAGCCGTCTCCGATTGCCCATACGGGCACGCTGAACGCGACCCGATTGGCACGTTCAGGCGTAACGAAGAGCGGAACGTTCATGTCCCAGCGGCCGGCTTCGACGCCGGGCAGCAGTTCACTGAACGTTGTCAGGCGATGCTCAATCCGGGTGACACCAATCGCCCGAAGAACTGCATCGGCCAGATCGATGTCAGCACCGGTAGCGGCACGATCCGCTTCCGTCCAACCAAACGGGGGTTCTTCGATGTACGCGATCGTTACCTTCATTGCTGTGTCTCGCAAAATGCGAACGGCCATCAAATCCATAGAGCCGAGTGTCGACGATTCTACTTACAAGCGCGGACGTCGCTTTTTGGCCGAACCCGCAAGTACGATGTCGGCCCAACGGCTGAGGGCTTCGGACGACGGCCGAACTTCCGTAGCCGACCCACAACGATCAATTCAACAATTGGGAAGCAGACATTCAACCTTCCGGTTCAGCGGCGGGCCGCGCAACGGACCGTCCGCTGCAACCGATTGTTAGGCCGCCCTCACTGACGCACATAGCGTAAGTGTGTGGCAGCCGGACCATCAAGAACCTTGTCAATGCGAAACTGCGGCCCGGGCTCGCGCAGGTTCTCGAAGAGACGCCGCCCACCGCCGAACAACACGGGTGACAAGGCGATTTCCAGTTCGTCAACGACACCCATGCTCAGGTACTGCTGGATCACATCGGCTCCACCCGCGATACGAACATCGCGACTGCCTGCGGATTCGCGAGCCAACTCAAGGGCACGCTCCGGCCCGTCATTGATGAAGGAGAAGGTCGTCCCTCCCGGACGCACCCAGGGTTCTCGTTTCTCATGGGTAAGAACGTATACCGGTGTGTGAAACGGAGCCTCCTCTGGCCAGGCGCGCTCGCCTTGCTCGAACATTCGCTTGCCCATAATGTTGGCACCGATGCGCTTCGTGGTGCTGCGAAGCAGGTCATTAACCGGGCCGGTCTCTCCCCCTGGTCCGAGCTTGAGGTTCTCGCGGAAGTACTGTTGATTGAAGATCCAGGCCATCAGCGCACCCCACTTGGCGCCCCAGTTCTTGTACTCAGGCTTGTCCCAATTCTCCATGGTCATGCCTTCCGGTGCCATGTAGCCATCGAGGCTAAGTCCAATGTTGACGAACACTTTACTCATGATTCACCTCTCGCATGTTCCGCTGCCGACCTAACTTTGATATAGGGCGACAGTTTTGCGCCCTAACTTCGACGACTGCCGGTTAACTCGGCAGCTAGAACCAGCCCCCTTTCGGCCGTTCGGGCTACCTGAAAGCGACCGTTCATCTCTCGAGTATCCCTGCGTTGTACTGTAAATCAGTTAGGGCTTCTGACTCGCAGTGGCGAAAGAACGACCGCCTTCAAAGACAAGGCGCCGGTCAGGCTCCCGTCGCTTGGTGCTCACCGGCGCCCATGGCCGCCGGATTCATCCAGATCGCTTCCCAGATGTGGCCGTCGGGATCGGCCACGTTTCGGTTGTACATAAAGCCAAGGTCTTGCATCGGGTTGATATCGGCTGTCCCGCCGTTAGCCGCGGCGGCGGTATTCATCGCGTCGACCGCCTCGCGACTGTCGCAGGAAACAGCGAGCATCACCTCGCTTGAGGTGCTGGGCGGAATGGGACGCGCCGTGAACGTGCGCCACTTGGCATGGGTCAGCAGCATGACGTTTATCGACTCGCTCCACACCATGCAGGCAGACGTGTCGTCGCTAAATAGCGCGTTGTTCGTGAAGCCCAGCGCCTCGTAGAAACGCCTCGATGCCGCGAGGTTTGCGACAGGCAAATTCACAAAAATCATCTTGGTCATGAGTTTCTCCTTTGAAGAATATGCGAAGCGCGGTACTGCCCCGTACCGGTATTTATCATGGGATTAAGACAGCGTCCATCAATAGTTCGGCAACCTGAATGCTGCCACTCGCAAACCACGGTTTCTGGCCGCTCCCGGGGCAACGACGAATTTCCGTAGTCGACCCACAAGAGTCCTCGATATTTCCGGGAGCGGACATTCCTGGCAGTCGTTGGGGTACTCTTAGGAAACGTACGATTGTTACGTGCGTTAAGACCTAGGTCTATCCGGTTTGACGGGCCTCAGTGGCCGGAACCGACCCTGCGCCGCTGCGCCTCCTGGCAAACCAGATGTAGTCTCCGGTCAGGTTGATGTGGTTGGAGACGAGAAGGCGTTTTCAATGAGACGAACACGTCGCATCGTGCTTGCGCATTATCGTTAGAAGGCATCCCGTCACTCATCCCGTGGAGTCGATGCTCATGCAGGCTAAAAAGCTTTTCCATTTAAGTCTTATGTTGAGCCTATGGGCTCTGATGACTTCGCTCGGCAATGGAACTGCGCAGGCACTGGACGCCGCTCAACCTGTTTGGCCGACCAAAGAATGGCTGACCTCCACGCCAGAAGAACAGGGCATGGATTCATCGGAACTCGCCACGCTGGTCGACTTCGGGGAAAGCCATAGCTTTGACAGTCTGCTCGTCGTGCGTCACGGGCGAATTGTGACAGAGGCCACTTACGCGCCCTACACGGCGGACACTCCGCACGATATTCACTCGTGCACCAAAGCAATTGTCGGCACTCTGGTTGGAATGATCTACAAGGACCGCCAGCTCGACCGTCTCGATCACCCCGCGCTGGATTTTTTCACCGATCGCCACATCGCGAATGTCGACGATAGAAAGAAAACCATAACAGTCCAAAACCTCTTGGATATGACCTCCGGGTTTGATTGGGATGAGGGATTTGAGGGCGGCAAGGAACAATCTGTTGCCGATCTGGAACGAAGTTCCAATTGGACTCAATTCATTCTCGATCGCCCCATGGCGCGCCCACCGGGAGAGTCTTTTTATTACAACAGCGGCAATCCGCATTTGCTTTCCGCGATCATTACCAAGCTTACGGGCAAAACTGCCGAAGATTACGCGAAGGAAAAGCTTTTTGGTCCGTTAGGCATCACCACTTGGCGCTGGGGCCGCGATCCCCAAGGTCTCACGATCGGAGGATGGGCGCTGGCCTTGCTGCCGCGCGATATGGCGAAGATTGGCTATTTGTATTTGCACCACGGCGAATGGGAGGGAAGGCAACTGTTGCCTCCCGGTTGGGCGGACGTTTTACGTCACCCGACAGTGAATATGCATGCGTCCTACGATCCCAACCAACGCTACTCGAACCTATTTTGGGTATTTCCCGGCGGACGCGTCTTCATGGCGAATGGCTGGCACGGCCAGAACATAGCGGTGTTTCCGGATCTGGATGTCGTGGCGGTGGTGACTGCCCACAAATACGTTTCGCAATTCGCGCTGATCGAAGGCATTTACGCAGCGGTCAAGTCCGATTCGGCGCTCTCGCCAAACCCAAACGCTGCTGAGTTGCTCACCCATGCGATCAAGGATGCCTCGGTCGAAGAACCTACGGTCGTTGGCCCAATGCCTGAGATTGCTTCTTCTATCTCTGGAAAGACCTACAAATTTCCTGACAACGCGCTAAAGCTAAGATCGCTCAGCCTATTTTTGACTGCCCCTCGTCCGCATGTTGAATTCGAAACCTATGCGTATGATTCGGCCACTTCTGCAGTGAAGTACGACGAGCCGATCGGACTTGAGGGGCTATATAGCATGGGTTTGCCGTTGAAATCGGGCCCCGCCGCAGGTTACATCACGGCCACGAAAGGAACCTGGTTGACCGGGCAGCGGTTTGTAGTCGACATGCGGGTTCCGGCATTCGGCGTACAACGCAAATATCTTCTATCGTTTAGTGGCGAGAAGGTCCATCTTCGCTTCGAGGATGGGGATGGCCGGGTAGTGTCGGTTGATGGCGAGCAGGGCGATTAATTGTTCTGATGCGCTGCATCGAGGACCAGGATGTCGAATAAATAATGGACTCACCCTTGGGGGCAGGTCATTTTCCCGCACCCTGCTCCGCGAACGGAACATGGCCCGGGGTCACAATCGCCGCTGCACTCAACGCATCAGTCCCCGGCGCAAACATCCAATCGTCGCGCCAATCAGCTACGTGCCAAGGTCACGCAAAATCCCCAGCATCCGCGCCACAGCGCGTTCGTGCAATTGCGTATAAAGGCTATTGCCATGCGCATCGATCGCCACAGTCGCGGGCCCGAGTTGCTCGACTTCGAGCGTGAGCAAGCGAAACTGCGAGATGTACTCGGTCCAGTTCATCGCCACGACCCGGCGCAGCGAGGCCGACAGCAGATGCGCGCCGCCGCCCAGAAACGACAGATACACGCAACCGCACTCGCGCAACGCCGCTGCGCTTGCTTCATCGAGTCCGCCCTTGCCGCCCACGAGGCGCACGCCGAGACCCCGGATCAGTGTGGGCATCCACGGGTTATATCGGGTGCTGGTACTCGGGTTCAGATAGAGCGGCACGGGGCCGTCCGCCGTTTCCTCGACGTAGGTGCTCAAATGGAAAAACGCGCCATCGCGCAAGTCGACCGGCAGCGGTGCCCCCTGCTCCACGGCCTCGGCGAGCCGTCGATGCGTCGGCAAGCCGATGCTGACGGTGATCTCACCCGATAGCCGCACCATGTCGCCGAGTTTCAGATCGAGCACGCTCTCGCGCGTGAGCGGCAAACGCAAATCGTGAATCTGGCTCATCGTTAGCACTCCATGAATTCGACGCGGCCATCGCCGTGAATGCGTGCCGCGGTACGCCGATTGATCCAGCAGTTGAAGCACACGGCAACCGGCACGAAGCCGTGACTCGCGGCGTAGTCGACATGCACGGCCATCGCCGTCGTGTCGCCGCCCGTTCCCATCGGTCCGAAGCCCATCGCGTTGACAGCGTGAAGCAGACGTTTTTCCATGCGCTCAAGAATGGGCTCCGGGTTAGTCTGCCCGAACGGCCGCAGCATCTGTTCTTTCGCGAGACGGGCCGCGTAGTCGAACGTGCCGCCAATGCCGACGCCAATCACAAGCGGCAGGCAAGGCTGCGATCCGGCGCGCAGCATCGTGTCGAGCACGAAGCGTTCGATCTGCTCCAGCGTCGGATACACGAACGCATCGATGGCTTCCCACCGACCCGTGCCCATCGCTTTCGGCGCGCAGACGATGTCCACATAATCGGCGTCGTCGATCACGTCGAAGCTTACGATCGGCATGTCCTTGCCCGCATAGCTGCGCTCGTGCGTCAGCGGATTCGTGACCATCTTGAGGATTGGCGGCGAGATGTTCGCCGCCAGCTCCGCAAAGCCCTCGCGAATGGCGGCACGCACCGGTCCGTCGAATTGAACGCGTGTGCCGATCTTGATGCTGTAGGTCGGAATGCCGACGTCGCTACAGACCAGCGTGCCGTTACGCCGTGCGCCGTCGGCGCTTTCGAGCATGATCGTGAGCGTCGCCTTGCCGGTCGGATCCGACTCGAGACCAGACGCCCGCTGCAAAAACGCGCGCGTGTCGTCCGGAATCGCTTTCAGTGAGCGTTCGTAAAGTTGCGCGGTGACTCGTTTAAGCGTCGTGCTGTTGATCGGCATCGTTGAGATTCCTGAAGATGGAACGGAGCCTGCCTACCTGTCGGCCAGCCGCCGTGAACCCATGGTTCACGCGCTCGCGCAAGATTCCGGCAGGAGAAAAGCGGGCAGAAAGTACTGGATGAACAGAGCGCAGCGGCGACAATAAATGGATCCCTTCGACAACACCGACTCCACCATGAACGATTTCCCCACGCACGCACGACGCATCGGCATCATCGGCGCGGGTGCGATAGGCGGCCACTTCGCCGCTCGCCTCGCGCTCGCCGGGCATCGCGTATCGATCCTCGCACGCGGCGCCACGCTGGATGCGCTTGCCACATCCGGACTGCGCTATACGTGTCCCGGCGAAGCCGAGCGGACCATCGCGGTCAATGCTCACGCGAGTTGCGCGGACATGGGTCCGCAGGATCTGGTGATCATTGCGCTGAAATCGCACGCGCTGCCCGCCATCGCCGCGTCGCTCACGCCGCTTGTCGGCCGCGAAACCGTCGTGCTGCCGGTGGGAAATGGCCTGCCGTGGTGGTACTTTCTCGCCCCCGGGAATCCGCTCGAAGGATTGCGCCTCGCGAGCGTCGACCCGCAAGGTGAAATCGAACGCGCACTGCCGTTCGAGCACGTACTCGGCGGCAGCGTGATGGCGTCGTGCAGTTCGCCCGCGCCCGGCGTGGTCCATCACCACAGCGGCGGCAAGATCGTAATCGGCGAGCCGTGCGGCGGCATCAGCGCACGAGCGCACGACTGGGCGCAACTGCTGACGGCCTCCGGCCTGCCGACCACCGCTAGCGACGACGTGCGCCGCGACCTGTGGCTCAAGCTGCTCGGCAACGTCTGCGCCAATCCGTTGAGCCTCATCACGCAGGCGAGTACCGACCGTCTTGTCGACGATCCCGGCACGCGCGCCATTTTCGAAAGCCTGATGGCAGAATGCCTCGCGCTCGGCCGGCACGCTGGTCTCACGCTCGAAATCGACATTGCGCAACGCATCGCCCAGACGCGCCAGCTCGGCGCGATCAAGACCTCGATGTTGCAAGATCTCGAAGCGGGGCGCCGCGTCGAACTCGACTCGATTCTCGGTGCCCCGCTGGAGTGCGCGGCACGGCTCGATATCGCCGCGCCCCTCATGCAGACGGTGTTTGCGCTCGCCCGTTTGCGTGCGGCGCAGGCAGGCCTCGATGGCGGACATACCGGTTCTCGCTAACGCTCAACCACGCGTGTAGTCAGCCGCGTTGGCGACCCATCCCTTGTCGATGAAGTCCGTGCGCGGCGGCGAGAACACGTCGATCAAAAGATGGCGGCCGGTGCCGACGCCTTCGGTGGTGTGGATCAGATGAACCGGAATCGAGATCATCGATGCCGGGCCAGCCTCGAGATGCTGATCGTCGCGCCACTGGTTCGCATCGGCGCCCCATTGCACACGCAGGTGATGAATGTAATGTCCGTCGATCGCGAGGGACCCCTGCTCGAAACTCGCGTGACTATGCGGGCTAAGCTGCGAGCGGTCCCGCGCATCCTGATACTCGACCCAGTTGATGCTGAGCGTGTCGGATTGCAGCATCTTTAGACGCGGCTTGTCGGCCGGCGGCTGGATGCTGTCGATGCGAATCACCTGCAGCTCGCCGTTCGCGCGCGTGCGGCGATAACCGGCATCGCTGCCGACGATGCGCGGGTCAGCCGACGCATAGTCCTGTTGGTTGAGTGCGGCGCTGGGCGAGAGATCCACGCGTGACGACGCGATCAGCACGGCGCGGCCACCGCCGTTCGGTTTCACCGAGACCTCGCCCGCGGGCAGCACGCAAACGCTGCGGCCTGGCACGGACTGAACGGCGCCTTGTCCGGTGCGTACCTCAGCGCCGGTTTCGTCGGGCAGGAGCAGCAGCATCTCGTGCGCGCTGCGTGCTTCGAAGGTCTTGCCATCGCCTTGCAGCCATTGCACGAAGAAGTTCTGGCCACGCGTCACGGCACCTGGTGCAAGATCGTAGACGGCGGTTTCCCGCACGCGGGTATCGGTTGTAGTCGTCATGTTCGGTTCCTTCTTGATTGGGGGATCAGTCGCGCCGCGGGCTCGGGCGGCCCAGCACGTCCATGCGGCCGACGGTGGCGTAGCGGTTGCCGTCGAGGCGGGTCAGCGGTTCGGTGCGGGCCGTATCGAAACGCCCGTCCGCGTCGATGAAGCGATCGTCCAGATGCACGCCGATGACGCGCCCGAACACCACATTGCTAGCCGTCTCACCGGGCCCCGCCGGCTCGATGTCGACGATGCGCAGCAGCCGGCACTCCATGCTGGCGGGCGACGCCGCCACGCGAGGCGGCTTGACCATCACGCTCGGTGCTTTCTCGAGTCCAGCGAGTTCGAACTCGTCGGTGCCGTAAGGCGCGTCGATCGAACTGAGATTCATCTGGTTGCGCAAATCCCATGTCACGAGATTCGTGACGAACTCACCCGTCTCGCGCACATTGGTAATGGTGTCCTTCTCGTGCCGGTCGGCTGGCGCGTTGCACGAAAAGATCACCACCGGCGGCGCCGTCGAGACAAGATTGAAATGCGAAAACGGCGCGAGATTAACCTGCCCTTTGCTGTTCATCGTGCTGATCCAGCCAATCGGGCGGGGAGCGACGATCGCGTTGAACAGCGTGCGCTTGAAGTCCGGCGTGGTCGCGGGGTCTAGAAACATCGTTATCTCCTTGTACGACTCGGATTGCTCAGCGGCGCGCGCCGCCTTTCACGAATACCTTTTTGCCCGTCTCGTAGAGGACGGCGTGGCGTTCCGCGTCGGTCAGCAACGTCGTCGCGTCGAGCATGCGCTGCACCATATCTTTGTACGTGCCCGACGACGTGCCGATATCGGAACCCCACATGATGCGATCGGCGCCGAACATATCGACTGCCTCGCGCAGCACATCGCGCGCCGGGGTATCCGTCTCGCGGTAGATGTCGAGGTTGATCGAGGTGAACTTGAAGAAAATGTTGGGCTCAGCGGCGAGCGGCACGAAGCGCGCGTCGAAACCGTAGTTGTCGTCCTCGACTTCAGGTTCGAGCATGTGATCGAGCACGACGCGCAAGTTCGGGAAGCGCCGCGCCAATTCGATGATCGCCGGCACCGACGGGCCGCCGCCACCGATCGCCAGCACTTCCAGATCCATCACGATGCCGTATTCGTTCGCCACGGCCCACGTCTCTAGCGCACGCGGCGAATTCAGCCACGGCATGGTGCCATCAGCTTCGCGTCCGCCGAACAGGCGCACGCCCGCGAGGCCGTGCTTCTCGATGTAGGAGCGCACCAGCGCCGGCGTCCCTTCGTCTTCCGCATCGAGAATGACGACGGCGGAAAACGTGTCGGGATACGCGTCCGACGAATCAAGGATGTAGCTGTTGTCGAAGCGGTAGGTCATGCGCTTTTGCACTGCGACCGCGCCCTCGACGCGTTCGTCCTGCATCCACTGCAGCATGCGCGCGACGTCCGGCACTTCATTGACCGGATTAGGGCCATGCTTGCCGCCCGGCAGACCGATCACGCCGGGCAGACGCGGCGGCGCATTGGGCGAGCGCTTCATCGGATTGCGCGGGTAGCGCGTCTGGTCGTCGGCCACGAGATGCGCGTGCGAGTCGAACAGTTTGACGGTTTGACCGGCAGGAGAATTCGTGTGGTCTTGCTGGGAAGGCATGTCTCCTCCAAGGAGGTATGGGTGACTAAAAAGTCGCGCTGCGCTGGCGGCCAGCATCGCGCTAGGGCGATCGACCGGCCGCGCTACGCGTCGCGGCTAGAAAAGATGGCGGATGCCGAGCAGCACGGCGTTCTGCGTATCGGTCGCCGACGGCGTCGCGGAGGTCAACGCGGCCACGGCGCGGTGTCCCGTCGAATCGAAGCCACCCGCCGTCTCGCGCAGCACGACGAAATAGAGGTCGGTTCGCTTCGAAAGCAGATAGTCGGCGCCAAGATTCCATTGCTGATAGCTGGCGCCGCTCTCGCCGTTATACGAACTCGCGCGCGTGTAGGTGTAGGCAACGCCGAACTGCAGGGACGGCGTCATACTGTATTTCAGATTCGCTTCGCCCGTGTTGAACGTGGCGGTCTCGCCGATTTCACCCGCCGGCGGTTTGGCGCCCGCAACCGGCGTGCCACCGATGTTGAAGAATTTCGTATTCGTATAGATGCCGCCGACCGTGAACGAGCCGATCGCATACGATGCGCCCGCCCCCACGACCTGTTGCGACGCAGCCGTCGCATAGCCGCTGAAGATCGGGCTCGAGAAGTTGTTGCCGGTCGTGCTGCTGGTCGCGTTGTTGCCGAACAGCGAGTAGTTCGGATTCTTCACGTACAGATAGGCCGCTGCGAACTTGAACGGCCCGTTGCCGTAATCGACGCCTGCGGAAATCATCTGGTTCTGCGTCGCGTTGCCCGCGATGCCGCCGAGGCTGTATGTCGCGCCGAACTGCAAACCGCGATAGCGGGGGCTCACATACTTGATCGCATTGTTGGCGCGCTCGGTGCCGTCGACGTCGTCGAGGCCGGCCGGGTGGTAGCCCCAACCCGCGCCGCGCGCGGCCCAATCGCTACCGGAGGAGAACGGGCCCAGATAGGTCGACAGCGTCAGGTACTGACGGCCTAGCGTCACCGTTCCGTAAGGTGTGGCGACGCCGACGAAGGCCTGACGACCGAACATCAGCCCGGCTTGCATGGCGCCCGTCGTGGTCGTGAAGCCGCTTTCCAGAGTAAAGACGGTCTTGTAGCCACCGCCCAGATCTTCAGTGCCTGTCACACCAAAGCGCGATGCGCTCTCATTGCCGCCGGCAATCGCGAATTGGGACTTGCCGCCCGCATTGCTGTTGTAGCGAAAACCGGCATCGACGATGCCGTAAAGCGTCACGCTGCTTTGCGCGTGTGCCGTGCTGCAGGCGATACCGCAGACTGCCATCAGGGACAATGTTTTTTTCATCGGGGTCTCCTCTCCGTCTCGTGGCCCGTTCGCGTTGCGTCACGGACTTTCAGTTTTTCGGATTTTCAAAGTCGGCGAGTGCACGCTGTTGGCGGCTATCCCGTTCGACGCCTCGTATGGTTCCACGCGATACGCGCCGGTCCAAGCGCGTTTCCGAGACTTTCCGCAGAACGAAAAGCACGAGTTGCCACCCCGCCCTAAAAAAACGGCGGGTTCAGCATGGATTCCGCCACGCGAAATCTTCCCGATTCGTACTTGAATCGCGGCGGCGGCGAGACATAGCATTGCTCACCGTGAGTCCGACCTCGCTCAGAGGTCGCTCACAGACAGATAAAAGCCGGCGCCGCGCGTCTCACGCGCCACCAACCGGCCCGCCACGTTGGAGGAGAGATGGAGATTTCCGTTGCCACGCCGATCAGCCAGGCCGTGACGCACGATGAACGCCTGATCCGGCGTGTGTGGTGGCGCATCATGCCGCTGATCCTGATCACCTACCTGGTGTCGGTCATCGACAAGATGAACGTCAGCTTCGCCAAGCTGCAGATGGTGCATCAGATTGGTATGACCGAAACGGCTTACGGTCTGGCGTCGTCGCTGTTCTTCATCGGCTATTTGATCTTCGAGATTCCGAGCGCGCTCGGCGTCCATCGCTTCGGCGCACCGAAGTGGATTTTCCGCATTGTGCTGAGCTGGGGCATTGCGACCTTGCTCATCGCGTACATCTCGTCGGGTTCGACTTTCGCGGCGCTGCGGTTTCTGGTCGGTGCGGCGGAAGCCGGCTTGTATCCCGGCATCGTCTACTACCTGACCGTGTGGTTTCCGCGCCGCTACCAGGTGCGCGCCATCGCACTTCTGACGCTCGGCAGTGCGCTCGGCAACATGCTCGGCTCGGCTTTCGGCGGCCTGCTGCTGTCGCTCGACGGCGTCTGGCACCACGCGGGCTGGCAATGGGTGTTTATCGTCACCGGCCTGCTTGCGCTCGTGCTCGCGCCGATCGTGCTGTTCTACCTGCCGCGCAGTGTGGAGACGGCGTCGTTCCTCGACCCGCAGGAGCGCAGCCACCTTGCACGCATGGTCGCTGACGAAGCGCCGGCCGCGCATCACGAAGGCAGTGTCTGGAGCGTGTTGTGCGACCGCAAAGTGCAGGCGTTTGCGCTCGGCTACACGTGTCTGCTCACGTCGCTCTACGGGCTCATTTACTGGCTGCCGACCGTGATCAAAGGATTCGGCGTCTCAAGTTCGCTCAACGGTCTGCTGACGATGATTCCATGGGCACTGACCGCCGCGCTTTTGCTGATCGTGCCGCGCACGCTCAAGAACGAAAGCCAGGTGCGCGTGGCCGCCGCGACCATCGGCATCGTCGGTTGTGTGGCGTTTGTGGTCAGCCTGCTGGTGAGCGATCCCGCGGCGCGCTATGTCGCGCTCGTGGTTGGCACGCCCTGCACGTCGCTACTACTGCCGTGCTTCTGGTCGCTGCCGTCGAAGTATTTCAGCGGACGGCGCGCCGCCACCAGCCTCGCCGCGATTAGCAGCATCGGTAACCTCGGCGGCTTTCTCGCCCAGAACGCAATGCCGTGGATCGACAAGGCGTTCGGCCACCCCGGCTACGCCATGCTGCTGCCCGCCCTTTGCCTGCTGTTGCTTGGCTGCACCGCGCTCGCCATGAAGGCCACGCGCGTTCCTGCATCGGTCAACCAGACCGCGTCCCGATAGGACGCTTCGAATCCGCTTTCATCTCTCATCCATGTCCACAACCACGCACGACACCTCCACCCGCCAGATCGGCACATTCGTCAAAACCGGCGCGCCGCAGATCATCGAGATTCTCGGCGGCGCGGGACTCCACTTCGCCGTGATCGACGCAGAACATGCGCCGTTCGACCGCGCCACGCTCGACGTCATGGTGATCGCCGCGCGCTCCGTGAATTTGCCGCTGTTCGTGCGGATTCCGGACATGAACACCGCGACGATCCAGTCCGCGCTGGATCTCGGCGCTTCGGGACTGTTGGTGCCGCACGTCGATTCCGCGGATGAAGCGCGCACGCTGGTGGCCCGCACGCGCTTCATCGACGGCGAACGCGGCTTCTCCAGTTCGCCCCGCTTTGCCGGTTACGGTGCGATGGGAATGCAAAAGGCCGTCGCGGCAGGCAACGGCACCGTTGTGATGTGCCAGATCGAGAGTCGTGCGGGCTGTGCTGCTGCAGATGAGATCGCTAATGTGGACGGGGTGTCCGGCCTCTTCGTCGGCCGGGCTGATCTGGCTTTGTCGTTTGGTCTCACCAGCGCTCGTGCGCCCGAAGTGATGGAGGCAACCGTCCAGGTGCTCGACATCGCCCGGCGTGCCGGCAAGACGCCGGGCGTCGCCGTCGGCGAGGTCGACGAGTGTGCCGAATTCGAGCAGATGGGCGCGACGTGGTTCGTTATCGGATCGGATCAGTCGCTGCTTCGTAAAGGCGCGCTGACGTTGATGGCCTGATTGCGGACCCGATCCGCAGCCTGACCGCCCAGGTCGGCGCGGCCGGTCCAGGCAGTTCAAAAGCTGCGATAATCCGAGTTTGTCGACGGGCAAGCGTCAGAGAGATCGACGTGCGCCCGACCACCCAGGCAAGGCGATACGATGGCGGAACGCGAATCTTCGATTCGGGCAGTAGAGCGGGCAATCACCCTTCTGCGTGCCCTGAACCAGATGCCCGTTTCGACGCTCGACAGCCTGCACCAGTTGACGTCGCTGCCGAAGCCCACCTTGATCCGGCTGCTGCGGACCTTCGAAGAGCTGGGCCTCGCCGCACGCGGCGCGCGGCCCGGCGAATACCGCCTGCTCGACGGCGTCAACGCATTGAACTCGGGCTATCACCATGTGCCGCGCGTGGTCGAAACCGCCGCGCCGCTCGTGCGCAAACTCACCGAAGAGATCAAGTGGCCGATTGCCGTCGGCATGCTCGATGTCGACGCGCTAGTCGTACGCTACAGCACGATTCCGTATTCACCGCTCTCGCTGCTGCACTCGTCGATCAACATGCGTCTAAGCCTCGTTTCGCGTGCGTTGGGACGGGCGTATCTCGCCTTCTGCTCGCCCGAAGAACAGGAGATGCTGCTCGAAGTTGTGCGGCAAAGTCATCATCCCGAAGACCGGCCCGCGCAGGATCGCGAAGCCGTCCAGGCGATGCTCGATCAAACCCGCCAGCGCGGGTACGCGCTGCGCGATTCCAGCGTGCGGCCGGTGTCCGGCACGCTTGCCGTGCCGGTGATGGCGAAGGAATTCGTGGTCGCGTCGATTGGGCTCACATGGTTTTCTTCCGCGCTTACACCGGAGAAAGTCGTCGAGCGGTACCTGGGCCAGATGCTCGAGGTGTCGCGGCGAATTTCGGAGCAGCTGGAAAACTAGTGAATGAAGTCTGGCGGCCGAGCGGCTATCAGCGAGCCGCATGCCGGAGTCACGTCACCGCCATTCCGACAGGTGGAATTTCACGGAGTTATGCTTGGCCGCAGGCGAGGTACAACGTACTATTTTCCCCATAGAAGAGCTTATCGCGAATATCGTTGGACACATTCCATTTCATTGGCAGCGGACAGGTAGTCAATCTATTCTTTCGCGCCCGTCTGCGCCGCAGATATTCAATGGGAGAAAGGATATTCGGAGCAAACTGCCGGCTTAATCCCATGCCGCCATTATTAAGCTTCTAATTCTCAAATTTAAATTCTGGACAGAATAATTAAGATCCAGATAAGGAGGAGACAGTGGTGATCAAGAAACAGGTTCCATGGAAAGCGGTAGTGGCATCGACCGTTGGCAATGCACTGGAATGGTATGACTTTCTGGTTTACGGATATTTGTCCGTCATTATCGCCAAACAGTTCTTCCCTGCCGACAATCCCGTTACCTCGATGCTGTTGACCACGGCTACTTTCGGCGTGGGCTTTATCGTCCGGCCCATAGCCGGGATTGCCATCGGTATCTATGCGGACCGTGCCGGGAGAAAAGCCGCGCTGTCTTTTGTGATTCTGTTGATGCTTGTTTCAACCGCCATGCTGGCATTCTCGCCGACCTATAGCCAGGTCGGCATTCTTGCCCCGATCATTGTTGTCTGCTCACGGATTCTGCAAGGCATTTCGGTCGGCGGCGAGTTCGGCACCGCCACCGCACTACTGATCGAATACGCGCCGCCCGGAAGGCGAGGTTTCTACGGCAGTTGGCAAATGTTCTCGCAGTCGATCGGCGTGTTTCTGGCGACACTCATGGGTGCCCTGCTAACGAGCGTGTTCACCACAGAAGCATTGTCGTCGTGGGCCTGGAGAATTCCGTTTCTGCTTGGCTTGATCATCGGGCCGATCGGTTTCTACATTCGCCGCAATCTGCAGGAACCCGAAATTTTCCTGAAAGAGACACAGCACAAGAAAGTTTCGATCGGGGAGATATTTCGCCGCTACCCTGCGGAACTGTTTGTGTCTTTCTCGTTGAGCGCAGTGACGAACATCATGGTCTATGTACTGATCGCCTACCTGCCGATCTACGCGGTTCAGTCCCTCAAGACCTCCTTGAACGCGCCGTTCATCGTTCTCACGGTGACGTTACTGGTCAGAATGGCACTCGTTCCTTGCTTTGGTCACCTGTCCGACAAGATCGGCCGGAAAATAATCATGGGGGTCGCCCTCACGCTCTTCGCGTTGCTGATCTACCCCGCGTTTATCTTGTTGAACATGTATCCGACGACCACGTCTCTACTCATCATGGAGCTGGTATTTGCACTGCTCATGGCAGCCACATTGGGCCCTGTGTCGGCAACACTAGCGGAACTGTTCCCGACGCACATGCGCTCGACCGGCTTATCCATTACCTATAATCTGGCTGCTTCATTGTTGGGTGGGTTCACACCGTTCCTGCTGACCTGGTTGGTCGCGAAAACCGGCGACAAGCTCATGCCGGCTCACTATCTGGTTGGATTTCTGATACTTGGCGCAGTTTCGCTGCTGTTCTATAAGGAATCCGACATAAAAACAGCTCTAACGGATCATGATGACCGCGAGCTCGCTGAGAAAGACGTCGATCTCGTTGCGGGAGCCGGCCAATCGGTACGAAAGGCAAGTTGAACCGACCAGATTCGCATCACTCCCGCAGGTGACCGCGGCAGGACTGACGGATTCGTCGAATCCATATAAACCGGAGGGTGTTTCAAATGAGCAAAACGGTGATCATTGATGGTCAAACCTTAACAGCGCGACACGTGGTGGAGATTGCGCGGTTCGACGCACAGGTCACGCTTGCTCCGGAAGCCATGGAACGCATGCACGCTGCCCGGCGAGTCGTGGAGCAAGCGGTCACCCGCGGCGATCGGGTTTACGGCGTAACAACCAGCGTGGGCGCCAAGACAGGCGTTCCACTTGAGCCGGCACGTATTGAGGAATTCAACCGCCGGCTTTTACAGACCCACAACTTCGGCCACGGCCCCACGGCGCCAGACGAAATTGTGCGCGCGATGATGGTCATTCTCGTGACCGCCATGGCCTCTGGTCGACTCGGTGTTCGCCCCATGCTGGCCACCATGCTTGTCGATGCGCTCAACAGCCGCCGCACGTTTCGTGTGCACATGTGGGGATCGATAGGTCAGAGCGACATGTCGCCGGTGGCGGACCTGGCGCTGGATCTCTACGCTGACATCACGCTGACGTCGGGCGAAGCGCTGGCACTTCTCAATTCCAGCGCACTTTCGCTTGGCACGGCCGCTATCGCCATTGACGATCTGCGGCGCCTGCTGAACTCATGGACCATCGCCTCGGCGTTGAGTATGGAAGGTTTCGCGGCCAATCCGTCCATTCTCTCGCCCGCTGCGATCCGTTCACGACCCTTTGAAGGGCTGCGGATCGCTGCCGAGTTGATTCGTTCACAGCTTGATGGCAGCTACATTCTGGGCAGCGGTGGTCCCCGTCATCTGCAGGACCCGCTTTGCTTTCGTTCTCTACCGATTACATTTGGGAATGCGTTCGATAGCTTCGCCTTCGCCGAGAAACAGATCTCCATCGAACTGAATGCCAGTCAGAACAACCCTATCGTATCGATCGAGGACGACACACTAGTCTCGGTGGCCAACTTCGATATGTTGTCGTTGTCGATGGCCCTCGATACCGTCAGGTTAGCCTTGTCGCCCGTCGTCACCAGCGCCACGGAGCGCGTTGCAAAACTGACGGATTCGTTCTGGTCTGGACTCCCTGTGGGGTTGATCGAGGAGGACAGCGTTGGGTTACCCGGATTCAACGGATTGGCGCAATTTCACAAGTCACTGGCGTCGGAGGCGCGCCTGCTCGCCGCACCGACAGTCATCGAACTGGCCAGCTCCAGCCATTCCAACGGCAACCTCGATCGTGCCAGCATGGCGACTGTCGCGGCGCGCCGCGCGCGCGAAACGACCGAACTCTGCAAGTCGCTTCTTGCGATGGAGCTTATGGTTGCGGCTCAAGCCGTTGATATACGTAAAGCCACACCGCTTGGGGCCTCGACGACGAAACTTCTAAAATTCATCCGCGGCCTTGTGCCCTATGCGGCGGGACACGAGCGGGTGCCTCACCCTGCCCCGCTACTCGCCGCCCTCGAATCGAGAGAATATGACCTGAGTGCGATCGTTGCGTGAGTCGCCTGTACAGCAGCCGTTCTGATGCGGCTGCGACCAAAGCGGGTATGTTAATGCCTCAACGTCTGTCGGCGTGTTGCGGGCGCGGCGTAGTGAGACCAACATAGGGCGGCCATGACGCCCTGTTAAATTGTCACGTCAGATGCCATCATTCACGGCATCTATACCCGCGCACCGACCCACGCCATGACACCCGATACCGACCTGCGCAACGTCGACCTGAATCTGCTGCTGGTGTTCGACGTGCTTTACCGGACCCGGAGTACGACGCGCGCGGCGGAGTCGCTCCATCTGACACAGCCTTCCGTCAGCAACGCGTTGAAGCGGCTGCGCTCCCTGTTTGACGACATCCTGTTCGTGAAGACAGCCGACGGCATGCAGCCCACGCCCAGAGCCGACGGAATCGCGGCGCTCGTGGACGAAGGGTTCGCGTCGCTGCGTCTCGCGCTGCAGGCAGGCCGGATGTTCGATCCGGCCACCGCCACGCGCACGTTCCGCCTATACGTCAGCGATCTCGGACAGGCGATCTTCATCCCGCCGCTGGTCGCGCATTTGCGTCAGGTCGCGCCAGGTGTCCGAATCGTCACGGCCGACCCGCCACTCGACGCCGCGCAGCAGATGATGAAACTCGGCCAGATCGATCTCGCGATCGGTATGTTCAGCGGTCTGCATGCCGACTTCCATCAGCAGCGGCTCTTTCACGAGACTTACGCGGCGCTCGTGCGCAACGACCATCCCACGATAGGCGCCATGCTTTCCGTCGAGCAGTTCTTCGCGGCCGACCATGTGGTCTATACGCCCACAGCCGGTAGCCACGCGCATTTCGAGGCAGAATTCAATGCGCAGTCCTCGCACGACGGCAACGCTCGCCACGTGGTATTGCAGCTCGCGCATTCGTTCGGTCTGGATCGCATTGTCTCGTCTAGCGACCTCGTCGCCTGTATTCCGAGCCGCCTCGCGCGCGTGCTGGCGAGCCGGCACGATGTCCGCGCAGTCGCGCTGCCGTTTGATATCGCGCCAGTCGATATCACTCAGTTCTGGCATGAACGGTACCAACGCGACGAAGCTCACCAATGGCTACGCGCACTCGTCTATGAGCTGTTTCACGATCTTCGTCCGAGCGCTGTTCTCTGATAGTGTCTAGGCGACGCTGCCCGATCCCGACGCTGGAATCGCGCACACCCTAACCAAGATGTCAGGAGACACAGAGCCATGAGTGATCAGCCGTTCGGACGTTCCCGTCGTGATTTCATGCGTATTGCCGTTACGGCAGGCACCACCGCAGCGCTGCCGTGGATGCAGGACGCTCACGCGCAGTCACCGGCCAGCTCCGCAACCCCTGCACCCACCGCTGGGCTCCCGGCAAAGGGCACACAGCTGATCCTGCTCGGCACCAAGGGCGGCCCGACGCCATCTGACCTGCGCGCGGCGCCGGCGAACGTGCTGGTGGTCGACGGTCAGCCCTACGTGGTCGATTGCGGCAACGGCGTCGCGCTGCAATTGACCAAAGCGGGTATCAAACTGCCGGGCATTCGTGACATCTTCCTGACCCACCATCATTCGGACCACAACGCCGACCTCGGCAACCTCGTGTTCCTCGCCTGGGCCACCGGCCTGCATACGCCCGTCAACCTGTACGGTCCGCCGCGCATGACCAAGATGATCGACGACTTTGTCGACATGAACGCGATCGATCTCGACGTGCGAATGCGCGAAGAAGGCCGCCCGCCGTTCCGGCCACTGATCAACATCCACGAATTCGACGGGCCGCGCCTCGTGATGGAAGACGACCGCGTGCGCGTCACCTCGACACTGGTCGACCACTACACGATTAAGCCGGCATTCGCTTACCGCTTCGAGACCAAGGACCGCACGGTCGTATTCTCCGGCGACACGACTTACTACCCGGCGCTTGCCGAGTTCGCGAAAGGCGCAGACGTACTAGTGCATGAAGTGATGTACCTGCCCGCGCTCCAGAAGCTGATGAAGACCGTCGACAACGCGCCGACGCTGCTCGATCACCTCGTGAAGAGCCACACCACCACTGAGCAGGTCGGCAAGATCGCCGCGGCGGCCGGCGTCAAGACACTGGTGCTGAGCCATTTCGTGCCGGGCGGCGATCCCGCGATTACCGACGAGATGTGGGCCGCCGATGCGCGCAAGCATTTCGACGGACAAGTCATCGTCGGAAAAGACCTGCAGGTTATCTGAGTGTCCGGAACAACCATCATGCAAGCCGCTGCGATCCCCATAACGTTGCTGACTGGCTTTCTCGGTTCGGGTAAGACCACGTTGCTTAATCGCCTGCTGCCACAACCGGCGCTGGGCCGTTGTGCGGTGGTGATCAACGAACTGGGCGCGATCGGTCTCGATCATCTGTTCATCAGCACCTCGCGCGACGAGACCATCGCGATGCTGGAAAACGGCTGCCTGTGTTGCGGCGTGCGTGACGAACTGGCTGCGACCGTGGCCGATCTGCTAGAGCGTCGCACGCGCGGCGAGATTCCCCCCTTCGAGCGGATTTTGATCGAGACCACGGGGCTTGCGCGGCCTGGCCCGGTGATCTCGCTGTTGCTGGGTGACCCAGCGCTTGAGGGGCGGTTGCAACTCGACGGCATCGTGACGACCGTCGATGCGAAACACGGCGCCGCGCAACTTGCCCGGCATGAGGAATCGCGTCAGCAGGTGGCGGTCGCGGATCGGCTGTTGCTGACAAAAGCTGAACTGGTCGATGCGCCCGCGCTGGCCGACCTCGAGGCGGCGCTTGAGGCGCTGAATCCGGGTGCGACGCGCATTCCGGTGCGCAACGGCGAGATTGACGCCCAACAGTTGCTCGACATCCTGACACCGCGTGCCTTACGGCCCTGGTTGCGCGCCGAGCCTTCGCCGCGCAAGTCGCTGATGCGTGGCGCGGCGGCGTCACGCGTGGCCCATCCGGACATCGACAGCTTCTGCCTGAGTTACTCGCAGCCATTGCCGATGCGGGCATTCGAGACCGCGCTGACCGTACTGCTCGGCTATCACGGCGAACGCATCCTGCGGGTTAAGGGGATCGGCAATTTCATCGGCGAATCGCGACCTGTTGTGTTCCATGGCGTGCAGCAGTTGCTGCATGAGCCGTTGCGGCTTGAAGCGTGGCCTGACGACGATCACACGACTCGGCTCGTGTTCATCGTGCAGGGACTCGCCAGGTCGGTGATCGAGGAAACGATCACGCATTTTTTGCGCGAAGCTGGGGTGGAGGAACGGGCGGAAGGCGACGGCGATGCGTCATCACGCTTCGTGCAAGCTGATGGAGCATCGGATGCTGAGCGGCGCACCAATCAGTGATTGGAAGACGGTTCTTAGTAAACGACTGCCCCCTTCAAACGCCGGTTTACTCTTGAAGCTGTGGGCGATCGCTACACCGGAGCATGGTCAGATGAACCCTGCCGGAATGAGATTGAGCACAGCCTGACTCATCGTATCCAGCACACCTCGGGTTAAAAGCCGTGCCTGACAGAAAGCGTCGCGCCTGTATCGTGCGAATGGAGAACCGCGACACGCGCTGTTCCAGAAAAGACCCATTCGTCGACGGTCAACGACAGCCTTCGCTGCGGTTGCGCACCGAGCGTTAAAGTCGGGTCTGCCAACTGAACCAGGGTGAGTTGCAGCGCCGTCGACGGACCCAGATGGAGATAATCCGATGCCTGCTGCGGTGCCGCCTCAGGCGTTGGTGCGGCGTTCCCGGCACCGAATCGGAAGTCGTGCGTCACCTGCGTGCTATAGAAGTTCTCGATTTGCGCGTAGAACGGCTTTCCCTGATCCGACTGATACTCCATTTCATAGCGGTGCAAGTAGCTTTGCGGCTCCGGAATGGGCGGAACGACTGTCTCGGGCGGAAGCGCGATATTCGCTACGGTCGTCTGTTCGGGCGAATCCGTGACAAGGCCGCCCGCGAACGCATATCCGCTCAGTATAAAAAATATTGCGCCGACAATCCTTTCGTTCAGGCAGGTCATGGGCATGCCCCCGATGAAGGAATTGAAACGTCACACTACTGACCGTTATGCCTGAACAGACCACCTTTGCAACTTCGCTTGCACCTACTCATTGTAGTCAGTCTTTCGCGTATGGCTACCCATCTGTGCAGCGCCCGGCACCCGCCCCGCAGGGAGACTGGCTGCCTGGGCGGGGTGAAATTTGACCTCAGAGACCTGATGCTCGAATTGAATCCGGGGAAAAATATCCTTCATTGAACTCCGGGTCGCTGTTCAGACGCACCACCTTCCCCTCGTTTGTCATGCGATCAGCCATATACGCCGAAGAAATAAGATCCTGGTAGAACACGGTCGCCGGATAGAATCGCTGCGCGTCATACGCATAGAACGTCGTTTGCATGTTGGTTCGCCACAACTGGCCATGGGCGTCATAATTGTCGGCCAGCAACGCCATCCAGGTGTCCTCGTCAAGATAGATCACCCGCTTGGCGTACTGATGGCGAAAACCTGGCTTCAACGTCGCCTCCAGAACCCAAACCCGGTGCAACTCGTAGCGGACAAAGTCTGGATTGGGATGGCCTTTCGTCAACAGCGACGCATATTTGATCGAAGCATCGTTCAGTTTGTAATTGTCGTAAGGGACGTAGATCTCTTTCTTCCCGAGAATTTTCCAGTCGTAGCGCTCACCGGAACCATTGAACAAGCGGTCGTCGTCAACCGTTCTGAATCCGCCTGGGCCCTGAGGCTGATCGAATCCATATTCGGGAGACTGGCGGACACGTCGCGTACCCGGGTTGTAAACCCATGTTTTGGTGAGATCGGATCCTTCGTGGTCCCAGTAGGTCTGCGAGACAATAAGACTGCCACGATCGCTAAGCGGCAGATCCGTTCCCACACGAGCGAACGTTCGGTCGATAAATGCTTGGCTGGGATCAAACTTCGGGCCGTTCATCGGCGACCAGATATCGTATTTCCACTTTCCCCAGGCAATACTGCCGGTCGGATAGACAACCGCCTGATCGTATACCGCAGCCTCGGTGCCGATCGCCGATGAGAAACGCAAGTTCCACATCAACTCCTGTCCGCTATGAGGAACGGGGAACGGTGCCTGCGGGGGATAACGCTTGAGGCCGTTGCCGTCCGCGGTCATCTGCACGTTTTGTGCGTACGTCCTGATATTTTTGTACGCAGCTTCGTCATAGCGAAAATCCCGGTGACTCGGATAGACGATCATCTTGAACGTCGACGGAGATTGCTTGAACAGTGCCTTCTGCCCGTCGGTCAGGTTCGCCTGGTATTCCGACATGTTTTGCGCAGTGATGACGAAGCGCGGTTGTTCGCCCGAGTACGGATCAGGGTATCGATCCCCCTCCTTGTAGGCGACACCCGGCGGCAAGCCCAACCACTTTCCGGTCCATGCGGGAATGGTTCCATCCTTGTTGCCCGCACGCTCCGCGCCCATCGGCGTGAGCGAGCTACCCAACTGGTTGACCTCCTCCGCGCTCATGGCGGCCACCGCGGACGTACTTGAAAGTATCATTACCGCATTAATACTAAGCAATCCGAATATTCTTGCACATGAAGATATCACTTTGTCTCACTCCATATTGACGAGTAGTTATTTGATTGATTTTCGGCACAACTGAAATCAGCTTCCGCGCTATCAGGTCAGGTCGTCAGCGATTTGCAAGACGAGCTTCGCGCGGTGCGTGCCGTTCTGAACCATGCTATGCGCGTGTGCCACTTCATCGATGGGCAACGATTCGATGCGCGGGGCACGGACCTTGCCGCCGGCAAGCAGATCCGCAACCTGGCCTAGTTGCCGGCCGCTTGGCATCTTGCTGAACGTCGACCTGGTCCGAAGACCCCGCCGCGCTGCGTCCTCCGGATCCGGCCCGGTGTCGCCTTGCATCAACGTCAGGATACTGATCAGGGTGCCGCCCGGTCGTAGCATGTCCAGCCCGGCCGGCAGCGTCGCGCAGCCGACCGTGTCGAGGATCAGGTCAACCCCTGCTGGTGACCAGTCATGAACGGCAGGCAGGATGTCCTGGGTTCGATAGTCGATGTTGTGTTCGGATCCGAGCGCCGTGACATAGTCGAAGTTGTAGGCACCGCAAGTGACCGCCACGTGGGCACCGGCGTGCCTGGCAAACTGGATCGCGAATGCGCCAACCGCCCCCGCGCCGCCGTGGATCAGCACACGCTGACCGGGCTGGAGCGCTCCATCTTCGAAGAGACCCGTCCATGCAGCCAAAGCGGGGGTCGGCACCGCAGCGGCCTGCGCAAAACTGAGGTTCTCGGGCATGCGTACCACTGACGCCTGCGAAACCGTGGCGAATTCCGCATAGGCACCCCATTTTCCGGCCCCAACGTCACTCTGTGCAAAAACCCGCATGCCCTTCTCAAAGCCGACCACGTCCGCCCCGATATCGACGACGGTTCCGGAAAGATCAAACCCGATGACAAAGGGAAACGTATAGTTGATGAACGATTTCAGATAACCCTCCCGGCACTTCCAGTCCGCCGGATTCACGCCTGCATACGCGACCTTGATCAGAATCTCGCCGGGACCGGCTTCGGGTCTCCGAACACTGGCGATCTTCATGACCTCCGGTCCACCAACGCGATCCAGTACGACCGCGCGCATTGCAGTACCTTTTGCAGGTTCCATTTCGTCTCCGTGGAGCATCGTTCGCAATCAGGCGGGAGAATCCCCCTGCCTGCCCTTCTCGATGATGCTCATGCTCTGTTTCAAAAGTGACAGGCCGTCCCCTGAGGACTATCATCGCCGTGCCCGCAAGCCTGCAAGAATCGCTAGCAGGGGCATGACCTGGCAGACGGGCTTTCAGCGCGATGTCATTATCCGGTGGGTACGGAAAAGCAACGCTTACCGTTTCGATCATCAACCGTTACGACCTCGCTCAAAAGGAGATTTGCGTGGCAACTTCGCGCAAGCGGCACACTGCCCGCGTGCCGCAGGGTTTGGGCTCGCGTTTGCTGGATGAGCTGAGCCGCCATGGCGGCACAGGCGCCGCAAGTACGCTGCCGGTTTTACCCGATGCCACCGACCCTCTTTCGGCAGATCATTTCGTCTCGATGTATCGCGCGGCTATCGAGCAACTGGAGGCACAAGTCGCGCAAGGTGACGGCCATCCCCCGATGCGCAAGACCGAGGTCGACCTCATGTGCCGGTGCCTGCTCAGCTGCCGTTCGCTTGATGAAGCCATACACTGCGCGATCGACTTCTGCGCCATGCTGCATCCGCGGGCGGGTGCATTGAGTTTGAAGGCGACCAACCTGACTGCAACGTTCTGCATGGACTCGTTGCGTCAACGGCAAAGTTCCGCGGCATGCCTGGTTGACCTGACGGGCTTGCTGTTCTATCTCCAACTCTTCAGCTGGTTAATCGGGCAACCGCTGAAACCGGACAAGGTCTTTCTCGCGCATCCGCTACGCGAAGATGCGTCACCCTTCCTTGGTCTGTTCGGGGCACCGGTCGCTGTTGGCGAGCCGACCTATGGGTTCACATTCGACGCCGATTTGCTCACGCGGCCCGTGTTGCGTCAGCCGGCAGAGCTTGCCCCATTCCTGATGGACGTGCCGTATCGGCTGACCGGAACGCTTCAGGATGCGTTGTCAGTTTCCCAACAGGTCTACGGCTTCCTCGATGCCGCACTGGCGCGCGAAGTTCCTCTTCCGACCTTGAGCGAAATCGCTACAGCCCTCGGTATTAGCGAACCGACACTCCGGCGGCGCCTGGCCGCTCAAAATACCGGCTACCAGGCGTTGCGTGAACAATGCCTGCGAGAGTTCGCCGTGCGCTGTTTGCACACCACTAACTGGTCGATGAGCCGCATCGCAGGCCATCTAGGCTTCAGCGACGAAGCCTCGTTTCGTCGCGCTTTCGTTCGTTGGACTGGGCAGGCGCCCAGCCATTTTCGCCGTCGCCAGTAGCGAGCCGGAAGGCACAGAGCGCCCGTGTCAAACACGGCTTTCCGCATGGTCTTCACACAAATTCCGTTTTGATCGCCACGGTAGCGTTTGCCGACCGATGTGGTAAGGGTCGCCCTTAACGCGCCACCACATAATGGATTCACTCGCTCGCGTTTCCGTGCAAAACGGAACGATCGAGGCTTATCGGTAACAGTCGTACTCAGCCGGGCGCAGCTTCCCGCTGCGGGTCCCCGGCGCTCAGGCGAACACGCTCACACAGAGGAAACATGGAGACCATGACGATCGGCGCACCATCGCTGAGGCGCTTCAACGCCTGCCGGCACGCCACTGCGTATTCAGGAGGCGACAGATGATCCACGTGCTGGATGAAATCGTAGTGAATGCCGAGCACGTTCCCGCCGTGCTGACTCTTTTGCAAGAGCACCACCTCAGTAACCGCTCGGCGCGGGGGCTCACGCTGCTCAATCGCTGGGTGTCGCCACCTGTCGCCATCCCCGATGAACGCAATACGTTGTGGCTGCTGTGGCAGTTGCCAGGCGTGCTCGCTTATTACGGCATGCGCGCCGCCGCCGGGTTGGAAGTGATCGAATTCTGGTCCGCGGTGGATCAACTCGCTCACCGTCGCCGTCGCCATGTTCTGACCGGTGCCGATCATCCTCTGCCTGAACCCATGGGGTGTCCTGATGCGGCTTGAAACAGCCCAGCTCTATCTTGAGCATGATGCTTGCCCGGAGACGCTGGAGCGTGAACTGGCGGCACGCGCTCACTCGCTGCCCGGTCCGCGCCGGATTGTCTTTGGCCGAAACATGGCAGGCTGCTGGGGGGCCGGCGACTACACCGTCGATCTGCACTTCGAGGGTGATGCCTGTGATGCGGCGGCCGCCGCGTGCCTTGCACAGTTGCCGGGCGTGTCGCGTGCGGATCATCTTGCGTATCGGCCGATCGACGGTGGCCAGCGAGCGGCCGGCTTGCAAAATGGTGTTTGGCGCACGTTGCTATTTCGCGTCAGGCCAGAGGCATGCAGCGAACACGTCGCCGCCCTGGAGCGCGATCTGCTGCGCATGCCCGCGTACATGCCGACCATTCGCAACTGGCAACTGAGCCGTGTCACATCGCCAAGCGCGTGGACCCACGTCTGGCAGCAGGAGTTCGCCTGCGTCGAGGATCTTCAAGGCGAGTACCTGACCCACCCTTTTCATTGGGGCTGGGTGGACCGCTGGTTCGACCCTGAGTTTCCCGAATGGACAGTGGCGGCAATTTCTCATGCCTTTTGCCCACTGGAATCGAGCATCCTGACCCTTCCCGCCATCGCGCAAAGAACGATATGAGCAACAAACCACAAAAATTGACCGGCAAAGTCGCGCTCGTCACCGGTGCAAGCCGCGGCATCGGCCGAGCCATTGCCCAGCGCTTCGCCGCGGAAGGCGCAACGGTGATAGTCAGCGGTCGAAGCCTTGAGCAATCCGTCATCCTGCCGGGCACGCTGGCCGAGACGGTAGCGTTGATTACGCAGGCGGGGGGGCATGCAATCGCACTGGCCGCCGACCTGGAAAAGCCAGCGGAGCGCGACACGCTGATCGCGCGTGTGGTCGCAGCGGCGGGTGGCCTCGACATTCTGGTGAACAACGCCGGCTTCGCCGAATACTGCCTCGTCGAGACAATGCCATTGGCAATGTTTGACCGTACGCTGGATCACTACCTACGGATACCATTCACGTTGAGTCAGGCAGCCATCCCGCTGATGCGCGCACGCGGCGCCGGCTGGATCCTGAACCTGGGCTCGGTGACGGCGCTTGCGCCATTGCGCCCATATTCTGTGTTCGATGGCGCCGGTGGTGTGACGGTATACGCGGCCATCAAGTCAGCGGTTAACCGCTTTACCCAGGGCCTCGCTGCCGAGTTGGAGACCGACAACATCGCGGTGAACTCCGTGGCACCCAGTACGGCCATTCGTACGCCAGGCGCTGACCAGCATATCCCAGCGCAGTATCCGACCGAAGCGGTCGAGTACCTGGCCGAAACGGCGCTTGCGCTTTGCCACTTGCCAGCACGCGAACGGACCGGCCTGATCACACACAGTCTGCACTTTCCGCTTGCCTGCCAACTGCCCGTCTACTCGCTGGACGGACGCGAACTGTTGCCGCCGCCGACATTGCCGGACGTGGCCCATCCACACATTGTTCCATCCGGAGCCTGATCTTGACGCCACCCATTCGCTTCGACGGCGGTACAGCCGTGATCACTGGCGCGGCCAGCGGTATTGGCAGCGGCCTTGCACGCCATGCGGCATCACTCGGCATGCGTCTGGTGCTGGCTGACGTTGACCGGCCTCGGCTCGACGCATTTGCGGCCACGCTTGACGCCGACGTGCTGACAGTCAACGCGCGCCCCCCTCCCGGGCGATGCCGGCTACAGCGTGGTTGAGTTCCCGTTACGGTCGAGTTCATGCACCTTGTGCGACTGCAGCCGTTGCTTCAGCCATGCGCCCGCTTTACCGAGCACGCGCGTCTTCGACCAGATCAGGTCGACACCGACCAGCCAGTCTGTGTGCGGATAGGCGGCGAGTTGCAGCTCGACAAGCTCTCCCTCGTCCAACTCGCGCCGGATTAACTGCCGGGGCAACGTCGTCCAGCCTAAGCCCGCCCGCGTCATTTCCAGCAGTGCGAGATAGTTCTCCGCCTGCCAGCAACGCGCCGAATCCAGATATTCAGTGCTCGGCAACGTGTTGTTGTGCGCGCTGAACACGAGGCGTCGATGCGAACGTAGTTCTGCGAAGCTCACGCTTTTCTGCTGGGCGAGGGGATGATCGCGGCGCGCAACGTGCGCAAGAATCAGTTTGCCCATTTGCGAAAAACCCAGGTCGCGCGGATAAGCGGGCTGCGCGAACGCAATGCCGAGGTCCACTTCGCCTTTCAGCAGTAATTCGCTCACATCACCGTGGAAGGGGTGGCGGATGTCGAGATCGACGTCGGCGAACTGCGTGGCGAAATCCATGATGGCCGGCATCAATATGTTGTACGGCACTTCGATCGCCAGCGTGAGGCCTGGCTCGACCAGTTCGCCCAGATTGTTCGCATGCGACTCCAGGTCGAGGCAGCGTTCAAGCACCAATTCCGCCTCGTTGAGCAGCTTGCGCCCTGCTGGCGTCAGCACGGGCAGCTTGCTGCTGCGGTCAAACAGCGCAAGCCCCCAGTCGATCTCGAGATTGGCAATCGCGATGCTGATAGTCGATTGCGTTTTGCCAAGACTGCGCGCGGCAGCGGAAAAGGAACCCGTCTTCACGACGCGGGCGAACATTTCGAGCTGGTCGAGGGAATAACGCATCGGAGCTTTCCGGGGTTTTTGATCTATTGAAAAAAACGATGGATGTTCACTTGGTGACACTCCTGACGTGATGGATTATGGCGCACCGCCTGGCACATAGCCACACGCCAGGCGGTAGGGCTTACACGAAGCGCTACCGGTAGATGGCGCTGTGGCCAGACACGAATCCAGGAGACACCATGAGCAACCAGAGTGCGACTCATCCGCTCGACGAGATACTTCCGCTTCGGCAGCTTGCCAGTTATGGGCTACAGCATGTGCTGGTGATGTATGCCGGCGCAGTGGCCGTGCCACTCATCCTCGGCAGTGCGCTGGGCTTGACGCAGCAACAGATGGTCACGCTCATCAATGCCAATTTGCTGACATCTGGAATCGCCACGCTAATTCAGACAATCGGGTTCTGGAAGTTCGGCGCGCGGTTGCCGCTGATCCAAGGCTGCTCGTTCATCGCGATCGCACCAATGATCATGATCGGCAAGCAGTATGGACTCACCTACGTGTTCGGCTCGGTGATCGCCGCGGGCGCGCTTACCATTCTGATCGCGCCTGTGTTCAGCCGCCTGTTGCGCTTCTTTCCCCCGGTGGTGATCGGCAGCCTGATAACCATCATCGGCGTGTCACTGATGCCCGCCGCCGCGATCTGGCTCGGCGGCGGCGATCCGGGCGCGAGCAGTTTCGGCTCCGTCGCAAACCTGATGCTCGGCTTTGCGACGGTGGCCGTCACCCTGTTCGTCTATGCGCGCTTCACGGGTTTCATCGGCAATCTCTCAGTGCTCGTGGGGCTCGTAGTCGGCACGATCATCGCGGTCGCATGCGGGATGACAAGCTTCGCGCACGTCGGCGACGCGGCATGGTTCGAGATCAGTGCGCCGTTCGCCTTCGGCGCACCGAGTTTCGCGGTCACGCCCATTCTCGTGATGTCGCTCGCGATGCTCGTCATCATGGCGGAGACGACCGGCAACGTGCTCGCGATCGGTACGATCATCGGGCGCCCATCGTCGCAGACCACGCTGGGCAACGCGTTTCGCGCTGATGGGCTTTCGACGATGCTCGGTGGTGTCTTCAACAGCTTCCCGTACAACGCGTTCACGCAGAACACCGGCCTGATTGCGCTCTCAAACGTGAAGAGCCGTTATGTGGTCGCGTCCGCGGGCGTCATCATGATCCTGATGGGCCTGTTTCCGAAGCTCGGCGCGTTGATCGCTTCAGTGCCGCGTCCGGTATTAGGCGGTTGCGCAATCGTCATGTTCGGCATGACCACCGTCGCGGGCATTCAGGAACTCTCGCGCGTGAAGTTCGACGGCACGCGCAACGCGATTATCGTCGCGGTTTCGATTAGCGTCGGCGTGCTGCCGATGTCATTTCCTGCCATTTTTGGTCACGTCAGTGGCCCCGCGAAGCTCATTCTCGACAGCGGAATTTTCCTGGGCGCGATTACCGCCATCGCACTCAACATCGTCCTCAACCGAGAAAAGCACGCCGCTGACCGACGGGAACTCTCGCCCGTGCTACCCGACAGCACAGGCTCGTCCGCGCATTAACTACACATCACTCAATCGAACAGGAACAGACGACATGACCCTTGATATTGCAACCGAACCGTCACAACTGGGCGAACGCGACATGGCGCTGCTGCGTGCGGCGATAGCGTTGGCGGACGAATCGAGACGCAACGGACACCATCCATTCGCTGCCATCGTGGCTGACGAGCACGGCAATGTGGTGGCGTCGGCGGGCAACAACTCGATGCCTCCCGAGGGGGACCCGACGCAGCATGCCGAGCTCGTCGCCGCAGCGAAGGCGGCACGCCTGCTGACGCCGGAAGCGCTTGCTAAATGCACGCTCTACACTAGCGCTGAACCGTGCTGTATGTGCGCCGGTGCGATCTATTGGTGCAACATCGGCCGAGTCGTGTACGCGCTTTCGGAGCATCGGCTACTGGGACTGACCGGTGATCACGCAGAGAATCCGACATTCTCGCTGCCATGCCGGGAGGTGTTCGTCCGAGGACAGCGGCATGTCGATGTGGTCGGCCCGTTGCTCGAGGACGAAGCTGCAGGTTCGCATCTCGGCTTCTGGTCGTAAGAGTACGCCATGCCTGGCATATCGGTTTGCGCGGTGAACATACGGTCAACAGCCGTTAGCGGACAGGCCAACGCCGATAGGCGATTGTCCGCTTCGGCCGATCAACCGTCTGTCACTTCGCATGTGTGAACGGCAGGTCGTCCATCGCAGACGTTCAGCCAACGAGGTCTGTGAGGCAGCTTCAGGGCACCTTCCTGCCGTTTGCACATCGATGGCAGCGAATGTCAGGTCCGGGTGTTAGCCAACGTGTGGTTTCCACCCTGTGTGGACCATCGAGTTTCCACATAGCTGTCTTTTAACGCTGCGACAATTTTTGGCAGTAGCTAGCGTCAATATCGGAAGGAGACATGGAGGAAACCTGACTAGATATAAACCCTTAGGCATGCGATGCAAGATGATGGACACGCGTCGCCTAATTCAGGTGTTTCAACCAAAATTCACCACAATTACATTAACAACCCCTACCACACCGCCGATAGTATTGTGGAAGTCACTAGGCGTAGCCGGATATAGCACCTACGTCACGCTCGATTCCCGCATGCATCCTGCTCCGATGCTACCCGTCACAACCTGCTACCGGCCAAGCAACCGGCGATGGCGTCGCCAACAGATGAAATCGGGTAGACGGTAACGATCGTTTCTCGCGATCCTGCCGCCTGCGAGCGTTAGCGTCGTCGATGCCTCCCTCGCCAACGCTCGCCGCTCGTGCTGGGCGTCTGAGGAATCAGATCACTTCGCGGCAAACCGGCAGTCCCATACAGGAGGCAATATGCACATAGGCGTTCCGAAGGAGATCAAGAACCACGAGTACCGTGTCGGTCTCACGCCGTCATCCGTGCGCGAAATCGTCGCGCATGGGCACAGCGTGGCCGTCGAGACAGGCGCTGGCGCAGGTATCGGCGCAACGGACGACGCGTACCGGGCCGCGGGCGCGCAGGTTGCGCCCAGCGCAGAAGCGGTGTTTGCCGCTGCCGACATGATCGTCAAGGTGAAAGAGCCCCAGGCGCCCGAGCGTGAGATGCTGCGCCGAGGACAGATTCTTTTCACCTATTTGCACCTCGCGCCGGACCCCGAGCAGTGCGCCGATCTCGTCCGAAGCAACGCGGTCTGCATCGCCTATGAGACCGTCACGCAACGCGGCGGCGGACTGCCGCTGCTCGCGCCCATGTCCGAGGTTGCGGGTCGCATGTCGATCCAGGCGGGCGCGTTCAGCCTGGAGCGCGCGCACGGTGGCAAGGGCATCCTGCTTGGCGGCGTGGCGGGCGTGCCCCCCGCGAAGATTGTGATCCTCGGTGCCGGCGTGGTTGGCACCAATGCGGCGCAGATGGCTGTCGGCACGGGTGCGCAGGTCGTCGTCATCGACCGCCATGTCGACGCGCTGCGACGCATGGACCGGCTGCTGGGCGCACGTGTGATCACCGTGTATTCGAATCAGGACAACATCGAACGACACGTGCTCGATGCCGACCTCGTGATCGGCGGCGTGCTCGTGCCCGGCGCCACTGCGCCCAAACTCGTCACGCGCAAGATGGTTGACGCGATGAGCCCCGGCTCCGTCATCGTCGATGTCGCGATCGACCAGGGAGGATGCTGCGAAACCGCGAGGCCTACGACTCACGCGGACCCCACGTACAAAGTTGGCGAAGTCGTACATTACTGTGTCGCAAACATGCCTGGCGGCGTGCCGCGCACGTCCACTTATGCGTTGAATAACGCGACACTTCCCTTTGTCCTGCAAATCGCCGACCAAGGCTGGCGCAAGGCGCTTACCGATGACGAACATCTGCGTCGTGGCCTGAATGTCGCGTTCGGCAAAGTGACCTGTCCCGAGGTCGCCGATGCACTGGGCTACACCTGCGAGGATGCGGGTGCCCTCGCCACTGAATAGCAAAAGCATCGAGACGAAGCGCGGGCGGCTTATCCGGTCGCGCTCTCGAGCCAACGTGGTGGCGAGAATCGGTCCCTACCGACGCCTTACGCCGGAGTGAGCGATCCAGCTTCCGGCCTCGCGCACCAGGCGATTGTGTTCGACTGCAAGCGTTCCTTTTGCGGGACGCTCAACTGAGCAATACCGAGCCACCCTTCTCGACGTACGCCTGCAGCAAATGATGGGCAATGGCAAACGGCTTGGGCGCCGACAGACCATCCGCGTGCGTTCCCGCGAGCATCGCCGCAACCTCCTGGCGCGAGAACCAGCGGGCGTCTTCGAGTTCGTTCGTATCGACGACGATGTCGGTATCGCTCGCCTGCGCAAAGCAGCCGATCATCAGCGATGAAGGAAACGGCCACGGCTGCGACGCGAAGTAGACAACCCGTGCACACTTCACGCGAGCCTCCTCCATCACTTCGCGGCGCACGGCGTCTTCCGCGGTCTCGCCCGGTTCAACAAAGCCAGCAAGCGCCGAGTACATTCCAGGGGCGAAATGGCGCTGGCGTCCGAGCAGACACCGTTCGCCGTCTATCACCAGCATGATCACGACTGGATCCACCCGCGGGAAATGGCGTGCGCCGCAAACATCGCAGATGCGTTGCCAGCCTGCCGTCGTGACGCGGCTTGCAGAGCCGCAGTTTGCGCAGAAGGCGTGGCGGCGATGCCAGTCGAGCATCGACTTCGCCTCGGCCAGTATTCCGAGCGCTCCCGCAGCGACGAGGTCTTGCAACGCGAGCGAGCGAAGGTCGATGCGGTCATAGCCGGTGCCTGGCGATGGGTCCTCAGGCGCCAGGTTGAACGCGAAGCCGAGCGCGAAGCGTCCGCCGCCGTCGGGATCCTCCCCGAGGAAGACGCTATGAAGCGGCTGGCCAAAGGCAGCGGTCTCGCTGGCGACGAACCACGGGTCATACTCGCTGCCTCGCTTGAGCAAGGGGATGTCGCCGTCGAAGACGAGAAAGCGCGCGGCCGGGTCGGCACGTAGATGCTCGACGAAGGCGTGGTCGTCCCGCTTGTCGGAGCGGCGGTCGAGCGGATTGAAGTTAAAGCCGATGGACGCGGAAGAGGCGGTCATCAAGGTCGTTGACATATGGGCGATGGGATTCGCAAGTATGGCACGGAGTTCAGTCCGGTCGCTCGCCGGGGTTCGGTCGGCGCCGACACCGAGGACGCCAGCCGGCCATGAACGGCCTTTGACGGTGAGCTTACAGATCGTCAACAATTGTGCATACGTCACGCCCCCTGTTGGTGGATTCAAAGCCCGTCCGGAGCTTATGTACGAGCAGAGTGGAATCTTCCCGGTTGGTCGGTTGATGACCAGAGCAGATATGGATGCCGACCGTCGCATGAGTTGCGTCCCAATCAGATATCTACGGAACGTAGACCACTCTGTCGTCGACAGCGTAGAGCTTGCACCCTTTCAATCCACGGTCACGGCAGTGCTTTAGCGCTCGCTCGGCCGCGTCAGTCGGTTCAGTTTGAGATGTTGGAATTCCCCAAGTTGCGTTGGCGTGTCCGCTATCCGCAACTGCAAAAGCTCGGGGGTGGGGCTTTTGAAGCCATGCAGCGTAAAGCTCTCGAACATGCTCGTCATGCGTCGGGACGGCTGACACATCTTGCAAGGCAGCGAAGTTGCTCCCGGGATAGCGCGTCGTCGACGTGTCGACATCGTGCTCTGGTGCGACTTGAGGCGGGGCCGCTACCCCCGTGCGATGAGCAGATGACCCTGCGAGAGCGTTGCTTAGGCCGTCAAGAATAATTTCTTCCCAGTTGGTCGCAAGAACGTTAGTTACCATCGCACGTTTCGATACCACCTCAACGAGCGTGCTCGAAGCAGCATGTCCGGGCTGCACAAAAATAGCGACGTTCTCGCCGAGGCTCATGGGATTAATTCCATGCTGAGCCAGCGCGTAACCGGCCGCCTGATTTTCATCGATGAAATCAAGGCCAGACGATGTAACGACATCCGGCAACGTTCGCCAGATAACATCCGGTGAGACCGGATACACCCGCGAGGTGCCAGTCCCGCGCGCCAACTTTGCGTCGGCCAAGGTTGTGCAGCCGGACACGAGAGACCAAAGCACAACAAGCAAATACACGCAGCCAACACGGCCTGTCTTCATTCTTCTAATCCCATGTTTTGGCCGGCGCCTGCGTGCCCACAATCCCCAGCTCTAGGTTTTTTCCCCGAAATCAGCTCTGTAACCGATGGCCCCTAAGTCACGACTCCCACTGCGCGAAAGAGTATAAGCGATGGGACGGGGATTCTTCCCCGCAAAAACTTGGAGCCAAAATGTCCGCTTTGGAGCTTCTCGAACGTCCCTTCAGGGTCGAAAGTGTGAGTTCGCAGATGCAGGAAGCCGCCGCGCTGGTTGCAAAGGGGGTCGATAAGACCCGCCTGCAGGCCCAGGGCCACGGCGCCAGCAATCCGATTGCCGACAACACCACCGAGGATGGCCGCGGCAAGAACCTGAGAGTGAATCTGGTGCGCGTGGGCGCCTGACCGGTACATTCCTATTACTTTAGGTTTGGGAACGCACTACGACGCAATGTGTATCATCAGCAATCCAAAATAGTTCACATCTGATTCTGGCGTTGGCATGCTCGCAGGATCTGTTGAACCGCAAATCCGTCTCTCACGCCCTGCAAATTTTGCAGGACACACACGTGATACGATCTTTCGCGAGGCAAGAGCAGCTCGCCGTTTCTGTAAATCGCTTCGCACGAGCGCCTGATCGCGTCCGCCGCCATGCTGCTTTGGCTGTTCCTCAACGATTGCAGGATGCATTGATCGTAGTCTGGATTGTCCATGCCGAACGCTAGGGCCGAGAGCGGCGAGGCGAGCGTGATCGAGAGAAGCAGACAGGCGAGGTTGCGCATGGATTCTGGGCGAGACGCAGGGATCAGGGCGGGTAATCGTACATCGCATTTCGATGTTCTCGATGTAATGACCGGCTGAAATCGACCTCCGAATTCACGTAGTACTGAGCCACGTTCGGATCTCGTTCAGGCGTTCAGTCAGCCTCGACCCAAGCCCAAAAAAGACTTTCGCGGGCCCAGTTCGCCCCCCATGAGACTAAGGCAACTTGGAGAAAGGCAATGGCGTACGCGGCGAGGCGATGCATGTCATCGCTGGCGAGCGTGTGCTCGAGGTGAGCGCGTAATCAATGGTACGTCGTCGTAGACGACCGCAACTTCGTCAGTACGCCGCCTTTGAAACGGAACCAGCCTTGCGAGCTTTGCATCACGACTTCATCGCCTTGCCAGAACACGCGCTTGACCGTCATGCGCTCACCCAAGCGCTGCACAAGTGGCGGACGCTGGCGAAAGTCGTAAAGCACCGGGCCGGAATCAGTCTGCACGAGCGTGCGCGAGACGCTGTCATTTGCGTTGCCGACGTCATCGAAATGCATGAGCGTGCTCGCGCTGAAGCGATCGAAAACTTCCTTGTCGAGCATCCCCACGAAATCGCGGTCGACGCGCACGAATTGCAGTGTGCCCGAGGGCGTGACGAGCGGGCCGGACGCGTTGCTTTGCGCATGAACGCAAGTCGCGAAAGAGGTGGCTGCGAGCGCAGCGAGGAAAAGTCGTTTCATGTTTCCTTTTGGATTTAGCGGGCTCTCTGATGACGGAGCACGAACCGAAGCGGCAAATGGCAACGCCTAAGCCAATCGCAGATCCCACAACACATCAAGTACGTGCTGCGTGGAACGCTCAATGTACCCCGCACGATGTGCAATGCCGAGCCGACGCCACAACGCCGGGCGCAGCGGACGCATGACAATGCGCCTGTCGGGTAATGGCGTAGTGGCCTCATGAGGCAACAGCGCTGCGCCGTAACCTGCCGCGACCAGACTCTTGATCGCGTCGTTGTAGTTGAGCTGAATGCGCGGCGCAGGATGGTGCCCCCCGGTCGCGAACCACTCCGCAGTCAGACGCGAGAGACGCGTGTTCGCGTCATTGAGAATGAGAGGTTGGGCGGCGAGCCATTCAGGCGAGACGCGGGCCGGACACCGCCAATGCGCCGGCACAAAGGCCATCACGGGGTCGCGGCGCCAAGGCTTTATCACGAGTCCAGCCACCGGGGGCTGGGGCAGTGCGACCAGCCCAACATCCAGCGTTCCATCCGCCAGTCGGGACAGCGTTTCATGCGAAGTGAGTACTGCAATCTGAATGTCGATGGCGGGATGGTGCTGGCGCAGCACCTCAAGCGCTTGCGGCAACAGGTGCGCGATCGCGCCGGTCGACGCGCCGAGCCGCGCGCGCCCTTCGAGCCCCTGCACCTGGCGTTGAATATCGTCTAACGCCTGCTCCGCATCGGCCAGCAGTCGACGCGCGCGCTCCACCAGCACCTCTCCTATCGCCGACGGCCTGACATGTCCGCGCTTCCGTGACAGGAGTGGCGCCCCAATGCGCTCTTCGAGTTCAGCGATGTGGAGGCTGACCGTTGGCGGCGCCAGGTGCAATGCACGCGCCGCATCCGCAAATGAGCCACGGTCGGCAATGGCGACCAGAGTGCGCAGGCGGTCCAGGCTGATCTCTCGCATGTCGGCGTCCAGATTCAGAAAAACTGAATGTTCACGTTATGAAATTCAACTTTCTCTATTCTAGCGCTCCATGGAACATAGGGGCTCGTTCTACCTGTTACAACCTATAGTCAGCGGAGTATTCCACGTATGAGCTCTCCCGTTGTTTTCATCGACGGCGACCAAGGCACCACCGGGTTGCAAATCCACGAACGGCTGCGCGACCGGACCGACCTTAGACTGCTCACGCTTGCCGCGGCGGAACGCAAAGATCCGCGGCGTCGTGCAGAAGCCATCAACGCCTGCGACATCGCCATCCTCTGTTTGCCTGATGCCGCCGCACGCGAGGCAGTGGACGCCATTGTTAATCCTGCCGTCAGAGTCATCGACGCAAGTTCCGCCCACCGCACACAGCCGGACTGGACATACGGCTTTCCGGAAATGACGCAGGGACAGGCTGAGCGCATTGCGAACGCACGTCGGGTCACCAATCCCGGCTGCTATCCGACCGGTGCAATTGGCTTGCTGCGTCCCCTGTTGCAGGCTGGGCTCATACCAGGCAACTACCCTATCAGCATTCATGCGGTGTCCGGCTACTCCGGACGCGGGCGTGCCGGCGTGGAGGAACATGAGGGGCACGGTGCCGTCAACGCGCCTTCATACCAGGTATATGGTCTGGAACTCGCGCACAAGCACACCCCGGAGATCCAGCAGCACGCTGGGCTCGCGCAGCGTCCCATCTTCGTCCCTTCGTATGGGGCGTTCCGCCAGGGCATCGTGCTGACGGTGCCCTTGGCGTTGCGGCTGCTGGCACCCGACGTGGATGGCGCCACGTTACACGCGTGCCTCGCACGCCACTATGCCGAGGCAGCCCACGTACGGGTCTTGCCGCTGCACGAATCGTGCGTCTTAAAGCACCTGGATCCGCAAGTGCTGAACGGTACGAACGACATGCGCTTAAGCGTGTTTCCAAACATGGAACACGGGCACGTCCTGCTGTCCGCGGTTTTCGATAACCTTGGCAAAGGCGCATCCGGCGCTGCGGTTCAGAACCTGAACCTGATGCTCTCGCAGCAATAGTGATCGATGGCTTGAGCTAACGTTCGGCCGCACCCGTATGCCGACAATTGTGGCCAATCTGGTCGTGGCCGTCGAATGTCGCATACTGGCCGACGAACGAAACCGCTCGCGCGGTAGGGGGCTCCGGCCAGCGCGTGCGGTTCATGGGAGGTCCGCTGCGCGGTTCCGTATGTTGGCGAATGAGGCAACCCGCCTCGTTCTCCAGCAGGAGCCCAATCATGACCTCCCCACAGGCAAACGCCAGTCCACTGCGCCAGCGCATGATCGACGACATGCACATGCGCCAGTTGTCGTCGAAGACACAGGACATCTATCTGCGCATCGTGCGCGAATTCGCCCGGTTTCTCGGGCGCTCACCTGACACGGCCACCGTCGAGGACCTGCGGCGCTACCAGCTGCATCTCGTCGATCACGGCACATCGCCCGTGTCGCTCAATCATGCCATCACCGGCCTGAAGTTCTTCTTCGGGGTCACGCTCGACCGGCCTGACCTGATGGTCAGGATGCACCCCGTGCGCGTGCCCCGCACACTGCCCGTCGTGCTCAGTCCCGATGAAGTGCGCCGCCTCATCGAAGCGGCCGGCAACCTCAAGCACCAGACCGCCCTGTCAGTCGCCTACGGCGCAGGACTGCGCGCAAGCGAAGTGGTGGCCCTGAAGGTCGGCGACATCGACAGTCAACGTATGACGCTGCGCATCGAGCAGGGCAAGGGTCGTCGGGACCGCTACGCCATGCTCTCGCCGGTGCTGCTCGAACGCCTGCGCGTCTGGTGGCACGTAGCCCGGGCCCAGGGCAGGATGCTGGATGGTGGGTGGCTCTTTCCCGGGCTCGATCCCGTGGACGCGCTCAGCACGCGACAGTTGAACCGCGCCATCCATGCCGCCGCGGAGGCCGCACACATCGACAAGCGCGTATCCATGCATACCTTGAGGCACAGTTTTGCGACACATCTGCTCGAACAGAAGGTGGACATCCGCGTGATCCAGGTACTGCTCGGCCACGCGAAGCTCGAGAACACCGCGCTCTACGTCCAGGTGGCCACCGACCTGCTGCACGAGGTCACCAGTCCGCTGGACCGCCTGCCCTCCGAGTAAGCTGCGCGCTGTAGCGCCTCATGCTGGAGGTTGCGGATATCTTCCGCAGCCACGGGCCAGCGTGGCGGGCAACCGCACACCTGAGCCTGGGGCAGCTGAAGGTCATGTCGGCCATCGAACAGTGCCGCACCGCGGCGCTGGGCGGGCACGTGCTGCGCTGTTCGGGGTGCGACCACATCGAGGTCGAGTACAACTCCTGCCGTAACCGGCACTGCATGAAGTGCCAGGCCAGTGCCGCCCGCCGCTGGCTCGAGGCGCGCCAGGCCGACCTGCTGCCCGTGGAGTACTACCACGTAGTGTTCACGCTGCCCGCGCCGATCAGTGCGATCGCCTGGTACAACAAGGCGGTAATCTACGGACTCCTGTTCGACATCGCCGCCGAAACCCTGCGTACGATCGCCGCGGATCCGAGGCACCTGGGCGCACAGATCGGCGCCACGCTCGTGCTGCACACCTGGGGCTCAGCGCTCACGCATCATCCGCACGTGCACGGTATCGTTCCCGGTGGCGGCCTGTCGTCCGATGGTGAGCGGTGGATCGCCTGCCGCCCCGGCTTCTTCCTGCCGGTGCGCGTGCTCTCGCGCCTGTTCCGGCGCCGCTTCCTCGAAGCACTCGCAGACGCACACCGACGCGGCCAGCTGCAGTTCTTCGGCGACTACACAGACCTTGCCAATGCGGCTGCCTTTGCGCGGTGGCTTGCGCCGCTGCGCACCTGCGAGTGGGTGGTCTACGCCAAGCGTCCCTTCGCCGGACCGCAAGCGGTGCTCGAGTACCTCTCACGCTATACGCACCGCGTCGCGATCTCCAACCAGCGCCTGGTCGCATTCGATGAGCGCGGCGTGACCTTCCGCTGGAAGGACTACCGTGCAACGGGGCGCACCCGCTACAAGATCATGACGCTCGAAGCCGGTGAGTTCATGCGCCGCTTGCTGCTGCATGTGCTGCCCGGCGGCTTCCATCGCATCCGTCACTACGGCCTGCTGGCCAACCCGGTGCGCCGCGCCAGCCTCGCGAAGGTGCGTGAGTTGCTGGACGTCGTGCCCGAGGTCGCCACCCAGCCCGACGATCCCCAGGTTGCTGTCGCTCCGGTCTTCGTCTGCCGGCACTGCGGTGCGCCGATGATCGTCATTGAGATACTGGAACGCACTGCGCCCATTCGCGCACCACCCATGCGGCGAGGTGAGACATGAGCGCAACGCTCCCTGCATGTATAACCCGACCGTCGGCTTTGCGGCAACGCGGCCCACGAGCGGACGTTTGCGCCTGTCGCCTCGCGCAGTCTCTCGCACGTCCGCTTCGCCATCACAATTGCGCCACTGCACCGCTTCAGCACTGCGTCAGCGCCTATCCAGCATCCCGCCTCCTCACGCATCCATCAACATTGCCGGGCATCCCGGCCTATCAATCGCCATAGCCGCCAGGACTCCGGCCGCATCGGGGCACTCCGCGGTTTCCTCCATCGAGGCTCGTTCGACGCCTGCCAGCAAGGCGTGGTGGCACCCTCACATTCCTGTGGACGATGGCAGGCATCGAACAACCCTAAACGCCATGTGCCCGTTGCAAACAGTCGTTATGACGCCGTCTCAGTTGTTCGTCATTCACCGAAGAGAACGTCCGCGAACTATCATCGGCATGTTGCTGCGGCGCCCGCTTGCGTACACGCTCTTTATAACGAAGTGCGGATTCATCGATTGTCCAAGGCCAATCCGTCCCTGTTTTCCTGAGCCGTGCCCGCGAAGCGACGGGCAGCTCTTATGCCTTGCGAGTAGGATGTTGAATCCCATTTACCTTTTGTGAATCAGCGTATCCGTCCCCCCCTGCTGCCTGAATGGCCCTTTCCGCCTAGTCGCGATGTCGCTGGTCGCACCTTCGGCTACCTTGTCGCGCTTCAATATCGCGGCGCCAATGTCTGGCTCTGGAGCTGCCGTTGCGGCGGCCACGTGACTGTCGAATTGGAAGCGGTAGAAGGCGGCAGAACGCGGGACTGTGGCTGCCGTGAGCAGCGTCGTGTCTGGCGGTCCCGCCCAGGCTCACCTGCACTACGTGGCGGTGAGGTGTTTGGCCAGTTGACGACCGATCGGTACGCTGGCGGTGGTTTGTGGGTTTGCCGGTGCGACTGCGGTGGTGAGGCGACAGTGAGCGCCGGCCGCCTGCGGCTGGGCAAGGCGCGTTCGTGCGGTCGCTGCTTCGGCGCTTCGACCGATTGACCGACTGACACAGTCTGTTCGATTTGGTCGTGGCATGTGCGGCCCGTTTATTCAACGCTCCACATGATGTGTGGCGGCTCGGAAACATGAACGACGTTCTTTGGAAGGTGTCGTCGGTGTCGGGGCATTAAACCCGGCGTGTCAGCCCTCTCGACGTTCCCAATACGATCCAACTTAGCCGTTGAGCGATTGCGGTCGGGGGGTGCGTCTAGGCTCGCAAGGAGACACTGGTTTTAGAGACGGACCAACCTACTTTAAATCTGACGGCCAGTTCGCCAAGTCGCGGCCCGACAGCGCCATATCGCCCGGCGTACCTTTGGTCGCCATCCGGCCTTTGCTTTTAGGCGTGGAACGATTCCCTGCGCCGTACCCGGCGGCAACCCGATTCGATAGTTTTTCCAACCCGAGCGGCTATGTCTCGTAGTTCAAATCGCATGTGCCATGGCCACCACACTAGATCGAATTATTCTCGGGGTCGCCGCTCCCCAACTTCCCGATTCTCCGTCACGGCTCGGCGAACGGCTTCCAAAAGGTCGGGGCGCGCTTCAGGGTCGGGGACTTCAATCAGCTTGCGCGGAGCCTTGGTTTGGGGCTTCAGCGTCACACCATAAGGTTTTTGCGGCGCAGTCATAGTTCGTCTCCGGCTTCGATCACAGCTAATTCGGACGGCAGGCTCGGTCTTGCTTCTGGTCTTCGAAAATCACGCTTTCGGATCTTTACGGAGTAGGGAGCTGTGGACTCCGTGCGTCGTGCGCCTCCAGGCTTCGTCGGCGCGTTGCTGGGCAGATTTCACGGTATATGCGACCCCTTGCTTGCCCTTCGGAGCCGGTGAAAACGCCGAAGTCAGACCGGAAAATGTCCGGCGGACAGTCTTGGTGACCATGGCGCGCTCCGCGTTTGTGTCGGAATGATAAGTCTAGGTCTTTACGTGCAACCCGCGATACTGTACGTTTACACAGTACTTTGGCGAGTCTCACAATGGACGCGAGAGGACGCCTCAAGCGAAACCGTGCCCGTACGATCACGTTGCGGCAAGGGAGTCCGCGTCAATCCACCACGCCCTTAAGAGAGTGTTAATGGGAATCAGGGAAGCTCGCCGGATTGTCCGCAGCCTTCGGCATCAGCAATGAGAGCCCGGCGCACTGGAGTAGACGGAGCGTGTCCAGTACGAACAGGATGCGTTCGTCCGTCGGGAGGATTGAAATGACCGATGAGCTGCGACGGCAACTCCGCGAAGTTGAGCAAGCCCTAGTGGCACTTGAAGGCGTGATTGCGGTGCGAAGGGAGTACATTTCACTGCTTCAGCGGTTGGGATCTCGTGACAAGGAGCTAGCTTCCCTCGACGCGCTTATGACCGCCTGGTCACATCTGCAGTCGCAGCGAGACTGCATTGCCGCCGCTATCGCCAGCGGGGCCCGGTGACTAGCGTCGGGGAATGTCCAGGTCGCATGTCGATCAATATCAATATCAATATCGATTTCGGTTGCGCGGAAGGTGACTGTCGGTTCATGGCCGGACGTGACCCGACAGCAAACCTCCGTGGCCGACCCGTTTCAGCCTACGAGTTGTCTTACGATGCCCTCGAGTTGCGCTTTATCCCGGCGGTGTCGATTCGATCATCCCGTCATAGTCGTCTGGCATGATACATGGTCGCCTGCTCGGCGCGTAGTGCGCCCAGGCTGGGCAAAAAAGCCGCCTTTGCGAAATTTGCCCTGATAGCCTATGTGCAGGCCGTGCCGCGCGCTTGCATCGCAGATCCACCAGGACAACAAGGAATCGAACACATGAGCTTCGTGCACTTTATCGGCGGGGAAAAAGGTGGGGTAGGAAAATCGCTCGTCGCCCGCATTTTGGCGCAGTACTTCATCGACCGTAATTTGCCGTTTCTTGCCTTCGACACTGACCGCTCGCACGGAGCGCTACTGCGCTACTACGCCGATTTCACCGCGCCAGCGGCACTCGACGACCACGACAGTCTCGACCCGGTTATCGAGCATGCTCTCGAACAGCCCGAACACCGCATCCTTGTCGACCTCGCGGCACAGACCCAGCAATCGGTCTCGAAGTGGTTCGACGACTCCGACGTACTCGGGATGGCGCAAGAAAACGGTATTGCACTCACGTGGTGGCAGGTCATGGACGCGGGCCACGATTCGGTCGACCTGTTGCGGCAATGGCTCGATCAGTTCGGTGGCAAATTGCGCCTCGTGATCGTGCTGAACGAAATTCGAGGCGAGCGCTTCGAATTGCTGGAAACCTCCGGCCAACGTCAGCGCGCGGAAGCGCTGGGTGCAAACGTCGTTTCGCTGCGCCATCTTCCCGACACGACGATGCAGAAAATCGACCAGAAAAATTTGAGCTTTTGGGCCGTGGCACATCATCCGGATCGCGCAAGCACCGGTCTTGGCATGCTTGAGCGCCAGCGGGTCAAGGTCTGGCTCAACCGCGTTTATGAGGAAATCGACAAGGTCGCACCCTAATCGACGAGCGACCAGAACAGCACGGATCGGGAAGTTCGGCGACCGCCTGCCGGTCGCCTGCCCGTCCTCGGACGCGAACTTCCCTTGCCGCCCCTGAGCGGACCCCCGGCATTCTCGTTAGCGGACGGTCATAGCTGCTCTGTTCAGGCCGGCAAAGTTACAGACCACGCAGAAGCTCCGGCAGCGATGTTAGTTCGTCGATGATGCGAGGAGGAACCTGGAAACGCCGCGACGCCGACTGCACATGTGCCCACGGCCCACGGCGTATGAAAACCGGAACCATGCCAGCTCGGAGCGCCGGTTCAATATCGTTGTCAAGCCGATCACCCACGTAGGCGATTTCTGACGGGGCAAGCCCATTTGTAGCGGCGATCACGACTCTCATCGATAAGGGTTTCGCCGACATCAAAGAACACGGCTCTAATGGTCATAGGTGGCAGGTGAAGGTGAACGCTGAGGCGCTGGACAACTTCTAAACCTTGCTACCCGCTATACGCCGGCTCGTCAGTCAATTGCATCGGTGAATCGATGCGATTACCTTTGTCATGCGGTCGGTCTCTGCCGCCTCGCAGGCGGCAATCTCCATCGGCACGATCGAACCGCCTCCGTTTTCGGCCTCAGCGGACTTCTTGCAACTCGCATCGCGTCGCTTCTTCCATGCGGCGATCTTGTTCTCCAGGCGCGTTTTGCAGCCGGGCGACTTTGCGGTTTTCTCCTCGACGGCATCCTGCAGTTTCTGTTCGGCAACCACCCTGTCGCGCCATGCACAAAAATTCAGGCTCGTCTGGTTTGCATCGCAGTTCGCCAGCATGCCTTGCACCTCGCTCGCAGGCAACCCGCTTTGCCGCGAGATGACATCAGCGGGATCGACGGTGTCAGCCAATGCGGTAGAGCACGCGAGTGCGAGTGCCAGGAGTGCGACCTTCATCGCGCCCCCTGAGCAAAAGGTGCGGCCTCTTCGCGGCGACGGTTGACAAGCCCACTTACGCGGCGCGGTGGCAGACGATGTCCTTGTGCGTCGGGCGGATGCACATAGATGCAGAGCGCCATGTTGCTTGCGACCAGCCTTTCGTTACCGCTGTTGACGGCAGCAAACGTCTCGCGCGATCCGCCTTCCCCTGAGTTATAGGCGAAGCTCACCAGTGCGTCGAACTGCCCCTGCGTGAGTTCGTGATCTCTCACATTGCGGCGAACGATCTGTTCGGTGAGTCGGACCTTTGTAGCAAGTTGCGCATTGACCTGCGCGACTGACACAGGGCGTTGGAGTTCGTCCGGGGTGCAGAAACCGAGGTGGGCAAGTGTGCCGACTCCGTAGGTGCAGTTATTTGCTACGTCGTTGTAGTAGTTCATCACAGCACCTTCCCGACGGCGCAGATCCGCCCAGCCGGCAGGGCTCAGACGCCTCAATTCATTCGGCATAATTTCCCCGCGGAGACTAAGTTGAGCAGACTTTATCATTCGTCAGAGGAGAACGGGATGGGAGGTTAAGACTTGACATGCGATGGATGGCGCATGAGGTTTCAAGCGTAGTTGTTTACGCACCCTGTACCTCGCAGGGGCAGCGATCGGCAGCATGCTTTTAGCGATGCGCGTGACCGCTGTGACTTCGTCGTGAGGCGCCGCTATTTGAACTTGACGAGATCCTTGAAGATCAGTTGACCCCAGGTATTCCCCCTGCCTTGGACAAGCAAGCCGCCATCCTTGAGCGGTCCTAGCGCAATCGGCGCGAAACCGAGTTGTTCGGCCAAAGCAGCGACCGGTGCCACCGCATTTTCGTCATCGCTCGACAAAAACACGACGCGGCTGCCGCCATTCACGCTCGGATCAGCGGCAAGGACGGCAGCGGGCAGATGGTTAAAGCCCTTTACGAACCTGGCGCCGGTAAACGCCTTGGCGACAACCGCGGCCGGCGGCTGACCTTCCAGGTCTTCAACGGGAACACCAAAAGCATTTGTCGTGTCGATGATCGTCTTGCCCTGCCAGGTTGTAATCTGCTTCGCGACTTCGCGGTGTTCCCAAAACGGAACCGCGAGGAAGATCGTGTCGGACGCGATTGCATCCTGCAGCGTCCCGGGGACAACGGTGGGGCCGATCGCTCGTGCCTGCTGCATCAACGTCTCGGGAGGGCGCCGGCTGGCGACGGTCACCTCGATGCTCTTTCTTGCAAACGCTCGGGCGAGCGCCTGGCCTACCGCGCCAAAGCCAATAATCGAATAGTTCATGCGAACTCTCCATTCAGTATTGTAAGGAATCCATATTTATAGACACAAATCAGATCACCTTCATCGAGTTGACAGGTCCTTCTACACGCTTTTCGGCGCGATTTCAGATGGCCGAGAAGCCGCCGTCGACAGACAACTCCACCCCATTCACGAAGCTCGAATCGTCTGAAGCAAGAAACAGCGCGACCGTCGCAATTTCCTCAGGACGCCCCATCTTTCCCCGCGGGATCAGGGATTCGAACATGCGCTTCGCCTCCTCGGTGAGAACCTGGTCCTGCATCGGTGTGGCGATCGGCCCCGGGCTCAGCACGTTCACCCGGATATTCCTGCCCCTCAGTTCGTTAAGCCAAGTGCGTGCGAATGAGCGCAACGCCGCCTTGCTCGCCGCATACACGCCATAACCAGGGAAACCTTTCACCGAAGCAACTGACCCGGTCATGAAGATCGACCCGCCATCGTTGAACAGCGGCAACGCCTTCTGAACCGCAAACAGCGTTCCGCGCGTATTCAGACCGAAGGTCGCATCGAAGTGCTGCTCGGTAATCTCGCCCAGTGGGACGGCTTCGCCCGTGCCTGCGCTCGCGAACAGGATGTCGATCTTGCCCTTTTCCCGCTTGACTGTATCGAACAGGCGGTCGAGGTCGTCCAGATTGGCCCCGTCGCCGCGCACGCCGGTCACGTTCCGGCCAATCAGCTTGACGGCCTCGTCGAGCGCCTCCTGCCTCCGGCCCGTGATGAAGACATAGGCACCTTCTTCAACGAACCGCTTGGCACTCGCCAGCGCCATGCCGCTTGATCCACCCGTGACGACTGCAACCTTACCCTCGAGCTTTCCCATGACATCTCCTTTCGTGGTGTCGTACTGCGCCTCTGTTCCCATCTGCACAAATGTGCTGTATCTTGTGGATCACTGATCCGGATACAGGTTCATTATATTCGGATCACCGATCCGTTTGTCAAGGCAATTTATGCGAGCTGACGCCAGAAAGAATTACGACCATCTCCTTGCAGTCGCGCGTGACGTCGTCACCGAGCATGGTGCCGACGCGTCCATGCGAGATATCGCCCGCCGGGCCGACGTCGGGTTGGCCACACTGTTTCGCCATTTCCCGACACGAGAAGCCTTGTTCGAAGCGTTGCTGCGCATGAACGTGGACGAACTGATACAGCAGGCAGCCGAACTCGAAACGTCGAATCCACCTGACGAAGCGCTGGTGTCCTGGTTTCGCGACGGGGTGGCATTCGTTCGCAGCTATAGCGGTATTTGCGCCTTGTTTGCGACCGCGCACGCGGACCCGGACTCGGCGCTTCACGCTTCGAGCACAGCGCTGCGTTCAGCGGGCGCGCGACTACTGCTCCGCGCTCAAGCCGAGGGAACGGCGCGCGCCGATATCGATGGGGTCGACCTGTTCGCCCTGATGTCGGCGTTCGGCTGGCTCGTCGGCCAGCCCGGATTCGCGCCACGGGGGGATCATCTCTTTCACGTTATTACGGGCGCCATCCTGACAAATCGGCCTGGCAACGATATCAAGAAGGCTACGTAACCGAGTCCAACGAATTGTTGTCTGCGTTGCGTCGGATGGCGTCCTCTATGACCGGCGCCGGCGACACTATGCACAAAAGTCTTGGCGAAGGTGACGAATGCAGCTGATCGTGTCGGGAGTTTTGAGCACCTGTTAACGAAGGCGATAAGACGTTGGAGCGGCTGATCCGTCGCACTACCCAGCGACCGCACATGGCCGCATTGAGGCGGATGCCGACCGGATCAGGTCAACCCACATCAGCCTTTCGATTTGATCGATGGCGGACATTGAGGTGCGAGGCCGACAGGTCGGCGGTAGACCTTACCCCCAAGCTCAGGGCTCTTGATACGGCAATCAGAATGACTCCGGCCATCGGTAGCCGAGAATCCCCGCTTCAGATCCGAGCGAAATCCGACGCGCTCGAAAAAACGATGGGCGTCAACACGGATCACCGAACTGAACAGCATCATCTTCGAGCAGTTCCTCGACAAGCAGAACTGCTCAACTTCGCGTAGCAAAGCTTGACCGATTCCTTTCCCGCGATGCGCTTTATCAACGACCAGATTCTCTACCACTGCAAACGGTTGATCGCCGTACATTACATCAGTACAAAGAGAAACCAGCACGGTAGCCTCGGCGTTTCCATCGATCTCGCAGACGAAGAGTCGCGAACGCGCATCTTCAGAAACCAGCTGAATTTGAGCCGCTGCAACGTGAACGTTTTCGTCATCTACCAACTGGCGGTATAGCGATTGAAGAGCAGCGGCGTCTGTTGGCTGCGCTACTCTGACGACAGGATTGCCACTCATAATGTAACCGGACGGGTTGACAATGCTACGCATTCTAAACCGGCCTCGCCCTCGACAAACCTTAGCGCACACGCAGCAACAGCTTGCAGGGATGAGTGGCCCCCAGCGCCTCGGTAGCGATATTCGCCGAGCGATAGCCATTGCGAGGTTCCTGCACATAGTCAAGAAACGGACGCGACGCGGGCATGTCGGTGTTGTCGGCCAGAATCAGCGTACCGGATCGCAAATTTGGCTCAAGCAGCTGCAGTACGGGTAGATAAGCAGATTTTGCGCCGTCGAGCAGTACCAGATCGATCGGGTTCTCAAAAGGCTCGCGCAGCGTTTGCTCGGCAACGCCCGCGCGAATCTCCACCAGATCGTCCAGGCCGGCCTCGCGAAGATTGTTGCGCGCGCAACTCACCTTGCCCTCATCCATCTCCGTCGTGACGAGCTGACCACGGCCGTTCGAACGCAGCGCGGCAGCAATCCAGATAGACGAAACGCCAAAGGACGTTCCGAATTCCACCACGGTCCTGGCGAGACTGCTTCGCACGAGCAGATAGAGCAACATGCCAAGGTCAGGTGTCACCGGCATGTAGGCATCCTTCATCGCTTCATAGAACCCCGGGGCGCTCTCGTCGAGTCCGTACGCAGCAACGGCTTGCCGCGCGGGAGGATCCGTGCGAAGCGTCGCAGCGTAGAGCCGCCTGAGTGTGGCGTCGACTCGGGTGTCGCCGATAAAGTGGGAGGGTAAGATATCGCTATGCATCGCCGTTTCCTTTTGAAATTTGACTCGACGATGATCAGGCCTGGCGAGCGCCGGGGATTGTAAATAGGTGACACAAAAATCGAATCCGAAATCGATGCACGTGACACGAAGGCGACACCGGGAGCCGGTGAGCTACCATCTTCTTTGCGACGCACTCACTTTGCGTGACACCAGTGAGTCGGCGCTTCTCGTGCATGCGATCCAGCGCGTCGTGTCTGGACTCGTGACACACGATCACTACGCGAACGCGGCGCAGTCCGCTGCAGGCGAGCTGTCATCGACGAAGGTGAAGCAGCAGTTGGCCATCGCCATTGCGGTCGACGCAAACCCGATCGCCGCCCTGTTCCCGCCAACTGTGCGTGCAGAAGACTTCGAATCCCGTTGGAATGCGCTGAATGAGGCTGCGCATTTTGGCGTGAAGACCTGTCTCGAGAACTTCGGCACGGATGCCGAAGAAGTCAGTCGGATTTCAGCGACCGGGGAACGTGATGAGTTGTTCAGGGCGGAAATGATGTCGCACTTCCTGGAACTGTTATCGGGCGGACACCGTGCCAACGTGGTCGACGACGGCCGCGCAATCTTGACGTTGTCCGCCAATCTCGAGCCCGCGGCCTCGGCGATTCATGAAGTTCTCGAGTTGCTGTACGCGGAGCCGGGCATAGGTATCGAGCAATGTGCTATCCAGGTAGGCGCCTCATTACGAACGCTTCAGCGACAGCTCGCGCGCCACGGCTTGCTGTTTGCCCAGCTCAAACAGGCCGTGCGAATCACGATTGCTGGATACCGGATGCGCAACTGCGACGAATCGCTAACGACAACGGCTCAGGTTGCGGGATTTTTTGATTCGGCGCACATGATTCACGCGTGGCAAACCGCGTGCGGTATCAGCCCTTCCACTTACCGTTCAATTGCGAAGCTGTCTGTTCACGCTCGTTAAACAGCCAGCGTAAGCAGCACGAAAATCACAGTGCCTCAGAACGGCCTGGGCGATCACACGCGGCGTCTAAACCATCCCGTGAGCGACATGCGGTCGCGCGTCGCAGGCAATACTTCATGCAGCATGTCGGCGGATAGAAACACGGCGATCCGGCTGCCGACTGGCGAGATGTCATGCGTGCTCAGCCCCTCTGGATGTAGCCGCAACGCACCGCCGTGCTCAGGCAGCCAGTCCGCGTTCAAATAGACGATGACGGACACCGTGCGGCTATCGTCATCGCGAAACTGATCGCGGTGCTGCAGATACGAAGCGCCCGGGGCGTAGTAGGCGAAGTGGCTTTCGTACTCTTCGAGTCCTAGAAAAAGTTCGCGATTCAACGCAATACGCAGCAATTCCATGATCGCGAGATACTGGTCGCGGGCTTCGGACTGGCCCGCCTCCAGCCACTGAATCTGGTCCCCGCGCACATCGGGCTGGAGCGAACTCGCCGCGCCCTGGCTGACACGCGCGAATGTGAGCATCCCGGCCGTTGCAAGCGCTGCACATTCCAACCCCAGCGCGAGCGTCAAATTCGGTGGAAAAAAATTGTCCTGCTCCGACCAGCCATGCTCATGAATGGCATCCACGATACGTTGATGCTGCTCATCTCCGGGTGCATCAAAATGCGCCGGCGTGTGTGATCGGGTCACTGCTTGTTCCTTCAGACGAACGTGCTAGGTAGAAATTCGAACGGTCGTCCGAGGCGGGTATCGGCAAGGGGAGTTTGATCCGAGTGAAACATAGTAACACTGACTTTCCCGCGGCCGACTCTGCGCGTGGCCGTCGCGTGGGTTCACGTCGAAAGTATGTATCCGCTGCATGTGTAATCGGCCGGTCGCGGCAACCCGCCATATGCAGCCACGGTCTGCTCTTCGTCGTTGCGGGCTTTTCCGGGCACTACGCCTGGCGACGGTATAGACTCGAATCTATGCAAGTCAGATGATCTACCGCGTGGCGTTGAACCACCACGTGAGGTAGGCATAGCCGGGGATCGGTGTGCCAGTTGCGTTGTGATGCGGCAAGTATCCGTTTGCGGCCGAATGCGCCCAGCGATGACGGAGGAACTCAAATGTGTGATGTGTGTGGTGATGCGCAGCGCGAGCCTCAAGTATCGCGCCGAGCGTTCCTGACGGCCGGCGCACTCGCGGCGCTCCTGCCGTGGAGCGTGGGCGCCGCGATCGCGGCCGAACCGCCTGCGCCAGGCGCATCGCCACCACCCAACTCGATCGCGCCTGCAGACGCGTTGAAGCGGCTGATGGATGGCAACGCGCGCTACGCCGCCAACACGCCGAACGAGCGCGATTTCTCATCGGGGCGCGCCGCCCGTGTGCAGGGGCAGTATCCGATTGCCACGGTCCTGAGTTGCGCTGATTCGCGCGTGGCGCCGGAGTTCGCGTTCGATCAGGGGCCGGGCGATCTCTTCGTTTTACGCGTCGCGGGCAACATCGTGAACCCGGATCTGCTTGCATCCCTGGAATACGGCGCCGAGTTCCTGGGCGTGCCGCTCGTCATGGTGCTAGGTCACACCGGATGCGGCGCGGTCGACGCCGCAATCAAAGTGCTGAAGACCAAGGCGGTCCTTCCGGGCCATTTGCCGGGGCTCATCGCTGCGATCAAACCGGCCGTCATCGCCGCCGAGAAGACACACACCGGCAACTTGCTGGACAACGCGGTCGCTGAGAACGTGCGACGGCAGGTAGCTAAACTGAAGAGCTCACCGCCGATCGTCCAAAAACTTTACGTGGAGAAGAAGATCGACATTGTGGGCGGCGTGTATGACCTCGCCACCGGCAAGATTGCACTCGTCTAAACGAGTGGGTTGCACGTGTACGGGTGCTAGCAACCGAGTTGTTGAGCCAAATGCAAGAAATCGGAGGCATTGACATCAAAGGCTGCTTCGAAGGTAGTATCGACCTTTCCTGCCGGGCCGAACTCCAACGGTCGCGCCACGAAAGCGGTGCGCATACCAAGCTGTTTGGCGGCGTGAAGATCGTATTTGTGGCAGGCCACCATCATCACTTCGTGGGGCCGCAGGCCTAGGTACTTCATCGCCATGTTGTATGTCCGCGGGTCGGGCTTAAATGTTCCAGCCATTTCGGCCGCGAAGATTGCGTCCCAAGGCAAATTGCCATGCTTTGCGATATTGACGACCGCGCTCACATCAGCATTCGATAGCGTAGCGATTTTGTAGTTCTTCTTGAGTCGAACAAGCCCATCCACAACGTCTGGCCACGGACGAATCTTTTGCCAACCGAAATTCAACTCACGACGCTCTTCTTCTGAAAAGAACGTCAGCCCCCGCTTGTCCAGTAATTGGTCCAGCGCCTCCCGGTAGATCAGGTCAACGGATGTCCAAGGACGCGCGCCGGACAAGACCGCGTCCAGCGCTGGCCGGTAGAGACCACGCCACTCGTCGACAAACGTACCCCAGTCGATTTCGAGGGCACGGGAGCGGCTGAGCCGAACAGCCTCCTCAACAAGGGTGCTCCGGAAGTCCGTTGCTGTGCCTTGTACGTCGAACACAAGCGCCTTGAGATCGGGATAGTGTTGAATGGTCACTGATTTTTCTCCGCAATTCCAGAGCAGACGTCGAACGTCTAGGCGAGCAGTTGCAAGGCATCCGCGAGCGACAGCACCGTGGTGCGCGAATCGAATGCGGTGGAGAACAGATGTTCATGTACCACCTGATCCGGGTCGTAACAGCAATCCTTGACCGTGTACAGGCGGAAGTCCGCATCGCTCGCATACGCGACCGACGACAGCATGACACCGGTCGACGCAATGCCGACCATAATCAGCGAATCGATACCTTGCGCTAAAAGTCGTGCCTGCAGATCGGTGCCGAAGAACACGCTGGCGCGATGCGCGATGATGACCGGTTCACTGGCCTGCTGGCCTAACTCCGGCGAGGTTCTGTCTTCGACGAAGAGGCCAAGTTGCTTGATTCCCTGCCCATTTTTGTTCAATGGGCTAACTTCCGGATAGCCCGGACTGAACCGCAGGTTGGCGAAATAGACGCTGACGCCTTTGGCCCGCGCCGCGTCGCATAGCTTGCGCGTATTGGCAAGCAAGGCCGGCGCGACCGATGGAAAGAGCCCGAGAATGTCGGTCTGATAATGCATGACGACAAGCGCGGTTTGCGCCGGCGCGATTGCCGCTGGCAATGCTACTGCCTCCATTTGCACTTCTCCTTGTCTTCGACACGCGGTTCATATTCGTAACCAGAGAACGTCGAATGCAGCGAAGCACCCGTTGTCAAAACGAGGTGTTCATGTACGTTCGGGAGTATTGCCGCCATGCAAGCTGCCGAACTGCCGGGCACTGAACAGGCCCATAGCCAGGATGCCAATACCGAATGGCATGACATCACCCGTCACCTTAAGCCCAAAGTCGCCCACGCGGCAAATGAGAAGATAGCCGACAACGATATTAAAGAAACCCCATAGCACATTAACAGTCGATGACGACAACCCTTTTCCCGGTGGTTTCGCGAACGGGCTCTGGAAGGGTTCACCCATCACGCCACTGACGAAATGAGGCACGGCATTCGCGAGAAAGGCACCACCGAAAAAATAAGAGACGACATGTAGCCAATCCATTTCAGATGCTCCTCGTACCGAGTATTTAGAAGTCTGCCAGCCGTTGCAGCAGTCCCACCGCAGCGGCGAGCGCAGCCTGTTCTTGCGCAGAGAGTTGCGCCTGAAGAGCACGGAGCAGCCAGTCCTCTTTAGCCGCCCGACTCGCCTGGAGCGTTCGCCTGAATGTGGGGGTCAGGGCAATCAGGGTTTTGCGTCCGTCGCTTGGGTCGGCCTCGCCTTTGACAACGCCCAATGCCTCCAAGCCGGCTACCGTCATCCGCATAGACTGTGGTTTCACGCCCTCTGCCCGTGCCAAGGCAGAAACGGTGGCTGGGCCGCCACGATCCAGATGGAAGAGCACCGACTTCTGGGCCGACGTAAAGTCGCCAGCGTGCGAATGTTCTCGCGCGCGGCGAGCCAATTTGCCCACGGACATGCGTAGTTCGCCAGCAAGGGCGGCCAAATCGGTCGATTTGGGAGACGGTGATTGCTTGTTCATGAAGCAACCGTAGCATATGTACAGTTAAACTGTACATATAAACTGTATATATTTTCCTGTCTACGCAGGAATGCATCCGATACCGGGCCCGCTACTCAATGGCGAGGTCCGGGGTACAACGGCCACGCCTAGGTGGGCGGAGCGAGGCGTTCTCGGTCATATCCTCGCCTGTGTTAGTCGGCAGCGGAGCGCGGGCTCAGCGCCCTGGGTTCGAGTCAACCAAAGAGGCTTTGGCTTACGTTGAAACAGGACGTACAAAGGGTAAGGTTGTCATCAAGATCCGATAGAAGGATTTATGCGTGTTTGTTTCCTCGAAGAAGTAGCGATGCTTGCTCGGCGTCGATGCTTGCTCGGCGTCGATGCTTGCAACGTGGAGAGTTGACCGTCCGTTGTCAGCGATCTGTCACCCACCCACTGCGTGCTGCGCCTTCCGGAACCCTCCGCTGCCGACCAGTCATTCGTTTGCTACACTGGATCAGGAAGTAGGCCTGTTTGGCGCTCGGTCTGACCCTGATGGCGGTGGCTGAACTGCGAATCCACACAACTCCAGTACGTTGACGTTTTTTCTGTTCATCAAGCTGACGCCACAACCGCAAGCCGAGGCGTCGGTTCTTCCTCGCATGACACGAAGTAGTGCGGAGGTGTTGCCGTGATTGAGTCTTCCGATTTCCGGAGCAAAAAGATCGCGCTTAATCACGGAGGCGGCCGTATGCCCGCGCTCGGATTTGGCACGCTGATTCCCGACGCAGCGACAACTCAAAGTGCGACCCGAGACGCGCTGGAAGCCGGCTATCGACACTTCGATTGCGCCGAGCGATATCGGAACGAGCGCGAGGTGGGCGAGGCGCTGAGGATAGGCCTTGCTGCCGGAGGGATCGCACGCGAAGACATCTTCGTGACCACAAAATTGTGGAACTCCAATCATCGTCCCGAGCGTGTCGAACCGGCTTTCGAGGCAAGTCTTGAAAGACTCGGGATCGACTATCTTGATCTCTACCTGATACACACTCCGTTTGCATTTCAGCCTGGAGATGAGCAGGACCCGCGCGATGAAAACGGCGATGTCATCTACGATAAAGGCGTGACGTTGCTAGACACCTGGAGGGCGATGGAAGATCTCGTCGACCATGGAAGATGCAGGGCCATCGGACTGTCTGACATCGGCTTGAACGAATTGCGGCCTCTCTATGAATCGGCTCGAATCAAGCCGGCGGCGGTACAGGTCGAAGCCCATCCGTATCTTCCGGAAACGGAGCTTCTGGAATTCTGCAAAGAAAAAGAGATCGTGTTTTTGGCCTTTGCGCCATTGGGTCACGGAATCAGGCCGGGACCGCTTGAGGATCCCGTCATCTCGGAGATTGCCGCGCGAATCGGAAAGACCCCTGCACAGGTACTCCTTGCCTGGGCGATCCAGCGTGGCGGGGCTTTGCTCACCACGCCCAAATCTGCGACCCGCGCGCGCGAGAATTTCGATATCTCCGCCCTTCCGGCAGACGCGTTCGACGCGATTAACCGGATTGAGACGAGGCAGAGGTTCAACGAAGTCGTCAAGACGGGCAGCCCCGGGTTTATTCCGCGGCGTACGTAATAGATAGACGTGAACGGTATGTGGAGGCACGCCATGCAGGAAGAGACAATACGTGAAGCCCTGAACGCGCACTGGCAAGCGTCGGCGGCAGGCGATCTCGACGCAGAACACGATATTTACGATGACGATGCCGTCTGTGACTATCCCCAATCAGGTGAACGAATCGTCGGGCGAGTTAATTTGCAGGCACTGCGGAGTCATCATCCAGATAAGCCATCAGGTTTCGATGTCAGGCGAATCCAGGGAGAAGGTAATCTCTGGGTCACGGAATACGCCATCACCTATAAGGGGCGAGCGGCTTACACGGTAAGCATTATGGAATTCTGCAACGGCAAGGTCATTCACGAGACCCAGTATTTTTCGGATCCCTTCGAAGCACCGGCTTGGCGGAGCCAGTGGGTTCAGCAGATCGCGTGATATCGCGTTGCGGCGAGATAAGCCCAATCCTGATGGGGCAAATGTCCGTTGTGCAGCTTGCACCCGCCCCGTCTTCACCGTCCGTTGAGGATCGATCCGGGATCGACCCTCATGCAGCTATTGCGTCAGCGCGCCCCTCTGCGCTCGCTTAGTCTATCGAGTCCGCCGAAAACGCAATGTCCTTCTGTGCTTCGAGCATCCTCAGGCGCTCGGCCAATGCAGCGCTGATCGAGTCGTAGGCACCCCCGCCAAGCGTCAAACGTAACGGCGGATGTGCCGAGTCCACCGCGACGATCATTGCGGCGACCGTCTTGCCGGCATCGCCCCGAATTGCAAAGCTGTTGGACGCAATCGCCCTTCTGACGTCGCCCGCCGGGGTATCGTCGTACTCGGGCATCGGCACCGCGTGATCGAGACCGGCACCGAACTGCGTGCTGGTCGGTCCCGGCTCCACAATCACGAAGTCGATACCGAATGGCGCCACCTCCTTCGCCACTGACTCGACGAAACCTTCGATGCCCCATTTCGTCGCATGATAGAGGCTGAAATTCGGGTAAGCGCTCTGTCCGCCTTCGGATGAGATCTGGACGATCCGGCCGCCACCCTGGCGGCGCAGGTGAGGCAGCGCGGCACGGATCACCTGAATCGATCCGGTGAGATTGGTGGCGATCTGCCGATCGATCTGTTCATCAGTCACTTCCTCGGCCGCGCCGAATAACCCGTAGCCCGCGTTGTTCACGACGACGTCGATACGGCCCATCGCTTCGAATGCGGCAGCGATGTTCGTGTGCACCGCGCGGAGGTCGGTGACATCGAGTGTCAGCACATGCAACCGGCCGTCGTACTGTATTTTCAGATCATCGAGCGCCCCCTCGCGCCGCAGCGTCGCGACGACCCGATCGCCGCGTTGCAGCAGGCGCTCGGCGAGTAGTCGGCCGAGGCCCGACGATGTGCCGGTGATAAACCAGGTCTTCATCATGGTGTGTCTCTTCGGAAAGTGGATGGAGTGGCATTGCATGATGACCAGTCTAGGCATCCGTCATTGGTCAGAGAAGCCACTATAGTGCGTATGACCCCGTGAAAATTCGCCACCAATGACCAAGCCGACACTTGCCGATCTCACCGCGTTTTCCGCTGTCGCCGCGCATCGGAGTTTCCGCCGCGCCGCCGATGCACTCGGCGTTTCGCGTTCCTCGCTCAGTCACGCCATGCTCGCCTTGGAGCGTGAATTGGGCGTACGTCTGCTCAATCGCACGACGCGTAGCGTAGCGCCGACAGAAGCCGGCGAAGCATTGCTCGCGCGGCTTGCGCCCGTGCTCCGCGATCTTGACGAAGCACTGGATGCCGTCGCCGATGCGCGCGGTAACCCGAGCGGCACGCTCAGAATCAATGCCAATGAGAGTGCGGCGCGGCTGTTGTTGAAAACGGTAGTGCCGAGTTTTCTAAAACGCTTCCCCGGCATGTCGCTCGATCTGGTCGCGGAGGGACGGCTCGTCGATATCGTTGAGCAAGGTTTCGATGCCGGAGTACGGCTTGGTGAGTCGATCCCGCGCGACATGGTGGCGGTGCGCATCAGCGATGATCTTCGCTTCGTAGTCGTTGCAGCACCGTCGTATCTCGCGGGACGAACACCGCTCACCACGCCCGACGACCTTCGTCACCACGACTGCATTCGCCAGCGGCTGCCGAGCGGCAAGCGCTACCGCTGGGAGTTCCGCAAGCACGGGCAGGAAGTGGCGATCGATGTTCCCGGCGTACTCACGCTGGATCACAACGGCCTGATGGTTGAGGCGGCGTCCGATGGTTTGGGCCTTGCGTATGTACCGGAGTCCACGGCCCGTGATTGGCTGGACGACGGCCGACTGGTTACCGTGCTGGAAGATTGGTGCCCGTTAATCCCGGGGCTCTGCTTGTACTATCCCGGGCATCGACACGTGCCTGCTGGTCTGCGGGCGTTTATAGACGTGCTTAGGGAGGTTAATCACTCACGCATGTGAATGTCCGTTGTCGAGGATCCTGACTGTACGCTCAGGTCGCGTGCCCGCCGATCGATGACAGGCGGTGGCCGTGCCATTTGCTGCCAATGACGAGCATTCATGGACGTCCGTTGATGATCCATAAGCAGCCCTCATATTCGAACGCATGTGCTTCGGCCGCGCGCCGGACACTAACGCATTCGGCCAAAAAGCGGAGATGCCAGGCTGGCAGCCGCGAGCTCGTTTGCAGCCGCCACAAGCGCAGGGCCGAGTGTCGCCATGCGCTTCTCCGTTAATCTGACGGCAGGCCCTGCAATGCTGATGACCCCTATAGCCGGGTAACCCCGTCGTTGGACCGGAGCGGCCATCGCCGTCATCCCCGGCGCGAACACCTCATAGATTGTGGCGTAGCCGCGGGAACGAGCGGCATCGACGAACCCGAGCAGCGCCTTCACGGTGGTCGGTGCGTTGGGTCCGTACTGCTTTGGCTGCCCGAACCCCTGGCGTGTCACCAATTCGAGCGCCCGCTCATCGGTCATTGTCATCATCCAGGCGTGGCCTGTTGCACTGCACGACAGAATGGTGTCCATACCCATGTCCGGGTCGTACCGCAGGCCCTTCAGCGCGCCCTGCGACTTGGCAACCCACGTCAATCTGTCTCCGTCGACGATCGCAAGCCGCACGAGCTCTCCGGACGTTTCCGCCAGACGGTCGAGCATGGTTTGCGCAATGTCGATGATGCCGGACGTCGCGAGATAGCTGAGACCCAGGCCGACCAGCTTCGTGGTTAGCACATAGTCGCCCTGCTCGCGTAACTGACGCACATAGCCGCACTGCTTGAGATCGGCGAGCAGGCGATGGCAGGCGCTGCGCGGGATCTCAAGTTGATCCGAGATTAACGCGAGGGGCGTTCCTTCCATCTGTGTTGCCAGAAATTCGAGTACCGCCAGTGTTCTCTCAGTCACACCCGGCATGGAACCTCCCGTCAATTCAGTAGAACACACATGATTGCATAATGTGGAATGAGATTCCACCTTGGAATAGCGTCCCACCATCGCTGTTAATCTGTGCAACATGCCGTCTCGTCGAATGCTTCATCGCGCAGATAGCAAGAGACGCATAACAAAAGACGGGCCACGCGCGGGGGGACATGACAAGGTTCTCCGGGACGTGAAGCCGACACAGGTTTGGAACAGGAGACAACATGGATCAGCAATCGCACCTACCCGCGCAGCAGGCGATGCGCACGCGCGCCGTGACCGCGGCGGCCGTCGGGACCGCACTCGAATGGTTTGACTTCACGTTATATGGCGCACTGGCCGCCACCGTGCTGCCCAAGCTGTTTTTCCCGTCGATGGATTCGACCTCCGCGTTGCTGGCATCGCTTGCCACGTTCGGTGTCGGACTCGCGGCGCGACCGCTTGGCGCCATCATTTGTGGTTACCTTGGCGACAAGCTGGGACGGCGCAATCTGATGCTCGGTACCGTCACCGTAATGGGTCTCTGCTCGATGTTGATGGGCTTGCTGCCAACCTACGCGAGCATCGGCGTATGGGCGCCGCTATTGCTGGTCGTGCTGCGCATCCTGCAGGGTTTCGCGCTGGGTGGTGAATCGACGGGTGCGCAGTTGATGGCAATCGAGCACGCGAGTCCCGATCGTCGCGGCAAATACTCCGGCCTTCTCGGATTGTGCTCGCCGCTCAGCCAGATCATGGCCAACGGCGTATTGCTAGCACTTTCATCGACGATGTCGGCGCAGGCGTTCGACGCGTATGGCTGGCGCATTCCGTTCATTCTGAGCTTCATTCTCGTGATCGTCGGTATCTACATCCGGCTGCGAGTCAGTGAGACGCCCGCGTTCGTCGCGCTCCGTAAAACCGACGTAGCCCAAGTAGGCAGTCCGCTGCGCGATGCACTGCGCCTTCACTGGCGAACGGTGCTCCGGTGGATGTTGTTCTTCTGCGGCCCTGCAGCGATCTTCTATCTGATCGTTGTGTTCTCCTTGAGTTACGTCACAAAAACGCTGGGCGTGCCGAAACAGACGGGCTTCCTGCTGTTGATGGGCGCGAACGTGTGCGCCATCGTTGGCGCGCTGGCCGGCGGCATGCTGAGTGACCGTATCGGTCGCAAGAAGGCGCTCGCGATAGGGTCGACCGCAACCTTGCTCATGCTGTTCGTGTACTTTCAGATTCTTGATACGAAGAGTTTCGTGCCCATGCTGGCAGCAATGGGTTTCTTTCTTGGCTTCACCCAATTTCAGAGCGGCATCCAGCCGGTTGCATTCGCTGAAGCATTCCCTACTAACGTGCGCTACTCGGGCTCGGCGCTTGCCTATACCGGCGCCAATCTGGTCGCGGGCGGTCCGATGCCGGTTCTTGCAGTCTGGCTCTTTGCCCTTTGCAATGGCTCGCCGTGGGGCGTCATCGCAGTGTGCGTCGTGTTCAACGTTATTTCGCTCATCGCGATTCTCACCGCTCCTGAAACGCTGGGTATCGACATGAACCGGGTCGACTCTGCCGAAGAAGTCCTTGGCTCGTCAGGACACGTGCCGACTCAATCCCATTCTCACTGAAATGCAGGCAACGCAGATGAAGCCACTTGTTTATGTCCTGAACGGTTCGAACCTGAATATGCTCGGCAAGCGCGAACCTCACCTGTACGGCACGACGACCCTTGCTCAGGTGAAAGAGCGTACTGAAGCCCTCGCGGCCGAGCTCGACCTCGAATGCGATTTTCGCCAAACGAACCATGAAGGTGTGATGGTCGACTGGTTGCAGGAAGCCTTCGAGAAGGATGCGGCCGTCGTCATCAATCCAGCGGGGTTTTCGTTTGCGTCGATACCCGTGCTGGATGCAGTCAAGCTGATTCGCCAACCCGTGATCGAGGTGCACATCACCAACATCCACCAGCGGGGTGAACAGTATCGACATTCGCTGATCTCGCTCGCGGCACACGGCGTGATATGCGGCCTTGGTGTTGATGGATACCTGCTTGCCGTGCGAGCGGTCGCAGGAGCCATCCAGCGCGTATCAATGTGACGAGCGCGAAGAGAGGATTCGGAAACGTTGCCTCGACCGGTTGTAGGCGGGGCGGATAACGGCGAGTTCTCAGATAGCCTTATCTTGGACGTCACGACCGATTTTGCGGGGTACGGGCCAGCGTCCGCTGCTGGCACCGTTTCGGACGTTTGTCCTCTATCCGCGTGTGGCTGAGTTGGGTCGCGTGCTGCCGATCGCAGTCGTGCAAGGCCGGGGTAAGTATGCGCATTGCGTGAGGCGGCACGCGACCATGAACGGTCAGCCGGTGCTATCGCCACAACGAACCCGCTGAGACATATCAGCATGCGCACAAAACTGAGCTTATGTGTCAATATTGGCAGCATGGAACTCCGTAACGTCCCGAGCAAGTTTCACCATCATCATGGTCGCAAGCCAATGCGCCGTGGTTCGTTACGTCCATAGCAGGGAATCTGGGGCTTCGTTTCTCCCTCTCCATGCACAAACGACCAAGGCGCCCTAGGCGCCTTTTTTATTTTCTACACCGAAGAGGATTCTCATGACCATGATTCGCGGAACCCGTTTCATCGTTGGCAACGAAGCCGCACAAATACGCGCTCTGGAAAATCAGTTCCGGAGCTATCTTCATTAACCTTGGGGCCGAGGAGACGATCGTTCCTGCCTTATGGTCGCAGGATACGTTCATCCAAAAGGCCGGCGGCAGTGAGATCATCGGCCAAATGTGGGCCTTTCCGGATAAGAAGGGAAGACCGTGCTGCCTGATTCCGGAGGCGACGGCTCTATTTCAGGAGCGGTGTAGCGAGTTGCTGGGTCGCCGACAGGAACGTATGTTGTTTTACATTGCACGATGCTATCGATATGAGCGACCGCAGGCAGGCCGGTATCGAGAGTTCTCGCAGCTGGGATTCGAATACCTGTGCCCCGATCCCGAACTGGCCGTCAGGTGTAGTCAGGAGATAGTGATGGGATTTTTCGATTCACTCGGACTTAGCTATGCAATCGACGGCGCAGCTCGTAGAGGCCTCAGCTACTATCTGAACGGTCAGGGTTTCGAGATACGCTGCACCGAGCTTGGGGCGCAACAGCAAGTTGTGGGCGGTGGGGCATATCGGGAAGGTGCGGGCTTCGGCATCGGCGCAGAACGGCTGCTATTAGCGATGACAGCTCAAGGGCTCATATAGCAGCATGCAACGCTGAAGGAGGCTTGCTGGTTGGGAACAATCTCAAGCCTCATTCCTTGCGTGCTACGTTGTCCGGTGAGAGCGCGAAAGAGTAATGCGCTTGACCTGCTCTGTGCTTTTAATCACTCTCTTCGCCCAATGCTCGAGTTGAGCATCGGGCAAGATGGACGACCCCTGAAAGGTGTCTTGAACCGCCGGGATGTTTGAGCACTGAGATTGTCGGCGGCCGACTATGTCACTGGAACGGATTGGATGGAAGTATCGACAATGGAAATGCCAAAACCCCTGGCCGTTCATCGGGTTGATCCTCTGATCGTCGAAGCGTGGGTAACGGGCTGGGCGCTGTCGCGAAGAACGCCCGCCCCGACTGTGTTACCCATTGGTTTTCGGGTCGACGTCGGATTGCCTCAACAAAACGCACGCTATGTGTTGCCGGAATTTCGACCAGAAGTCGTTACGGATCTGGCTTCCCGCATCCATACCCCATGGACTTTCATCAAGGTTTGCGCCGAGCCGCGCACCGTGGCTGAGGTCCTTCCGCCGACTTGGACCGTGCAAGCGCCTGTATTCATGATGACCGCCGCCCTGGCCGACAACGAAGGTTCGCGAGGCGAGCAAGTCCCTCCAAAAGGGTATGCCGTGCGCGTATTTGACGAGGGGCCAATTATCCGGGCACAGCTCAAGGATGCTGCGGGTGATATAGCCGCGAGCGGTCAGTGCGCCCTGGACGGAGAGTCGTGCATATTTGACCAGATCATCACGCATGAATCACACCGCAGACGTGGCCTGGGAAGCGCAATCATGACGCTATTAAGCGGCGAGGCAGTGGCGCGGGGAAAGAGGCAAGGCGTTCTGGTGGCGACGGCCGATGGCCTTGCGCTGTACAGTGCCATGGGATGGACTGTCCATTCGCCCGTCACCTCTGCCGTGATCATTGCCGCTGAGGAGAGCGCAGCCGGGCAATAGCGTTCCGATAGCGGCTCATTCAACGCTTCCCGCAAATCGCTCAGCCAACCGCTCCCGCTCGAACGCCTCGACAACGAAATCGACAAACACCCGCGTTTTCGCCGGCAGCAGCGCTCGCGTCGCGTAGTAGATCGAAATCGCCCCGGCGTCCGCGTACCAGCGCGGCAGTAATCGCACAAGTTCGCCTCGCTCGACCGCCAACAGCACGTCCGACACGGACAGCAGCGCAACACCCAGTCCGAGAATCGCAGCCTCACGCATCGCTGCAGGGTCGTTGACCATGATGGTCTCGCCAAGCTGCGCAGGCATTTCGCCGCCCGCCGTGTTGCGCATGGTCCGGTGGCGCACGCGGCCGGTGCGGCTCGCGCGCATCACGATGCCGTCGAGTTCCGCAAGCTCTCCGGGATCGGCGGGTGGCACGCGACCGGCCATGTATGCCGGAGAGGCCACCGCCACGAGATGCGCAGGCGCCAATGCGCGCGAAACGACGCCCGGCGCGAGATCGAATCCACCACCCAGCGCGGCATCGTATCCCTCTGCAATCAGGTCGACCTGTCGGTTCTCGAAGTGCCAATCCGGACGAATCATCGGATAGCGCGCGAGGAACGCCGGCAGCAGCGGCATGACGTACGTGATGCCAAACGTCGGCGCCATGCTGACTTTCAGCACGCCTGCCGGCTCGCCGCGATCGGTCGAGACGGACGCGATCGCGGCCTGCAGCGCGTCCAGATTGCCGCCGATTTCGACGAGAAAGCGTTCACCCGCCTCGGTCAGCGTGAGCTTGCGCGTCGAGCGTTGAAACAGTCGCACGCCAAGATTGCGCTCCAGCAGCGCAACGTTCCGACTGACCGCAGCGGGCGTCAGCGCAAGACGCCGCGCGGCCGCGGAGAAACTGCCCGTTTCGGCGCTGCGGACAAACGACTCGAGGTTGGCGAGAGTTTCCATGCAGGAATCTTAAATCATCAGTTGAAAATAATTCAAGCAATTACCCCCTAATCATAGTGCAATAAAAACGGCAACATTGGCTCACTTACCCACACAAGGAGCATCACTATGAGCACCATCGGTATCATCGGAGCAGGCGCCATCGGGTCCGCTGTCGCGAAAGCGCTAGCGGGCAAAGGCCTCGAAGCCATCATTGCGAACAGCCGAGGCCCAGCGTCGCTCGCGGATCTCGCGCGTGAACTCGGACCCTCGATCAAGCCGGGAACGCGCGAACAAGCGGCGGCGCAGGACATCGTCCTCGTCGCAGTGAACTGGTCGAAGCTGCCGACCGCTCTCGCCGGGTTGCCGGACTTCGGCGGACGCATTGTGATTGACGCGAACAACCCGATCGAGGCGCCGCGGTTCGAACCGGCCGAATTGCATGGCCGGACGTCGAGCGCAATATTCACCGACCTCGTGCCGGGCGCACGCGTCGTGAAGGCGTTCAATCATCTGCCGGCGCACCTCCTCTCCGACGACCCACAGGCCGAGGGCGGACGCCGAGTGCTGTTCTTCGCAGGCGACGACGCGCAGGCGAAAGCGGCGGTGAGCGGACTGATCGAGCAACTCGGCTTCTTCGGCATCGACCTGGGTTTGCTCGAAGACGGGGGCCGGCTCGTTCAAATCCCGGGCGGCCCGCTGCCGGTGCTTAATCTCGTCAAATTTGGATAACCAACGAAAGCCGTGAGCGGGCATATCCACGTCGATGGACGAACGTCGACGTCGGCCGACGACCTACCGTTCACAGATGCGAAGTGACAGACGGTTGATCGGTCTTTGCCGACACTCGGGTAATGGCATTGCTGAGGCAGTTACAGGGTGCCTTCCGGCCATTCGCATATCGGGAGCCCGAATGGTAGGTCTCAGTGGATGCGGATGCGTACTGTCGACCCACAACGGTCCCGCGCAGCAAGAATCGGGATGACCGTTGCGGGATCGATAGCGGCCGAACCTGTCGAGACGAGCCCAGCACTCAGAAGCGCGATTACGCTATCAAGCTTTACAATCGCCGCGGTGGTAGGCATGCGACGACAATAGTTCAAGCATCGATATGCGCCTGTCCGTGCCGCGTTAGTACAACACCACCGAGCGGATCGATTCGCCATTCCTCATCAGATCGAAGCCTTCGTTGATCCGCTCGAGCGGCAGACGGTGCGTGATCAGGTCGTCGATGTTGATCTTGCCTTCCATGTACCAGTCGACGATCTTCGGCACGTCCGTACGGCCACGTGCGCCGCCGAATGCCGAGCCTTTCCACTCGCGGCCCGTCACCAGCTGGAACGGACGCGTGCTGATCTCCTCGCCCGCTGCCGCCACCCCGATGATGAACGACTGACCCCAGCCCTTGTGCGTGCACTCCAGCGCCTGACGCATCACCTTCGTGTTGCCGATACATTCAAACGAGTAGTCCGCGCGACCATCAGTGAGTTGCACGATGTGATCGACCACGTTCTCGACTTCGTTCGGGTTGATGAAGTGCGTCATGCCGAATTTCTTCGCCAGTTCCACGCGGCCCGGGTTGATATCGACGCCGATGATCTTGTCCGCCCCCACCATCTTCGCGCCTTGAATCACATTCAGCCCGATGCCGCCGAGGCCAAACACGACCACATTCGCGCCCGCTTCGACCTTCGCCGAATACACGACCGCGCCCACGCCCGTCGTCACGCCGCAACCGATGTAGCAGATCTTGTCGAACGGCGCGTCTTCACGCACCTTCGCAACGGCGATTTCCGGCACCACAATGTAGTTCGAGAACGTCGATGTACCCATGTAGTGGAACAGAGGTTTGCCGTCGAGCGAAAAACGCGAAGTTGCGTCGGGCATCAGGCCCTTGCCTTGCGTCGAACGGATCGCCTGGCAAAGATTAGTCTTGCGCGACAGACAGAATTTGCACTGGCGGCATTCCGGCGTGTACAGCGGAATGACGTGGTCGCCCTTCTTCAACGTGCCCACGCCCGGACCGACATCAACGATCACACCCGCGCCTTCATGGCCGAGAATCGCCGGGAAGATGCCTTCCGGATCGGCGCCCGACAGCGTGTAATAGTCGGTGTGGCAGATGCCCGTCGCCTTCACTTCGATCAGGACTTCACCGGCGCGCGGGCCTTCGAGATCCACTTCTTCGATCGTCAACGGGGCCCCAGCTTTCCATGCGATGGCTGCTTTGGTTTTCAAAATATTCGTCCTACGTTAAGAAAGCGCCACGGAAAGTCTCCGTGAGGTCAACACCATGAATGAACCCGAGCGTGATGACGCCGGCGCAATGTCTCCGCGAAATACGGTCTATCTCCCGGCTGATGAAGCTGCGTGAATCGCCGGTATCGCTGTGAGCGCGCGCTCCCATGTCTGACGCGTGCGCCGCCATGCGATCTCGCGCCAGTCGCCGTCCGCCGGCAAGAACGACTCGAACAAAGCGCCACTGATCTTCTTTCCGAGTGCATCGCCAGGATCGCCATACAGATGCAGCCAATGATCGTTGCGCAGCGCCGTATGCATCGGTGCTTCGGGATACGTGCCGCACTCGATGACAAGCTGTATCAAATGCGTCGTGGGTAGCGCGTCGAGCAAGGCCTGCGATGTATAGCCGGTTGCACGCGCCACCACGCCAGTCTCGCTAATCGCGGCGTGCGCGTCGGTCAGCAGGGTGTAAAGCCACGGCCCATAAAGCGCTTCGGCGTCCGCGAGCGCGGGATAGCGTGCCTGTGCGATCGCCATCAGCATCGGATGGCCAAAAGCACCAGCCCCGGTGTGCAGATCGAACGCGATAGCCACTTGCACAGGCTGCAGAAAATGCGCCGCGATACTCCGCAAAGTCCGGTTCGACCACGTGGCCTCCTGACCGCCATAAAACAGCCCGTCCGGATGCACGTACTGGCCAGCACCAACAATCGCGTGAAATTCAGCCCAGCCGATCGACTCGAGTTGCGCCGCCAGCAGTTGATCCGCGCACTGCCGCTGCGGGCCGTCAAAGTCGCGGCAAGTATAGATTTCATGGATCGCGTCGTAACGGGGATTGAGCGGCAACGCTGCGCCGAAGTCCAGGTAGTTGCGATTCAGATCCACGTTGTCTTCATTGACGCGGCGCACCCATGCCGTTCCCCACGGATTGATCAGGTGCACCATCAATACCGCGACACCGTCCGGTAGGTCACGAGTGGCAAACTCGTGCAGCCATTCGCTCTGGCACGTTGATCCGTAATACCCTTCCACGCCATGCGTGCCGGAAATCGCCACCAGCACGCGCCGCGCATCTCGCGAGCCGAGCCATGCGACATCGGTGGCGAGCACCTCGCCGCACGGACCTTTCAAAGGATGCGGATAGGACGTGACCGTGGCTCCCGCGGCCTCAGCGGCCTGCAGGAATTGCGCGCGCTGCCGGTCGAAGCCGGGTTGATCTGCGAAACCGTATTTCATCTGTTCCTCTGCGATGAAGCGCACGGCATGTTCACCGTGCCTGAATCGATGGGTCACGCACGCAAAGGCTGTAGCGCGAGCGTGAGCGGCGTGGCGGGCCGCGTGCAGCAAAGCAGCACCTCGCCGTCAGGCGGCGGGGCGAGCGGTTCTTCAATATAGTCGACACGCCCCGACAGAAGCGGCGTCAAACACGCGCTGCAAATACCGGCCCGGCAATTGAAGGGCGGTGCGTAACCGGCTTGTTCGGCCATTTCCAGCAAAGAATGACAGGATGAATCCCACGGCATGGGCTCGGCCTGCGGGTGAAACCGCACGGTAACCGCGCTACTGCACGCAGGCGCGAGGAGTGCCGCGCCTGGCGCTGACTGAACGGAATCGGCTCCATCGCCCGCGTGGTCTTCAAGCACAGTCGCTGGACCGAAGAACTCGTAATGGATCCGTTCTCGTGCGATACCAAGCTCGCGCAACAGACTCCAATTCGCCTGCATGAAACCCGGCGGCCCGCACAGATAGACTTCGTAATCATCGAGCGGCAGCAACGATTGCAGCGTCTCTTTCGTCAGCAGCCCAGTGCTGTCATAGGCGCCGGTCTTTTCGTCGTCGGCAAGGGGGTTGCGATAGCAGACATGGACGTGAATACCGTCGCGCGTCGCGGCGAGCCTGCGTATTTCGTCGCCGAACGCATGCACTGCGCTGTTTTCGCACGCGTGAATAACGTGCACGCGCCGCGTCGACGCATGCGTCAGACGATGCAGCATGCTCACGTGCGGGGTCACGCCCACGCCGCCGCTCATCAGAAGCACCGGCCGCTCGTTGCCCTCGTCGCAGACGAATGCGCCGGCCGGGCCGGCCAGTTCGAGTTCGTCGCCCACATCAATGCATTCGTGAAGATGCGTCGAGCCACGTCCCGGTGGCGTGCTTTCCAGTTTGACCGAGATGCGCCAACGCGTGGTATCGGCGGGATCGCCCGACAAGCTGTAATGGCGCAGCAATGATTCGCGGTCGCGCAACGTCAGCCGTACCGCGACGAACTGTCCCGCCACGAACCCGAGGGACCGTTGAACGCCGACGGGAACCAGCTCGAACGACACAATGGACTGACTTTCCTGAATCCGCCGAGCCACGCGAAAGCGCTCGAAACCACGCGGCGAAGCGCCCGTTTCACTCACGACCAAAGCCGTCATATCACTTTCCCGCTGCCTGCCGGCCGACGACGTGCACCGGCACGGGTGTCGGCCCCGCCGCCTCTTCGCGCTCGATCATCTGCTGAAGCGCACGCCGGAAACGCAACGGCCCGGAGTCGATCGCCAGATCAATGTTCGGTTTGCGCCGTCGCGCCATGCCCTGATGCACTGCCTTCAGCACGACACGGTCTTCTTCGAACGCATGGTGCACGTCCTCGTCGAACTGGCGCGAGACGTCTTCGTCATCCGGATCGAAGTTGCGCGTCTGGAACCAGTAGTACCGGGTGTGCGCGTCATCCACAGGCGTCATGAAGTTATACGAGTTCATCAGGAACAGATCGGCATGCGGCGGTGCGTCGTCGCTGCCCGTGCCGGCCGGCGTGAAAATCGCCTTGATGATGGCGTGTGAAGGAAAGCGCACTTCGTAATGCTGCTTGCGATCGCAATTCCCCGCGAACTTAACGAACTTCGCGTAGAACGGCGCGACTTCGACATCGCGCATCCAGCGCGACACGGTCACGCCGTTTTCGGCGACGACGGTCTTCAGCGGTTCCGCCTCGCACGCAGCATTACCAAACGATGACCGATGCACCCAGGCGACGTGCGAAGGATCAAGCAGGTTGTCGGTGACATACAGGTAATGGCAATCCACCGTCATGGCGTCGCCACGATTGACGCCCCAGGCAGGGTCGCCCCACTCTTCGATCTGCACGATCTTGTCCGGGTCCGCGGCGCTCGCGTCGCCCATCCAGATCCACACCAGACCATAGCGTTCAGCAAGCGGATAGCTGCGCACCTGCGCGCCGGCGGGAATGCGCGGCGAGCCGGGCGCCTTCACGCAGGCACCGGAACAGTCGAACGTAAGACCGTGATAGCCGCACTCGACCACGTCGTCGATCAGCCGCCCCATCGAGAGCGGCAACTTACGATGCGGGCAGGCATCTTCGAGCGCAACGGGCGTGCCATCCGCCTTGCGATAGAGCACGACCGGCTCGTCGAGAATCGTGACGGGCAGGAGGCTCTGCGTCACCTCCTTGTCCCATGCCGCCACATACCACGCGTTCTTCAAAAACATGTCTACTGTCTCCGGTTCAGTTCGCCCCGGCTATGCCTCATCGGCTTCGCTATCGAGCATGACCGAAGGATAAAAAGCCAAAACATAAAAGAATAGGTGTCTAAAGCTGGCTGTTATTTTAGAATTTCTAAACTCAGCCCCCCACCCCTCCTCGCAGAAGGAAACGCCATGAGCACGCTGCCGCCCCTGCGCGCGCTGCAGGTATTCGAAGCCGTGGGCCGTTGCGGCGGCGTAGCGGAAGCCGCGAGACGTCTCGGCATCTCGGCCGGCGCCGTGAGCCAGCAGATGAAGCTGCTCGAAGACACGCTGGGCTTGAGCCTCCTGCAAAAGGACGGCAAACGGCTGAGGCTCACCACGATCGGTCGCCAGTACCACGAAAGTTGCGCGGCGGCATTCGAGAGCCTGCGCGTCGCGCATGCGGAGATCGAGCGCTCGAAAAACGTCCGCAATCTGAGCGTCAGCGCATTGCCCTCGTTGCTCTCCAAGTGGCTCGCCGCTCGCGTCATGGAATGGCAGGCGCAGTATCCGGAATTGAGCGTCTATCTCGACGGCACGCACACCGAGCCGTCGCCCGAAGGCTACGAGATCGATTTCCGCATTAGCTACGGCGACCGGGTCGCGGAGGTCGAGAACGCCATCGAACTGTTCCGCGATAGCGTCGTGCCGGTGTGCAGCCCGCAACTGCTGCGCGCGGATGCACCGCTCACCACGCCTGCGGACCTCCTCGCGTACCCGTTGATCGCCGTGGACTGGCTGCCGAAATTCGCGTCGCCGCCCTCGTGGCGGGACTGGTTCGAAGCCAGCAAGGTGGACTGCGCCACGCTGCAAAACCCCCGGCATGTATTCTCGTTGTCGAGCGTGGCGATTCAGGCGGCGATCGACGGTCACGGCTTCGTGCTCGCGCAAACGTCGATGATCTGCGACGACGTTGCCGCCGACCGTCTCATCATCCCGTTCAAACACGGCCTTCCCTTGCCGTGGCCCTACTTTCTGACGTGGAAGAAAAGCGCTTTCGACCAGCCCCAATGCCGCAGTTTCCATCGCTGGCTCCTGACGCGGGCGAAAGAGCAGCAGCAGGTCAACGACCAGATGCTGCAGGTTACCGGAGAAGCGGCGCCGTAGCTCCGCCTCACACTGCCACACGCTGAAGGGCGAAGGTCCGCTCAGAACTTGTGACGGATCCCGACGCGCGCCACTGCCTGTCGGTCATTCGAAGACGAATCGTCAGCGCCGCCAACATAGGCGTTGTCCAACGCAGTGCCGCTGTTCGCACTCACGGACTTCTGCAGACTCGCCATCACATACACATCGGTGCGCTTTGACAGGTTGTAGTCGGCCATCAACCCGAAGGTGTGCCAGCGCGGCTTGCTGCTGCCGCCGGATGCATCGAGCTTCGACTGTGTGTAGTCGTACATCGCGCCGAGCATAAAGGCGGGCGTGACCCGGTAGGTCCCGTTGAGTTCGAAGTTATCGAATTTCAACGACGCAACGCTCTGTCCGGACGGCACGATCGACCCGCTGATATACGCATACGCCGTCGGATTTGTCAGGTCCGTGTGACTATAGACGAAGCCGAGCATCGCGGAGCCGAACGTATAGTTGAGGCCGGCGCCAAACACCCGCTGCCGGTTCGCAATAAAGCCCGCGTCGTCGGTCGTCACCGCGCCGATCGCGTTCGCCCCCGGATTGGTCACATTCAGATAAGCCAATGCCACCGAGAGTCCGCCGAACGTATAACTGGCGCCGGCACTCTGAGCACTATTAGTCGAGAATTGGCCCGGATTGTTCGAAAATGCATACGTCGCACCGACCTGAAAGCCACCGAAATTCGCCGAGTAAAACTGCACGGCGTTGTTCAGACGGAAGGAGTTGTCAGTGTTATCGTTATCGTACGGATGCTCGAAAAGGTAACCGCCCCAGTTGCCGTTCGCGGTCAGCGGCGCAAGAAACTCCACCAGTGAGTCGTATTGGCGTCCGAAAGTGAGCGTTCCTATTGAATCGTTCGACACGCCGACAAAAGCCTGCCGTCCGAATTCGCGGCCGCCCTCCATCAAGCGCCCAGTGTTCACGTCGAATCCGTTCTCGAGCTGGAACACGGCCTTGTAGCCACCGCCCAGATCTTCCGCACCCTTCAGGCCCCAGCGGCTGCCTTGCGCATCGCCACTCGACATCTTCCATTGGCGCTGACCATTCAGATTACTGTTGAAGTCCACGCCTTCGTCGATCAAACCGTAGAGCGTCACGGTGCTCTGCGCGTGCGCCGCCGTGACCGTCACCACCGATGCCGCGGCACCCACCAGACATAAACCCAGTACAGCCTGTTTCATACGCATCTCCACCTTTGTATAATTTTTAATTCGTTATGTATTGCGCTCAGCGTTCTGCCATACGACGGGAAACAGCGGATGCTCCAGCGGTGCGCCTTCGGGCAGTGTTTCAGCGAGACCCGGAAAGTCGGGAGAGGTGCGCCACCGGCGTGGCGCATGGCGGATGTCGTCGCCGACAAAGCGCACCGAGAATGCACGCCGACGCGTCTGCCCGTTCACGCCGCCGGACGCATGGAGCGTCAGCATGTTGAAACACACCATGTCGCCGGGTTGCAATGCCCAGCCCACAATCGGAAACGCCGCGCGATCCGCTTCCACGTCCGGCAAATCGGCGAGACTGCTTTCGGGAAACCACTTGGCTTCGTTGTCCATGAAGGTGCGAGGCATCAACCACGGGCCAAGATGCGAACCCGCCACGAACTCCAGGGTCGACTCGCGCGTGACCGGATCGACCGGAATCCACATGCTCACGTTGTCATTGCCAACGATGTTGTAGTACGGCTGATCCTGATGCCAGGGCGTACGCTGCCGTGTATTCGGCTCCTTCACCAACAGATGATCGTGATGGAGCCTCACCGTCTGGCAGTCGAGCAACGCACCGGCCACCGCGGGCGCCGCCGAGTTGAAAATAAACGCGCGATAAGCCTCGTTTTCCTGCCAGTTGCAGAAGTCTTCGAAGAACCAGCCCGGGTCGTCAGCCCGGCTTGCTACCTTCGCGCGCGGGCTCGGCGTTTGCAGATTGCGCTCGATGCCGGAACCCAGCAGCGCGACTTCGTCTTCCGTAAAAATGTTGCGGATACATACTGCGCCATCGCGGCGAAAATCTTCGACCAACTGCGGCGTCACCGCCCGCGCGATACGCGTGCTTACACTATCCAACATGCCGGACTCCGTTTGAAAGATCGTTGACGGGACACTGGCCTCAATCGCCGTAGATATTGAAATTGAAGTACTTCGCGGCAACCTTCTGATACACACCGTCGTGACGAATCGTGTCGATCGCCTGATTGATGCGCGTCTCGAGCGGTGCGTCGCCTTTGCGGATACCGATTGCCACGTCGCCGGACACGCGGCTGTCGGTCACCGGCTCGCCTGCGAGCGCGAAGCCCTTGCCGCGCGGCGTCTTCAGGAAACTGAAGTCGACCTGAACGGCAGCCTGAAACGCCGCATCGAGCCGCCCGGTCACCAGATCCTGATAGATCTGATCCTGCGTCTGATACGGGACCACCGTCACTCCCTTCGGCTCCCATTCAGCCTTGGCGAAGCTTTCCTGCGTCGAGCCCTGCACGACACCGACGCGCTGCCCCTGGAGCGCCTGTGCGGTGGGCTGCAGCTTTGAACCGGCTCGCGCGATCAACGCTGATGGACCGTTGTAGAGCCGGTTAGTGAAGTCGATCTGCTGACGCCGTGCTGCCGTGGCCGACATCGCCGACAGGATCGCGTCGAACTTGCGTGCCTTGAGCGCGGGGATCATGCCGTCGAAGTTCTGCTCGACCCAGATGCACTTCTGATGCAGGCTCGCGCAAAGCGCATTGCCCAGATCGATATCGAAGCCCACCAGCGAACCATCCGGCGCCTTGGATTCGAACGGCGGATAGCTCGGGTCCACCCCGAAGCGGATCACCTGTTGATCCTGGGCATGAACCGCGGCGGGCAACATCGCCAGTCCGCACAATGCCGAGAGAAGAAGCTGTTTCATCAAGTCTCCTGTTGTCTGTTGATATCGAATCGAGCGGCACGCCGGCGCGATCGCCAGCGCTTGTGGGCCGAGAAAAATCAGGCGAGAAAGCGTTCGACGAGGCGGACCCAGTAGGCCGCGCCGGTCATCAGAATGTCGTCGTTGAAGTCATAGCCCGGGTTGTGCACCATGCAACTGCCTTCGCCGTCACCGTTGCCGATGATCAGGTAGCAACCCGGGCACTTCTGCAGGAACCACGCAAAATCCTCGCTGCCGGTGAGCGGCTGCAGATCGGCGATCATCCCGTCGTCGCCCACCCAGTCGCGCGCCACGCCGCTCGCAAAGTCGGTCATCGCGGCGTCGTTGACGAGCACTGGATAGCTCGCTTCGTAGGTCACTTCCGCACGCGCGCCGTAGACGGCGGCCTGGGCCTGCACCACGTCGCGAATGCGCTGTTCGAGCGCGTCGCGAACCTCGGGGCGTAGCGCCCGCACCGAGATGTTCATGTTCGCCTCGTCGGGAATCACGTTGGAGGCTTCGCCCGCGTGGATCGCGCCGATCGTGATGACGGCCATGTCGAGCGGCGCCACGTTGCGCGACACGATGGTCTGCAGTGCAAACACAATGGCGGCGCACACCACGATCGGATCGACAGTCTTGTGCGGCATTGCGCCATGACCGCCGTAGCCGATTACGCGCACCGTGACCTGATCGGCGGAGGCCATGAACGGCCCCGCGCGAAATCCCAGTTTGCCCGCGGGGAAACCCGGCATGTTGTGCATCGCAAACACGGCGTCACACGGGAATTGCGTGAGCACGCCGTCGTCGAGCATGCGGCGTGCGCCGGCCAGGCCTTCCTCCGCGGGTTGGAAAATCAGATTGAGCGTGCCGTTGAAGGCGCGTGTTTTCGCCAGTTGCTTCGCCGCGGCGAGCAGCATCGCCGTGTGGCCGTCATGGCCGCATGCGTGCATCTTGCCAGGGTGAACGCTCGCATAGGGCAGCCCGGTTTGTTCGTTGACGGGCAGCGCGTCCATGTCCGCGCGCAAACCGATGCTGCGAGTTCCGTCACCCGCTTTCAGCGTGCCGACAAGACCGGTGCCCGCGAGCCCGCGTTGCACTTTGTAGCCCCACTCGGCGAGCCGCTCGGCGACCAGATCACTCGTCATGAACTCCTGATAACCCAATTCAGGATGCGCATGAATGGATTGGCGCAACTGGATCATTTCCTCGGTACTTGCCTGCATATCGCAATGGGTATTCATTCGCTGCCGTCCGTGTTTTATTTTGAAACGTGTTCGAGTGGCGCTACCGTATCGCGACAGAATGTGACGAGGGAGAGCTAGAATCGTGAACGTGGCAACCCGAAGCGAACACGTCGTTGCATCCGATCCTTATCGTTGAGACCGCATGAAACTCCATCAACTCAGTACGTTGGTTGCCATCGCCGACGCTGGCGGTATTCGCGGTGCGGCGCGGGCGCTGAACGCCTCGCCCGCGGCCATTACTAAAAGCCTGCGTCAACTCGAAGAGAGCGTGCAGATGTCGCTGGTGGTGCGCACGTCCTCAGGGGTTACCCTTACCGCGAGCGGCCAGGCGCTGCTGGTCCATGCGCGCCTCATGGTTGGTGAGATGGCGCGCGCTCATGAAGCCATGAATACCCTGCGCGGCGCGCCCCAAGGCAAGCTCGCGGTGGCGGTGACGCCGTGGATCGCCATGACTTTTCTGCCTGAGACGGTGACGCGTTTCTGCGAACGGATGCCCGACATCCGGCTCGAATTCTTTGAAGGTTTATTGCCCATTGCCAATCCGCGTCTGCGCGACGGCAGCCTGGATTTCTTCATCGGCAGGCCGACCCCGGGCGCCTTGGGCGTTGAATTCCACTACCGTCCGCTGTTTTCTTCTTCTTGCGCACTCGTGGCGCGCGCGGGCCATCCGCGCGCGAATTGCCGCTCACTCGCGGATCTGACCGATCTGGACTGGATACTGACGTGGGACCCGGCAAACGACAGTCCGCAGGCTGACAATATTTTCACGCGCCACAACGTGCCCGTGCCGCGAAAAATTCACCTGGCCCATTCGTTTTCGATCGCCGTCGCGCTGCTCAGAAAGACAGATATGGTCAGCGTATTTCCGTGGCCGCTGGTGGAAGTGAGCGCGGCGCGGGAAAACCTCTGCGTCTTCCCGCTGCGTGAGCAGCTTGAAGACGCGATGGTTAGCGTTATCTCGCGCAGCGGCCATCCGTTAAGCGCTGCGTCCGAGTGCTTTATCGAATGCCTGATCGAATCGATTCGTGAAGGGTTCAACTCCACTTCGCCGCAAACGCGCAACGTGCTGCAGTCAGTGGAGTTGTTGATTTGAAGGCGACGAGATCTGGCAATCTGCCGGACACTGCCGGCACGCCGCGAGTTGATTAGGGTGCCGCAATATCGAAATCGAAGTAGCGCTGTTCGATTTTTTTGTAAGTGCCGTCCTTGACCATCGAGGCGATCGCGCCGTCGATTTTCTCGCGTAAGGCTGTATCGTCTTTGCGCATGCCAATAGCGGCGCCTTTGCCAAGGGTTTTGGCATCGGTCACGGGGTCGCCGAGAAACGCGTAGTCCGCGCCTTGGGAGGTCTTCAGAAATCCCTGGTTGCCGGCAATCATATCGGTAAGCGTGACGTCGATACGGCCAGAGCGCAGGTCGGTATAAACCTGCTCCTGATTGGCGTACGACACCACGTCAATACCCGCGGGTGCCCAATAAGCCTTCGCATACGCTTCCTGCGTGGAACCCTGCGCGACGCCGACACGCTTGCCGCGCAACGAATCGACCGTCGGCTTGAGGTCACGCCCGCGCCGGCCGATTAGCCGGCTCGGCGTATTGAACAAGGGCGTCGAGAAGGCGACCTTGGCCTCACGCTGCGGCGTAATGGACATCGCGGACAGAATCGCTTCGAATTTTCTGCCCTGGAGCGCCGGAATGATGCCGTCGAATGCCGTTTCGACCCATACGCATTTGACGTTCAGCCGCCGGCATATTTCGTTGCCGAGGTCGATCTCGAAGCCGACCAGTTGCCCGGATGGCGCCTTCGACTCGAACGGCGCATAAGTCGGGTCGACGCCAAAGCGAAGCTGCGTCGCATCGCTCGCGTTGGCGTTAGCACAGAACGCGGCCAACAATAATGCCAGACCAGCAATCGCGTTTTTCATGGGCGCTCCAGTTCGCATGTACAGCGGCGTTCATCGAGGCCAAGGCTGGCTCGGGGGGCGCGACTGTCAGGTTGACGGGTGAAAAAGACCACGGCCTCTTTTTGTAATCGACCGTGGCCTAGCTTAGAAACTCAAAAAAATGGCGAACAGGGGGGTCTTCCTGTGTCATCGTTAAGTTTTTCTAAAGTCACTCGTCTGACATAGTTCCTTGAGACGGCTTCGGCGAGTTGACTTCCGGATCCGTCGGCGGGTGCTCTGGGGATTGTTGGGCGTCTTGCCAGATAGAACCTGACGCCTATACTGCCAATTGTCTGAAGGTAGTCCTCTGTACGGTATGCTTGGTCCTGCACGACGGTACGGTGCCGTGTCCGAGCCGGCCAATTCACGCGTCAATCGCTCGGCGATGCGAACAACCACAGAAGTATTGTCGGAGGCTGGCACATGAGCACGACCCTCTCAATCGAAGAGCCGCGCCGCATCATCGGGATCGTGACCAAGGTCTACTCAGGCTTGTTGATCATTGGTTTTGCGCTCGTTCCCGCCTACCTGATTGCTTATCTGGCTTTCTTTCAAGACCCGAGCCTGAAGTTCGAAAACCACGCGTTCCACGAAATCGCGATCGCAGCGGCGACCCTCGAGGGGCTGTTTGTCACCTATGTGACCTGGCGGTGTTATATATCGTCGGGTGAACCGCTGCTGCGGTGGCTGACTTTGGGCTTTCTAGGCTTTGTGCTGGTCTATGCGCTGCACGGCGCGTTCACCGGCATGGCTCACCATAATATCTGGCTATTCCTGCTCTACGGACCCGCGTCGCGTCTGGTGATGTCCGTGCTGCTGTTGGTTGGGCTTCTCTCGTACCATCGCGCAACGGACGCGGTCGAGCGGCGCGCGAAGCCGCGCCCGTGGCTGACGTGGATTGCCGTATTCGTCCTGATCGACCTGGTCGTCGGACTCATTGCGAACTCACCCATTGCGGGCAACCTCGCCGTGCGACTATCGATGGAGGGCGGAGCGCTCTTCTTCTCGACGCTGAACGTCATGGTGCTGATGCTGCGTCGCATTCGCTCGCCGCTGATGGTGATCTACGGTATCTCGATCACTTTTTTCGCGCTGGCGTCTCTCGCGTTCATTCTCGGCAAGCCTTGGAATCATATGTGGTGGCTGGCGCACGCGATCTTCGCGGCCGGCTTTTTTCTGCTGAGTTATGGCGTCGTTCAAGCGTTCCGCACGACGCGGTCCTTTTCGACGATCTACAGCCAGGAAGAACTGATGGCTCGCCTTGCCGAGGCGATGGCACGCACAGAAAGCGCGCTGCAGGAGCTTCAACGCACCAATCACCAGCTTGAGCATCTCGCCGCGACCGATCCGCTGACGGGTGCCGCGAACCGGCGTGAGTTTATCCAGCAAGTCGAGGCGGAAATCGCACGAGCGAGGCGCGGTGGTGCGCCGTTCTCGCTGCTGGCGCTGGATCTCGATCACTTCAAATTGATCAACGACAACTACGGTCATCAGGTGGGTGACGAGGTGTTGCAGCGATTCGTGCAGAAATGCCTTGATGCCATTCGGCCCTATGACGGCGTAGCGCGAGTCGGTGGCGAAGAGTTTATGGTCCTGCTGCCTAAAGCCGCGCTAGACATGGCACGCTCGATCGCGGAGCGCGTCCGGGGCGCCGTGGCTACCGAGGAGTTCTATACCGGAACCGGGCGGCCCGTCGCCGTGACTGTCAGTGTTGGCGTCTCCGAGTTCGGCCGCGACGGCGACACGATCGACGCCCTCTTGCGCGTCGCCGACGAACGACTTTACCGGGCCAAGCACAACGGGCGCAATCGCGTGGTGGCCGGATAGCAGCGTTTGACGCTCCACGGCTGTAGCAGCTCGCCATTCAGCTTGAATCCGCGCGCGCAGCAAGAACGGATTGCCTAGGGCAGCGCCTTGCTCTTCAAGCAGTCGATGAAATACTCCGCCGCACCGTCCAGCACGCGATCCTTGCGATAAATCAGGCTGAGCGCGAGGCGAGGTAAGGCGATATCGAGTGCAACGCGCTCCAGCGTGCCGCGCTCGATTTCCTCGTTGAGCTGAAAGTCCGGCCAGACGCTCACCACCCCTGCCTCACTGGCGAGCTCCGTATAGAGCCGCCGCGCGGTGCAGACTGTAATGCGCGAAGGCGGTGCAATCGCGCCTCCGGTATCGCCCGCGCGCGCGGTCAACGCGGCCCAGAACGCGGGCACGCTCTTGCGCGTGTAGTTGTAGAGCCAGTGCGCCTCCCGCAAACGTGCAAGCTGCCGCTCACCCGCAAGCGGATCGCCCAGCTTGACCGCCAGCGATTGCGACACGTTGCCGAGCGGTATCACGCGGAACTCGTTGCTCGGATCGCCCTCGCCGGTAAAGCCGATACACATGTCGAACGAACCGTCGCGCAGGCCGTCGATGAGCCGCATCGTCTGGTACTCGTGCACGTCGAGCTGCACATCGGGAAACCGCGCACGGAACACGTGGATCGCGTCCGGCACGACGATCGACGCGGCGAGCAGCGATACGCCGATCTCGAGCGTCCGGCCAGCCGACGACTTCATCTCCTCCAGTTCCTGCTCGGCCCGCGCGATCTCAGTCACGACAGTACGCGCATGCCTGAGCAGGGCTTCGCCATACGGCGTCAAGCGGATGCCCGAGCCGCTGCGCAGCAGCAGTTGGACGCCGAGGCGCGCCTCCAGCTCCTTGATGCTCTTGGTCACGGCAGGCTGCGACAGGCACAGCGCTTCGGCGGCGGCCATCAACGTGCCGTGCTCGGCAACGGCGACGAGGGTGCGCAATTGGGTGGTTTTCATGGTTTCCGCGGCCCATAAGCTTTGGCTATGTACATAAAAAACTGGAAATTGACCAGTCGCGGCGCTGGCTAGTATAGCCACTCCGCCGCCGTCTGTGAGGCGCGGCCGGAAGCACTCAAGACTAGGAGGGAAAGTGGGACTGAACGTCATCGATGCGGACATCGACGAACTCGTTGCATTGCGGCGAGACATTCACGCCAATCCGGAAACGGCGTTCGACGAAACGCGCACAAGCGAACTCGTCGCCGCGAAACTACGCGCGTGGGATATCGAAACACATACGGGCGTGGGTAAAACGGGTGTGGTCGGCATCATTCGGGGCACGCGCACGACGTCGGGCACGGGGCGTGCAATCGCGTTGCGCGCCGACATGGACGCGCTGCCCATGGAAGAAGAAGGACGCCCGTTGCACCGCTCCTTGCGGCAAGGGGTATTTCACGGTTGCGGCCACGACGGCCATACGGCGATGCTGCTCGGCACAGCGCGCCATTTCAGCCGTCATCGCGATTTCGCAGGGACCATCGTGCTGATCTTTCAGCCAGCCGAGGAAACCGGCGGCGGTGCGCTGGCCATGCTGGCCGACGCGCTCGAAACCCGTTTTCCGTTCGACGAAATCTACGCCATGCACAATGCGCCGCATTTCGCGCCGGGCACGTTCGGCGTGCGCGACGGCGCCATGCTGGCGTCGTGCGACGAGTTGCGAATCGACGTGAACGGGGTCGGCGGTCATGGCTCGTCGCCTGAAAGGACGAAGGATCCGATCGCGGCTTCGGCGCAGCTCATCTGCGCGCTGCAGACTGTCGTGAGTCGCGCGATCGACCCCGCCTCGGTCGCCGTGCTCAGCATTGGCAGCATTCATGCAGGCAGCACGTCGAACGTGATTCCTGCCCATGCGCAGATGACCGGCACCATGCGTACCTTCGACGAAAGCGTGCGCGCACAGATGAAGGCGCGCATCGAATCGATCTGCGCGGGCGTCGCGCTCGCGACCGAATGCGAGATCGCAGTGACGTTCTACGGCAGCTCGCCCGCGACGATCAACCATCGCGAGCAGGCCGAGGCCGCGGCCACCGCAGCGGCAGAGGTGTTCGGCGAAGCGAACGTCCTGCGCGATTTCCCGCCGCTCAACGGCTCCGAGGACTTCTCTGAATTTCTGCTGCATCGACCCGGCGCCTACGTGCTGCTCGGCCAGGGCGGGGTCTATTGCCATCATCCCGAGTTCGACTTCAACGACGAGGTGCTGCCGCTCGGCGTGCGCTTCTTCGTGACGCTGGCGCTCGCGCGCCTCGACGCGTAGCCCGTCGTTTCGCGTCAGAAACACACCCACTTAATCCAGTCAGGAGATACCTATGAACCGACACCTGCTGCCGGTGCTCGCCGCTGCCGCCCTCGTCGTCACACAGTCTGCACAGGCAGAAACATTGCGCTTCGGTACCGATCCGACTTATCCGCCGTACGAATACAAATTGCCGAGCGGCCAGCTCGCGGGGCTCGACATCGACATTGGCAATAGCCTATGTGCCGCCGCCCATGTGAAATGCGAATGGGTGGAGGGGAGTTTCGACGGCTTGATCGCCGGCCTGCAATCGCGCAAGTTCGATGCGATCAATGCGTCGCTCGCCGCCACCGCCCCACGACGCGCGGTGATGGATTTCACGACGCCGTTATATCCCGCTGACATTCGCCTCGTCGCCGCGAAGGCCGCTCATTTGCAGCCCACAGCGGCATCGCTCGCCGGCAAGCGTATCGGCGTGCTGCAAGGTTCGACGCAGGCGGTGTTCGCGAAGCTGAACTGGGCCGCGCACGGTGTGACGATCGTCGAGTATCAGGACCAGAACAGCGTCTACGTCGACCTCGAGAACGGACGGCTCGACGGTACGCTGGTCGTTGGCGCCGCCGCCCAACTGGGTTTCCTCGCAAAACCCGAGGGCAAAAATTTCGAACTGGCCGGCGCACAGATCGTCGATCCGGCGATGCTCTCTGCAAGCAGCGTGATCGGCGTGCGCAAGACCGACGCGCACACGCTACAGATGCTCGACGCAGCGATCGCCCAACTCAAGCAGAACGGCACGATAGACCGGTTGACGCATAAGTACCTGGACACAGCGACCACCACCAAGTAACCGCTGCACCCGCCAGGCGCGCCGCTGCCGGCGCACAGGACAACCTGCGTGCGGCACGCCCCGCGCGGCATTCCGTTCGACCTCTATCCGCTGAATGACAACATGAAACGACACGCACTATTGGGCTGCGTGCTGAGCGCGGTCGCGCTCGGCGCACACGCAAGCAACGACAACAGCATCACGCTATTCGGCATCATTGACCAGGGGATTGTCTATACCCCAAACCAGGGCGGCTCGCGCGCAGTCCAGATGGTCAGCGGCACCACCGCGCCAACGAAATGGGGCCTGCGCGGCACAGAGGATCTCGGCGGCGGTAATAAGGCGCTGTTCATGCTGTCCACCACCTTCTCCGCCAACAACGGCACGTCGTGGCCGAGCGGCCGGATGTTCGGCGACTATGCATGGCTCGGCCTCTCGAATGACCGCCTCGGCACACTCAAACTCGGTCGCCAGTCCGATTCGATGATCGCTTATCTCGGCGACTTCTCCGCAGTCGGGAGTTGGGGCGGCACGTTCTTCGCGCACCCATTCGACAACGACAATCTGTGGGACTCTTTCCTGCTGAACAATGCAGTGCGATACGAGAGCATCAGCTTTGCCGGTTTCGACGTCGGCGCCACCTACGCGTTCAGCAACAAGGCCGCGTCGACCTCGGGAGTCGGCTCAGGCTTCGCCGACAACCGCGTCTGGGAGGCGGCCGCGCGCTATCACACAGGTCCGTTCAGTGCTGCGCTGGTCTATGAACAGCTCAGCCATCCCGGCGACGACGGCCCCGGCACCTTAGGTGCAGTTGATGTTGCCGATGCCAACTTCACCGCTAACGGGCAGCGCATTTACGGCATCGGCGTCGGCTATGCATTCCAGCAAGCGGAGCTGCATGCAAACATCACGCGCACGACATTATCGGAACCCACGAGCGAGTATCAGAGCACGAGTTTTAACGGCGCAAGCTCGATGAGCTTCGACAATGTCGAGCTCAATGCGGTCTATCATGTGACGCCCACATTCAGCGTTGAAGGTGCGTACACGTACACTTCGGCCAAAGTGAACGGCAGCGCGCCACATTGGAACCAGGTCGGTCTGGTAGCCGAATATGCGCTGTCGCATCGCACCAGCGTCTATGCACAAGGCGTGTATCAACACGCCAACGGTGACGGATCGCCGTTCGCGCACGCGCAGATCAATACGCTTTCGCCTGCCTCAGGTGACGTTCAGTCAGTGGTCGGAATCGGTTTGCGACACTTCTTCTAAAACGGCGCGGCGCGCGCAGCTAGAATCGCCCCATGGTTGCGCCTTAGACAACACGCACGGTTTGGGAGGCGGCGCGGGCCGGCGCAAATACTCCACTTATCAATGCAGTCAGAGGTAGACGCGCCGCAAATACCTCGAATAGACAGGCCGACGACTAGCAGACAGGAAGAACGTCGACTGAGACGCGGCTGACACTGTAACGAGTTACCGTTGTCCCATTAGCTTTCTCTGGGTCAAACAGCGCCAGATTCATGCCACTACTGACGGAACTGCGGAACACGACACCGTCATAGCCGCTTTTCTTGATAAACTCGCACAAATACTGGCTCGGAATATAGTCGATCGCTGCGCTCCGAGGAAGGACCGGACGTGTGAGTTCCTCGCCGAGCCGTTCCAAGAAGGGAATGTCCGCTCGCAATTGTCCGATAGCACTTGCATCGGCGAGAACGAACGGAGAGACAAGTTTACGTGGATCGCGTAGGTCCACTGTTGCTAATGGCTGGAGCACTTGAAACTCCGCCACGCACGCGATCTCGCCAGTGTGAGGTCGTACTTCAGCCACAGCCGTTTCCGGTAAAGATCCCAAGTAGAGGTACGGAATCCCAACGGGATTGGCCCGTCCATGTGTCGCGTACCGTTTGGGCGGCGCTCCCATTTCCGCTATTGGATAAGGCGTGTCGCTGGTCATGATGCGAGCTCGATGCCATGCTTCCGGCAACGGGTCGGCGATAAGGTGGGAGAGAAGTTCCCGCAAGCGATCTGTGTCGAGCGCCTCATCCAGAAAATAACGATTTTTGTAGAGAAGCTCGTCCCTCAAAGTCTCCCATCGGACCAAACCTTCGCTCTTGTAGGTCGGTGATGGAAAAAAAGACTTTCTGACAATCTCACCGTCATCGAGAATTTCGCAGAGTAACTCTTTGGCATGTGCAACATCCAACCGGGGATGTGAGAACAGTCGCCAATCGGCTTTCATCCATTCAACGAGCGATTTTCCCTCTTCATTCGGCTCGTACACGCTCACAAGCATTTCGAATACGGTTGCGAGTTGCCCTGGTTCGATAAGGTCTACGTTCGTCGATTCGCAAAAATCACACGTTCCTTGGGTTGGACTTAGCGATGGGATGATGCTTTTGCTGAGACCACGATCACCGAAGCACTCGGGACAACACCGTACAGACATAGTTGCTCGCTTAGGAAAGGAAGTTCGCGAGCGTCTCGATGTGATGTTTCATCGATAGCTTCTTGACGTATCCGAGCCCTGGAAAATGCTTCTTAGCATGGAGCTCTCTAAACTCTTCAATAGCACTTCCCTCAAACAAGTTCGATGTACCGGAGTCTAGCTTCCCAATCAGTCTTTCAAGGGCCTGTCCAAACTTGCCAGCCGGGTCCGTGGGCGTATTATTCGTCGTCGATAGGAAGTGATAGACATACATAACATCGTCCTTGCCGGGATCGATGTAGGTAAGATGGATTGCCACTGCATAGGCCGGTCCACCTCCTTCACTGTAGTCGTTACCGACCATCAGAAAGTCTCCAAAGCCGTTCATGCCTTCTTCCTCAAACGTGACATGAAGGTCGGAGAATTTTTCGACCGGTGGATAGTCCGCATTTTTTCGTCGCTCGAACCCGTCGCGCAAAAGGATACGCACGCCCCCCTTGAAATGTCTCCAATACAGCTTTCCGCAGTGCTTCTCGATAAAAACGTGCTGCGTCTTCACGAGATCATCGCCAAGCTTTTCTGCCAAAGCCTTAGGCTCCGCGAATCCCGCGTGGACGAATACCACCCTATAGCCCCTATGTTCTTCATAGAAGTGAAAAGCGTCGTCGACAGACATCCCTTCTTTGAGGAGGATTCCGGCAGAAATGCCGTCTTGATCCTGAAAGCCAGCTCTAAGCAACTCGGAAATACCAGCGCCGTCGCCAGCGTGATCGCCATAGTCGGGGTTCACGATAACAATCGCTTTACCATGCGCGGTGCAGATCGCTTTGAGCGTTCGCTCCAGACCGCTCAGCGCTTCTTTCACAGGCTCAATGATCGGCACAAAATCCGATTGGGCTAGTAATTCTGCTGTTTCACGAATCGTCAAAAGCTCGAACTGTTTCCCTCGAAAATATGGGTAATACATATTGTCGTTATGCCCAAGTCATTGCCTCATCAAGCGGAGTGCAAACCGCTTCGACTAAGCGTTCATGATCCGCACGGCGCACCTGAATCGACAGCGCTGCTGGTTGGAGTGACATAGGCAACCGGTCAACCAGCGAACTCAGTGATGCTAAATTGCGCGTTTTCTTTAATGTGCAAACCATCTGTTGGTGTACGTCAGCCGGCACAAGCGTCGCAAAACGCTCACGCATGGCTCCCCACAGCATAGTGTTCGGTACATCTGGAACTGGAATTCGCAAATTTCTTAGTATCGTCCGCGCCTCGGCTACCCGTAGCGACTCGAAAATCGTAAGCGGGCAAACTAAATCAGGACGTTCCACCGCTTCGCGGATGGTGCAAATTCGATCCCATCGCACAAGACTGAGTACACCAACTTCTGGAGGCGTGCTGTCTACGACATCCTGAACATGGGCTTCACCGGCGATCACATAGACCTTCGCGAAAACTTTCCGATAGTTTGCAACTTGATTCGCCAACCGAGTAAGAGAATCTCGGTCGGACTTGATCTCGTACACGGTACCCGTGCCATTTAGGATCGCAAGGTCTGCCTTGCATGAGCCAGCACGGAATTCTGTCAGCATGCTGGCCGTGTTCAGAGAGTGGCGACCCAGCAAGATGTTATGCGTCAGCGCCGCTCGATATACATACTCGTCTCGTATGCCATCGCGGCGAAGGACCGCGAAGGCCGTATCGAACGCTGAGCTAACCGTTTCCACCACGGTCGATTTTTTATCTAAGAGGCCAGTTTCCGCGAACAGCTGAGCAAAAAGGGGGGATTGGCCTTTCCGGGCCATCTCACGAAACACGCTGGACGAAAAGAGGCGAGAAAGCGCCGACAGCTGTGTTGCGTTTAGTACCATGATTCTCCTCGGCCCCGTAGTGTCCCCGTCCGGGATCTGCGAACTTATATCCTCTCACGGGATGCGCAGACACACACAAGCGTAATAGTGTGATTTTATACTAAATCCGTCTTCGAGCAGTTCAACTTTGAGCATCTCAATATGGTTGTCGTCGTAGGGTCGATTAGCGACACGCGAGTCCGCGGCCCGTGCCTAGCAGTCGGGATTTTTCCCGGCCGACTTCCCCGGAGATTACGGCGACCTGTAGCAGCCGTTGACCGACGCTCTGACAATGGCTGGAAGCGACAACTTTCAGACATCCACACCAACCGTTTGATACTTCATCGATAAACGGATGCCGGTTGCACATGCCGCGGCAAACCTACGTCACTTCGCCAAGCCAGTCGGTCCCTGGTCACGAAACGAATGTCTGGGTGTCACGAAAGACACGTCTTCGATTCGTCGTCGGCGAACTCAAAACGCATCGGGTCTTTAGGCTCGTGCCGTCCTATTACAGGGTGATCTCGCGATCGCTGCCAGCTTAAACCTTCGCGTGCACAGCTACCTCCGCCAAATCAAACGGCGTATCCCGCAGCCGCCGTCCCGTCAGCTTAAACACCGCATTCGCCACCGCCGGCGCCACTGAAGGACTCGATAACTCCCCCACCCCACCAGGCTTAGCCGGATCCCCCTGCACGATCTGAATATCAACTTCCGGCATATCGCTCATCCGCATCACGCGATACGTGTCGAAGTTCTTCTGCTCAATCTGCCCATGACGAATATCGATGCGATCCGCCGTGGCATGTCCTAGCCCCCACATCAACCCGCCATACAATTGTTCTTCAACCCCCCCGGCGACACAGCCAACCCGCAATCCGCCACACACGTCAGCTTCTCGACCACAACCGCATCGCCCTTATGAACCACCCGCGCCACCACAGCCACATAGCTGCTATACGCCTGATTCGTCGCAACGCCCAATGCGGTACCGGCAGGCAAAGGCTTACCCCATCCAGCCCGCTCCGCCGCCTCGCGCAACACGGCCTTATGCCGGGGGTCCTTCATTTGCGCGAGCCGAAAATCGACCGGATCGCGCTGCGCGGCATGCGCGGCTTCATCCATAAATGACTCCACCGCGAACACGTTCGGGATATAACTCACCGCGCGATACCAACCGGTCGGCACGCCAGTCTCATGACGCACCCAACCAATATCGACATGCGGTGCGTCGTAAGCGAACTCGTATTTGCTGATCGCTTCGGTAGTGCTGTAATCCATCCGGTCCGGGCGGTCAAAATAGCCCGGCTCCCATTGTTCCGGCGAGGCGGGCATTACGGCGCGCAATTGCAACGTGGTGAGATTGCCGTGTGCATCGAATGCCGCTTTAGCACGGTGATAACTCGCCGAGTGGTAGAAGAGCGCGCGCATTTCGTCTTCGCGGCTATTCATCAGCTTGACCGGCTTGTCGGTTTTCAACGCGAGCCATGTCACTTCGAATAACCAGTACTTCGACTCGCGCGAGCCGAAGCTGCCGCCGGAGACAAGTTCATGCAGAACAACGCGGTCAGCAGGAATACCGCCGATCACCTCAGCCGCTTCCTGCACAGTGGAAGGCACTTGCAAACCGCCCCAGTACTCGATGCGGCCGTCTTTCGCCCAAGCGGTCACGTTGATCGGCTCAAGCGCATTCTGCGCTTTGTACGGCATCGAATACGCCGCCTCGATCATGCGCGCGCCGCGTGGCCATGCAGTTTTCGCGTCACCAGTTTGGATCGTCGGCACGACACGCGCAGCGGGATCGTCGAGCCATGCGGCCTGACGCGCGGCGAGCGTGCTGCTGTCGAAGGTTTCCAGCGGACTGTCCTCCCACTCGACCTTCAGCGCCGCCTGGCCTTGATGCGCCGACCAATAATCGTCGGCCAGCACGGCGACGCCCGCCTGATTGCCGCCGAGAATGTCGGGACGGCCAGGAATCTGCAACACCTGCCGCACGCCCGGCACCGCCAATGCGGCTTTGGCATCGACGCTACGCACGCGCCCATCGATCACCGGCGCGCGCGTGACGACAGCGACCAGCATCCCGGGCAACGACACGTCGATGCTGTACGGAAACGCACCTCTCGCTTTCAGATCGGCGCCGCGTTTTTTCTGTAGCTTGCCGATGTATTTGAACTGCGACGGGTCTTTCAACGCGACGTCTTTCGGCGCGGGCAATTGTGCTGCGACGCTCGCCAACGATCCATAGTTCGCGCGCTTACCACTCGCCTTGTCGATAACGAAGCCGTTTTCCGTCGAGCATACGGACGGCGCCACGTTCCATTGTTTCGCGGCGGCTTCGATCAACATGGCACGTGCGGTTGCGCCCGCTCGCCGCAAGCGATCGTATTCGAGCGAAACGCTGGTACTGCCGCCGGTCGAGAACACTTTCCACAGCGGATGAATGTAATCCCCGAAGAACGGATTCTCCGGCGTGATCACATCCACGCGAAACGGATCGACATCGAGTTCCTCAGCGACAACCGCAGCCAACGCGGTACGCGTTCCCGTGCCGGAGTCGTGCTTATGGACCACGAGTTTGATCGTGTCGTCAGGCAGCACGCGCACCCATGCGTTCGGTTCGAACTCGCCGGCTTGGGGTTTCGGATCGCCGCTTACATTGGCGTCTTTCGCGAAAGCCTCAGGCAATTGAAAGCCGATCGCGAGACCCGAAGCCAACAAGGCCGAACTCTGTTTGATGAAACGTCTGCGCGCTGCACCGCGTGCGCTGTTTAGCGCTTGCTTATCGTTGCGCATTCAAGCCTCCTCTTTTGCAGAGGTGCAGGCAGAAGCGCACATCGGCTCGACCCACGTGAGCGTCGCAAGCGCCGGATCGCCGGAAGCGGCGCGCTTAATCGCCTTGCGAATGCGCGAATAGGTGCCACAGCGGCAGATGTTGCCCGACATAGCCGTCGCGATGGTTTCATCGTTGACCGTCGGTTTGTCTTTGAGAAACGAGGCGGCCTGCATCAACTGACCAGACTGACAGTAGCCGCACTGCGGCACGTCCTCGGCGACCCACGCGAGTTGCAGCGGATGCGTGCCGTCTTTCGACAAACCTTCGATCGTCGTGATGTTTTTTCCCGCCACGGCTGCAACCGGCAGCAAACAGGAGCGCACCGCCTCACCTTCCAGATGCACCGTACACGCGCCGCAAAAGCCGCCGCCACAGCCGAATTTCGTACCGGTCAATTTGAGCCGGTCGCGCAACACCCACAACAGGGGCATGTCTTCCGGTACATTGTCGAGCGAGTGCCGCGTGTCGTTGACCACGATCTCGATCATGCGCTGTCTCCTGAATGTTGTTGTGCAGCGCGGCGTGTGATTCAAAGAGTCCGCGTGCTTGCGGTCATTATTGGAAGCCGTTAAGCACAACGCCAGCGACGATTTCTTCCATCACCCGTAAGTCCGGCTAACACCCATGTTGAAGCGCTACCCTTCCATCCAGTCGATGCAGGCCTTTCTGCAGGCGGCACGCGTCGGCAGCTTTTCGAGCGCGGCACGCCAGTTGTCCCTCACGCACAGCGCGATCAGCCAGCAGATCCGCACGCTCGAAGAGTTCGTCGGGCAGCCGTTGTTCGTGCGCGAAAGCGGCCGCGTCGTGCTGACCGATGCGGGTGTGCTGTTTGCGAATCAGCTGGCGGATGGCTTTGAGCAGATTGATCGCGCGTTATCGTCGGTGAAAGAGCGCACGGTCAAGCAGTCGATCACGCTCGACGTCGATCCCGAACTCGCGCAGAGCTGGCTGGTGGCGCGCTTGCCCGCGTTGCTCGGTGCGTTAGCCGGCACATCGTTGACGGTACTGTCCACGCCACGCTATGAGCGCAGCGCGTTCGAGCGCGTGGATATTGCGTTGCGGTATGGGTATGGAGAATGGGAAGGCTTCGAGAACGCGCTGATCTGCGGGGACCGATTGACTGCGGTGGGTTCGCCCGCGCTGCTTGAGGCGCGCGGGTTGAGCCTGCCGCTCACGGCTGAACAGGTGCTCGACTTACCGTTACTCGGCTATACGAAACGCTCGTGGATTCCGTGGCTCACCGCGGCAGGCATGCCCGCGGTCGAACCGGATGCAGTCGCCGTGTTCGACAATGCCGCCGGGCTGATTGCAGCCGCCAGCGCAGGCGTGGGTGCCGGTTTGGCGCGCGGCCTGCTCGCGGCGGACGCGCAACGCGAGGGACGCCTGGTCGAACTCACCCAAGTGGAAATTCCGACGCATTACAACTTGTATGCAGTGTGGCCCCGGGAGAAGGCGGCACGCGTTGCGCCGTTGATCGACGTGATTCGCGAGTTAGTCGCGCAGGCGGGCAGCCCGCGTTAGCGTGACCGCTCGCCGCTCTTCGCATCCATGCTCACACTCGCGCGTCGCGCAAACGGGTAGCGCGCTAGCGTGACCTCTCGCCACCCTTCGCGCCCACACCCACCCTAGCGGCTACCTCGCGCACAGTGTCGAGAAACAGCGAAAGCACCGGCGACGGATCCTCAGCGCGATAGCGTGCGTGCAGCGACACCTCGGGACAGGGCGCCGCCAGCGCCACGAACGCGACACCCCCGGTCGTCAATTGCCGCGCCGACGAAGGCAGCAGCGCCACGCCCAAGCCTTCTCGCACCAGACACAGCAGCGTATGCACCTCGACCACCTCCTGCTCGATCTGCGGTGTAAACCCTGACTCGACGCAACAGTCCTGCAGAAAGCGCGCAAGCTGCGACTGCTGCAAACCGAACGATACAAAACGCTCCGCCTCCAACTCGCGCAACGCGATCTCCTCACGCGCGGCAAGCCGATGCCCTAACGGCAGCGCCACCACCGCCGATTCCCGCATCACCACTTCACTGCGAATCTCCGGGTCCTCATGCGACACCCGGAAGAAGCACACATCCAACCGCCGCTCCTTGAGCGCGAGAATCTGCGCAGCGGGTGTCATCTCATGCAGCGTCCACTGCACTTGTGGATGCTTCTCCGCAAATACCCGTAGTGCGCGCGGAATCGGTTCGACCATCGCCGAGCTAATGATTCCAATCTCGAGACTTCCCACTTCGCCGCGTCCCGCGCAACGCGTCAGATCGATCGCGCGCTCGAACTGCGCGAAGATCAACGGCACCTGTTCCTTAAGTGTTTTCCCTGCATCGGTGAGCTCGACACGGTGTTGCGAACGCATGAACAACGCGGTGCCCATCTCCTCTTCCAGGATGCGAATCTGCTGACTCAGCGGTGGCTGCGAAATGTGCAGCCGTGCGGCTGCCCGGCCGAAATGCAGTTCGTCGGCAAGTACCGCGAAGTAACGCAACAGCCGGATGTCCATATCGCAAACGTATCAAGATCGTGGTTAAAAAATATTGTACAGAGCGTTTTTATCTTGTGAGACTGCATCGCAAGCAGCAGTGCACATCAGTGTGACACTCGATGCCGGCGAGGGGAAGGCGCACAAACACTGCGTCTTGCAAAGGGCCGCATGGGCAAGTCCGTCTGGGCTCCGTTCCATCGATGCGCCTGCCCGCGATCCGGCAACTGGATACACCAGTTCCTCTCAAGGAGATCGAGTACATGATCATCGACACTAGCTGTTACCCGACCAATCTGGTCGACCTCGCCTGGCGCCACGACGGCGAGCCATTTACCGGCGAGCGTCTGATCGCAACGATGGACGGCCCGTACATCATCAACGGCAAGCCGCGCCGCATCGACAAGGCATTCATTCAGCCGCCGCAAGGCAACACCATCTATACGTGGACCGACGGCAATCGTTCGGGGCGCGAATCGATCGACGACTACATGGCGTACACCGTCGAAATGACGCAGAAGTACCCGGACCGTCTGATCGGTTGCTTCGTGTACAACCCGCGTTGCGGTCCCGAGAACGGCGCCGAAGCCATCGAGTTCTACGCGAAGGAACACGGCTTCAAGATGGTGCAGTTGCAGGCCAACATGCATGCGTACCGTCCCGACCGTGCGCTCGACTGGCTGCGTCCTGCACTGCGTAAATGCGCGGACCTCGGCCTGCTCGTGAAGCTGCACACCGGCGACGGCCCATACAGCATTCCGAGCGAGTGGTATCCGCTGATCCGCGAATTTCCGTCGGTGAACTTCATCATGGCGCACTTCGGTGTGCAGACGGGCGGCGTGTACTGCTTCGAGCCGTATCAGATGGCGCTCGATACGCCGAACGTGTATTGCGAATCGAGCTGGTGCCTGCAATCGCGGATCGTCGAATTCGCGAAGGTGCTGCCGACGCACAAGATTCTCTACGGCTCGGATACACCGCCGAACGAACCCGGCATGTGGCTGCGTTTGCTCGAAGTGCTGTGCCACGAGCCGCCACAAGGCCTGAATCTCGACGAAGACACGCTCGAGGATTACCTCGGCAACAACCTCGCCCGCATGATCGGCATCGAGCCCACCGCGCGGCCGAAAAGCGTCGAAGAAGCACAAGCCTATCTGAAACACCACGCCGGCGTGTCGCAGAAGCATGCCGCGAATGCAACTCAAGCAGCCTACGCAGGAGCCCGCTGATGATCATCGATACCCATCTGCACCCGACCAATCTCGTCGACGAAGCGTGGCGCCACACCGGCGAGCCGTTCACCGGCGAACGCCTGCTGAAGATGATGGACGGTCCGTACATTATCAACGGCAAGCCGCGCCGCATCGACATGGGCTTTATTCAGCCGCCGCCGGGCAACACCGGCTATCGCGACGGCAATCGCCGCGGCCGTGAAGGCATTCGCGATTACATGGCGTATATCGCCGAGCTCACACAGAAGTACCCGGATCGCTTTATCGGCAACTTCACGTACAACCCGCGTTGGGGTCCGGAGAACGGCGCAGCCGAACTCGAATTCCACGTGAAGGAGTACGGCTTCAAGATGCTCAAGCTGCACGCGAACATGCACGGCTATCGTCCGGATCGCGCGCTCGACTGGTTGCGTCCGGCGATGAAGAAGTGCGCCGAACTCGGCGTGGTGGTGCTGATTCACACCGGCGACGGACCGTACACGATTCCGACGCAGTTCTATCCGATCATCCGCGAATTCCCGATGGTGAATTTCATCATCGGTCACTTCGGGATTCAAACGGGCGGCAATTACTCGTTCGAATCGTTCTGGATGGCGATGGATACGCCGAACGTGTACTGCGAATCGGGCTGGTGCTATCAGTCCCGCATCGTCGAATTCGCTCGTGAGCTGCCGCGCAACAAGATCGTGTTCGGCACCGATTCGCCGCCGAACGAGCCGGGTATGTGGCTGCGCGAACTCGAGATGCTGTGCGGACCGGCACCACAAGGTATGGATCTGGATGAAGACGGTCTCGAAGACTATATGGGCAACAACATCGCCCGTCTGGTCGGCATCGAGCCGACCAAGCCGCCGAAGGATCTGGCCGAAGCGGAGAAACGTTTGAAGGCGACGTACGTGAATGACGTAACGCAGCCTGCTTAACGCGTTTAGCGCTTGCTGATGGGCAGGTGCGGTTCACACCGCGCCTGCCTCTCCCAACAGTCCGCTTTCGTTATCGCTTTCGACGGAGTTCACTATGGCGGATAACCTCTTCCGCGCCACGCAGGATTTTCACCGCTTCGCACAGGCGTATCGCGAGCAGTTTCCCGACGATGTATTGACCATCAAACAGCCCGTGGCCGCGGATCAGGACGTCACCGCTATCGTGGCCGAATTGGCCGCGCGCGGACGGCATGACATGCTGATCTGCGAAAAAGTCGATGGTATTGCGACACCGCTCGTCACCAATTTCTTTGCTTCACGTACCCGCATTGGGCGTTTGTTCGACGTCGATGCGTCGGGCCTGTTCGACGCTTACCAACAGCGTGCGAACGCGCCAATCGCGCCGGCTTACGTGCCAACCGGCCCCGTTCTCGACCAGGTTATCGAAGGCGAAGCCGTCGATCTCGCACAACTGCCGATGATCCGCCACTTCGATACCGATCGTGGTCCGTACATCACAAACGCAGTGATCATTGCCGAAGACCCAGTCACGGGCGTCGCCAATCTCAGCTATCACCGTTCAATGCGGCACGCCCGTAATGCGCTCGCCACCAGCCTGCATTCCCGCGGCCACCTCTGGCGCATGCTGCAAACCGCTCAGGCACGCGGCGACACCTTGAAAGTCGCGATGGTGATCGGCGCACATCCGTTGTTCATGCTGGCGGCCGCGGCGCGTGTGCCCTTCGGTACCGATGAGCGCGCAATTGCAGGCGGATTGTTTGGTGCGCCGCTGGAACTGGTGCGTACGCCGCGTTACGGCATCGGCGTTCCCGCCGCCGCTGAGTTTGTCCTTGAAGGCACGATCGATCCGGACGCGCATGCAGAAGAAGGCCCGTTCGGCGAATTCACCGGCTATTCATCGGACCGCTCCACCAACAACGTGCTGCGCGTCGACACGATGATGCGGCGTAACGATGCATGGCTCGTCGATGTCGTCGGCGGCCCGTATGCCGAGCATCTGACGCTGGCTCGCTTGCCACGCGAAGCGGAAATGAGCGAGAAGCTGAAGGCGCGCTTTCCTTCCGTCACCGCGCTGCACTATCCGAACTCGGGCACGCATTTTCACTGCTACGTCGCGCTGAACCAGACACGCGACGGCGAAGCGCGCCAGATCATGCTCGCATTGCTCGGCTGGGACCCGTATCTGAAGAACGTCGTCGCGGTAGATAGCGATATCGACATCACCAACGATTCGCAAGTGCTGTGGGCCATCGCCACGCATTTCCAGCCCCACCAGGACGTGTTCATTGTCGATGGCTTGCCGGGCAGTCCGCTCGATCCGTCATCGTCCGCTGCGGGCACGACATCGCGTATGGGCATCGACGCGACTCGCGGCTCCCACTTCGACGGCATTCGCGCGAAGATCAGCGAGCGCGCTGCGCACCAAGCGGTTGAGATTCTGAACCGCACCACCGCCGGAGCTCAGCGATGACCCCGCGGCGGCTGGTAGTCGGCATCAGCGGCGCGTCCGGTTTCACGTACGGCGTGCGCCTGCTGCAACTGCTGCGTCAACTCGACATCGAAACGCATCTGACCGTCTCGCGCAGCGCACTGCTGACGATGACGCACGAAACCGACTACAAGTTCGCCGACGTCAGCGCCCTCGCCAGCTTCACCTACCGTTGCGACGACATGGCCGCGGCCATTTCCAGTGGCTCGTTCCGCTCGCTGGGCATGATCGTCGCCCCCTGTTCGATGAAGACGCTTGCCGAAATTGCCAGCGGCATGTCGTCAAGCCTGATCTCGCGCGCCGCCGACGTCACGTTGAAAGAGCGCCGCCCGTTAGTGCTGCTGGCGCGTGAAACCCCTTACACGCTGGCGCATCTGCGCAACATGATCGCCGTCACTGAAATGGGCGCGATCGTCGCCCCACCTGTCCCGGCGTTTTACGCGCGCCCTGTTTCACTCGACCAGATGATCGACCACACGCTTGGCCGCGTACTCGATCTGTTCGGTCTGGAAGCGGGCACCGTCAAACGCTGGCGAGAGGCTGACATAGAAACCGCATCACAAGAAGCAGCCCAAGCACCGCATATCGCCTGATAGCCGAACCGCACGAACCGCAGTACGAACGAAGAAACGGAGACGAGTCATGAATCACATTCACACCACCCACAACGAGATCGAGAAAATCCCCGTCACGGTGCTGACCGGCTTTCTCGGCGCCGGCAAAACGACGCTGCTCAACTACATCCTGCGCGAGAAACATGGCCGCAAGATCGCGGTGATCGAAAACGAGTTCGGCGAAATCGGTATTGACGGTGGCCTCGTCCTCGAATCGACTGAAGAGATCTACGAAATGACCAACGGTTGCGTGTGTTGCGTCGGCGCCGTGCGCGAAGATCTGGTGCGGATCGTGCGCATGCTGGTGGAAAGGCCGGACCGGCTCGATCACATCATTGTCGAAACGAGTGGGCTCGCCGATCCGTATCCGGTCGCACAGACTTTCTTCCTCGACGACCCGATCGCGAAACAGGTGACGTTGGATGCGGTCGTCACGATGGTGGACGCAAAGCATATCGCCGCGCATCTGGACGATCTGGTGCTCGACGGCAGCGACAACCAGGCGGTCGATCAGATCGTCTGCGCGGACCGTATCGTGATCAATAAAGTGGATCTGGTGACGGCAGAAGATATCGCGTCACTGACGCAGCGTATTCGCGGGTTGAATGCCACAGCGGAGATCGTCGAATCGAGCTATGCACAGATCGACCTAGACAAGATTCTCGGCGTCGGTGCGAACGAGTTCTCGCAGATTCTCGTGGAGGCTGACGGCTTGCATGAAGAAGAGCACAAGCACTCGCATGAGGAAGCGCATCACCACGACGAACATGAAGCGCACCACGATCATGAACACGCCCATCATGATGAAGATCACGCCGACCACCAGCACGACGAAAGCGTGTCCTCGGTCGGGATCGAAGTGGATGCGGACATCGATCTCGACGCGCTGCAAGCCTGGCTCACCGAACTGCGCGAGTCCGATGCCACCAACCTGTTCCGTATGAAAGGCATTCTCGCCGTGCAGGGCCAGTCGCACCGCTATGTGCTGCAAGGCGTGCATAACGTCATCGAATTGCGCGCAGCGCAAGTGTGGGGCGCTGAACCGCGCTCATGCCGCATTGTATTCATCGGACGCGATCTCGATCGCGCCGCGCTGACCGACCGCTTCCATGCCTGTCTTGCCGTGCCAGTTGCGGCCTGACGGGAGATCCGGTCGGCGCGTGAAGTGATGCTGCACGGCGAGTCCGTGCGGCGCGCTCCGGCCAGAAGACGACAATTAGGAGACGCGTAATGAACACCGCCATACACCCCGTCGATCGGATTCTGCCGAAGCGCCAGATGATCACGCTCGGTTTGCAGCACATGTTAGTGGCTTACATCGGCGCGATCGCTGTTCCGTTGATCGTCGCGTCGGCACTGAAGATGTCGCCGGCCGACACGACCGTGCTCATCAGCACCGCTCTGTTTTGCTCAGGCATCTCGACGATCTTGCAGACCGTCGGCGTCTGGAAGTTCGGCGTGCGACTGCCGATTCTGCAAGGCGTCGCGTTCAGCAGCGTCGGACCGGTGATCGCAATCGGCATGAGTCCGGGCGTCGGCTTTGCCGGCGTGTGCGGCGCAGTGATTGGCGCGGGTCTCTTCACGATGTTTGCGGCGCCCCTGGTCGGACGCTTACGAAGGTTCTTCCCACCGGTGGTGACCGGCTGCATCGTGACCGTGATCGGTTTGCAACTGTTCCCCGTTGCGTATCAGTGGGCTGGAGGTGGCGAGGCCGCGCAGCAGCAGTTCGGTGCGTTGCCCTTTCTGAGCGTCACGCTGTTCGTCGCGGTGGTGATTCTCGCGATCAACCGCTTTGCCGGCCCGTTCCTGCGCAATCTGTCGGTGCTGATTGGGTTGATCGCTGGCGGCATTCTCGCCTGCTCGCTCGGTATGGGCAACTTCGCGAGCGTGAGCGCCGCGCCGTGGTTCACGATGCCGATGCCGTTCCACTTCGGGACGCCCATGTTTTCGCTGGTGCCGGTGCTGACAATGATCGTTGTGATGGTGGTGCAGATGGTCGAATCGATGGGGCTGTTCGTCGCCATCGGTGGCATCGTCGGCAAGGACGTGAGCGAGGAGGACGTGGTGCGCGGCATGCGTGCGAATGGTCTGGCGAGCGCGATTGCCGGTATGTTCGCGGCGTTCCCGTTCATCGCCTTCATGGAGAACGTCGGTCTCGTGATCCTGACCGGCGTGCGCAGCCGCTGGGTGGTGGCGATCAGTGGCCTGCTGATGTGCGTGGTGGCGCTGGTGCCGAAGATCGGTGCAGTAGTCGCATCAACGCCCGCTGCGGCCCTCGGCGGCGCGGGCATCGCGATGTTCGGTGTGGTGGTGGCAGCCGGCATTCAAACCTTGGCAAAGGTGGACTTCGAGCGCAATCGCTACAACGTGCTGATCGTTGGCTTCACGATCGCCACCGCGCTGATCCCGGTGATGGCGCCGCAAGTCTTCAAGCATATGCCCGACTGGACGCAGCCGTTCCTGCATAGCGGCGTTGTGCTGGCCTGTCTGGTGTCGGTCGTGTTGAACGCGGTGCTGAACGGCGCGCATGAAGAAGAAAAGATCGTCGAGACGCACAGCAACCTGGTGCGTGAATCCTAGTACGCAAATAAGCGACCGAGGCAGCAGGACGAGCGCGGCCGTTGTGCCTCCATGGATCGACGGCCGCTTCGCGGTAACTGAAAGGACATTGAATCGTGAGCATGCAAACTGAAGCGTTGCTGATCAAGAACCCTGTCGCGGTGATGAGCGGCCGAAGTGGCGATAACGCGCGCCTGGGTCAGGTCGATCTGCGGATTCGCAATGGCCGGATTGAGACCATCGCCCCTAACCTCGAACCGCGCGCCGATGAACGCGTGATCGACGCGCGTTCATGCGTCGTGTATCCGGGCTGGGTGAACACGCATCACCATCTATTCCAGAACCTGCTGAAGGCGGTACCGTCCGGCATCAATGCCGATTTGCAGGAATGGCTGGCCGCCGTGCCGTATCCGCGTCTGGCGCGTTTTACGCCGGACCTGGCGCGTGTCGCTGCACGTTTGGGTCTTGCCGAGTTGTTGTTGTCCGGCGTGACCACTTGCGCCGATCATCACTACCTGTATCACGCAGACGGCACTACCGAAACTGGCGATCTGCTGTTCGACGAAGCGGCTTCGTTCGGCATGCGCTTCGTGCTGTGCCGTGGCGGGGCATTGCAGGCAGCAGGCGATCATCCGGGTTTTTCCAAAGTTGCGCTCAAACCGGAAACGCTCGATCAGATGCTCGCGGACATCGAACGCCTGAAGTCGCGCTATCACGATGCGGGCGACGCCTCAATGCGTCGCGTGGTCGTTGCACCGACTACGCCGACGTTTTCACTGCCGCCGGAACTACTGCCTGAAGTCGCCCGTGCGGCGCGTCGCATGGGTTTAAGGCTGCACACGCACCTTTCCGAAACGACGCGCTATGTCGACTTCTGCAAAGAGCGCTTCAACAAACTACCAGTCGAGTTCGTCGCCGATCACGAATGGCTCGGGCCGGATGTCTGGTTCGCCCACCTGGTACATCTGCAGCCGAGCGAAATCGCGATGCTCGCGGAAACCGGCAGCGGCTGCTCGCACTGTCCGGTAAGCAACGCGCGCCTCGGCAGCGGCATTGCGCCCGCGCCGCAGATGGCGGCGGCTGGCGTGCCGATGTCGCTGGCGGTGGATGGCGTGGCGTCGAACGAATCCGGCAGCATGACCAACGAGGCGCACTTCGCATGGCTCGTGCATCGCGCGGCGCAAGGCGCATCGGCGACCACTGTCGAAGAGATCATTCATTGGGGCAGCGCGGGCGGCGCCGGCGTGCTCGGTCTCGATGCGGTCGGCACGCTCGAGGTGGGCAAGGCCGCAGACTTCGTGCTGTACGACGTCAGCGATCTGCGCTTCAACGGTTTTCACGACATGGCGGTGGCGCCGGTGACAGCGGGCGAACCGGCTCGTGTGCGCTACAACGTGGTGAACGGCCGCGTGGTGGTGGATAACGGCGTGATTCCTGGCCTCGATCTCGAACAGCTTCGTTATGAAGCTGCCGAAGGCGTGAAGCTGCTCCTTGCCGACTAGGCCACTCACGCACGCAAACACCAAAGGGACACGTCGCGATGCAACACAGAAGAATCCGGCTCGGCATGCTCACACCTTCGTCGAACACGGCGCTAGAACCGATCACCGCAGCGATGCTAAGCGAACTGCCGCACGTCAGCGCGCACTTTGCGCGCTTCACGGTCACGGAGATCGCATTGTCGGAGCAAGCGCTCGGTCAGTTCGACGCGAGCCGAATTCTGGCGGCCGCGCGTCAACTGGCCGATGCACGGGTCGACGTGATCGGCTGGAGCGGTACGTCGGCGGGATGGTTGGGATTCGAGCGCGATCAGGCGTTGTGCCGCCAGATCACCGAGGCGACGGGTATTCCAGCAACAACGTCCGTGCTGGCGCTCAACGAAATCTTCGATAAAACGGGCGTACGGCGGTTCGGTTTAGTGTCGCCGTACATGGACGATGTTCAGCAGCGGATCGTGCGCAACTACGAGAAGCTTGGCATTGAATGCGTGGCGGAACGGCACCTCGGCTTGCAGAACAATTTCAGTTTTGCCGAGGTG